>NZ_JAQSLN010000001.1:0-600000 GCF_028649655.1 Halobacteriovorax sp. GB3
TTTTTTAGTCGCTTTCTTTGCCGCTTTTTTAGCTACTTTCTTTTTTGCCACGATCTTAATCCTTGTTATGAATTATGTTTTTTTGATTATTTTTTTGAATCCATCCCAATCTACGGCAAGTATAGCGTTTAAGTTTAATAATTTTCAAGATTTTTTGTAGAACTTTTAGAAACTTAATTCACCAAACTCGCTCAATTGGCCAGGTTCTAGCATATTTTGCAGATTAGAAGAAGAATATTCAGGAATTGCTGGAAGGTTAGAGAAACCAGAACCCATCCCTTCAACGTACATATTCTGGTTTCTAAGAGAGAACTTAGAGCCATCGACCATTCCCGTACCTATGAATTTCGTGGAATAGAAGTTTCTTCTTGGTCCCACTGTAAGACTACCTCCGGTTAAGGCCGACTCCATCATTCCTGTGATTGGGGCATCGTTTCCTTGCCTTGGACCGGGATTATAACCTGTGGCAAGCTCTCCTGCACTTAGTCCAGAAGGTTTCTTGTAGCTTGAAACGAAGAAATTTGCCCAATCTGGATTGGCTGCTGCTTCGTCGTTAACCCACGTGGCAATGGAGTCTCTAAGAGCGATAATGTCACATTTTGAACCGACACCGAGAAAGAAATGCTTAAATTTTGCAGCGATACTAATTTTTGGATCTGTTGCAGCACAGCTATTCAGTTCATTGTCTAAATTGCCTGAGTGAATTGTTCCTGCTGCATCATCATAGCGATCAGGGCCTCCGGGACCGGCACTTGAGCCTTGGGACCTAATGCTATCTGCTACTTGTGAAAGTGAATCAAGAAAAGTCTCAATGGCCGTCGAATTATTGAGGATGTAATCATTGAGTGCTTGCGTAATATAGGAAACCTCTGGGTAGAGAGTATCCTGACCATAAAGAGGGCCGTAGAGTCGATAATTAAAGTTTCCAGCAGTGGTTGCTCCAACCGAGTCGACAGCTGGTAGGGAATCCATTGCTTCGGCATTGGATGGCATGTCATCTTGGTGAGGAACCATATAATTAGCAGCTTCATAACGAGTAGGTGCTCTTACATTTTCAAGGGCCTCATCAATCATTTCAGCTGTAAGAATGAGGCTTCCCGATGCCGTCGTTGGGAGATTAGCCAAGAGCGCCTTAAATTGATTACTATCGTAGAGACCTTGCCTTTCACTAGCGTTATTAGCCTGTAAAGAGTTTGCTGCTCTATTTAAGATTTCAATTGGATTAGTCATTGACGGTGCACCAGAGGCAGATGTCAGATCATAGAGTAGATTTGGAATGGCAAAGAGAGTATTTCCTGCTCCTGCCAGAGGTGAGCCCCCAATTGGATCTGTGTCATCGTCAACCCAAAATGGCGTAGCGGCCGTACTTCCAAGTGGAATCGGCATACCAGCGGCATAGCTAAGTCCTGTGGTTCTAAGGGCCGATAGATAGTTATTAGATCTTGCAAATGATGTTGGTTGTCTAGGGGTAACAGTTGTCCCTCCACTTCCTGGAGCAAAGAGCATTGGTCCAATTCTTCCACCAAATGGCTTTGCTGAAGCGTAGGCCTTGAGATTAATTCCATTTCGATCAGTAAATGGAAAGAACATTCCAATGAAATTAGCTTCTCCCTTTACAGAGTAATAAGTCATTACTTCAGGGTTTTTAACAAAACCGAAGAGGTAAGCAGGAACTGGAAGGGCCGTCTTTGTAACACCACAAGTCGCTTGAAAAGGTGCACTAATATCAGGGATCGTTTCGTTATCATTATCTGCCGCGATAAAAGCATGGAAGAAAGTAACGAGATTGATTGGAAAGGCCATAAGGTCTAGATAGTGTTTCGTAATGGCTCCAGAGGTCGGCATGAGAACACCACTTAGAGATGTTGGATTTATGTCGACAGGAGTAGGGCTTAGTTCAGTTAATTTAAATGAACTAGCAAACTCATCTTGTGAAGTAGGATCAATACTATCTGACTTAAAGGCTCCACCTGAAAGATTTCGATAGGCCGACATAAAGGCCTTTATAGGTCTTTCATTCATAGGAATATCGCTAGTGAATTCAGACTGTAGGTCTTGAACATTTGTACAGCTTCCAGCACTTCCTCCAAGACAAATTGGAGCGGGAACTGGTGGTCTGTTAACAATATTTTCAAGATTTCTAATTCGCATTCCTAGCTCAATAGACTGAGGCCATGCTCCAACTCGATGAGTTGCTAACATTGGTGCATCATTGAAAATTTGCCTTTTCGTTCCATAGGCCCAAGTCATTGCGGCGGCAAAATTCATATCTGATCGAGTTGAACAGGCGTTGGCCTTAAGTCTTACGAACGTGTTGAGGGCCGATTCAAAATACTCGCTGACTTGAGGAAGACCACTTGAAGCAAATCGTGGAAGACCTGGAATCTTATAGATACCGCAAATATTGTGAGAACTACCAAAGTGCAGACAAATGCTAGGGATATTAAAGGGATCATAACTAGAAGCTGAAGAACCGGTTAAAGTTCCTAGGCGGTAGTTCATATTTGAAGCTGAGATATTGCTGAGGTGAGTTTTAGTATTTCCTCTTTGGCCGATCACATAGTACTTAAACATCCACTCTTTATAAGTGTTTCTCATTTCCCAGTTCAGATAACCAATATTTGAAAGTTGGCGGGCTTGAGTGGCGGCTCCTGACCATGCAGCGGCATCAACAGCATTTTGCAAATTAATCTTGGCCTTTACAAAAAGTCCAACATTGATGACAAAGGCCATCATCGTAATCAGAACAACAAGAACAATTCCGAGAAAAATACTCAGTTGTCCGCGCTCACTATTTCGAGCTTTATTGTCTTTTTTGGTCGGGCTTTTGGCCATGTTTCATCCTTAAAACTTTAGTGTCTTAATGCTACTGGAGCCAATTTGGAGCGTCAACGAGAAGCTTTAAATCTTTGTAATGAAAGGGATGTGCTGTGCGTCTATTTGGTATGTTTCTTGAACAATAGGACATAGGCCATGGAAGGTTTATTCGGCGACCATGGAAAGTAGCACGTTGGCAGAGCCGGAGGTCCCCTCAAAGACTATCACATCTTTTTAATCGCACTCGCTCGAGTGCTCCCTCTCCGAGGGGTGAAATAGACCCTCGGAGCACTTTTTTACCTGCTTAAAGAGGGGCTAGCGGCCTGTTATAATAGAGTTTAAGGACTGATGGAGGTCGAGTAAAAATGAAGCACAATCCCCTAGAAAAGAGGACATTTAAGTATAAAAACCCGAGCATGGAGTTTTTTTGTCCCCTATGTGGAACACAAAGGGCCTTTACTTCAACTCCTAGGTTAAGCTTAAAAAACTACGCACAATGCGCACTGACAAGCATATTTCTAATGGTTTGTTTGTGGCCTTTAATGGGCGTGAAATCTTTTTTTGTTTTCTTTATTGTGTGGGGGATTTTTGAAGCGGCGCTAAGAGTTGTCTTTAAAAAAGAGATACCTTGTCCGCACTGTGGATTCGATGCAACTTGGTATAAAAAAGATGTTAAGGTTGCACGCGATAAGGTTAAAGTTTTTTGGGATTCGAAAAATGTTGCACCAGGTAACAATAATGAGAATGCCCCTCAAGAAGCTTAATTGAGCTTGTGAAATTTCTTAAATAATAATATCGGGTGCTTAAGAGCACCCTTTTTTATTATCTTCTTGCACCCTTTAAATTAGACTTTTAAATCGATGATCTTCATGTCATAAATTATCCAATTAACAACAGTCGTTATGGGATTCTCAAGTTTTGTTCCCGTAACCATTTTCAAGTGAGGACTCATATGAGTATCAACAAAGTAATCCTTATTGGTCGTCTAGGGCAAGATCCTGAACTTAAGTACACACCATCTGGAGCAGCAGTATGTAACTTTACTCTTGCTACAAGCGAGTCATGGGCAGACAAGTCAGGTCAAAAACAAGAAAGAACTGAATGGCACAGAGTTGTTGTTTGGGGAAAACTAGCTGAGCTATGTAACCAATACCTTGCAAAAGGTAGACAGTGTTTCGTTGAAGGGCAACTTCAAACTCGTTCATGGGACGATAAAGACGGAAACAAAAGATATACAACAGAAATTAACGCTAGAAATATTCAATTTCTAGGTGGAACAGCAAATGCTGGACAGTCTCAACAAGGTTCTTACCAAAGAGATAACTCTATGAACCAAGAGCAGCCAAGAGCAATGCAAGATACAGCAATGAATCAAGATTACGATATCTCAACTGATTCAAGCTTTACTGCTGACGATATTCCATTCTAGAATTTCATAAGCTCACGATTTAAAAGTCTACAAAAGGAGAGCTTTGGCCCTCCTTTTTTTTTGGAATTAGTTTATGAAAAAAACAACTTTCACTCTCTTGCTTATTACTTCTCTAACATTTTCAATTCTAGGTTACATGCTGGGAAATTTGAAAGATCCTCAGGAAGAGCAATTTCGTAATACTGTTGAAGATTTAGAGAGAAAGCTAACCCAAATAGAGAAGACTGACCTAAGGGAGCTTCAGGAGTTAAAGGATCAAAGAGAGAAATTTGAAAAGGCCAATGAGATTTATGGAAAGGTGATGCTTGTTCTTTTAGCGAATCTTTCATTAAAACTCGACTCAAATATTTGGGACAACCTTTCAAATGTTGAAGCTCCGCCTATGGAGAATAAGAGCAATACAGATGAGAATATTGCTTTAAAAAAGAAAGTTAGAGAATTAGAAGAGAAAGTAAAAAAGAGAGCTTCTTTAGAATTACAAAAAGAAGTACAGGAGAGTGATGAGGGCTTTGTCGATGATAGTTGGAGAGACGATGTTCCTGAAACATTAGATGCCAGTGAGAGAAGAAAGATTGCAAAGGAAAACATCATTGATCTTTACCGTGGGTCTTTTCGCTATGAAAAAAAGAGGCATCGAATTGAGTTCATCACAAAAATTGAACCACAGAAAAAAGATAAAACTTATGAAATTCAGTATCAAATAGGTAAAGAAGTCATCTCAAGTCTTGTTGGGGATGATCCCTTGAAAGCTGTCAAAGACAAATCGGAGCATTACATAAAAGTCTCAGACCATTCTTTTATTTCTTTAAAAAAGAAAAAGACAGGCAATCATTACACAGCAACTCTCTATGAAAGAGAGAGTTTAGAATATAAAAAAGTTCGTCGCTTTACTATGAAGAAGGTATTTCAAAGATAAAACCACTCGAATAGAGACCATCTTTTTCTTCTTTCCAAAGTTTCGCCTTATGGAGCTTTAAAATCTCTCGTACGATTTCAAGACCAAAGCCTATTGATTTATCAATTTGAGAATCATTGGCATCATTATCATCACATTTAACATTTCTAATGGTGAAGCGTAGACTCTGATCATCTTGTTTTTTAAGAGAAAGCTCTATCGTCGTATCTGGCATAGAATATTTGGTGGCATTAGAAATAAGATTAGAGAAAACTTGCTCCATTCTATAGTAATCAATTTCGACTTCTGGAATATCCTCAAAAATTTTTTTAATTTTAAGATTCTTCTTTTCTAGATGGCGATTAAATTGAGATAGGGAATGCTCTAGGACATTATCTAGACGATTGAGCTCTTTATTGAGTTCGATTTTTCCCGTTCCCATCGCTGCCATATCCAAAATTGTATAAATCATCTCAAGTGAATCATCAGCAGATTTTTTAATGAGTTCCAAAAACTCTTCACTGTCAGAATCTACTTCAATAAAATCAGCTAAACTCCTGATATTTCCAAGTGGAGTTCTTAGATCATGGGCAACGTAACCAACAAGCTTTTTCAATCGATCATTGGACTTAAGGATTTCTTGTTCTTTATCATTGAGAAAAAGAAAGTTACCTATTGAGTTGGCCATAAGTGAAATAAGGTCTCTCTCATTTTCAGAAAATCCAAAATCTCGAATATCTGTTGATGAGAAATTAAGAGTTCCATAGAGTTTGCCTCCAACGTATATTGGAGCAGATAAGTATGATTCTAATTTCATATTCTGATAAACGGGATGGTCTTTCATTGATTCTAAAGATCCAACGTGAGGTAAACCTATTACTTCTTGAGAATGATAAACTTCTCGACAGTAAGTTCCTTCAAGTGGAAAAATGTCGCCTTTACTCAAAGAGTTATCAGGAGAAATTGCATTACAAACGATATAGTCCTCATCTTCAATACGTGAGACGATTCCAATTCTCATTCCAAAGACTTCTAGTCCAACACTTAAATATTCGAAAATCAAATCATCGAAAGAAGAGTAGCTCTTAGTCGTAATAATATGAATACGTTTTAAGTTCTCTGAAAGAGCACTTAGTTGCTCTAGCTCTGAGATTTCATCGTGTAATTGAGAGTACTTTTTGTTGTCTAGAAATTTAGGATAATTCATAAAATAAATTTTAAATCAGGAGTAAGATATTTTCGAGAAGAACTGTAAAGAGGCAACTTAGGCCAGTGATAGGTATAAAAATTGGCATATTCAAATCTTTATTTAGACATGATTTCGATGGCTTATATAACTTAAAAAAATTTAGGAATCAACTCACAGTTTCCGATAAGATTGAGAGTAGGATAGTGAATAATAGGGATATGGGCCGTTTCATGAATGAACAGACTAAGACAGATAAACACAGCTTTTTTTCAGTATCATTTGATTTAATTCTATTAAATGACGATCTTCCTTACGATCTCTTTATTAATTCATCTGCTCTTGAAAATAGAGAAAGATTTGTCAAAGTACACTCATCTGGTAACCCTGTCTCAAATGATGATCTTACAAAGTTTAAAGGTAAATTTCATCAACTCTATGTCCTTGAGGAACAAAGAGACTTATATCTTAGAAGTCTAGCAAAACTACATAATGTACCTGATACCAAGAAGACTGAAGTCATTAAAGATTCGGCGATTGGCTATTTGAATAAATTATTTGATCCTTCTAAGGCCTTTACAACTGAAATTTTAAATGAAGTTGTTGAAGGTTGCAGAGACTCTGTTGAAGGGATGGTTGATGTTATTCAAGATTATGGTGTTGGAGAGGTTCGAAACCTCATTGCCGATCTTAGTTTTCACGACTTCTATACTTACGATCATTCAATCAACGTTTCGATGTATTGTATTTCTCTTTTAAAGGCACTTAAACCTAAAGTGACGAGAGAAGAAATGGTTTTAGCAGGTCTTGGTGGACTTTTACATGACCTTGGAAAGGTTCAAATCTCGACGACAATTCTTAACAGTGCAGATGGACTTACAGACGAAGAGTTTGCCATCATCAAAAGACACCCTGGATTTGGTAAAGACATGATTGAAAAGGGTGATGTAAATGTTGATGGAATAGACTTTAATGTTATTAGAAGAGTGGTGTTTGAGCATCACGAAAATTATAATGGTACAGGTTATCCAAATCGTTTAGAGGGTGAGCAGATTCATATTCTTGCTCGTATTTGTGCCATCGCAGATTTCTTTGATGCCATAACAACGAAGCGCTCTTACCATGAGGCGCTCTCTATGGAAGATGCTCTTGCTGTAATGGAAAGATCGAGTGGTAGAAAAATAGATCCAAATCTCTTTGAAGCTTTTAAAACGAAAGTGACAAATGTTGTCTATAAAGGAAAGTCTAATCATGAGCTTCCTGATAGTTTTGATCCATGCATGCCTCATAAAGTCTTGCCGCTTGAAAAAGTTCAGGCAAAGAAAATGAATCACGATTTATTTAAGAAAGATAAGAATGAATTTGGGGAAGTGAAAGTAGACAAGAAAGATGCTGCTTAAAATAAGATAAAAAAAATCCTCCTTTCGGAGGATTTTTTATTTGAATTATTTTGTCTCTGTTTTTGTTTCTGCTGGAGCCGCTTCTTTTGTCTCTGTTGCTTTCGCTTCAGGAGCTGCGTTGTTTGTATTCATCGCATCTGAGTTAAGTGGTCTCGCAACTGGAGCTTCATCATCAAGAAGAGACTTTTGCTCTTTACCAGTTTGTAGTTTCGTTAGTAGGATACAATTTCCAATGAAAATAATGACAAGAACAGTTGTGATCTTAGTCATGATATTTCCTTTCTGTGAACCACTGAAAACAGCATCACTTGCACCACCAGAAAGAAGACCTGCCTCTGCACCTTTACCAAATTGCATAAGAACAGTAACAATTAAAATAACTGAAATAAACGCGTGAAAAATCATCAACGAAGTAACCATTTATAACTTCCTAATCTAAGTTGAGTTATTAATTAATGCTCTAAGTTAGCAAAAAAATGTAGCCTTTGACAAGCGAGCACAAAGTTTTCTCTTTTGTTTTGTGCGCCGTGGTGTGATTCACATGAGCATTCAGGCGTATAATGCTGGAATGACAAAGATTTTAAACATAAAAACACGAGAAGAGCTAAAGTTTTCATCCCTAAAAAGAGGGGAGATACATAAGCTTCATATTCACATTTCTAATTCTGCACTGGGGACACCTTGGAAGGTTCCAATCATTGTGGCCAGAGGGGAGAAGCCTGGACCAACGCTCGGGATTACTGCAGCGGTTCACGGAAATGAGCTCAATGGTCTTTCAACCATTTTCAAGCTTTTTGAAGAAGTTAATCTAAAGAAATTAAGCGGTCAGATTGTTGCCGTTCCCGTTTCAAATATTCCTGGATACTTGAATAAGACGCGATATTTCTCTGATGGGCAAGACCTAAATAGGGTTATGCCTGGTAAAGAGAAGGGGAAACCGGCCGAGATTTACTCTCACTTTTTCACGTCTAAAATTGTAAAGCATTTTGATTACCATCTTGATCTACACACTGCTAGTTTTGGAAAGGTGAATAGTCTCTATATTCGTGCAGATCTAGACAATGAAAAAACACGCCAAATGGCAATGCTTCAAAATCCTCATATCATTGTCCAAAAATATGATGAAGAAGGTACCTTGAGGTCTTGGGCGAACTCGCAAGGCATTCCAAGTATTACAGTTGAGATTGGAAATCCAAATACATTTCAGCACAATTTAATTGATGACACTTTAGAGGGGATCTTCAACACAATGAGATCTTTAAAGATGTATCCTGGAAAAGTTCGTGACTTAACTGATGATGCAGTTATTTGTGATCGTTCATTTTGGATTTTTTCATATACAGGTGGTGTTGTAGATGTGCTTCCTAACTTAACCGATATGATTAAGAAGGGAGATCTTCTGGCCAAGGTTTATAATGTCTTTGGTGAGTTAAAAGAAGAGATTAGATCGACTCATGACGGTGTTGTTATTGGGAAAAATGTAAGTCCTTGCTGTGAGGCGGGCGATCGAATTGTTCACATTGGAATTGTTGGGGAACCTTGATTAGGTTCCCTCTGGGATTTTTTAAGATAGCTTAGAGGCTTCTTCGCATAAAGCGTTGAAGTCTTGCGCCTTGAGGCTTGCCCCTCCGACGAGAGCTCCATCAATATTTTCATTTGAAAGAAGGCCTTCGACATTTGATGGCTTAACTGATCCTCCATAGAGAATCGATGTTGTCGAAGCGTTAAATGCTGTATCACTGTCAAGAAATGAGCGAATCATAGCATGAGTTTCTTCTGCTTGCTCTGGAGTTGCTGTTACTCCTGTACCAATTGCCCATACCGGTTCATAAGCGATGACAACATTTTCTAAGTCTTTTGCTGTAAGTCCTTCAAGACCTTTTGTAATTTGCTCTTTTAAAACATCTTCAACTTTACCCGCTTCTCTTTGTTCAAGTGTTTCTCCAATACAGAAGACAACTTCAAGTCCAAGACTAAGAGCAAGTTTTGTTTTTTCATTGATCACTTCATGGGACTCTTTAAAGAAAGCTCTTCTTTCTGAGTGTCCAATAATAACGAAATCACAACCTAGTTCTTTGAGTGATACAGGAGAAATATCTCCAGTAAAGGCCCCAGACTCTTTATGAGAACAATTTTGAGCACCAACTTTAACATTCATATTTTGAGTAGAGTTAAGTACTTTTGAAAGGTGAAGAAATTGAGGCGCAATTCCAAAAACACATTTCCAGTCTTTTTGATTTTCACTTAGTTCTTCAAAGAAAGTTTCAATTTCTTTGAGACCTTGATTCATTTTCCAGTTTCCATATACATACTTAATTCTACTCATAATATTCTTCCTTAATAATTAGAGATCAATTCCAAATTTCAGGGCCTGAATCCCAGGGAGAGTTCCTTGCTCGATGTACTCGAGAGAAGCTCCACCACCAGTTGAAACGTGAGACATCTTCTCTGATAGTCCCGACTTTTTAACAGCACTTACTGAATCTCCACCACCAATAACAGTGAAGGCCTTGGATTCAGCTAAAATCTCAGCAATAGCGAATGTTCCCTTTGAGAAACTCTCGTTCTCAAATAGTCCCATTGGTCCATTCCAAAGAATTGTTTTTGCTCCGTGGAGAGTTTCTTTATAAAGTTGAATTGTCTTAGGTCCAATATCAAGTCCCATAAGATTTTCAGGAATATTTTCCTTTTCAACTTCAACAGCTTCACCATCAAGTGATTCTGCACAAAGGTGATCAATTGGAAGAATTAATTTTCTTCCGTTTGAGCTATTGAGAATTTTCTTTGCAAGAATGACATCTTCATCAGAACAAAGTGAAGTTCCAACATCATAGCCTTTCGCTTTTAAGAATGGATAGGCCATCGCTCCACCAATTAAAAGAGATTGAACACTTGTTAAAAGGCTGTCGATGATTTTGATTTTATCAGAAACTTTCGCTCCTCCAACAATGGCCACAAATGGTTGTGCTGGAGAGTTAACGACTTTTGAAAGAGCTTCGATTTCTTTCTTTAAAAGAAATCCACCGGCAGCTCTATTCTTAAAAAATGCATTGATTTGATAAGTTGAAGCATGCTTTCTATGGGCAGTTCCAAAAGCATCGTTTACATAAACATCACCGTAAGCAGCAAGTGCCTTAGCGAATTCATGATCGTTCTCAGTTTCTTCTTTGTGAAAGCGAACGTTTTGTAAAAGAATAATCTTTGTCTCGTTAAGACTCAAAAGAGTTTTAATTCCCGCATCTGTACAAGACTCAGTCAGGACAACATCTTCACCGAGCTTTTGAGCTAGGTAAGTCGCAACTGGCTCAAGTGTCATTTCTTCATTTGGTTTTCCTTTCGGGCGACCAAGGTGACTTATGAGGACAAGTTTCTTTGCTCCACTTTCAAGAATGTATTGAATTGTCTCAAGAGCGTTATCAATTCTCGTTGTATCAGTGATCTTTGATTTATCAGATTTATCGAGTGGCACGTTGAAGTCAAAACGCGCCACTACATTCTTATCTTGTAAATCAAGTTCATCTACAAATTTGAGGGCCATCTTAGAGAGCCTTTGCAATATGAATAGCTAGGTCAATAACTCTGTTAGAGAAACCTGCTTCATTGTCATACCATGCAACAACTTTAACGTTGTTTCCGTTCATAACATTTGTAAGGTCAGCATCAAGAGCCGATGACTCTCTCATTCCCATGAAGTCACAAGATACAAGTGGCTCATCAACATAAGCAAGAACACCTTCAAGTGAAGTTTCTGATGCTTCTTTAAGAGCAGCATTAACTTCTTCAATTGTTACTTGCTTCTTTACGATAACGTTAAGGTCAACAAGTGAAACGTTTGGTGTTGGAACTCTTACTGCGAAACCATCAAGTTTTCCTTGGAGTTCTGGAATAACAAGACCAACGGCCTTTGCTGCACCAGTTGTCGTAGGGATCATAGAAACAGCAGCTGCTCTCGCTCTTCTCATATCTTTGTGAGAAGAATCAAGGATTCTTTGATCACCAGTATAAGAGTGAACTGTTGTCATATAACCAGACTCAATTCCAAAAACGTCATTTAAAACTTTTGCTACTGGAGCAAGACAGTTTGTTGTACATGATGCATTTGAAACGATGTGGTGTTTTTCATTGCTGTACTCTTCGTGGTTGATTCCCATAACGAATGTACCGTCAAGGTCATTTCCTGGAGCACACATGATAACTTTTTTAACTGAATCTCTTAGGTGTTTTCCGAGACCCTTTTTGTCTTTAAAAATTCCTGTTGCATCGATAACGATATCAACTTTGTCATTTCCCCAAGGAATTTCTAGTGGGTCACGATATTTGTGGAAAGTAATTTTTCTGTCATTGATGTTTAGTATATGACCATCTTTGATTGTGATTTCACCATCAAATTTTCCGTGAACAGAATCATATTTTAGCAGGTGAACATATTGCTCAGGAAGTCCTGGGCTATTAACCGCAACAACTTCAATTTCTTCAACATTTCTGTTGATGATTTCTCTTAGAACCGTTCTACCGATTCTTCCCATACCATTGATTCCAACTCTAATTTTCGACATTGAACACTCCGAAATTAAGGATAATTTTATTAATAAGAACTTGCCCTGAATATTGCCACAGAATGCATGATAATGCCATTGATGAAAACGATGCCACTCGAGTGAATTCGAGTGTTTGATTAAGTGCAAAAGATTTACAAGGTTACTGCGAAAATATGGTTTGTTGAGGTAAATAGGTTGCAAAGGGAGATTCTATGAAATTATTTTTTCTTTCAGCTGCACTATTACTTACTTCAACTGTTTTTTCGTATGACGAGGGGCTTGATGCACCGAAAAAATGTCAACGTGAAGCATGTTTAGTTGTAGGTGATAATGAAATTGGTTTCTATAAAAGAGAGCACCAGGAGGGCGGCTATACTTTAGAGCTCAATCAATCGTCACTACTGACATCTCTGAGATCTGGAGAGGTTTGTTATAGAGGTCAATTCTTTGAATTAGCTTCTATTTTCAAGGCGCTTGCTGGCAATGTAAACTCTGACTATGCTCAAGGTGGACACCTTGAAATCAATGACTTACAGATTAAATTTTCTGGTTCTGATTACCGAGTGAAATATCTTCTAGACTCTGATTATCAAGATAAAGCGAACTGGGAAGAGCTTGTCGTCAATAAATGTAATTAAATGAAAAAGCGCGGATTGAAACCGCGCTTTTTTTATCTCGTTTTACAGCTTTCTGCTGCTTTTGCTGAACTTGGATACGGATATTCGCTTCTAGCTGTCTTTACGCATTTCATATCTACATACTGACATATTTTTGAAGCACTCTCTGTGTTTGGATAAGGGTACTCAGACCTAACTGCTTTTACGCACTCTTGGTTAATTCTTCCACGACAGCTGTTTGCTGCAGTCGCTGTATTTGGATAAGGATATTCACTTCTAACTGCTTTGACACAGATCATATCTACATTCTTACAGGACTTTGAGGCCACGGCTGTGTTTGGATAAGGGTACTCAGACCTAACTGCTTTTACGCACTCTTGGTTAATTCTTCCACGACAGCTGTTTGCTGCTGTTGCTGTATTAGGATAGGGGTAATCACTTCTTACGTCTTTAACACAATTCATGTCGACATTTCGGCAGGCCTTGGATGCTGTGACGGTGTTGGGATAAGGGTATTCAGATCTAACTGCTTTTACGCATTCTTGGTTAATTTTTGCCTGAAGCGAAGTTGAGCAAAGTAGAAGAATGAATACTTTTGTAAGTGTTTGTAATTTCATATTTCTCTCCTTGTGTTACTTCTTACCTATCGCAAAAATTACGAGTAAAAAACTCTTACTTTCTTACTTCGAGGACCTTTTTTCCGTTCGACTACTCGTGTTTACTGAATAAGGTATTCTAGAGAGATGAGAACCTCATCTGATGTCATTCATTATGCGACCAAACAAGACTACCTCAATAAAAGACTCGCCTCAAAGCAAGCGAGTAAAGTCGTGGCCAAGGAAGTCGCTGGGACAATGGCAGATAAAGTTGAAGTTTCAAAAAAAGCAAAGGGACTCTCTGAGAAAGCAGAGAGTGTAAAAGAAAATCTCAAACAAAATGGAAAAGAGATTACTCAAGCAGGGGAGCGACTTGTAAAAGACGCTGCAGGTGTTGCTGTAAAAGCACTTACAACCCCAGGCGTTGGATTAGTTTCAAATCTTGTTCCCAGTATTTCTCTTTCTTCTTCTAGTTCGAATCCAGTTGCAAGCACTGAAGAGACAGCTGAAGCTATCCAGAAACTCGATTCTATCGATAAGCCGGCCTTCTTTTTTATTACGGGGCTTCACCTAAATGGAATTAGTGATGATGGTGGACTCGATGAGCTTGCTGGTGCAGTTGAAGGTGGAACGCATTTCACTTGGAAAGAAGAAGATAAGATCGTTGAGGAAATTCTAAGAAGACCAGAACAAATGCCCGTCGTTCTTGTAGGGCATAGTCTAGGGGGCGATGCCGCCGTTTCTATTGCTAACCGGTTAAATACAATTAGCAATGGGTTTAGAAATGTCGACCTTCTTGTGACTTTAGATAGTGTTGGTTTTGATAACGACATCATTCCCTCTAATGTGAAAAAGAATCTTAACTTTATTGGAAATGAAGATGTTTTTTTTAATGACGGACCAAATATCGCAAGAAACTCTTTGAAGACGATTGTTCTCAATGAACTTCGCTCTGAATCGCATACTCAAATTGATCAATCAAAAGAAATCCACGAAAAGATCTTTAAAGAAATAAATGATATTCGAGATATTCATAAGAAAGATCTTCGACTTGATAAGCTTAATAAAATTCTCGCAACGATAACAAATATTTAAATACAGCTCTCATCGCTTTCTTTCACATCGTAAAGACGTCTAGAAAAATCGAGGTCAATACAGGCCATCTTATTTTCGCTTTGAATTGATTTGATTCGATGGTGGATATCTTCGCATTCTGCAATGTCCAGCATGAAAAGAGCGATCTGTTCGTTCTTATCATTTCTAAAGTCGAGGCCATTGATAAAGCTCTGACAATCCAGAGTGACTTTTTCAAAATTCTTATTTTGAATTTCGAACATATAGTCGAATTCTGTCGGTTGATATTTCTCTACATTAAAGCTCAATTCCTGCCCATATGATGAAATTGAAGCAAATAAGCAGAGTCCAAGAACAATGTTGGCAATGTTGATTCTTTTTCTCATGTATTGCTTGTCGGACTTATATAGTCAGGCTTTAGACAAAAGTTAATTTTTTTAGTCAGGAATTTTTCAAGTGTCGAATACCACTCTATTAACAAGGAATATTAATGGTTTAGACGAATTTTATTCGTTCTCACAGTGTTAAAATAAAGAAGATAGCAAGAGAAATCTCTAGGAGGATTTATGGAATCGAAGGATAAAAATAAATTGGCCTTGGTTGTTCAAACTCTATTTGGGGCCATTCTTGCGATAAAAGGTTTTGATGGTTTCATCAACTTTTTACCACAAGCTGAATCAACTACGGTTGGCGCTGGTTTTATTCAGGCCATGCAAGACACGGGATATTTGTACTTCTTAGTGAAGGGAACAGAAGTACTTTGTGGTTCACTTCTCGTTATGAATATTTTCGTCCCTCTCACGCTCATTGTACTTGCACCAGTTGTTATTAACATTGTTTTATTCGAAGTCTTTTTGAATTTTACATTCGCTAGTATGCTTCTCCCTATGTTGGTTGTGGCCTGTGAACTCTATCTCTTTTGGCACTATAAGAATTTATTCACTTGGCTTTTAAAATATCAAGTTCACATTGATTTGAATTCTTATGAAAGCCCTGATGTGATCATTTTAAACGAGGTAAGAGAGAAAAATCCTGAAACATATGAGAAGATAAAAAATATTAAAGGCATCAATGAAGTGATTACGCATTAAAAAGAAGCCCCTTTAATAGGGGCTTTTTTATAAATCAATATCAACTTCAACTTTTATCTTTTTTTGGTTTTCACTTTCAATGACGACAAAGAGATCAGTGACTTCTTTTACTTTACCATTAATTGTATAACTATCATTGCTACTTGTGATGAGTTTAAGAAGCAATGAATTCGTGTTCTCTTTCATGTATTCTTTAACTTTTTCGGCCTTGAGTATAACTTTGTCATCTTCAACGCTTTCAACCCATGACGCTTCAATCATTGTTTCGCCTTCATTGCCATTGATGAGAATGGCACCTCCAGCGACTTTAATGATTTGTGCTTCACCATCGATATCAACAAGATTTCCTAATTTGACTTTCTCATTCTTTCCATCAACAACAATCGTATCGCCAAAAATTTGAACCTTATCATTTTTGCCATCAACTTTAACCATTCCACCTAGAATAGATACTTTCTGACTTTCGGAATCGATATTGATTGCCGATTTGAAAAGGAAATAAAGTGAGACACCACAGATAATAAAAAAGGCCGCAATAATAGCTAGGATCTTCATTGAATAACTCCAAAGATATGTTTGAAGTAAATTATCTTCAAATTCTATTTAGGAAAAGCTCTTTGTAACCTTTTTACATCAAAGATCAGCTTTCTCTGTAGTCGAGAACCATTGAAATTTGTTTCATTCTGTATGTATAGAGATAACTTAGAACCAGAGAAGCAATTGTTAGCCCAATGGCCAGTCCTGCCCATAAACCTGCCGCTAGCATCCCTTGTTTATAAGCAAGATAGGCTCCAGTTGGAATGGCAATAAGCCAGTATCCAAAAAATGAAAAAATCATTGGAAGTTTACTCATTCCAAGCCCGCGAAGAACACCCCACATTGTAATTTGTAGTCCATCTGGAATTTGAAAGAGAGCAACATAGAAGAAGAGTCCTGCCCCATAGGCAATAACCTGAGGGTCTTGCGTGAAAAGAGCGACTAGATGTTCTGGTATTAAAAAATAGACACAGGCCATGAGGATCATATAGGCCTCAGTCATAAAAACACAACCAAGAGTATAGCTTCGAATAAGTTCTTTATCTCTTTTTCCAAAGGCGTAACTAACTTTAACTCCTGCCGTTCCATTGATTGCAAGAGGGACCATAAAAGTTAGACCAGCAATATTTAAAACGATATTGTGAGCAGCTGAAACAGTCACAGGCATCTTTCCAATGAGAACAGTTACCGTTGAGAACATGAGAACTTCAATCAAGGTTCCAAGACCAATGGGAACACCGAGTTTTAAAAGATCAAAGTAGCTCTCTTTCTTGAGATGGTGTTCAAGAGGGAGAACACGGTATGTGTAAATCATAAGAACAATGGCCATGATAAATCTTGTTATGATTGTAGCGATGGCGGCCCCTTTAATTCCTAGTTCTGGGAAAGGACCGATTCCAAACATCAGAACATAGTTCATGGCGAGGTTAACAATGTTCATGAAAATGATGAGTGCATTAGCAAAAATCGTTTTATCAAAGGCCTGTAGGTATTCCTTAGCAATTTGAAAAAAGTAAACTGGTATAAGTGAAACGTTCACAAAACGTAAATATGTTTGAACGTTTGCAACAATATTCTCATTGAGTCCAATCATTGGTACGAGTTCTGTGAAAATCGCAAGAAGTCCGCAAAGAACAACCATGAGAGTGAAACTTAAAAGAAGACTTGAACCCCATACTGGAGTTTCATGAGGGTTAACTCCTTCTCCACGAAGTCTCGCGGCCGTAGAAGAAACTGAAAAGATTGTCGAAACACCGACCATAACAAAAGGGGCAACCATAGCAGAGGCAACACCAATTGCACTGAGAGCTTCTGTTGAATAGCGTCCTGCAACGAAGGTATCTCCGATACTAAAGAGCATCTGACCAACCTGGCCGATAACAAGAGGTAAAGTAAATAAAATCAGTTCTTTAAGACGAGAGAAAGTAAGTTTAAACATGAGCACAGTTATACTCCAAGGAATCCGCTAGCAACAAGCACTCAATTGCCAATTGAATAAAAAAGTTACGTCAGGTTTTTTTATTGGGAAGTCTAAACCAATGAATTTACTAGTTTTAGACTGACAAAGAATAACGGCCGTCACAAATTTTGTGAACGATCCTGACATTGTCGGCCTTTTTCACATCTTTTGTGTACAACTTTGGCCATTTAATTTCGTGAAAACTACATTCCACACATCGAAAAAAACAACTGTTCGAAACAATATGAGGCTGAGATCCTCGGGAGGTATGAAATGAAAAAATTTATCGCACTTGCAGCAGCACTTCTTTCTGTTAGCTCTTTCGCTCTTTCTGAAGCGGATAGCTGGGACACAATTAAATCTGAAGTAAAGAACAACTGGAAACTTCAACTAAGCGGTTACGCAGTATTTGTTGGACAAGTTGTACACGCTTTTGATGTTTGTGTTGATGGAGATGAGTTCAAAACAACAAAGCAATACCCTGTATATGAAACAAAGTATGTTGGTAAGACAAGAGATAACGATGGTGACAATGACGGTTGGACATCAGTAGTTGTTGGTTACAGAACACTTTCTTTCCCAATTACTTATACAACTAAGCAAAGAGTTTGTAACAACAGAGACAAAAACTGTAAGTATGTTTCTAAAGTTGTAGAGCAAGAAACAGTTAAGAAAATGACTGTTAAGAAGTTTGTAAGATCTGTTGGAAGAAACAATGACAGAGACGTATACAAAACTCTTTTCACAAAAGAATACGAAATTCCAGCTTGTAACTAATCCATGCTGTAGCAGAGGTTAGATTAATCTCCTGTTGTGTAAAAAGAAAGCGGTCACTTGTATAAGTGGCCGTTTTTGTTTGAGTGTGTGTAGATCTTTCAGACGTTTGTGACCAACATTTGGTTCCTATGCTATAAGCCAATTTTATTGGGAGATTTATGGAGAAGGGCACTAATGCCAATACATCATTAAAAAATTGGGGTCTTAGGGTACAAGTTGCCATGGATCTCAAAAGAAAGCTCGAAGAGTATCGCGACCCAAAGGTTGGAGTGCGTCTTCTTGCCCAAAAGATGGAAATTAGTGAAAGAACTCTTCAAAGATTAATCAATCAAGAAAATAGACCTACCTATCAAACACTCTTTAAAATCTATCGGGTACTTTTTAATACAACCAATGATGCACTTCTTTTAGAAATCGTTCCTGAAGTTATTCAAGAAGAAATTAAAAAGCATAATCCGAACAAATTAAATAAGTCGGTTCAATACTTAACAGATATTGAAAGTGAAATTCTCTATGATCGCTGCTTTTGTGAGATCTACTTTATGGCCGCTTGTTCTCCTTTATCAAAAGAACTTGTTCAATACCGCTATGGACTTCATGGTGTTGAAACACTTGAAAAGATGATTGAATTACAGGCCTTAAAGCAAACAAAAGAAGGTCTTTATATTTTGGGTGCTAATCAAACAACTCTTAGTGCAAATACATTGAAAAGAGTTGGCCTGTCTTTAACGGAGAAGTTTTCTAAACCAACAAATACAGAAGTTGGAGGGGAGAACCTCATTGCATTTTTCGCAGAGGGCTTAAGTGAAGAAGCCTATGATGAATGGCTGCAAGTTGATGAGAGGGCCTTTCGTGAGAAAGTAAAGATAGCACAAAAAAGTAAGGCTAAAGGCGACATTAGGGCCTTCACTTATATGGTAACTGATACAATGAGCGACAAATGAGAAAAACAATGAAAATCATTTTATTATCAATCTTAACGTTAAGTTCAATTTCATCAAATGCTGGAATCGGTGGCATTTCTGGTGGAAGTAAGAATGGGAAGATTAGAGATACTATTATCGAAGCAACACAAAACTCTGACTGGAAAAAGTTAAGAGCGGTCATTGGGAAATCTTTCAAACATCAAATCAAAGGTGATTCGATTTTTGTAGGACAAAGAGTGTCGGCCTTTGACGTTTGTATTCAAGGTGACTCACTAAAGCACTTGAAGAAGACGCCAATTTATGAAAACCGCTATGTTGGAAAAAGTCTTGATAAGGACCATGAAAAAGATGGCTGGACTTTTGTAGAAGTTGGAAAGAGAAACTTAGTTTACCCGATTACTTATACTCGTTATCAAAGAGAGTGTAATAATCATGGGAAAAGATGTCGACGAGTTCTTGTAGAAGAGACTCAAGATCTGATGAAGAAAATCCAAGTTGAAGAGTACGTTAGAACAATTGGAGATCAATCAGAAAGAGATATCTATGAACCAATTGCTGAACAAGTTTTTGAAGTACCACATTGTAAATAAAGAAGGGCCCATTTTGTGGGCCTTTTTTTATGTCTCAGGAATTTGATTTCTAACCATTTTGATAAAAGGAATAAGAAAAACTAAGAAGCCTAGAATGAAAAAAGCTGCTAGGCTATTCATAGCAAAGCTCATTCCCTGTTTGTCTATGAGATAACCCGTCAGTGGACCAATTAGGCAAAATCCTAGTCTAAAGAATAAGCTAACAAGAGAGTTGGCGGTGGCCCTAAACTCTGATGGAGTTCTCCAGTTAAGAGCATCTTTTAAAATAACTTGAGTTATTCCTCTGCTCACTTGAAAGAGAAAACCTACGGCAACTCCAAACCACCCAGAAAGGGCACCTAGTCCAAAGTATCCACAAATTGGTAGAAGGCCCATTAGAACAAGTAAAAAGGGTGCCCCAAATCTTTTCTCAAAAAAGTGAACATTCTTACTCACAAGCCCATGTGTTAGATTATATGCGGCCCAAAGAATCCCGAAGTAGGCGAGGTCGATTGAGTGATCGCTCCAATGTTTTTGGTAAATCCAAACTGCCGTAAACGTTGAAAGTCCCCAAATTATTTGATTGAAAAAGACGAGGGTCAGAAGTTTGTCTGATTGAAAGATATGGCGAAGAACTTTTAATGTATTTTCTTTATGGCTCTTGTTATCCATCTTTTGATATGGCGGCTCTTTTAGTGTTAAGGCTATAAAAAAAGGAAAACAAGCAAAGAAAGCATGAGTAGTAATAACAGTAAAAAATGAGATCTTTACTAGTAATCCACCAACGACAGAGGCGATAGTTTCAGAAAGAGCTGAAGAAAATTGAAGATTAGATAAGGCGATAGAACTATTTTCTCTAGAGTGTTCATCTTGAATGAGGCTGTCGTAGAGAAGCGAGACATCTGATCCTGAAATCATACTAAGACCAATACCAATGATGATCTCATGAATTATTAAAAGCTCATATGTCGTGGCAAAAATAAGGTAGATAAATCCAATGGCCGTTAATGACGATCCTAGTAGCATCGTTTTCTTTCTTCCCCATAAATCACATAAATAACCTGAGGGGACCTCGAAGACTGCAACGGTAAAGCCCATAATCGCTTGCAGGATAAAGATTTGAGACATGCTGAGATTAAGTGAGAGATAGAAGGGAATAATCACCGGGATGATGATGAGGAACATAAAGAAAAAACGGAATGCGTAAATTTTTGGGATATTTCCCTTATAGTTGTGCATTCCGCTATTATTAACTAGGAATTAGAACTTGAAAACGTCAAAGGCATTTTTGTAAGTCTTTTTTAAGACTTCTTCGATAGTCTCATTTTTTACTTCTGCAATCTTTTCGATAACAAAAGGTAAATAGTAAGGTGCGTTTTCTCTTCCTCTATAGGGAACGGGAGTTAGAAAGGGGGCATCCGTTTCAACGAGTATTCTCTCAAGCGGTGTGATATCGAGAATATTGCGAACATTTTGAGCACTATTAAAAGTAATGATACCGTTAAAACCTAGATGAAAGCCTTCGTCTAAGCAAAATTTTGCTAAGTCCATTCCCGAAGTAAAACTATGAATAACGCCTTTTCTTTTTAGTGAAGACGAAAAGTTTTTTAAAATGGCGACAGTATCTTCATCGGCATCACGAGTGTGAATAACTACTGGATAGTCATGATCAACAGCTATCTGGAGTTGCTTTTCGAAGAACTCTCTCTGTTCTTGTCTAGGAGAGTTATCATAGTGATAGTCAAGGCCAATTTCTCCAACAGCTACGACTTTAGGAAGAGCTAAATTGGCGACAATCTTATCAAGAACAGTTTGGTCTATTTTCTTGGCCTCGTGGGGATGAATTCCTTGTGTGCAGTAGACATTGTCGAATTGATTGGAAATTGCAATGACGGCATCGAGATTGCCCGGCTCGACAGCGATTGTAACAACTTTTTCAATATTTGATTTTTTAGATTTTTCTAGGATCTCTTGCGTTGGAAGATCTTTTAGATAATCGAGATGGCAATGTGTTTCGATAATAGGGAGATCCCAAGTTGGAATCTCCCTTTTTTTATTTTTTCCCATAATTATTTACTATTTTTTACGATGTCATCCAAAATTCCGTAAAGTTGATTAAGTGGAAGAACACCTTCAATTTTAACACCATTTATAAGCATCGTCGGTGTAGAACGTACATTAAATGGGTTTGATTGTGCGATCAAGTCCATAACAGCTTTTTTTGTCTCTTCTTTTTTAAGACAATCGAGAACACCTTCTTTTTTCGCATAGTTATTGATCCAGTCGACGTCCATTGAAGCTTGATTGTGAAAAATGTCATCGTGTACTTTGACAAATTTTTCTGGTCCAGCACAAACCGTCAGGTAAGCAGCACGACAAGCAAGAGGGTGCATTGGGCGATTAATAGAAGGGTTACAGTCCATATCGAGTGGATAGAAAACATATTGGATGTTTATCTTTCCTTGGTATTTCTTTGCAATCTTTGGAGCTTGCTCACTTAGCATCTTGCAAGCAGGACATTGATAGTCTGAAAACATTGTTATTTGAATCGGAGCATCTTCAAACTTCTCTGAAGAACTTGCAATTCTAAACGGACTTTCTTCTTTAAGTGAACCAAGGTTTGGAAGTGCTTTAAATTGAGAAATAACACTTGCAACAACTTTATCGTTTCTTTCAAGCTTATTAGAAATATTGAACCAAAATCCACCAGCGACAACAAGAGTTACTACTGCAAATGAAGATGCTGGGATTGGACCAATAAGTCTTACGTTTGAATATTTAAAAAAGATAAAGAAAACTGCTGCTGAAAGAATATAGTACAGTGTACAAAATGGACAAAGACTTCCAAGAGCAATAAGAGAGTAGAGAAAAAGAACAACACAACCTAC
Organism: Halobacteriovorax sp. GB3; assembly: GCF_028649655.1. Lineage (NCBI taxonomy): Bacteria > Pseudomonadati > Bdellovibrionota > Bacteriovoracia > Bacteriovoracales > Halobacteriovoraceae > Halobacteriovorax > Halobacteriovorax sp. GB3. The sequence goes on from NZ_JAQSLN010000001.1 coordinate 22,800, forward strand.
AAGGTTTAAAAGAAGAACTTGATAGATTGTTCCTTCCATTTCATCTGTTTTAAAAACAAACCCCATGAATGTGAAAATACCCATTAGCATTCCAAAAACAGAAATTGGAACACCTGCAATATTCGATAGTGGTGAATTTGTTGCTGTATCACAGTTAAAGAAGCTATTAATGTCACAAAGAGTAGCAGAGCCTGCTAAACCTGTTGGAAACTTAACTGCAAAATAGTGGTTAGTTAGATAAATCGAAACACCAATCATTGATGCCGCGAGAAGCATTAATAATGCATGGATTGATACAGAGCTCCCTCTGAAGAGCGACTTTGAAGTAATCATTACTTTTCTCCCATATTATTTTTTAAAAGAACATTCCAATTTCTTTTTGTTGTTTTGTTGAGTCTATAGCTATGAAATTTATCGTCTTTGAAAGTACATAAGGCACAATCAAAGATGAATGCATCTGGATAGCTCGTTAGTATTTGTTTGCTTATCTCTTTGAAGAGACTGAAGTATATTTTGCCATCTTTTTTTGAGAAACTGTCTGAGTTTTGAAAATTTTCTGTGAATTCTTCAGAAACTTCATATACGTCCTCTTGAATGTGAGGACCAATAATAAATAATTCTGGTTCAATATCTTTTATTCTTTGATTGAGGATGATTTTGGAGGCGACACCTCTCCATCCTGCATGAACCATCGAAACACCATTTTTGCCAAAGATTGCAATGGGGAGACAGTCAGCCGTTTTGATGGCAAGAGGCTTATTGAACTCTAGATTTGCTACGAGTCCGTCTGCGCTTTGAATGTCATCAGAAGCATCTACGACATCACATCCATGAACTTGATTAACTTCATGAACAGGAAAGTCTGGCCTGTCGTCAAAGACTGTAAAAGTATAGTTTTCAAATTGCTTTTCAAAAACTTTATTGGCCATTAGTCGTCCTTTAATTCACTCTTTGCATAGTTTAGAACTTTTTGAAAGAGCTCCGGTGGTTCAACTTCATAGCGAATTTTTTCTTTTGTAATTGGATGAACAAAGCCTAGAACCCTTGCATGCAAGAAGGGGTGAGGATAGTCTTTGATAATCGCTTTATAATCATTTCCAAGACGATTTAAGTGTTCTTTTGGATTCCCATAGAGAGGATCGCAAAGGATTGGCTTTTTCAAAAGTTCGCTTAAGTGGACTCTAATCTGATGAGTTCGCCCCGTCTCTAGAGTCATTTGCATATGAGAAAAAGAGTTGAAGTACTCGAGGACTTTATAATGAGTTAAGGCCCTTTTACCACCTTTAACATCACAAGCTTGCTTAAGCCTATTTTGTGGATGACGCCCAATTGTTGATTCAAGTGTTCCTTCACTTGGGATTTTTACACCCATGACTAAGCATTCATAACGTCTTTCAATATCGTGAGAAGAAAAAAGTCTTACGAGTCCTTCGTGAGTTTTTTGGTCCTTAGCTACGACCATGACACCACTTGTGCCTTTGTCTAATCGATGAACGATACCTGGTCTTTTTTGATCTCCAACCCCTTTAATGTCTTTGCAGTGGTGAAGGATGGCATTGACCAGTGTTCCTGTATAATTTCCTGGAGCTGGATGAACGACCATGCCTGCTGGCTTATTAATCAAGACGAGATGCTCGTCTTCGTAAACGATTTCAAGAGGAATGTCCTCTGGTTGCGCATCTGCAGGTCTTGGTGGAGGGATGATAATTTGAATTTTACATCCCTTTGGTGGGATCTTTTTTAATTCAAGTTTTTTAGTATGTGAAAAGCCTTCAACATAAGAGATAAGGCCCTTATCAAAAAGGGCCTTTATAAATGAACGACTTTGGTCTTTTAAATGTTTACTTAAAAATTGATCGAGTCTTTTGAATTCAAAAATATCTTCGTCTTTGATTTCTAAAATAATCTCTTGCGCATTTTCTCTTTCTTCACTTTGAAGAAAGTCATCTATTAAATCGGACATATTGTCTAAGATTCCCCTCTGGCTTGCTTTAAAAGATAGAGGTATGACGTTGCGACGAGTTCTGGATTAAGCTTTAAGCATTTTGCATATTGATAAACGAAACCACGAACATAAACAGTTGCAGGTAGATTATCAAATTGCTCTTCTTCAATATTTCTAAGATATGTTTTAGAAACTTTTGTCATTTCAGCAAGGCGATTCATATCAACATTCTTGTATTCACGAATCTCTTTTAAGAATTCACCAGGGAACTCATTCGCTTGCTCAATTCTTTCTTCAAAATCAGAATTCTTGTCGTATTCCAGAGAAAACTTTTTCGCTGCAACGATTTTAGTCATACTTGTTTCACGCTTTCTCTCGACAGCTTCGCGCATTTCATTTTCACGTCGCTCGAGTTCACGCTTTCTAATCTCTTCAATTCCAACAGTCTCTATACCACGAGCATCATTGTACTGTGAGCGTTTGGCAGGATCGCTGAGAATTGTATAAGCCTCTTCAATTAATCCAAGGATTTTCTCACATTCATCTTTCGACATGAGAGAATACAAGGCCAAGCTATCTTGCCCATAGGCTGATTTAGCCTGCATGTAACCTTGGTGAATTTCTTCTTGAGTTGCCGTCGTTGGAACCTCAAGAACTTCATAGTAGTTTTTGTTAGTACTTTCCATGTCTAACCCCAATTATATTTTTAGTTGTTTAACTTTAAAAGTTTATGAACAATTTGATCAAAGTTGTTCACTAGGGCAGAGTTTGGAAATTCCATAAGAAGAGGTCTTCTCTTTTTTACACTTTGCCAAACTGTTGCATCGTAGTTCAGATAACCTGCATAATCGAGATTGATTCCAAAGTACTTTTTGCAGATGATCTTCATAGAAAAACCAATATCAATATCAGCTTGAGTTCTAACTTGATTGATAATCAATCTCGGTTGTAGTTTTTGGATTTCCATTTGAAGTCTTCGACCCATATCTGGATTTTGCTCAATAACTCTTTGAATTAGGTCTGCAGGTGTCGCATTTTGCGATATTTTTGCATTCATGATTTGATCGATCATTGGACCAATTTCAAGGAGGTCCTCTGCCATGGCCAATTTTCTATGGAAGACAGACTTGATGAAACGATAAGTGTTCTCAATAGACGTTGGTTCAGGAAGGGCCACGAGAATTCCCTGATCAGCAGAGATAAAGAAATCAAGTGTGTTAAAAGTCGTTCCTGCTCCTAAATCGAGGAGAATATAATCAGCATCAAGTTCAGTTAGCTTAGAGAGGATCTTGTTTTTTTGCATCTGCTTGAGATTGGCAATTCCAACATCGTCTTGCGCTCCACTGATAATGGATAGGTTTTCAATTGGTGTTTGAGTTAAAAGTTCATTAAGGTTCTTAACTTTTTTAGTAAGATAATCGGACAATGTTTTTTCAGGAATTGGTACACCTAGAGTTGTATGGAGGTTTGCCCCACCAAGGTCTAGGTCGATCGTAACGACTTTGTAGCCAACGAGAGCCAGACAAATTGAAAGGTTTGCCGTGACTAAACTTTTTCCTACGCCACCTTTTCCTCCACCGATGGCCCAGATTTTTTGTCTGCGCTGACCATCTAGAAGGTGACTTCCTGATTCATTAAATGGTGATATATGTGTCAAAACGTTACGCCTTGTGTTGAAGTTCTTCTCAATATTACAGATATTATAGGAACAAAAACACGGAATGTAAGGGGCTTAGAGAGAATTTTTTGAACGACCTTGCGTGGTGCGCCATCCATCTAGACGACTCGCATCTCTAAGTGTAGACTCGGCCACCGGGAATCTTAAAAAAATCTTGAGACTTGGGAGAGAGAGATGTTCGCTGAGAGCACGCGTTTACATAAAAGGTCAGATCTTCATATTGTGAGAAAGCTCTGGCACATCACATCGGGACTAGCTGGACTTTATGCTTATTATTCTGTGGGTCATGAGGCCAAGCAAGTAGGCGTCTTTCTGATGGGATTTGCTATTTTCGCTTTTATTGTCGAATTGATTCGTATTAAGGCCCCTGCTTTAAACTCTTCGATTTTAAAAGTGATGGGACCTTTTATGAGAGAGTCCGAAAGAAATAGTCTCAGTGGTCTTCCGTTCTTTGTTTCTGGTGTTGGTCTTTCTCTCTATCTCTTTGATGAAGAGATTGCGATCCTTTCAATATTCTTTCTAACTTTTTCAGATCCTCTTTCTTCCCTTGTTGGAATCTTATATGGGAAAGATAAAATCTTACCGAACAAGTCATTACAGGGAAGCGTTGCAGGTTTTATCTGTTGCTACTTTTGTACATTGATTTATGGACTTAACTTTTTAGAACCAAATGTTGATCTCTTAATCTTTGCAACGTTTGCAGGAGTTATTGGATCTGTCTCTGAATTGTGCTCTGTTTTTATTGATGACAACTTTACCATTCCTGTTATTTCAGGACTTGGTTTAACGTTACTTAATAATTTTGTACCTATTTTTTAGTGGCCGACTTTTTCAAATTTTTCTAATTGCTCAAACTCTTTAATAGCAGAGACGACAATAAGGTCTTCATTAAAAGGGTTCTCATCTCTTAGGAGTATGTCGAGCATATAGATTCTTTCATTAAGAGAGTCATTTTCCAAAAGAAGTTGCCTTAGTTCCTTATCTTGAATGAGAAACATACAAATGTAATCGACGACATGATAAATAGAACTAAGAGTTCTTAGGAATGCCTCGCGCTCAATACTGTCTGGTATATTTTGGTGGAGCCATTCATCGAGAATCGTTTTGAGTCTTGCTATATGGCGACTTTGAGATGAAGCAACATTACTTCGATCGTAGTATCTTTCAACAGAGTAGACCGGATAGGGAAGATGTTGTTCCTGATGCATGAGTTGAACTCTTCCAACTCCTCGAATTAAAATTTTGAGACTACCATCGTCGAGCTCTTCTAGGATAATAGGTTTACCAATGCCACAAATATTTTTTGGTTTGAGCCTTCCCGTATTATAGAAAGTATCTGTATCGGCCATGGCGATGCCTAGTGGCGTGTTGTTTTCGATACAATCATAAATGAGCTGAACATAAAGTGGTTCAACGACAAAAAGTGGCAACGAAGTATTTGGAAAAAATACAACATTTGGGATTGGCAGAATGGGAATGTTTTCAAGTGCATCTTCCATATATATGATTGTAAAGGTGATTGATTGCCAGATGGAGAGAATCTTCTCATATTGCATAATAACCGTTATTTAAGAGTCTAAGCTTGAAAACGAGGTAATTAATTGAGAGAATTCAGCTGGTCGTTAATAAAGAGTTGTTTTTATAATGAGGATTTCTTTTATGTTGCGTAATATTCATAAGTTGAGACCAACATTCGTCTATAAAATTTGGGGTGGGGTTAAACTTGAGTCAAAACTCAAGGAATCTCAAAGCTTAAGTGCCTCAAATAATCCTCTTGGGGAGACTTGGGAAGTTTCGATTCACCCTGATGGACCATGTTTTTTAGAAGATGGTTCAATGCTAAGTGAGCATGTGGATCAAAAACAACTACCTTACCTGATAAAGTTTATCGATACCTCTGAGAATCTCTCTGTTCAAGTTCACCCTAATGACGACTATGCTAAACGTGTAGAAAAGGGGAGTGGAAAGACTGAGTGTTGGATTATTACTGAAGCACAGGCGGGGGCAGGGATCTATTTAGGTTTCAAAAAGGGCATTAACCCTAGTGACTTCAAAGATGCAGTTTTAAAAAGTGAAGATCTTTCGGCCTTTCTCCAGTTTCACGAAGTCTCCTCTGGTGATTTTTTCTATGTACCGGCTGGCTCTGTACATGCCATTGGTGAAGGCGTTACTTTGTTAGAAGTTCAACAAAGCTCTGGGATAACTTATCGTGTTTGGGATTGGAATCGTGTTGATAAAGAAGGTAAGGGAAGAGAGCTGCATATTGATAAGGCCATGGACGTCTTAAACTTCGATGAAAATGCCAATACTTTAGAATTCTTTAAAACAAAGAAAGAGCTTTTCAAAATGAGCGGATGTGAGTCGATTGTTGAACATAGAGATTTCAATGTCGATCTTCGCAACATGAACTCAGGTGAAAAGAGTTTCATCAAAAACAGTGGCAAGTATTTAACATCCTTAGTTTGTCTCAAGGGTGAGCTTACAATTAAGGTTGAGAACGAGGAAAAAACCCTAAAGGCCTATGAATCAATGATTATCAGTGATACAATAAAAGATATCGAGATTCTTGCTTCAGGGAGTTCTTCTTATGTGGTGGTTAATTAGAACCACATTCATTACCTTAGTTCTATTACTATCTTCGTGTTCAAAGCATTCTGATGTTGAGATTACAAAAGATTATATCAGAATTAAGCCAGATAAAGTTGATTTACATAAATTACTTATCGTCCCATGGAATGTTGGTCCAGAAAGAGAACAGCTTGTTTCTAAAGGCGTGAGAGTCAGCCTTAAATTTCCTGCACTAGATTTAGAATCTATGGAGGCCATCATATCTAGATTTGAGGCCGACTCATGGCTTGTTCGAGTGAGAAGGGCAAGTTTAGCCAGTTCTGTGGTTGTTGGCCAAGTCTATATTCCAATTGCAATTCCAGGCAGGCATTCTTCAAGCAAGTACAGAAGACTTCAGCTTGAAAATGGTGTGATATCAATTTATTTTTCTGCATCGGCCATTTCAAAGAGGTTTGCAAACTTCCCATGTCCAGCAATTGATCATAATCGTCTTATTGAGGATGTTGCTATTGATCGAATTTATGAACAGGACTCTTTCTTTGTAAGCGTCGCTGAGGTTCAGAGGATACAAGGTAAGGTCATTGATTTTGGTTATGATTCAACTATCTTAAATGGAGGAAACTCTCTCATCGGTGATTATACTTTTGAGCTCGCTCTCTATAACTCTAGAGATAAGAGAAAAGTAAGTAACTTTGTTAAGGTTCCAGAAGTTTTAAAAGTAAAGAACGAATCCCAAGTTAATATTCAAGGTTGTGAAGATTTTGAAATTCCTATTCAAAAAAATGAAGGGGATAAGTGGGATAGTTTTAAATGGAAGAGATAAAAGAAGCCTCGCTATTAGCGAGGCTTAATATTTGAAATCAAAATTTCGCAGTGTTTTTTATTTCCATGAACATGTGAGAGGGTAAGTCATCTCATGTCCTTGTTTAGAGCGCATTTGAATATAATCATCTAACTCTGAAAAAGAATTTGTATTATCAATATGAAGCTTGTGCTTCTTTCCTTGAAAACTAAAATAAGTCGTAAATCCCGTCGCAGTCTTTCTCATTCTCTGGGCCACTGTACTAGCAAGGTTTCTACCTTCAAGAACTAATCGATCGTTCTTAATTGTAAAAATATGATTCTCACGAGGTGTGTGACATTTAATTTGTTTAACACTCGCTTTAGAACCGATGGCCATAAGCATAACTGAAATAACTGCTAAAATTTTGATGATTTTCATATCCACTCCTAAGTTGGTCTCTCGCTATAGTAATAAGCAAGGAAGATGCCAAAATGGGGGATATAAAATTAAGGGGTTGAGGCTTTGCTAAAGAGAATACTGTTAGAATTATAGGGGCCGTCAAAAAATTAGACAAAAAAAAGGCCTACTCTCGTAGGCCTTTGTGTATTTATCCGACATCTTCGAATCGATCATCGTCTCTATCTGGTATAACAGAACTAGCAGAGATATTAATATCATCGTCCTGTTCTATTTTCTTTTTATCTTCCTGCACAACTTCTACTACTGGTTCACTTTCTTTTGAAACAACTTCTTCAAAGCGTTCTTCATTAGAGGCTACTTCAGTAGCTTCAGACTCAACCTCATCCATAAAGACGACGTTTTCAAAGTCATTAGAGCTGTCTTGTTCAATCTTTTCTTCTTTCTTTGGAGCTTCGATTTTTGAGAGCTCGATACTTTGAGCGTTAGCACCATGAATGATACCCATGAGATTATCAACCGTATGGTTGAGCTTCTTGGCCTGCTCATTTAGAGAGCTAGCATTGTCAGAAGTACTATTGGCCATCTCTGTATTTTCTTGAGTGGATTGATCAATATAACCCATGGCCTTATTGATTTCTGTAATACCCTCTGATTGTTCTCTCGAGGCTACAGCAACTTGAGAAGTCATTTCATTAACAGAAAGTACTTTTTCTAGCATTTCCTCAAGTGCTTTTGAACATTGATGTGCACTAGAAATAGAGTGGTCTACTTTCTCTTTTCCCCTTTGGATAAGAGTTTCAATTTGTTCTTTATTGCCTTCAACCATTGTTTGAACATTCTTAATCGACTCATTAAGCATGTCTGAAATTTCTGTTGCAGCATCACCACTTACTTGAGCAAGATTTCCAACCTCTTCGGCAACAACGGCAAAGCCTTTTCCATGTTCACCAGCTCTTGCTGCTTCAACTGAGGCGTTAAATGAAAGGAGTTTCGTTTGGAAAACGATATCATTAATGATTTTCGTTTTTTCACCAATCTCAGCGATAACTTTTGAAATGTTCTCCATTTCAGCATTGGTTTTATCCATCTGCTTCATGATATCGTCATTACTTTCACTAACATTTTGAATCGAATTAATCATTCCTTCAACAACTCGCTTACTATCTTCAGCAGTTGATTTCAGGTTATTTGTTAAATCTTTTGTTTTATCTGAAACGTCTACGTTCGAGCGGACCATAGCACTAATTTCATCAAGAGAAGAAACTGTTTCTTGAACGCTAGAGGCTTGTCTATTAGAAGACTCTGATAGAGTTTGACTTGCATCCATAAATTCTTCAGAACTTTTAAAGACGAGGTTAGCGAAGTCTCTTAAAGAATTTACAATTGTATTTAATTGTAAGTTCATTGGCTTAACAATGAGAAAAGAAACGATAGCTAGAATAATAATCATGATCGCAGCAAAGGCCATGGCCATTGTCTTATAAAGTTTTGCTTCTGTTTGAACAAAGGCCTTAAGAGAATCCTGTGTTGAAACAATCGCTCCATCAACTTCATATGAATGATCTTCAAATTCTTCTTTATAAGACTCATTATCTTGATAGAGATCAAGTGTTTTAGAAAACTCTGAAATAAGCTCTATATCAACCTTTAAGGCCTTATCAAAGAAATCGGTATACTTCTTCTCATTGATATTATTTACGACGAGGGAAGTATCTTTATTAAGTTGCTTAATTTCAGAAATAAGTTTGTCTGCACCTTCTTTAAAGCCATCGACTCTATCACCAAGAATAAGCCCATTAAATTTAAAGAGAATATCTCTTGTTTTGATCACTTTATCTTTTAATTGAAGATTAAGTTCTTCTTTATTGTAGTCGACCTCTCCGTCAAAGAGTCTCTTCTTTTCTTTATCTTTTCTAAGCTCAACGGCCATCTCATCAATGAGAGAACTCATCGCATAAACATCTTTAACGATGGCCTGCTCGTTCTTCTTAATTTTTAAAGATTGAGTTGAAAGGCGGCTAAAAATTTCATTTTTTGTTTTAAGGTGCTTTGCAAGAACTTTCAGGTTCTTATCAATTTCCTCATTCGTTTTAATGTCGACAATTTCATTTAGAATTTTGTCGGCCCTTTTTTGTTCTTCAGCAATTGATGTTAGGTAACTATCATCGTGATTGAGAAGAAATTGGATTCTCAGAATCTTTTCCTGGTCTAGCCTAGTGACGAGAGATTTTAACTTTCGATCAATTTCGAAAACTTGATCTGTTTTGTGACCAAGAAGTGTATTGATTCCACCGACTGCTAAAATACTAAAGACACCAATTGCTGCAAGGGCATAGACTTTGGCAGAAAGACTAATTTTCCTTGAAGATAAAAATCCCATCGAACAAATCCTTGTTTAAAAACTTTTCCCATTATAAGGCCATTTCATAGATCTATTCGGATAGTTTGGAGATAAATTTAGAGTAATTTCATTGATAAAGAACAAGGAATGTTAATGACTAAGCGGTCTAGAGAAATTCTTTGTCGATTTCCCCGTCATATATCTCGATTTCATCAGGAGCTGATGACCAGCGGTCACTAAGCTCTTGAGGAACCTCTGGGTTAGATGATTCGATACCAAAGGGGCAGTGAGTACAGCCACTTTTACAACAAAATCCACGTCTTAGGTGGTATTCTCGTGTAAAAACCATGAGGCCATCGCCATTGAAATAGTAGTCTTTACCTTCGGTAAGTTTGAGTTCTTTAGTCATGAATGGATCTTAGCAAAGAAGTTACAAAAAAAAAGGCCTTCAATTCTGAAGGCCCATTCTCGCGTGCGTGTATTCAATTTAATATTGAAATAATTCAGTTCCTGTCGAATTCCTATTCGAGAGTCTCAGGAAGTGGAGGGCAAACATACCCAGAGTGGCATTTACCGTAAAGGGGAAACCACCAAAAATGGTCATTTTTTAGGAATTCTTTAGGAAGGTGGAAATGACTGCGTCTTGTGAACTTAGTGACGCCTTAGTACAATTAAGGGGTTAACATCAATTCAAAGGAAACTATTTATGGAAAGAGTGTGGTTTGAGCACTATCAACAAGGTGTGGCAAAGGAAATTAATCCTGATCAGTATCAGTCCATTCCAGAGATTTTAGAGAAATGTTTTACAAAATTTAAAACGAAGCCAGCTTTTCATAATATGGGAAAAACTCTCACTTATGGTGAGCTCGATCTTTTATCAAAGAAATTTGCTTCATATCTACAAAATGATCTCGGCCTTAAGAAAGGTGATCGAGTGGCCATGATGATGCCAAATATTCTTCAATACCCAATTGCTCTTTTTGGAATTTTAAGAGCTGGTATGGTTGCGGTTAATGTTAACCCTCTCTACACAGCAAGAGAGCTAGAGCACCAACTTAAAGATGCTGGTGTTGATACAATTGTTATCTTTGAAAACTCTTGTCACACATTACAAGAGATTGTTGCAAATACTCCTGTTAAAAATGTTATTACGACAGGTATTGGCGACATGCTAGGTTTTCCAAAGTCACTTATTGTTAACTTTGTAATTAAGCATGTTAAAAAAATGGTCCCAAAATGGAATCTTCCTAACTCAACACCATTTTTACAAACTGTTTCTAAGGGTGATGAAAGTAAATTTACTCAGCATGAAATTAAAGGTGATGATACGGCCTTCCTTCAGTACACAGGTGGAACAACTGGTGTTGCTAAAGGAGCTGAGCTTATTCATAGAAATATCGTTGCAAATATGTTGCAAGCAAAGTCATGGATTGATCCTGTAACAGAAGAAGGGAAGGAAATTGTTATTACTGCTCTTCCGCTCTATCACATCTTCTCACTGACAGCGAATTGCTTCACATTTAGCTACATTGGTGGTCTCAATATTTTAATTACGAATCCAAGAGATATTCCTGGTTTTGTTAAAGAGCTTTCTAAGTGGAAATTCACAGCAATGACTGGTGTTAACACGCTTTTCAATGCTCTTTTAAATAATGATGAATTTAAAGCGCTGGACTTTTCTTCACTCAAATTAACTCTTGGTGGGGGAATGGCCGTACAAAAAGCAGTTGCAACGAAGTGGAAAGAAGTTACGAAAAAGCCTCTTATTGAAGCGTATGGACTAACGGAAACTTCCCCAGCTGCCTGTATCAATCCACTAAACCTACCTGAATACAATGGTTGCATTGGACTTCCTGTTCCTTCAACAGATGTTTGTGTAAAAGACGATGATGAGAAAACGTTAGGACAAGGAGAGATTGGAGAGATTTGCATTAAAGGTCCTCAAGTTATGCGTGGATACTGGAATAGACCAGAGGAAACGGCAAAGGTAATGACAAAAGATGGTTTCTTTAAGACTGGTGACATTGGTCTTATGGATGAGAAGGGATATTTCAAAATTGTCGATCGCAAGAAGGATATGATTCTTGTTTCTGGTTTCAATGTTTATCCTAATGAGATTGAAGAAGTCATCGTTGAGCACCCGAAGGTTTTTGAATGTGCCGCCGTTGGTGTTGCCGATGAAAAGTCTGGAGAAGTTGTAAAAATCTTTGTTGTTAAAAAAGACGAATCACTGACTCAGGAAGAACTCAAGGCCTTCTGCAAAGAGAACCTAACAGGTTATAAAGTTCCAAAACTTTATGAGTTTAGAGAAGAGCTTCCAAAATCAAATGTCGGAAAAATCCTAAGAAAAGAATTACGTTCATAATAAAGAAGCGCCCTTTCTGGGCGCTTTTTCCTCCTATCATTAATATATCTTGCCATTTACTCACGTTATTAAGGCCCTTTTATTAGATAATAGTTAGACGTCATATAGGACAATAATAAACGGGAAGAAGTTCATGATGAAAGTCTTGCTTCTGGTTCTCATAGTATTATCTCTTTCCTTTTCCTCTTCTTCTGATGAGGGCAAAAAAGATGTGATCATTTGGTATCAATATCACATGCCTCCATTTATGGTTTTAGAAGGACCTGATCAAAATAGAGGAATCTTTGATGGAGTTGTAACGACTCTTCAAAAGAAACTTAAATACTATGAGCATAGAAATTTAAGAATGAGTATCCAACGATTTTTCAGAACAATTTCTAATCACAATAATATTTGCTCGGCCTTAACTTTAAAAACACCCGATCGTGAGAAGTATATTTACTTTTCAAGGCCCTATTCAATCCTTCTACCAAATCGAATCATCATAAAGAAAAGCACGCACAGAATGCTTGGAAACCCAAAATCAATATCAATCAGAAGTCTTCTTCTCGATCCAACATTCTCAACGATTGTACAAGAGGGAAGAACTTATAAAATGCCTCTCAATAGAATACTGAGAAGACATGAGAGCGGCGGTAATTTCAAAAGAATGAATGTCGAAATGGAAATACTCTTTGATATGTTTGAAAGAGGAAGAATCAATTATTTAATAGAGTACGCTAGTGTTGCAAAATATTATCTGAAAAAGAAATTTGAAAAAGACTATGTCTTCTTACCAATTGAAGAAATGCCCAAGTATTACCAAGCAGTCATTGGATGTTCGAAAACAGAAAAAGGTAAGAGAATCATTGATCAGATCAATACAATTATAGAAAAAACTGAGACAGAGAAGGTTTTCAGAAACTCGATGAAGCGCTGGCTCAGTGAAAAAGAGAAAAAAGAAATTGAGCGAATAGCTGTTGATATCAAATTAAATAGCCCTTCGAAGTAGAACCATTTTTTCACATGTGTCTAAAGTCTAGACACCTCAATCTTTTAGACGATTTTAAAGGCCCACAGAGAATTAAACTCATCAAATTTTGAGGAGTTAACTGTGTAAATAACTCCTTTCTATGGCATAAGCTTTGCATTCTTTATAAGTACTTAAGTATTTTGGGGGAAATATGAAGGAGCTTATGAAAAAAGCAATTTCGGCATTTATTATTTATCTTTGTTCTTTTCAACTTGCCTTTGCAAGTGTTGTTGAGAACCAGAATCGTTTTGAAAACGATGCCGAATCTTATTTCGATACTTTCAAGAAGCAAAGTGAAAATTATAAAAAAGTAGTTAGTGGTTACGATAAAAAAGTTGATGAAAACTGCGAAGATCCTAAACCTGAAAGCAACTTTGATCTTTCATCTCTTCTTGGTGGACAGGATACCGTTTCATATGAAGGTGTAAATGATGAGTCTTTCTTTAAAGAATTAAAAGATAAGTCAATCCTCTCTTGTGATGAGAAGAAAGAAGTTAGTGAAGTTGTTCAAGAACAAGCTCTTTGTAAGAGAGAGCACATTCCTGGTTCTATTGGTCATTTTACAAAGAAAATGATGGATAAAAAGGACTTTGATCAAATCGATTACAATATCATTCGCTCTCAAACAAATGAGGCGATGAAGTATAAAAAAGATATTCAGAGATTGATGGATAGTGATCTCTCATTTGATATTAAAAGAGAAGCAGTTCTTCACTATATTCACAATGTACTCCTGCCTTATCGCGATCTCTTTGTTGTAACGAGAAAAGCTACAAATGGTTCAAAAGTTATTTTTGATTCCCTTTATCCTGTTTTTGATGCTGAACTCTTCGTAACAGAAGAAGAAGTTTCAAAAATTTCACTTGGAATCGACCAATATAATGATCCTGTTTTCAATAATCTTGTTGAATTAGAAGAGGGGATGTCGATCCGCTTTGATGAAGCAAAAATGGTAAAAAGAGATATTATTACACTTATGAAAGCACCAAGTGCTGATAACTATTTTCAAGTCTTAAGATGGTTTACTGTAAATATGCTTTTACAGCAAAAACGATATTTCTCATCAGTTCTTAATGCCCAAGACGATCTCGTTGATGTTCCACTCCAGTGTCAGGAGAAAATGGAGAACGGATCACTTCCTTCAAAAGTAGAATTTACGATTAATAAGAAATTTCAAGGAAAGCATGCTGAGATTCTCCTTTCTAATCTTGGATATGTTGATGGTGAGTATGGAGCATTTGCAAGAGAGTATTTCCTAGAAAATTCAGACTCTGATGCTCGTATTGATAGTTATTCAGGAATAGTTCCTTTTGAAGAATATTCACTAGCTAAAATCGCTCTCTATGAAAAGTCATCGAAATATTTTGAACCATCACTTGATGATACGAAACATTATGAACTAGTCATGAAGGCAAATAGAGGTGAACTTTACAATGTTTTTGAAAATGATGAAGAGATGAAAACATTTCTTTCCATTATTGATAGAGCAAAGAAAAATAGAGAGTTTGAAGTTCTTGAAGATGGAGAAGTTAGCTCATTTATTGCTTATGATGATAATCTCTCTCCCTATCTTGCGAATTATCTTCAAAGAAAAGGACTAAGCTATATTGATAATGCTCTTCCTGAGGGAATTGTAAGAAAGCTAAAAAGAAATAAAATTAAAATTGAATTTCCTAGTTTCAACTCATCTTCATTTTGGAGAATGTGGGCCCTGAGGTCACTTTCAAGTGTCTTAAAGGGGATGGATAAGAAGTCAAAAGAATACTCTCGTATCATGAGAATCATTACAAATGACTGTGGAACAGGTATGAGAATTAATCTTAGAAATCCTATTTGTTTCAACACAAGTGGTAAGTTCAACGGAGTAGTTAAAGCACTAGATGAATTTGCCGTTTCTGATTCATATGTACCTGTAAGAAGAATGAAAGAAGCTAAAGTTGATAAGCTATACCCAATGTTAGCAAAAATTTGGAATTATCTTCGCGATAAAACAGATCTTCTTTCAGATGCAACTATTGATGAATATACATTTATTCTTAATCAGATCTACGCTGGGAATGAGTTTGCAAGAGCGCGTCTTGGGTATGTTCTTGCTGAATATGAAATGATGAACTTTATCTTTGAAGAGGCTCCAATCCATGGGAGAAAAATTTCATGCGAAGCGAGAGCGTCAAGATTAGATCTTTTTAAACTCAGAAAAGC
Source organism: Halobacteriovorax sp. GB3 (assembly GCF_028649655.1). Lineage (NCBI taxonomy): Bacteria > Pseudomonadati > Bdellovibrionota > Bacteriovoracia > Bacteriovoracales > Halobacteriovoraceae > Halobacteriovorax > Halobacteriovorax sp. GB3. The sequence goes on from NZ_JAQSLN010000001.1 coordinate 38,115, forward strand.
TGCCAAGAAATTTGGTTTAAATAAGCCATTAACTCCATTTTATGCTGATTCTATTTTAGATGATTCTAAAAAAGAATATGTTTGGGGCGAAATCTATAAGAAAAAGAATTCTGAATCAGAGCAACTTCTTACAGCTAAGCTAAGTGGAGGAGACGACGTCTTCAAGATTATGGAGTCATTAAGCTCTGAGACTATTCTCGATAGAAATGCTATTGAAAAATTTAACTCAAAGAATCTTTCTAATCTTTCTGAAAAAAGATGGGACGATATAAACTACGCATTGTCTTCAGTTGATGGAGAAAGAATTCAACTTCTTGGAGACCTATATAAAGAGAGAGGGAATCTTGAAAAACAACAAAAGATTCTTGCTCAATATTCTAAGTACTACTCTCTTGATGATGATTTTCAAGTTAAGGATGACTTCTTTAGTTTAGAAAATGCACTTAAAAAGCCTGTTTTTTTAGAACTTATTGAAAGAGCTGCTAAGAGTAAGTTGAAGAGTTTGGACAAGCAACTTGAGAAACTATGTATGACAAATATGGATGATCACGAGCAAATTAAGAAGATCTTCCATGGAACAAGTAATGTTCAAAATAATTTAAATCAGATCTTAGGACTTCAATCTGTTCCAGTAGAAGTACAAGAGAAATTAGATGAATGGACGAAAGACGAATACTTAGAAATTGGTGTTGGTTTTGGTGCACCAATTATTTCTATTGCCGCATATTTTATGGCCGGAACTTGTATAGTCGCAACAGGTGGACTTTGTGGGGCGCTCGTACTAGGTCTTAGTGGCTTAGGTCTTGCCGGACAATCTTATCTAGCTGTTCATGAATATAATAAGCATGTTCGTTCTAAAGATCACGTTAACTTTGTTAAGGGAATGGAAGATCTAGGTGTTGCAAACGCTGGTTCTAATGATGAAATGTCACACTCGCTTGGATGGGCAGCTTTTGAAGCTGCAGGAGCATTTGCACTTCTTTCAGTGGTTGGAAGATCATATAAGGTTGGAACAAACGTTTGGAAAACTAGTTCAAAGGCCATTGCTAGAAATAGCTCTCTTTCTAAAGAGGCCCAAAAAAGTGCTCTTCGTGAATCTGGAGAATCAATTGGAGAAGATGCTCAAACAGAATTTGCGAGACACGTACTTGGAATGGATGGAAAACAAATGATTCCCGAGCTCGAAAGAGTGGCCAAGGAAAGAGACTTAAAAGAGATTCTCGTAAGAATTCAAAGAGTCAAAGACTTACAAGCTCAAGGACTTATGACGAAGTCGGAGCTTAAGGAATCTGTGAAAAGAATTACAAATGATCTTGCAAAGCATACAGCTAAAGATGATCATGTTTATAAGTTTGTATCTAATGAAGTCGCTTACTACTCTAAAGAAGCTGTTGATCAAAGAACAGCTGAAGTTGTGTCCGCTTACTTTCATAATAATGATAAAATGATGCTCGATTATCTTAAATCATTGGACTCTCTTCTTTTGTCTAAGCACTCAAAGCTTGCTAAAGCGAGAAAGATTAATATGAATGTTAAAAACGGAACATATACGAGCAAATTTTTAAACTTCTTTAGAAAGTTACGTTACCGTTCGACGGCAGAGAATGCGACTAAGATGAAAAAGATGATCTCTAAACTTGAAAAGGGAGCACCTGATCTGACATTTTTTGTAAAAGAAAATATGGAAGACTTTACTGACTTCTTCTTTGATGGAGCAGTTAAGAAGAGAGGATTCTTACACGAAGTTTTCACAAAAGGTGGGCCACACATTGGTGGTGCAATGAGTGGAGGAAGGAGAATTCGCTACGTTCAAACATTTTCTGATGATGTTATTATGAGAAAGTTTTTTAATGCACGTGCTCGTCTTGTTTTAGAAAGCTCTAAAAGAGAGGCGAGAGAACTACTAGGACTAAGTGAAAATGTTAAGGCCGATAGAGTGGTTGATGCAATTAAAGCATTTAATGATTCGGTAGGTGAGGTTGTTTTAAAGTCTGAAGCTAAAGAAGCACAGAGTATTGCAAAGATGTATCTCAACTTTCAAGAAAGTGTTGCCAAAGATGTTGTTAAAAAAGTTGGTGCAAAGAAAATTGGAAATACCGGAAGTCGTGAATTAACAACTGTCTTTAATCAAGAACTTGGTATTAAGCAGGTGAGAGAATTAATGTTTCACCCTAAGACAATTCAAGAAAAAGCTGTAGGTGATTCTCTTTGGAGAAAAATTGATATTAATAAATTTCTTGGAGAGCAAACTGATGATTTCGCACACGTTGTTGTGAGAAAGTTATCGGGATATAGTAAAGTTTCTGAGTTTGAATCTTATTTAAATGCTTTACGTTTATTAGTGATGAAAAATCAAAAAGGTGTCGTTGAGATATTCTAAAAAAAAGCCCCGATAAAATCGGGGCCTTTTTATATCTATTTAAAAAAACAATTTTCTACTTCCATATCATCATAAGCTTTTTGCATGGCCTCTTTTCTACTACCTTGAGCTTTATCGATATCTTCTCTAAGTGTCTTTTTGAATGCCTCTTCAAAACTTGTGTTATCACTTTTTCTAAGTGCTGTAACTCTGTCGAATCTAGCGGCCCATTCTAAAAGTTGCTCTGGATTTTGCTCTTCTAAAAGAAGTTTTGTTGCAAAGTTATGTCCTGCTCCTAAAAGGTCTGTTCCATTTTTCGAATAACTTGCTCTTTTGAGAGATGACATAACTGTTTTCATTTCACTTGATCCATTGGCCATCAGGTCAATGTGCGTTGCTAGAGCGAGAAGATCACCCTTGTCGATCTCTTTAGAAGAGTATTTTCCAAGCTTCATTTTTCTCATGCTCTTTTTGATATAGCTTTCAAGTTGTTTGTCTGTTTTAAAACGTTTTTTCATTCTATTAATTGAGTCGTTAACAGTTTTGTTAGAAACTTCAATGATCGTTGCACCTTCTCCACAAGCAGTACAAGCGATTCTATTAATTGAACGAAGGCTATGTCTGTCTGCGATATATGTGAATTGTGTGAATGAATCAACGAGTTGATCTTTTGAAACTTTGTCAGCATCTTGATTTAGAACTGCAAGAATCTTCTTCGCTTCAGCTTTATCTGCAGCATCTGGAATTTGCTCAATGGCAGACTCTAGCTCTTGAAGAGTTGGCAGTCTGTTTTCATCTGGTGAAAGGTTTTTAAGTGAAACCACAATATTCTTTGCTTGCATTTGAGCAGCTTGAGGGTCAAAACCTTTTTTATAAAGTACCTCTTCAACTCCTGAAGCTGAAAGTAGGTAATCAAGAACTTTAGATGCAGCTAGCGTCTGAGTTGTCAGCGCAGAGCAAAGGGCCATGGCCAGTAGAGATTTTTTAAATAGATGTCTCATTTCTCACTAATCCTTTTTGGTGGTCTATAATTGATCAAAATGCTTATCGTCCAATTGGATGATAACTTTAAATTTGTTTGCATCTCTTTATATGATGGAGCTTTGTCTAAGTACCAGAAATAACATTAGACCTTGAAAAAAATAACAGGAAATTAATAAAGGGGAGTACGTGAAATCAAGGGGTTATGTGTTCACAGAATTTGCTAATGAGTTTTTCTAAGGGTAAATTGGCCATTCCACGAAACCTTGGGGGAACTTATCAGGTTTTTAATTGGATCGATACTTTTGGTGCTTTCTTATCAATCTTCTTGGGCCATTCCTACAGACGATTATATGGAAAGGATTTTGTTTCAAGAAGAATGTGAGAATAATATCTCTTATCTTCCGTCTGTAGACGAATATAGCGTTGACTGTGGAATGGAATTTCACCATTACAATAGTGAAGCAGCTGAAGATTATTACTCTTCTTTTGATGATGATCCTGTGAAGCTTGGAACTTGGAATGTCTTTCATCCTGGGATTGGAAAGTCTCAATTTAAAGACTATTCTCTCGTCGCTGAAATCATGAATCGTTGGGATATCGTGACGGCCGTTGAGTTACTTCCTCTCATTGGTGCTGACTCCCGACATAATGAATCAGTGATTTCTTATTTACGAGAAACTCCTCGAAAAATTAATGATCTTAAAAAAGAATTAAATGCTACGAATCCTTCCACTAAAGCTTATGAAAAATTAAAAGCAGAGCTTAAAGAAGCTCAAGATGGATTAAAAAAGGCGAAAGGCCTCTATCGTAGTCCTGGTTACTTAAAAATACTGAAAGAATTAAGGAAAATAGATCCTTCATGGGCGCTTATCTTATCTCCAAGAGGTGAGGGAAGTGATGGTTCTTGGATTAACGAGCTTGTTGGTTTCTACTATAGAGGTAGAAAAGTTAAGCCAATTGAGAATGAGCATTGTGAGGCTTTTCAATCGACGTTAACAGCAAGTGATGCTTATGCATGTTTTCCTGATATCACGGGGAAATTTCTCTATCGTAATTATGAAGGCCTTTTCTCTAGAAGACCTTTTATGGGAAGTTTTAAAAGTGGTGAATTTGACTTCACTCTTATTGGTAGTCACATCATTCATAACTCACCAGATGACAGTGATCTGATGAAGACACTTTTGAATAAAACATTTGGAGTTGATCATTATGATGATTTAGGTGAAGGTGTTGATAGCGGTAATTACGCACGTTTTGCCGAAATTAAAATGACATTCGAGATTATTAAAAACTTGAAGCGTAAGTATAAAGAGCAAGATGTCATTTATACAGGAGATTTCAACGTCGAAGCAGATGAGCCTCTATTGAAAAAGATGATGAGTGAGTACGAGGGAATGAAGGTACTTGTGAGATCGGAAACAAGTCTTTCAAATCAGCGCTTTGACTCAAGTGGGGAAGGAAATGGTTACTCAAATAACTATGATCACTTCTTCGTGGACTCCAATAAACTTGGTGAATGTAAAATGGGAAGTCTTTTCACTTCGAGGCGAGTAGATTTTTACAAAGGATTTATTAACGATCTTATGCAGAAGTACTTGATTCGTGACATTGACGGTGTTTCTCATTTAAAGACGCTTTATCCAATGTCTGACTCTGGAAAAAAGAAAATGAACCGAGAGGTTACTCGTTTTAAGAATTATCTAGATTCTCAATTAACGATTAAGAGAAATAAAATTGTTCCTGTCTATACTGATTCTGCTACGAGAGTTGATGCCTTTAGAAGGCGCGTTTTTGAAAGCCAATTAGATGATGATTTCTTTTATGGAGTTTATAAAGAGATTTTAAGTGATCACGCTCCAATTGAAATCACTTGCTCAACTGAAGAAGATGATGATTAAAAAATAAAAAAAGCGGGATTTAAATCCCGCTTTTTTATTTGTCAATTTTTGGAAAGAGTGGCTCTGGCATAAGGAGATTATACTCAACCTCACCAAACTTAATATCTTCAAAGCTTTGAACTTCAACACTTAGAGGAACAAGGGCATTCTTAGACGTTTCTGGAAGAAAGGCACTAAGAAGTGAAGATGTCGCATGAATCCCATAAAGACAGTTATAGATCACAGGAGTAAGTGCTACTGGATCTTCTTTAAGTTTCCATGGTTCTTTGTCATTAACATATTGGTTAATGCTATTAACAGACTCCCAAAGAACATCGAGGGCCTTGTTGTGTTCACAAGCTTCCATTAGCTCTTTCATCTTAGAGTAAGTTTCATCAAAGTTGAGTTCTTGAGTAACTCCAGTTCCTGAGATCTTAGGATCGATGGCCTTAAGAGAAAGCTTCACTACTCTCATAATAAGGTTACCAAAGTCATTTCCAAGCTCACTATTGTGCTTTTGAATAAGGTCTTTCTCAGAGAAGGCTCCATCTGAGAGAGCAGAAATTGAGCGAAGAAGATAATAACGGAAGCTATCAACAGGATATTTTGCAATCATATCCATTGGATCAACTCCATTTCCAAGAGACTTTGACATCTTTTTTCCATCTTCAGCAAGAATCATTCCGTGAACGTAAACTTTCTTTGGAAGAGGGATATCAAGGGCCTTAAGCATACAAGGCCAGATGACGGCATGAAACCATAAAATATCTTTTCCGATAACATGCATATCGGCAGGCCAAAATTCTTTTTGCTCTGGAGATAGGGCAGAGTAGTAATTGATAAGAGCGTCGAACCATGTGTACATAACAAAGTTATTATCACCTGGAACTTCAACTCCCCATCCTTGATTTGGTCTAGAAATAGCGAGATCTCTTAGAGGCTCAGATTCTAAACGGCTAAGGATTTCATTATACTTTCCTCTTGGAGTAACAAATGTAGGATTTGCTTTAAGGTGCTCAATGATCCAGTCACTATATTCAGAAAGCTTGAAGAAGTACCCTTCCTCTTCCTTCTTTTGCAGTGGTTTATGGTGTTCTGGACAATTCCCATCTGGAGCTTGAAGCTCAGTGTAGAATGACTCACAACCCATACAGTACATACCAGAGTACTTCCCAGCATAGACTTGACCTTTATCTTGGAGTCTCGTCCAGAAGTCTTGGCAAACATCTGCGTGTCTCTTTTCTGTTGTTCTAATGAAGTCAGTATTACTGATTTCAAGTTTTGAAATCAGTTCCTTAAACTTCAAAACTTGCTCATCAACAAAGGCAGCTGTTTCTTTACCTGCCGCTTGTGCTGATTCAATAAGTTTTTGTCCATTTTCATCAGTACCTGTTAGGTAGTGCGTTTCATTTTTTAATAAACGATTCCAACGAGCATAGGCATCAGCGACGATCTTTTCGTAGGCGTGACCCATGTGTGGAGTTCCGTTTGGATAATCAATTGCAGTCGTTACATAAAAGCGATTTGTCATTTTCTACCTATCTTACTTCGCTACGATGTTACAGATTTTACCTGGAACGTAGATTTCTTTAACAATATTTTTTCCTTCAAGTTGACGAGCAACTTTCTCATCAGCTTTTGCCTTTGCAAGGAAATCATCTTTTGAAATATCTGCTGGAACTTCAATCGTCGCTCTTGTCTTACCATTAACCTGGACGGCCATTGTAATAAGATCATCTTTTGCAAGTTCTTCGTTATATGAAGGCCAAGCTTCGTGAGCTAGCGTTTGAGTGTGACCAAGAGTTGCCCAAATCTCTTCAGCAACGTGAGGCGCCATCGGAGCGAGAAGGAGTGAGAATGCTTCAGCCGTTTTCTTTGTTACTTTCTTTTTCTTCGTAGAAAGGTTGTTAAAAACCATGAGAGCAGAGATCGCTGTGTTAAATCTCATATTCTCAATATCATCAGTTACTTTCTTAATTGTCTTATGAAGAAGTTTTGTCACTTCTGTATCTTCTTCGCCTTCTTTTACGATATTTGATTGATCAGCGTAGAATTTATAAGACTTTTGAAGGAAGTTATAGACACCTTTAACTCCAGTTGTTTGCCATGGCTTAACTTTTTCAAGTGGCCCCATGAACATCTCATATAGTCTAAGAGAGTCAGCTCCAAAATTATGAACGATATCGTCTGGGTTAATCACGTTTCCACGTGACTTACTCATTTTTTCACCGTCTTCACCAAGAATCATTCCTTGGTTAACAAGTTTTTGGAATGGCTCTTTTGTTGAAACGTAACCGAGATCAAAAAGAACTTTGTGCCAGAAACGAGCATAGAGAAGGTGTAGAACAGCGTGCTCAACTCCACCTACATAAAGATCTACTGGCATCCAATATTTTTCTAGCTCTTCATCCCAAGGTTTATCTTTATTCGTTGGGTCAATGAATCTTAGGTAGTACCAACAAGAACCGGCCCATTGAGGCATTGTGTTTGTTTCACGTCTTGCTTTCTTTCCTGTTTTTGGATCTGTAATCCATAGCCATTCATCAATTGTCGCTAAAGGAGATTCTCCTGTACCAGATGGCTCATATTTCTCAACATCTGGAAGAGCAACTGGAAGTTCATCAGCTTCTAAGCAGCGAACAGTTCCATCTTCAAATTTAAGAATTGGGAATGGTTCTCCCCAATATCTTTGACGAGAAAAGAGCCAGTCACGAAGTTTGTAATTGATCTTCTTTGTTCCAAGTTTCTTTTCTTCAAGCCATGTGATCGCTTTTGTGATCGCTTCTTCTTTGTTAAGTCCATCAAGGAAATCAGAGTTAACGTGAACTCCATCACCTGTATAAGCTGCTTCCTGTACGTCTCCACCATTAAGGACTTCAACAATAGGAAGATCATATTTCTTAGCAAATTCCCAATCTCTTTCATCGTGACCTGGTACGGCCATGATTGCACCTGTTCCATATGAAATAAGAACATAGTCAGCTACATAAATTGGAACTTCTTTTCCGTTAACTGGATTAAGGGCATAGGCACCTGTAAAGACTCCACTTTTATCTTTGTTAAGGTCTGTTCTTTCTAGGTCAGATTTAAGGGCGGCCTTTTCAAGGTAAGCTTCTACATCAGCTTTTTGTTCAGCTGTTGTAATTTTAGAAAGAAGTTCGTGCTCAGGCGCCACAACCATATAGGTTGCACCAAAGAGAGTGTCTGGTCTTGTCGTGAAAACTTCGAGTTCTCCTTGAGCATCTTTAACTTCAAATTTAACCGTTGCACCTTCTGATTTTCCGATCCAATTTCTTTGAAGTTCTTTAATACTCTCTGGCCAATCAACATCATCAAGATCTTCAAGAAGCCTGTCAGCGTATTCCGTAATTTTTAAAACCCATTGTTTCATTGGTTTTCTGATTACTGGGTGACCACCAACTTCAGACTTTCCATCAATGACTTCTTCGTTCGCTAGAACCGTTTTAAGTTCTGGACACCAATTAACAGAGATTTCGTCTTCATAGGCAAGACCTTTGTTGTAGAGCTGAGTGAAGATCCATTGAGTCCACTTATAATAGTCAACATTTGACGTAGCAATCTCTCTATCCCAGTCATATGAGAAACCAAGAAATTTAAGCTGACGCTTGAATGTTTGAATATTTTTCGTCGTCGTAATATCTGGGTGTGTACCCGTTTTAATTGCATAGTTTTCAGCTGGAAGACCAAATGAGTCCCACCCCATAGGGTGAAGTACATTGAAACCTTTCATTCTTTTATAGCGGGCCATAATATCAGTGGCCGTGTAACCTTCTGGGTGACCTACGTGAAGACCAGCTCCTGAAGGATATGGGAACATGTCGAGCACATAGTACTTTGGTTTCGTTTTATCTGAGGCATCTGTTTTGAACGTCTTATTTTCGTCCCAATATTGCTGCCATTTCTTTTCAATGTCCTGAAAATTGTAATCCATAAAAATCCTCTATTAATGCATTAAAACTGAATGAAAAGTGCACCTGGAATAGTAGCAAAGTCGGCTCCATTTAAAAAGGTGGAAAGGGGCATAAGATAAAGAAAATACGTATATTTTCCGATGAGTTAGACGATTGAAAAGACAAAATCCTATGGAGAAAGAATGACCAAGAGAAATCAATGGCTTAGGGGCTTTTTTACGACTGTTTTTTTATTTATTTTCACGAGTATAACGCCCTTTGCTAGCGAGCAAGTTCAACTTCCCATAGTGAAATCGATTGGTGGTCTGATCATCACTAAAATAGAATTGGCCGGAAAAGATCATTTATTTCTCTTGGATACGGGCTCAAATGCGAACTTTATTAATCCCGCTCTAAAAAGTGAACTCTTAAAATCTGGTCATATCACTACAGATACGAAACTTGATACTGTCGTGAATACTTTCTCTAAAAAAATTGCTCTTAAGGGACATCGTCTGAATTTGAAGTTGAAGAATTTAACATACAATAAAATGCCAACATACTTTATGGATAACAACCGCTTTACAAAAGCAAAAGATGGGATTGACTGCTGTAGCGGAATTCTTGGAATCGATTTTTTAAAAAAGTATCCAATAGAATTTGATCTTAAAAATAAAGTTGTAAAAATTAAGACAAAATTTAATGCTCCAAAACAATGGGAGCGACTATCCTTTGATGTCATTGGAAAAAATGTATTAAAGATTTCCTGTATGATTGGAAAGAGAAATGTAGACTTTCGCTTTGACTCAGGTTCTGAAGCGCCTTTAATTTTTCATACAAACTTTTCAAACACACACAGAATAGCGCAAAAAGCCTATTTAGCAGGGCATGAACTAGGTCCTCTCTTTGTTAACCTTGGTGAAATTCGTTGCGGAAATATTAAATTTACAGCAGATAGTTATGCTTATCTTGGTTCCTCCGGAGCCTTGAGCCATTCCTTTATTGATGGAAATATGGGACCGTCACTTCTTGGAGAACATTACGTTTTTGATTTTAATAAAAAAGCGTTCTTTATCGCTAAACCAGTTCTTGAAAATAAAGTACCCTATAAATCGTATGAGATCGATCTTAAAGCAATGCAGAGAAACTCTATTGGTGAGTTAAAGCAAGCGGAAGCCTTAATTCTCAACTCTTGTATACAGGTTTCAGGAGAAAAAGACTGCATTAATAAGTGGTGTAGAATTTATGGTAAGAAGTGTTCGTATAACGAAAAGGAAAAGGGGATAGGGCAGATTCTTAAGGCCATGTATCCAAAGACTTCGCTAGATTGTTCTCACTTTAAAATGGGAGCTAATTTGATGAAGGCTCCTCTTAAAGAAGATTATTGTTGGTGGAAAGAAACAATGAGACTCAAAGAGAAAGAGGGTGAACAACTTGAGTATTCTGTTGTAACGCAAAAGAAAGACTACTTTATGAAAGGTGAGTTTCAACTCTATCTTCCTCGGAATCAAGTAGAGCTAACAAAGAAGCTTTATTGTTATGCCATTTACTCGAATCTTATTACTACTGAGTCCGTTGAGCCTCTCTTATTTGCCTTATCGATTAAAGGAATGAGTCTTTCAAACAAGAGATTAAAACAATATTACTCGTGGCTAGCTCAAGGAGAAGGTCAAAAGTGTCAAGCTTGGATGAATGAGCTTTTTCCTTACGAAAAAGACCAGGAGAAATTAGAGTCTCTCTTTTTTGGGCGTGATCATTTAGTCATCGTGAATCCATTAACTATTCTAGGGGATGGTGTTACAGGATTTGAGAAGGGGCTAACGACAACTCTATCTCATGAAGCGCTACACGTCTTATATGACAAGAATAAGAAAATCAAAAAGTATGTGAAGGATAAGTGGTCAAAGCTTTCTGATAAGAAAAAAGAAGAATTCAAAAAAGCTCATCCTTCTTATCAATTCGATAAAGAAGATGTTCTATTAAAAGAGTACTTTTCTTACACTTTTCAAGATAAGGTAGATTTAATAAAAAAAGAGTTTATGGATTAATTGCTAGTATTTGATTCTTTAGTTTTTGATCAACTGGATTGGGACCAATCCAGGGTAAAAGTATAATCTTTGCCAATAAATTGTCTTTTTTTGAAGCAATCATTTTGTTATTTAAATCTAATGTGACGAGGTCGCCTTTTATTTCAATAGAGAAACGATCTCCCTTTTTTATTGTCGTTGTATGTCGATTGATCCAACTTATTTGATCTTGGTATTTCGCTAGATCTTTAATATTGTTCTCTAAACCTACTTTCCATCCTTCTAGAGAATATTCTTTTTTTACATCGATTTTATAATCAAGTGATAGCTTCGTATGATTATTGGAGTTTTTATAGTAGGACACTTCATAGATATCGATCTTGAATATAGAGTATTCCAAGAGTCCTTTTCCAACCAATTTCAATTCGGTTGCAAAGATGAAGTTTGTCATCAACAGAAACAAAAAGAAAAACTTCATAAGCACGACCTCTTTATTTTTATGACGCGAGTAAATGACATAAATTTGATAATTAAATAAGTCGGATCGAATTCGTACCATTTATGAGCAAAGTTAATCTTTTGGCAGCTGTAGTGATGATTATTTTGATAGAGCTCTCCCATAAGAGGAATATCCCACAAAAGTGTATTTCTACTTTGATCTTTTATATCGTAATTGCGATGACCATAATTATGCCCACACCAATTCACAATTGCACCTTGTATTGGTCCAATGAACAGATGAATAGGGATGAGAAGATAGTATAGAGGTTCTACCTGAAACCAAAGATAGAGGAAGATATAAATAGCGGTCCATAGAATAATATTCCAATGGCCAGCTGCAAATTTATCTAGCCATGGCCATGTCGGATAGTGATGAATAATGGAATCATCTTTAAACTCTTTTTTAAATTCTTCAAAATCACTTTGAGCTAATAATTTTTTATACTCGTAATAAGTTGCAATCATCATAGAAACAACATTACCGTGATTGGTTGGGGAGTGTGGGTCTTTATGTGTATCACTATGAGCGTGATGTCTTTGGTGCATGACTGAATAAGATCTAGGGTTTAAAAAGCTTGCTCCCTGAGCGATGTATGTGAGGAAATAGAAAAATTTTTCCCAGAAAGGATTCATTTGAAACATCTTATGGGCACAATATCTATGAAGAAAGAACGACTGTAGAAAGAGCGATAGAAACCAATGAAATATTAAGAAAAGAACTGGCAACATAGAAAAACCCCTTTTCCATAATCTAGCACAAAATTAGACAGGCTAACTTAAGAAAACCTTTTGTCTATGCATTGTCTATTTATGAGATTCGCTCTAAAGCGCTTCTTGGTTGTATGATTATAAAAATATTGCTGATAACAAAGGGGCGGCATTGAGTATATACATAATCGATTTCATTACTATGGCATTGATGTTTCATCTCTTTTACGCCGTGGCTGTATTTAAAAAAGACTTTGGGGTGATCGATATCGCATGGGGAATAGGACATCTTGTCCCTCTATGTGTTGGACTTGTTTTCAATCCTGTGTTGAGCTTACGTCAAGTTTTTGTCTCATTAGTTTTACTTCTGTGGGCCTTTCGCTTGTCTGGTTATATTTTTCTTCGATCTCAAAAAAAACCTGAAGACTTTCGATATAACGAGATGAGAAAGTCCTATGGCGATCGGGCAAATTTTCTCGCCTATATTAGAATATTTTGGTTTCAAACGATCATTCTTTATGTTCTCTCTCTCCCCGTTTTATGGATCGTATCAACTGAACAAAGTGAACTTGTATTAAGTGATTATTTTGCTTTAGGAGTTTGTTTCATCGGTCTATTAATAGAGACCATCGCAGATTCTCAAAAAAATCAATTCAAAAAAAATAAGAACAATAATGGCAAATTTATTCAATCAGGCCTTTGGAAATATAGTCGTCATCCAAATTACTTTGGGGAATCTCTCTATTGGTGGGGGTTCTTCTTTTTTTCATTTAATTTGAGCTTAGGAGCACTTCCTCTTTGGAGCATTGCTTGGTTTGCACCATTAGTCCTTACATTATTTCTTCTCTTTTTTAGTGGAATTCCTATGCTAGAGAAAAAACGTGAAAACGATGAAACATTCATTGAGTATAAGAAGAAAACATCGGCCTTTATACCCCTTCCTCCAAGGGAGAATATATGAAAAAAATAATTATCATATTTATCGGTCTCTTTACTTTGATGTTAGGGACAACCGTTTGGGCATCGTTGCAAGAAAATCTCTTTGATCATTTGTCTCATTATGTAGCAATGCCTTGGTTTAAAGCAACGTTAATTGATTTTTACATAAACCAAATCATTCTTTGGTTTGGAGTCGTTTTTATTGAAAGAAAAATTATGACAAATCTCATATGGCTCATTCTCTTCATTTGCTTTGGAAGTATGGGGACAACAATCTATCTAATATATTTTTTAACTTCTAAAAAATATAAACTATTAAAGGAATACGTATGATTGATTCAATAGTAGCAAAAGGTTTTTTACCAGACTTCGCTTTAAGGAGAGGTATTCGCCACCTAATTGATAAACGACTTGATGAAATTCTTTTTGGTAAAGCAGATCAATTGGATCAAAGAAGAAGGGATCTCGTCAATGAACTTAGTGAATCGCCAATTGCACTTGAGACTGATCTTGCAAACGATCAACACTATCAAGTACCTTCAGCATTCTTTGAAAAGGTCTTAGGAGAAAACTTAAAATATAGCTGTGCCTATTGGCCAGAGGGAACGTCTTCTCTTGTAGATGCCGAAAATCGAATGCTCGAACTTACTTGCGAAAGAGCTGAAATTGTTGATGGTATGTCTATTTTAGAACTAGGATGTGGATGGGGAGCGATTACTCTTTTTATGGCCAAGAAGTATCCAAACTCAAAAATTGTGGCCATTTCTAATAGTAAAACTCAAAAGATCCATATTGAGTCTCGCTGTGAAAAAGAGGGGGTTACAAATGTTGAAGTTCGAACTTGTAATGTTGCCGAGCTCGAGTTGAGTGAGACATTTGATCGTGTCGTATCAGTCGAAATGTTCGAACATATGAGAAATTATAAAAAATTACTGAGTAATATCTCCCGCTGGCTTAATGAAAATGGAAAGCTCTTTGTCCATGTTTTTGTTCATTCAAAGATGCCCTATAAGTTTGAAGTAAAAGATGAAAGTGACTGGATGTCTAGGTACTTCTTCTCTGGAGGAATTATGCCAAGCGAACACCTTTTTTACTATTTTCAGGATGACTTAAAGATCTCTAGGCATTGGAGTTTTTCAGGTGAACACTATGCAAAAACGGCGCGTGCTTGGCTTAATAAAATGGATGAAAATAAAGAAGAGATTTATCAAATCTTTAATGAGCACTACGGAAAGAAAGAAGCTACTAAATGGTTTAATTATTGGAGAGTCTTTTTTATGTCATGTGAGGAACTCTGGGCCTTTAACCGCGGGCGTGAATGGTTAATCGGTCACTATCTTTTTGAGAAGTAGGGAAGTCTATGAAAAAGAGATTGGCAATCGTTGGAACGGGTATTGCTGGCATGGCCAGCGCCTATTTTCTAAAAGACGAATTCGATATTACTGTTTTTGAAAAAGATGCACGAATTGGTGGTCATACCAATACAGTTAGCTTCGATTATAGAGGTGATGAAATTTCTTTTGATACTGGTTTTATGGTATTCAATGAAGTGACTTACCCTAATCTTATAAAACTCTTTAAAAAATTAGAGGTAGATTATTATGATACTTCAATGAGCTTTTCTGTCTTTAATGAACCTATGGGTATTGAGTATAATGGTTCTAGCTTGAATGGATTATTTTCACAACGAAAAAATCTCGTGAGACCTTCACACTACAAAATGATTCTCAATATTAATAAATTTAATCAAAAAGCACCTTCAATCTTAGCAGATAGTAAGTACGATGGAATGACTGTTGCAGAGTTTGTAGAGGACTGGAAGTTAGGGGAAGAGTTTCTTCATCTTTTTTTGATACCTATGTCTTCTGCTGTTTGGTCAACTCCTGCAGAGAAAATGCTAAAATTTCCTATCCAATCGTTGGTTCGATTCTTCTTTAATCATGGCTTCATGGGACTTAATACTCAACATCAATGGAAGACAATTACAGGTGGTTCCAAGAGTTATCGAGATAAGTTAATTAATTCTTTTATTGATCAGATTAAAGTCGAAGATGAAGTTCTTGAAGTGCTATTAAAAGATGATCAAGTGGAAATCACTTCTCGCTCAGGTCATTCTACATTTGATTATGTGATTATGGCATCCCATGCCGATCAAAGTTTAAAGATGAGAAAGAATCCAACAGTCGATGAACTTCGTATTTTATCTGCCTTTAAATATCAAAAAAATATGGCAACAATTCATACTGATCATTCCATCATGCCAAAGTTAAAAGAAAATTGGTCTTCATGGAATTATGTAACTAAGGAGAAGGGATCTGCTTTTACTGTTTACTATATGAATTCTCTTCAAAAAATAAACCATCCTGATTCGTTCTTTATTAATATAAATGGTGAGCAGTATGTCGATCCATCGATGATCATTAGTCAGATTGCCTATGAACATCCTGTTTTTGATATCGAAGCCGTTCGTTCGCAAGAAGATGTTTTCAAAATTCTCAATCAAGAAAAGAACAGAATAAAATATTGTGGAGCCTGGACTCGCTATGGTTTCCATGAAGATGGGATTTTATCTGCTGTTCGGTTATGCTCATCAATCCTTGGGCGAGAGGTTCTATGAAATCTTGCTTGGTTAGAAGTACAGTTATTCATAAACGTTTTATTCCTAAAAAATATGAATTTAAGGCATCGTATTTTTGGTTCAAGTTGGACTTGGACGAGTTGGAGTTAATAGAAAAAGAAATTCCATTAATTAGAATCAATCGATTCTCTCTCTATAGCTTTTTTGAGAGCGAACATCTCAAATTTCACGGCCATACTCTTAAGAACAAAGTAGAAAATTACATAAAAAGTAAGGGGTTTGGTGATGTCTGCTCGATCTCTCTTATTACGAATCTATCTTTTCTAGGCTACGTATTTAATCCCGTATCTTTTTTTCTGATTGATCTTCAAAGTGGGGAGCAATTGGCCATCATTCAAGTGGGAAATACATTTAATGAGATTAAGCCTTTTATTGTCCCACCAGAAAACTTTAATGATAAAGGTTTCGATGTCTCAACAAAGAAACTCTTTTATGTGTCTCCTTTTATACAAATGGATAGTGATTTTGTCTTTTCATATAAAGAAACAGAAGAAGATATTTTAATCAATATTGATGACTTTTGTGAAAAAAAACTTGTTTTAAAGGCCATGATGAGAGGGCAAAAATTTGAACTAACATTTTTAAATTTGTTGAAATTCACTCTCATTTATCCCTTTAATACGTTGAAAATTATCTTTCTCATTCATTTTCATGCTTTAGTCCTTTTTTTAAAGGGCATTAAATATTTTAAAAAGACAGATCATCAGGATCTGCAACAAGGTGCTCAGATATGGAAAAACTGAATCAAAATAAATTAGAAATGATTAAACATAAAAGCTCTTTCTCGAAGAAAATAGTTATTTCTTTATTAGAAAGGCTTGATAAAGGTCAACTAAGACTTACATTTTCTAATGGAACAACTCTCTTTATTGGTGATGGCGATGGTGTTCACTGTGATATTACCATTCATAATGACAGCTTCTTTAAAAAGTGTTTTCTTTCTGGAGATATTGGTTTTGGTGAGTCATATGTCGATGGAGATTGGTCTACGAGTGATCTGACAAAGGTTGTGGAGTGGTTGATTCTCAATATTGAAAAACTAGGTCTTGCATCTGGTTCGAAAGTTAGTGCAGGAATGATGAACCTTCTCCAAGCAACAAATAAAATAACTCACTTTTTAAATCGTAACTCAAAGAAGGGGAGTCAGGAGAATATTTCATATCACTATGATCTAAGTAATTCCTTTTACGAATTGATGCTTGATGAAACAATGACATACTCTTGTGGTATATTTGAAGGAGCATCATCTCTTAAGGATTCTCAGTTACTTAAGTATGAGAAGCTTTGCCAAGATCTCGATTTAAAGGATGGAGATCATGTTCTTGAAATTGGCTGCGGTTGGGGCGGGTTTGCAAGCTACGCTGCAAAAAGAAACAATATTACACTTCATGGTGTGACGATTTCAAATGAACAATTGAAGTATGCCCAGGAAAGAATGGTAAGAGAGGGGCTCGAATCTAGAGTGAAACTAGAGTTCTGTGACTATAGAGATCTGAAGGGAAAGTACGATAAAATTGTATCTATAGAAATGCTAGAAGCCGTTGGCGATGAGTTTTTACCGGCTTTTTTTGAAAAGTGTGATGATCTACTCGCTCCAGATGGACTTCTGTCTATACAAGTCATCACAAGCCCTGACTCACGTTATGACTCATTTGTAAAAGGAGTCGACTGGATACAAAAGCATATTTTTCCTGGGTCTTTATTACCTTCAATAGGTGCGATGAATAAAGCATTCTCTAAGACGAATTTTCATATGTATTCGCTTCGAGATATTGGCCTCGATTATGGAAAGACTCTTAAGTTATGGAGAGGAGACTTTTTAAAAAATTGGACGCAAATTAAAGATCTCGGTTTTGATGAGACATTTAAGCGTAAATGGATTTATTATCTTTGTTATTGCGAAGCTGCTTTTAATACTCGAAATATTTCAGATGTCCAGATGACATTAATTAAGCCAAACAACTCAAAGGTCTTTAAAGGAAGTGTGAATTAAAATGAAAGATGTCTTAGATAGGAATAAACCGACAATTTTAGTGAGTTCTTGCTTGATGGGTGATGCTGTTAGGTGGAATAGTACAGGGGCCAGTTGTAAGTGGCTTGTACATAGCCTCTCCAAGCATGTTAATATCCAAAAAGTTTGCCCAGAAATGATGATGGGACTTGGCGTACCAAGAAAAACAATTCGATTAGTTCATTCTGGAACTGATGAAATTCGTGTTGTTGAATCTAAAGGGAGCGGCGAACATACAAAGTCCGCATTTGATACTATTCCTGAGGTTGTTAAGCACGGAAAATCTGTCGATGGTTTTATTTTGAAATCTAAATCTCCAAGTTGTGGTCTTGAGAGAGTAAAGGTCTATAATACTAAGACAGGTCATCCAGATAAGTCTTCAGTAGGTCTTTTTGCAAAGGCCCTTAGAGAAGAGTATTCAGATTGTGCTTTCATTGATGAGGGAAGGTTGAATGATTATCGACTTAGAGAACACTTTGTTACTCATCTCTTTGCTCTTCATCGATTGAAAACGATTGAGCCGAAAATAAGTGCACTTCAAGAGTTTCATGCAAAAAATAAGTATCTTATTATGTGCTATAAACATTCACGTGTTAGTGAATTAGGTCGAATTTGTTCAAAAGGAGGCAAGGAAGACTTCTCTAAGCTTTACTTAGAATATTTTGAACTTTTTTCTAGAACTCTTAGTGAACCCGCTCCTCAAGGTCAGATCTATAGTACTCTTCAGCATATTTATGGCTATTTTAAGAAAGTCTTAGATCCTAAGGAAAAGAAGCACATTTTAAATGTTGTTGATGACTATAAGAGAGGAAGGGTTCCAATGACGATTCCTCTTGAGATTCTAAGATTTTTAACGACGAAATATGATATGAGTTATCTCAGCGACCAATGTTTATTTGATCCATATCCTGAGTCATTGTCACTGAGACGCTTTATTTAATAGACTTATAAAAAATGAGACACTCTTCTCTTTTAGATTTGTAATCAACGATTGGAGAAGGGTAGTCTCTCCCTATTAGGCAGCCTTTCATTTCCTGTTCAAGAGCGGGAACTTCATCTGGTCTATGTATTTCTTTCTTTTCGTAGTTCTTAAGCTCTGGACAGAAGCTTTTAATATAAGCTCCATCAGGATCAAATTTCTTTGATTGGTTGTATGGATTAAAAATTCTAAAATAAGGTGCGGCATCACAACCTGTAGAGGATGACCACTGCCAACCGCCATTATTTGCAGCAAGATCGAAGTCCATTAGTTTTTGTGCAAAATACTCTTCTCCAATTCTCCAGTCTTGCATTAAGATTTTACAAAAATAACTCGCGGTAACCATTCTTAGTCGATTTGGCATTGTTCCAAATTGATTGAGCTCTCTCATCGCTGCATCAACAATAGGGACACCTGTATTTCCTTCTTTCCAACTTTTGATAAGCTTATTATCTTTTTTCCAATCGAGCTTTTCATAATCTAACTTGAATGGTCGTTTTTCAACGTGTGGAAAATTGAAGAGAATCATTTGGTAAAACTCTCTCCATATGAGCTCGTTTTCCCAACTAGCATGACCGGCACTGGATCCCGATCGTGCTTCTTTGAGAGCTTCTCGAATGGATACTTGGCCAAATCGCAGATAAGGAGAGATTCCTGATGTTCCCTCTCGCTCAGGATAATCCCTGTCGATATCATATTTTTCAATTTTTTTTCTAAACTGCTTTAGTGTTTTAAGTGCTTCTGCTCTTGTTCCTGGGAGAAATGGATGTTCCATATAATCGAAAGATATTTCATTCATCCAATCTTTATGCAAAAGTGATTCACTATTCTTATACTGATGGAGATTTTCGAGATTTATTTTAAATTTCTTTGTTCTTGATGATTCTCTTTCTAGTAATGCTTTCCATGCCCTTGAGTAGGGAGTAAAAACTTTGTAGGGAGTACCATCTGATTTCAAGAGATCTCTTCTTTCAAAGATCACATGATCTCTATAGTTTTTTACTTCCTTACCAAGGTCGAGGACTTTCTTTTGAACGGTCGTATCCCTTTTGAGTGCATAAGGTTCATAGTCTCTATTGAAAAAAAGACTTTTGGTCTCATTTGAGCTCATTATTTTAGGAACGATTGCAACAGGATCACCATAAAAAATTCTAAGAGAACTTCCATATTCTTGTAATTTCTTTTCTATTTCTTCTAGAGCGTCGTAGATAAAAGATATTCTGCGATCCTCTTTATTTTTAATCTTATCTAAGATTCTCTTATCAAAAATAAAAATAACTGTCGTCTTCCCTGAAGCAGAAAGAGCTGCACTCAGTGCAGTATTGTCATCAAGTCTTAAGTCTCTTCTAAGCCATACTATATTATCTGAAAATTTCATTAAGGGCCTTTTTTCTGTATTCAAATATTCTGCTGATATCTTTTTGAACAATCGGGAATGCTAAATTTCCTAGAATCCCAAAAGGCATGTTGTATTTAACCTTATCTAAAATAAGTGTTCCATTCTTTGATGAGTGAAATTCATGTGTATGAACCCACTTTTTATAAGGTCCTTTTGTTTGAATGTCGACAAAAATGGCTTCGTTCTCATCATCCTCGATACGGCTTTGCCATTTCATAGGAAACCCGTATTTACTAAATTGATAGTTAAAGATTGCCTTATCTTTTACCTCGCGATCTGAATCTTCTAGCATCTTAAAATTCATCTCTTTTGGTGTGAGTTTAGATAAGTTCTCTGGCGTTCTGAAGAAACTTATAATTTCATCGATAGGTCGTGAAATGTATTGAGCCTCTTTCACTGTACCATTACATACATCTTCCATTGCAGATTCAATTGTAGGATAGTTAAATTTGAAAGACTCTTTTTCAAGGGCGAGTGCTCTTACATGTACACTATCAAGCATAAGTTGTGACATCTCACCAAAGACAAGTTTTAGCATAAAAGGAGGTGCTATAAAGTAATTTGGAATTCCAATGGCCTTTGACAACGCTTTAGAGAATTTTGCATTTGTTACGGCCTGTGGAGCAACAGCATTGAATGCGCCTTTAAATTGTTTATCACTCAAGGCTTGTTTGTATATTTTTACAAGGTCTTCAACATGAATCCAACTCATCATCTGCTTTCCAAGACCTATTGGTCCACCTAATCCCATTCGAAAAAGAGGAAGGACTTGGGCCATCATGCCATCATTTGGGGCTATGACAACGCCTAGTCTCGGGTTAAAGATTCTTTTTGCATTTACATTTTTAGAAGCATTTTCCCAATCGATACAGACCTTTGCTAGAAAATCATCTCCATGAGCGGAGTCTTCATCAAGTGGTTTATTTGTATTGGCCTTATAAATACCAATGGCCGACGTAGAAATAAAGACTTCAAGTGGAGTGTCTCTATGATCATTGATTGATTGAACGAGATTCTTTGTTCCAATTACTCTGGAATTATATATCTTCTCTTTTTGCTTGCTCGACCATCTTTTAGCGGAAAGGTTTTCACCCATTAAGTTGATAACACAGTCCGCTTTTAGAACGGCTTCCTTTGGAGCTAATTCGCTCGTAGGCTCCCAATTGTAATAATCTGCTGGCAAGTTGAGCTTAGCTTTTGCACGCTCTTTATCCCTTGAGAGAATAATTAACTCGTGTCCATCTATTATGAGTTCAGTTGCTAATTCTTTTCCTACTAATCCCGTTGCACCGGTAATGAGAACTTTCATTGCTCCTCCTAATCTTTTCCTTATTATAGGATGAATAGGGCAATTTGCAGATGGATTGAGGTTTAATTATAGTTAGACAATATTTCGACAAGTTAGACAAGAAGCCATGCTTTAGTGTTTTGTTCTTGTAAAAACAGGTATTTGTGTGATTCTTGTCTAGTTTGACAGATTTCACTCAGGAAGAGAAGTCGTGTATTCTAGTTAAAAGACGACAAGGAAAAATTATGTCTAAGTATCCAATTCAAATTGCTTCAAAACTTTCAGGTGTTGGTGTCCATACGCTAAGGGCCTGGGAGAAAAGATATAGTGCTGTTGTTCCTTCGCGAAACGACTCGGGCAGAAGACTCTACAGTGATGACGATATTGAAAAGCTCAAGCTGTTAAGTGATCTCTGTTCACTTGGAAATAATATTGGTGCTATTGCTAATAAGAATATAAGTGAGCTCAAAGAGATACTCAAAAAACTAGGGAAGCAGGATTTCGACGAATCTCCTAAAGTTAACGAAGTTAAGGGGCAAGACATTCAAGATGCTTTGAAAAATCTTATACTCGCATTGGAGTTTTATAAGCTAGATGTCATTTCTCATGAGATTAAAAAAATCATGATTACGATGAACCCTAAAGATTTTGCACTTAAAATCCTTATGCCTTTATTACAGGAAGTGGGAATTCGTGTAGAAAGAGGTACATTTTCTATTGCACAAGAGCATGCATTATCATCAATTCTCAAATTTCATATAGGTCACTTAATTTATAAGAGCTATCAAACACGAAGAAAGAAGAATGCTCTTGTACTTTTAACAACTCCCGAAAATGAAATGCATGAGTTTGGTATTATGATGGCCTCTCTTCTTTGCTGTCATCATGGTGTCAATTTCTATTACCTTGGTCCTAATCTTCCTCCTGAAGCTCTGGGCGATGCTGCTAGTTCTCTTGAAGCTGATGCCGTTATTCTTGGAACAACGGTTGTGACAGCAATGAATACTGATCTAAATGATTACCTTGAAAGAACGCTAAGACATATCGGTAAAAAAACTTCTTTATGGGTTGGTGGAAACGGTGACTTTGATATTGACTCATTTTTGCGATCTAAAAGATTTCGTTATCTTCCTACGATAAATCAACTCGATAGAATTTTAGCAGATCTAATTTAATAGACGATTCTTCCGATAAGCTATCGGGAGATTGTCTATGAAAAACTTATTCTTTACTCTTTTACTTGTCTTTTTTTCTTCGTGCTCAACGAAAAGAGAATATAACTTTGATTGGGAATCATTGGCCTGGATCAATGGACACCATTACTTCGAAGGAAAAGAGGCACAGCTAAAAAATGTAGAAAATAAAAGAGAAGTAGCAAGCTCACAGGATTTTCCAAATTGTGAAGATCAAACCGAGCAAGAACGAGAGGAATTAGATCGAATCATTTCTAAAACGAGTGGTGTCGTAGTTGATGCTAATGACTATAAGTCGAGCATAGAAGGATTTCAGGACTTTTTATCAGATAGTGGCGTTTCGAAGAAATTCAGTGCACGTGAAATGGTTAAGCCATTCTCTTCTTCTGCTGCAAAATCATGTGGACTAGAAACTCTTCTACCTAATCGATGTCGATGGAAAAGTGCCGCAGCTCAAGCTCTTGTTGCTATGAAACTTAGAGAGGTCATAAATGATGATCGACCTAATGGTAAAAAAGGAATTTTTCTTCGAAACTGGTGGCGTCCAAATTGTTACAATAAAGCTGTCAGTGGAGCTAGTACGAGTGACCACCGAAATGCGCGTGGATTTGATCTCGATTTTAAATCAGTAGAAGACCGTATGAAAGCGCAAAAATATCTCTGTGAAATGTATAAAGAGATGAGTCCCTTGAGTTTACAAGTCGGAATTGGTTGCCAAACAATTCATCTAGGAATTGGTTCACCAAAAAGACTACCAAATTACCCCGCTGATGGTTCAAGGTTTTGGAAATATGGAAGCCTAAATAGATGTGACCAAAAGAGAATTGAAGGCGATGATTGTTGGAGATTTTCTGGTGAAGAAAAGAAACTTTTCATTCATACAAATAAGTCATCTACTGGGGTTCTTTAGTATTTGGCCTTAATGATACGAAAACGAATCTCTTTTAAAATTTCCAGATCATGTGTTGAAATATCACGATAAAGATTAGAGATAATAAAGTAAGTTTCTTCTGAGTATTTTTTTACAAAGGCTTCCGGTGCAAGATCAAAATCAGATACATTATCTAATCTGTCGAGTAGCTTAATAAAAAATGCCTCGGGGTCCATTTTACTGAGCTTCTTTGCAAGATAAATTCTTTTGCCAACTCTTTCTAATTCCTTTTCATTGCTCGTTAATTGATCGACTAGACGGGCAACATGGGCACCAAAGAGTTTTTTTATTTCTGCAATTGTTGCATCAGTATCTTCGACAGTATCGTGTAAAAGAGCTGCAATAATTTGATCATGAGAACCACCACGCTTATAAACTTGGTAGGCAACCCTAAGAGGATGGTCAAAATATGGCCTTCCATCAAATTTCCTATAAACCCCTAGATGCTTTTTATAGGCGTACTGAAGGGCCCTTTTTATACGAGGGGACTTCAATGCTGTAAGCTCGCGAATAATTTCTTGTTGAAAGTGTTTACTCGAGAATACTTTAACCTTTTGATAGCAAGAAGATGCCCTTACTGACGGTGCAGTTAAAAGTGAGAGAGTGAAAACAACGTTCAAGATTCTAGGATTCATAGGTGGTGCATTTTGAACCAATTTTTTTTATCGATCACGCGCTTTGAAAAAATTACAGAAAAAAAAGGTGTCAAAAAGGGACTTTGATAACTTAAGTGATCGTTTTTACAGTGTAAGGAAGTAACGGTTTTATCTTCTCGTGAATGTGTATCTTTTTAATTATTCTGGGTGTACCTCTTAAACAACAAATTAGAGGAAGACTAAAAGGGAGAGACAAATGAAGAGATTAATGGTCGTAGCAACTTTATTAGCACCAATGGTAGTATCAACAGCTCAAGCAAATTCTCTAGAATTAAGAGAATGTAGAACAAAAGTTCGTACTCAAAATGAGAGAATTGGCCAAATGAGAGGAATGATGAGCACTCTTGAAAGTCAAAACTCTTCATTGAAATCTCAGATGCTTGATCTACAAAGTACAAATACAAACCTATCATCTAAAGTTGGAAATCTTCAAACGAGAGTAGGGAACTTACAAGATCAAAAAGACAAACTTCAATCGAAAGTAGGAAATCTTCAGGATCAAAAAGAGAATTTACAAACCAAAGTGGGGAATCTCCAAGATAAAAATGTTCGATTGATTGAAGAGGTAAAGGATCTTCAAGATGAGATTGTTGCTTGCGAGAGAAGATCTGATAATAGCGAAGTGAGAGAACTTAAAAGAGAGAATAACCTTCTTAAGGGTCAAGTTATTGCACTTGAGCAGCAGGTTGCAGAGCTAAAGAAGAAGCTTGAAGACCAAGATAATGGTGGAAATATCGAAAAAGCAATTCAACACTGTGAGAAAAATATTTCTTCTTCATACAATGTTAATAAGTGTGTTGATATCGTAAAAGAAATGAAAGTAAGCGCTCCAATTGTAAAACAATGTACTGAAGTTATGAGCCACGATTTCTACAAAGTCGATTGTGTCGAAGCTGCTGGAAAAACAGAAGCGAAACTTAGAGATGTAAAAACTTGTCTACAACAGGGAATGTCAGACTTCTCAAAAATCAGATGTATTGAAAATCTTAGATAATCTTCATTAGCCTCCCAATGGGAGGCTAATTTTTATTTTTGATCCGACATGAATTTCACTTTCAATTTTTATCTTTCCTTTATGGGCCTTAACAATTTTCTTACACATATATAGCCCAAATCCATAGCCTTCAATTTTTTTATTTCTTGATTTATCAATGCGATAAAAAGGCTCAAAGACTCTTTCTAATTGTTCTTCTTCAAAACCTTGACCATTGTCGTATACAATAATCTCAAGTGATGATTTCTTAATTGAAGCCTCAATACCAACAACTGGGCCAGTACTCTGATTGTATTTATAGGCATTTTCAATCAAGTTCTTTAAAACGAGAGTGATCTTCTCCTTATCTAGATTCACTTTGGTATCTGTAGATTTGGAAGGGATCTCCAGATTAGAGAATTTTTCTTTGAGATCACTAAATAGTTGATCAAGAGAAATGCTCTCTTTTTTAAGAAGATCAGAGTTTGAGAGTCTCTCTGTTTCAAGGATTGTATCGATAATGTATTTTAATTCCTCTATTTCTTCATTGAGACTTTCTTTTTCTTGAGTATCTTCCATAAACTCAAGTGTTAATTTCATTCTTGTTAGTGGTGTTCTTAACTCGTGTGCGACATCTGTTAAAAGTTGATTTCTTGCCTCTATCATTCCATGAATTGTGTCTAACATATTATTAAAAGCATTTGCTAAATAATTGAATTCATCTATATCTAAGGGATCAATTTTATGCTGAAGATCTCCTTTAGAAACTCTTTCCACAGCATTACTTAGGATCGCTATAGGACCTAGTATTTTTCTGAGTACAAGAAAGCTCATTGCCAAAATTGTTATAGTAAAGATTGAAAAAATAAATAGAGGGCTTTTGCGTAAATGTATTGGCTTTTTAAATGGTAGATCTTGTGGAAGTATAAAGAGTCGATGTCCTTTGATTTTCATCTCTTTAAAAAAAAGAGGCGTGTTATCTCTTTTTGCTCTACGAAGGGCTCTTTTAAGATGGTACATGTCAGGAATCTTAAAGTGCGAACTCCACGTTGTTTTATTTTTCTGTACTCTAATTCTTACATTGTACTTATTGGCAACGGCTTCTAGTTTTTCTTGATTAATTGGAAAAATCATCTCTTTTTCAATTAATGGAGCAACAATATTAATTTCTTGAACTTTCTTTTGCATTTCGAGGTGCTCAGGTAAGTAAAAGAACTTTATAAAACTAAAGGCTCCAACTAAGATCAGAACACTAGTGATAGATAGAGTGAAAAATATTTTAAAGAAGAGACTGTTTCTTTTCATTTTTTAACGACCTCTGATGAAAAAATATAGCCACTTCCCCAAATCGTTTTAATAAAGCGAGGCTCTTTAGATGAGTCTTCAAGCTTTTTCCTTAGACGGCTTATATTAATATCTATTGAGCGATCATAAACATTCCAATCAACGCCTTTTAATGAATCCATAAGATCATCTCTCGTTAATACTTGGTTTGGATTTTCCATGAAGTGCTTTAAAAGATCATATTCCATCGATGTTAATTTTAATTGATTGTCGGCCAGGAGAACATCACGTGTTTTAAGATTTAATAGGAGATCACTACTTACTAGAGTTGTATAGTCTGTATCATTATCATTGTTTGAACTTAGGCTTCTGCGAAGAACTGATTTAATTCTTGCGACTAGCTCTCTTGGTTCAAACGGTTTTGCGAGATAATCGTCAGCTCCTACTTCAAGTCCTAATACTTTGTCTGTCAGTTCACCACGAGCAGTTAGCATAATAATAGGTATCTCTGAGTTTTGTCTTACGTGCTTACAAAATTCAATTCCATCGAGCTTTGGCATCATGAGATCGAGAATAATAATGTCGTATTGTTCTTTATTTAATTGTTCTAATGCATTTAAAGAGTCGTTAAAGAAGTCACTTTCAATTTGAAAGCTAAGGAAGAACTTCTTCAATAGGAGACCTATCTTTTCGTCATCATCTACTATTAAGGCCTTAGTCATATAAACTCCTTCTTTTATACTATCTTAGCATGATTATCTTAAATAAATTAAGGCGTTACAAATTGATACAAATTGATTCAAAAGGTTTCACCGTAGAAAAGATCTCTACAATTAGCTTGTTTATACTATTCAAAAGCAAGGAGGATGCTTATGAAATTACTAAAGATTACAAGTATTGTCGGATTATTATTTCTTATCTCTTGTCGTGCTCCAGAGGATAGAATTGAGAAAATTTCAGCAAAAGTTGTTGAAAAATTAGAACTTACAAAAGAGCAAAAAGTTAAATTTGAAGACCTAAAAAAGACGCTCATTTCTCTTGAAAAAGAGAAGAGAAGTAAGGGAAGAAAGCATCGATTTGACGATGTGAAAAATGAGCTGAAGAGCGATCATTTTGATGTCAATACAATCGTAAAGGGGATGGAAGAGAATTTTAGTAAAAAATTAGAATTTACAAAAACAATTGGAGTAAAGATTCAAGTTTTTCATGCTTCTCTAACTCCTGAGCAAAGAGAGAAGCTTTCGGCCTTTATAGAAAAAATGGAAGAGAGAAGGAAGGAAAAATGGAAAAAACATAGAAGAGCTAAGCACGAATAAAAAAGGCCCTTAAAAGGGCCTTTTTTTAATCGTTATATCTTTTTGCCAAGTACTCTGGACTCATCATGTTTTTATGATCAAAAACCTTCTTTAGCTCTTCTTCGCTCATAAGCTTCTCTTCAAGAACGACTTCTTGTACCGATTTACCTGTTTGAGCACAGATCTTTCCAATTCGATCTCCATTGTGATGGCCAATAAATGGATTTAAAAAAGTAATGATTCCAATTGAATTCATAACATGTTTCTCACAAACTTCTTTATTGGCGGTAATTCCGTCAATACATCTCTCTTTTAAGATTTCAAAACCCTTCGCCAGAAGATTGATTGACTCAAAAAGTGAGCTAGCAAGTACTGGTTCCATAACATTTAGTTGTAATTGTCCTGCCTCTGCGGCCATTGTAATTGTTAAATCGTTTCCTATGACTTTAAAAGCAATTTGATTAACAACTTCAGGAATAACAGGGTTCACTTTTGCTGGCATGATAGAAGAGCCGGCCTGTCTTTCAGGAAGATTGATCTCATTAAGTCCTGCTCTCGGTCCAGAGGAAAGTAAACGTAGATCATTACATATTTTTGAAATCTTAACCGCAGCTCTTTTTATTGCTCCTGAGAGAAGAACATAAGCTCCAGTATCACTTGTCGCTTCAACAAGGTTTTCTGCAGGAGTAAAAGGAGCTCCTGTAATTTCTTTTAGGTGATTGATTGCTATTTTAGAGTATTCTTTTGGGGCATTAATTCCTGTACCAATGGCCGTGGCGCCAAGGTTCACTTCTAAAACGAGTTCGCGAATAAGTTTAATCGTTTTAATCTCTTCTTTCATGTTAACTGCAAAAGCTTCAAATTCCTGTCCGAGTGACATTGGAACAGCGTCTTGCAATTGAGTACGACCCATCTTGAGAATATCTGAGAATTCTTCTCCCTTCTTAGAAAAGCTTGCAACAAGAAGTTCGAGATTTGAAAGGAGACGGTCACATTGAAAATAAAGAGCTACTCTAAAGCCTGTAGGGTAGGCATCATTTGTGGACTGACATTTATTCACATGATCATTGGGAGAGATCAAATCATATTGACCCTTTTCATGTCCAGCTAATTCAAGAGCAACATTTGCGACAACTTCATTTGTATTCATATTAACTGAAGTACCTGCTCCTCCTTGAAGAACGTCTGTCTTAAACTCTTTTAAAAATTTTTGTTCATTATCAAGAATATAATCACAAGCGTGAATGATTTGATCTGCAATATTTTTTGGAATCGTTCCCAATTCTTTATTCGCTAGTGCCGCAGCTTTTTTTGTCATAACCATTGCACGAACAAAAAGAGGGAAGTCCCCAACAATCATGGGAGTGATATCAAAATTGTCTATAGCTCTTTGCGTGTGAATTCCATAGTAAGCATCTGCTGGTATTTCTTTTTCACCAAGAAGATCGTGTTCTATTCTCGTTTTCATTATAGACTCCAAATAAAGGATAAATTTGAGTTATTTTAAAGAAAAAAATGGCAATCTCCTAGCTTTTAGTCGCCTAATAACTGGAGTCATAGAATTTATACACTATTATACTTTAAGGCCCTATTGAGTGCTCTAATTAATTCAAATTTGTTGATTGGCTTGGCTAGATAGTCATCCATTCCAGCATTGTAACAATTCTCTCGATCTTCTTTCATTGCATTGGCGGTTAGGGCAATGATGTAAGGACTATTTTTCATATTTGTTTTTATTTCTCTGGTCGCTTGGAAACCATCCATGACAGGCATTTGGCAATCCATGAGAATCGCATGAAAAAATTGTTTCTGAACTTTCTCAACGGCAAGTTTTCCGTTTTCAACGATTTCACTTTCAATATTTAACTTATCAAGAAAGCGCTTACATATTTTTTGGTTAACCAGATTGTCCTCAACAATTAGGATGTGAAGACTCGATAGATCTTCTTGCTGTGGTTCAATATTCGTTAGTTCTTCTTTCATCTGCTCAATATCAGTCGATACATCTAAAGGAAGAGTGAATTCAAAAATAGAGCCAGCAACATCAAGTCTTTGACGATAGGCGATACTTCCTCCCATCAAATCGACTAGATTCTTACATATTGAGAGACCAAGGCCTGTTCCTTGAAACTTCTTAGAGACACCCGAACTGAGTTGTTCAAAAGGAGCAAACAATTTGTAGAGAAGGTTCTTATCAATACCAATTCCAGTATCTCTTACGGAAAAAGTAATATTGTAATAGTCTTCATTGATGATTTGATCGACAAAGATCTTTATTTCAATTGATCCTTGCATCGTAAATTTCAGTGCATTTGATGTTAGGTTATTGAGAATTTGCTTGATACGCGTTTTATCACCAAAGAAGAGATCTTGAGAATCTCCTTCTATTGAAACATTAAAGCGGAGCTTTTTTTGTTGTGCTAATGGTGTATAAAGCTCTTTAACTTCTTTTGAAAGTTGCTTGATAGAGAATGTTTCTTCTTTTATTTTAATTTTTCCAGCTTCTAGTTTTGAAAGATCTAAGATGTCATTAATAATAACAAGTAGATCTTTTGCTGATTGCTTTATGGTATTGAGATCATTTTTTTGCTTTGGTGTTGTTAATTGTTCTTCAAGAAGTTCTGTTACGCCTATAATCCCATTCATTGGAGTTCTGATTTCATGTGACATATTCGCAAGAAAATCAGATTTTATCTTTGTAGCTTCTTCTAATTTTGTATTCGATTTCTTTAGTTCATTTGTTCTCTTTTCTACGATCATTTGAATCTCTTGACTCTTTCCTGAGAAAGCTAAGAGAAAGGCGCCAAGTATTCCTGAGATACTTAAACCAAGGGCAAGGACGAGCCATGAAAAACGAGTGCTTTTTTGAGAGATGAAATTCAATGTTGGACGAAGCTCTATTCTCCAGTCTCGATTAAAAAATTTAACAACAACCTTGCTTGAAATAGAGTCATACTTACGGGATTTCTCTTTATTAATAGAGTAGATCAATTCGCTCTTTTTATTAGTAATATCGTAAATATCGATATTAAAACTCTCGTAGTCGATTCCAGCGAAGGCCTTTTGTAAAAAGATATTGAGATCAAAAACACCAATGATCAAGCCTACTGCCTGTTCGCTATTTTCTTTAACGTTGTAAACGGGAAGAAATTGTAAAAAGGCCGGATTTCTCTCTTTGTCATCCTGAATTAGATGTACGGTTTCTGTCACAGAAGGAGAGTGAAGAGCAATTGCATACTCTATGGCCTCGCGTCTTGTTCTCTGGGAACCGAGGTCTAGTCCAAAGGCCTGCTCGTTCCCCTGTTTTGGATAGATATAATTGACGATATAATGAAGATCTCTCGTGCCATTATCTTTTTCAATGTATTTAATTTGAAAAGGGTGATTAAATTCTTTTTCTAACTTTTTAGTGAAAGCAGGAATATCTTTTCTTTTTACTATTGGAGCATATTCTAAGGCCCTAATGCCTTGGTCATTACCAATCATATGCGAGGAAAAAGTATTAAACTCTTTTCTTGAGACCTCTTCTGAAGAGTAGAAGAGATTTCGTGCTGCTTCTAGCTTACTTGCATAGCTATCAATTTCTCTTTCTAGGCTAAAGCGAGCCGTTTGAGAAATTTTTGAAAAGTTCGCCTTGATATTGTCGAATTCTCTTTCGCTAGAAAACCAGTACATGGCAAAGCAAAGGGGAATAGAAAGTAACATCGGTATAACAATGATCTTTTGTCTTTCTTTCCAGACTTTCTGATTTGGCGAGAGAAAAGAAAAGATGATTGGAAAGAGAAGAATGACTCCAATGGTATCGCCAACCCACCAATTGAGCCAAGAGTAGATAATCAGATTTTCATTAATAACGTTGAATAGAAAGAGTGTGAGAACACCAATGGTAGAATTAATTAATGAACCAATTGGTCCAGCGAGAGTTAAAAATGAAAGGATGTCGGTGAACTTCACAAGAGGAAGCTCTCTTTTCATTAATTGCTTTGTAAAATTATATGTACAAAATGTCTGAAAGCTTGCACCTAGGCCAATGAAAAAGGGAACGATAAAGAGGCTTACTACACTTAGCTCAACTCCATTTTCAAAAGTTGCAAGAACGTTCATAAGGAACGATCCGAGAAAAATTCCTGGTAATGTGCGCAGGCCAAAGCTAAAGACATAGGCCAGGGCAATTCCTGTAGGAGGAAAAATTGCGGTAGCAAAACCGGGTGGAATGGCCAGCATTAATCCGATCTTACCTGAAATCAGATAGGCCAGTCCCAAGATAATGATATGGGCCCAAGTGGGGAGTTTATAAAGCTTCATGTAGATATATTATCGGAATTTAGTGCTTAATCTGAAGAAAAAGTGGATTAAAATGATAAAAATATAAGGGAAAAAATGGCGCACTCGGCAGGATTCGAACCTGCGACCGTCCGCTTAGAAGGCGGATGCTCTATCCAGCTGAGCTACGAGTGCTTAGATAATTTGACGAAAAGTATCAGTCTGTGAAGAAGAAAATTAATGGTCTTGGCCAAAAATGTCAAGATAAAGATGAGAATATTACGTAGATTTTCTTAATAGCGAAATGATAAGGTAACATTTTCATTAGGCTGAACTGAGATCTTGGAGTGCTCATGAGTAAGGAGCTATATTTTAAAGACTTAGATGAGATTAAATGCTTTTTATCTAAAGCTGAGAGTTTTATTTTTGCCGGTTCTAAGACCTCCACCGTTATTTCCTTTGATGGGCTTAAAGAAAACCAAAAGATCTTAAATCTCTCTCAACTGCCAAAGAAATTAGAATTCTCTGAAGGAGTTCTTGTCGTTGAGGGCCCAGTAAGTTGGCAAGAGGCAAGCGTTTATCTTGAAAGTAAGGGGCGGGAAATTATGGCGCATCCCACTGATCATTGTGCTTGCGTCTTAGCAGGACTGGCAACATCGGCAACTGGTGAGAGGACTTTTCATTATGGCCCTATTCGCGATCAGATCCTTTGGCTTGAATATATGAATAATAATGGCGAAATACATCGACTTGATTATAACAAGGATCTCTTAGAGCTCAGTTTACTAAGACCTTTCAGAGAAGAACTATCTCTTTATCAGCAGCAGTGGAAACGCTATGAGGGCCTTAAAAATGCCCCTTATCCGCGTTTTGAAAGAGAAACTGACCTTATGATCGGAACAGAGGGGCAACTTGGCCTCATTACGAAAGCAGCCTTTAAAACGGCTCCAAGGCACACTAGTCATTTTCTTTATATTCAGACCCCACGCTGGCAAGAGTCCTTTTCACAGCATAAAATTCTCTTAGACTTTGCTCACGCAAATAGAGAGTCACTTCTCTGTGCAGAGTTACTCGATGCTAACTCCCTGAGCTTTGCTCCCAAGGAGCTTCGTCCTTTTGAAAATGGTGATCTCATTTTTTTTGAAGTGGATGAGCCTCTTATAGAAACGATTTATGAGAAACTAGCTCTGATTGAAGAGATCGACACCGAATCAATTCAAGTTGTCTCGAGAAATGTATGTCACGAACTTCGCGTTTCTATCCCAAGAGCAGTCAATGAAAGAAATGCGCGCCGAGGAGTTTTAAAAAAGGGGACGGATGCTCAGGTGCACCCGGATCAATTTGAAGAACTTATCGATATCTATCGAAGACTTGATGAACAAGGTATTGATTCAATTCTCTTTGGTCATTTTGGAGACTGTCACCTTCACTTTAATTTTTTACTTAGCGCTGAACAAGAGAAGAAGTGCTATGATTTATTAACGAACTTTTACCAGCAAATCCAAAAACTTAACGGTTCTCCTTTTGCAGAACATGGAATAGGGACGATTAAGTTAGAATATATTACGGATTTCTATCCTGAGATTGTTAAAAGGGTCTTTTCTTTGTTAAAAAAGGAGTGTGATCCAAATAATATTTTCTTTCCAATGGGATTCATGGGAAATCGAGGTTAACTAGTGGCAAAAGCTCGCGTATACAAATCAGCTAAGAGAGAATTTACTTGTAGATTACTCGAAACCAAAGAACTTGTTCAGGCCAAAGCTTTAGGGAATTTACTTAAAAAAGGTGAGAGCATTGTTGTTGGGGACTATGTCGAAGTTGAGATGATTGAAGAGACAAAAGAGTATGTCATCAGTAGCCTCTATGAAAGAAGTAGTGAAATCTTTCGAATTCTCATTCGCGAAGGAAAGAAGAAAGTCACGGCTTCCAATGTTGATACAATTGTTATCTTAACCTCAGTATCAAAACCTCAATATAAAAGAGGAATTGTCGATCGCTTCCTTGTAAGGGCCTTTCAATGGCAAGTCGAGCCCATTGTCATTTTTAATAAAATGGATGAATACAATAGCAAAGAGTTCGACCTCCAATTTGAGCAAGAACGGTTAAAAGATCTCAATGTGAAGTGTTTTGAAATTAGTGCTAAACAAAGTGCCTACGAGCCTCA
Source organism: Halobacteriovorax sp. GB3 (assembly GCF_028649655.1). Lineage (NCBI taxonomy): Bacteria > Pseudomonadati > Bdellovibrionota > Bacteriovoracia > Bacteriovoracales > Halobacteriovoraceae > Halobacteriovorax > Halobacteriovorax sp. GB3. The sequence goes on from NZ_JAQSLN010000001.1 coordinate 72,495, forward strand.
ATACCTAGAAAAAGGCTATAGAGATTTAAAAGAGTATCTCTCTGGTAAAACTTCTGTCTTTTTAGGACAGTCTGGAGTTGGAAAGAGCCAGACAATTACGGCCCTCTCTGAAGGAGAAGTGGAGCTTAAGACCAAGAAAGTTGGAAAAGTTGGGAAGGGATCTCACACGACAACTTGGTCTGAAATTATTGATTGTCATAATTTTGAACTGATAGATTCTCCAGGGATTCGTTCTTTCTCACTTGATGATATTACAAGTGAAGACCTTCTGAGCTTATTCCCAGATCTTGAAGAGTATGCAGTTCACTGCAAGTTTAATGATTGCTCTCATGAGCCTTCTGCTAAGGGTTGCCGTTTTTGGAAACAAGACCTTGCTCCAGACTCTGAAAAGGGCTCTCTCGTTCATTCGAGACTTGATTCTTATTGCCGATTTTTAGAGGAAATCTCAGAGACGACACATTGGCAAAAAAGCGATAAGTACTCGTAATCTGTTGCATTTTTTCTTAAAGATTTTCTTTCTTTGTCCGATAAGATCCTAGAAGTAGACTAAGGTTTTATACGGGAGCTATGAATGTCTGAAAACGTATTAAATTTCCAGAAAAAAAGAGAAGAAACAATTGAGAAGAAGAGAAGATCTTTTGAGCGTCTCTTGTTCCAAAACTTCTTGGGCGCATACACAGTGATCGATGCCCATGAAACAGTATATCCAGTTGAACTTATTGATATTTCACAAGATGGATGTCTATTCCAAATCCCTTGGAACTTCAATAAAGATAAGAAATTCAACGACGACTTTGAAATTAAGATGAGAATGTATTTTACGAAACATTCGTATATTCCTGTAATCGTTAATATTCGTTATGGTAAAGAGTTTGTCGATTCAGATGGACAAACTTATATGCACTACGGATGTGAGTTTGATAAGTCTCTTCCTTCATTCGATGCAATGAGAAACTTCATCAATTTTATGTACTCATTTGCAGAGCACTCGGCCATTGATAAAGGCGATGTGAAAACATATTTTCTTTAAAAAAATAAAACATTTTTCAATAGAGGGCCCGCTAATAAGCGGGTCTTTTCTTTTAAGAATGAGTGAGTCGTGGTAGTAGTCTAAGCCTATGAAAATTGCAATTATTGGTAGTGGCCCCTTAGGACTTGAAGCGGCCATTCATTTTGAAAATCTTGGTGCAGCCGTTACTCTCTTTATGGATGAAATTCCTGGAGGGCTCATTTATAAATTGAAAGATAATTTTTCTGATGTCGTTGTTCATTCTGACTTTGAAAAGGTCTCGACTAGAAGAGGGCGTGAAATTTCTGGTGCGACACTTCAAGGTGAAGTCACTTTAGGACAGTACAGTGAAGAGTATCTAGAAAAGCTTCTCCATGATCCGACACTCAATCTTGTGATTAAAAAAGCTAAGGTTGAAAGAGTGCATAAGCGCTTTTTGAGTTTAGACGAGTCGGTTCAAGATAAATCGAGAATGCATGATCTTTTTAGAGTAATCTACTCTGTAGATCCTAAAGAAAATATTTTAGAACAAGCACAAGCAAATCCAGAGGCATTCAAGCAATTAGGAGAGGACGTTTTGAAATCTCTTGAAAAGTCTGTTGAGGCCTTTGAAGATTTTGATATTGTTATTGATGCTACTGGAGTTTTCCATTCTCCTTACCCGATGGGAGCATCAGCTAGCTTTGCACTTAATGAAAAGAATTTGAAAGAAGAGAATCCAATTTATTATGGGGCAAAAGCTCTTTTAAAATTAGATGAAATTAAAAAGAATTCAAAAAATCTTGTGCTCATTGGCTCTGGTGAAACTGCCGCTGCTTGGCTCGTTGGACTAGAGAGTTGGTTGGAAGATGATTCGCATTCACTTTCTCTTGTAACGACAGAAACAACAATCTTTGAAAAACTCTCTAAAAACGAAAGTGGAAAGGGCATTTTTAAAAAAGCTCTTGGTGTTGTTGAGAGAAATCGAGAGAAATTAAGAGAAAAGATTATTCAATTTGAAAAAGATCTTCATCACTGGAGAGATTTAGAAGCACATATTAAAGCAAAAAAAACTCAGCCTGTTGAACCTAGATCACAGATCAACTTCTTAACTGGCTATAACGTTTCAGCTTTAGATCGTCTTCTCGATAGGGAGGGGCTCTTTGTAACTCTTGAAATGAGTCCTTTTAGAGAGGATTATAATCCTGAAAAAGAAATGGTTACTCTCGCAGCAGACACGATTCTGGTAGCGACTGGTCATTTTAAAGAGCCAACGCTTTTTAAAGGACTTCTCACGAAATATGATGAGATGAGAAAGTACCCTTTATCTGAAAAGGCAGAAACTTCTGAAAGTGGTTTTTACATAATCGGTGCAACAAAGAGAGCACATAATGATCGCTATAGTTTGGAGGATGGACTTAAAGATATCGATTTGATTGAAAAAGATATTTTAAAGTTCTTTAGTCGAGCATGAAAAAAATAATATCGGCGCTCTTACTTTTCTCTCTTGTTAGCTGTACATCGACGCAAGAGAAGAGTGATGAGACAAGGGCCTTAGAAAGGCGCAATTTAGAGGAATACTTTGTCGGAACAGGGGTTGTTTCCTATTTCCTTCCAATTCTTCCTAAGTGGGCAAATAACTCTGTTGAGGGAAGTTGTAGACGTGCTAGGAGCATGCGATATTTAGACTACTCAAAAATGATGAGTAGTTTTAATTTAAATTACTCTCAGATAACTCAGTTTCAATTACATTATAATTCTCGCATCTGGTCTTCAATGTCTTTAAGTAATCTCGACTTCATTCCATTTAAAGATGCGGAAAGATTCTTCTATGAAGTTTCGGATAAAATCCATGCGGGAAGCCTACTTTTTAAGATGCCTCGTTATAAGAGAGTTCATCTTATTTGGATTGATGAGCTATTGGGTGATAGTAAAAAAATTGCTAAGTTAAAAAATAAATTGAAGGGTGGAGAACTGACAAAAGGTTATCCTGTTTTTGTTTCGCTTTGTATGGCGCGAGTGGATTTAGTTAACTTCATTAAGAGAAGGGGACTCGATATTGGCTCATATGAAATGCTAACTTATGAAATGATGAGCCCATATAGTTCTGAAGGTGAGATGGGTCTTTCTCCTTTTATAGAAGTTGATTCTTTTTTTAAAGGAAAGCAGGTTTATTTTTACGGGAAGAGCTTACCAAGCTCAATTACAGCGAAGAAAAATTTCTATTTTAGAAAGTTAAAATTATAAGAGGAGTATTTATGTTTGGTTTAGGTGGAACTAAGAAATCAGATTACAAAGAAGACCTAGAGAGAATTCAGGTAAAATTTCAAACGAATATGGGAGATTTTACAGCTGAGCTATACGCTAAAGAATGTCCAGAAACAGTTTGGAATTTCATCAATCTTGCTGAAGGTAGACAAGAGACAAAAAAGGAAGGGCCTTTTTACGATGGTCTAACTTTTCACCGTGTTATCAGTGGTTTTGTTATTCAAGGTGGATGCCCAGATGGAAATGGAATGGGTGGCCCTGGATACCGTTTTGAAGATGAATGCCTTCCTGAATTACGTCACGAGTCAGCTGGTATTCTTTCAATGGCCAACGCAGGTCCAGGAACAAATGGATCTCAATTCTTTATTACACTTGGTCCAACTCCACACCTAGATGGACGCCATACTGTATTTGGTAAAGTCATTGATGGAATGGAGACAGTAAATGAAATCGGAACAACTAAAACAGCAATGATGGACAAGCCTGTTTACGATGTTGTGATGGAAAAACTAACAGTTATCAGACCAGAATAATCATATAGAAAAAAGTAGTCTCTTATGGAGACTACTTTTTATCTTCTTCTCTTTCTACATACCAACATTTTGGACGAAGCCCATACTCATGGCCGCTATAGTCCGTACACATTCCTAAGTTGTAAAGCTTAAGGGATAGGTGATCGTCATTGGCCACATTACATAAAGTTCCAGCAAAGAGAGTATCAACTCTACATTGTGGGTTTGGGTAGTCGTTAAATAAGATAAACATCCTCACATAGGGATCTGGTGTATCGAGTTGTGGTCTTGTTGAAAGTCCTGAAAGATCGGCAAAGGTATAAGATATTTCTTCAATTGCCTTGATCTGTCTTAGGCAAAGAAAGTAATCAGCTTTATTCTTATAAACTGCCTTACATTTGTCCTTCCCAAGGGAAGGGATATCAAATCCTTCAATAATCGCTTTGTTATTTGAATGTTTTTCTAACCTTTTAAAACACTTCATTGTCGAGAAGTAGTCGGCCTGTCCTTCTGAACTTGCTTGACTAAAAGGTTTCCAAGTAGGGGCTCCTCCAATGAGGTGTCCGATCTCATGGCATAGAACAAGTTTAAATGAATCTTCTGTTGTATGTTGATATCGAGCTAGACCGCCGAAAGCTCCTATTTCGTAGCTGACAATCTTTTTATTTTGATCAGTATTCTTTTTTGAGTAGGCATTGACTCGATCATTGTCCCAGAGTCTCTTTACAATTAGTGGGTAGCCTTCATGTTTTAAGATATGAGGTCCATAGATTGCTTCGATTTGATCAATAATCTTATTAAAAGTTCCTTCATCTAAGGCCTGAGATTTCTCAGTCGAAGGAATTCTCAAGTCGTTTTTTGGGATAAGAGAGGCCATTGAGTTAAAAGATAAAATGAAGGCTAGAGTTAAAAGTGCTTTCATTAAAAATCTCCTGCCACAACTTTATCAACCATTAATTGAATGTATTGATTACCGTTAAAGTAATTGAATCCAAGAGTGAAGTAGACAGTAAGCTCCTCTCCTTGCTCTTGAAGGCGAAAGAGTTCCTCTGGAGTTTGAAGACCCCACTTTCCAATATAGTTAAAACTGATACCTTTCAGTCTCATTTTTTTATCGAGAGATTGAAAATTCCATCGTACGTGAACATCTTTAAGAAGATCATAGGTATCTAGTCTGAAACCTTTCATTTTGAAAATAGGTTTTGAATTTCCCATCCCGAATGGTTCAAGCTTATCAAGTTCTCTAATAAGTTGAGGAGTAACTTCATGTGGCTTGATTTCTACATCATAATAATCTTGCTGAGTTCTCTCGATAGCTGGAATATCTCTAAGAAGAGCAACCATTCTTTCTTTGAAAGTATCGAGGTTTTCTTTTGGCATAGAGAGTCCGGCAGCGGCCTTGTGACCACCAAACTTAATAAACAATTCACTATTTTCATTAAGACAGTCAAAGAGATTAAGGTCTCCTGCACTTCTTGCTGAGGCCTTGATAATCCCTTCATTTTCGCTGTCTGAGAAAACTATTGCTGGAACTTTAAAAGTCTCAACGAGTTTAGAGGCAACAATTCCTATTACTCCCTCATGAAAGTGAGGAGCGTAGACAATACTAATGAGGTGCTCTCCATCTCTCATTGAATCAAGAACCTGATCTTTGGCCTCTTGGAAGACTTCATTTTGAATGATCTTTCTTTCTCTATTACAAATGTCGAGTTGATTATAAAGTTCAAAGGCTTCTTTGTGATTATCAGAAATAAGAAGTTTTAGTGCTGCTTCAGGGTGATCAAGACGGCCCTTTGAATTAATGAGTGGACCGATATTAAATGACAGTTTCTCGCTTGGAACAAGGGGGCGCTTTCTTTCTTCTGGAGTGAAGAATGCTTTAATTCCTTCGTAGTTTGTATTTTTAATTTGAAGCAGTCCATGGCGAACAATCTTCAAATTGGCTGAGTTTAATTTTGCTAAGTCACAAATGGTACCAATGGCAGCAAATTGAAGGAGTGGGTAGAGAGAAGGAACTTTATTTCCTCTTTTTATTAGGTCCTCTCTTACTTTTACACAAACGGCAAAAGCAACTGTAACACCGGCAAGAGCTCTAAGGGGAGAGTCCTTAGGTTCATCTCTTCTATTTGGGTTAACGACCGAGTATGCTTTAGGCATTTCATCTCTGGCGTCCTTATGGTGATCAGTAATGATGAGATCTAAACCTTTCTCTTTTGCATAATCGGCCGCTTCATTATTGGTAATTCCGCAGTCGACAGTAATGAGGAGATTAATTCCCTTTTCAATGGCACTATCAATTGAAGGTGGGTGAATACCATAACCTTCAATGAAACGACTTGGTTGAATGAGCTGGCACTCAGTACCAAGCATTTTGAAGAAATGGTAGAAAAGAGCGCAAGAGGTTGTACCGTCTACGTCGTAGTCTCCATATATTCCGATCGTTTCATTATTATCAAGGGCCTCAATAATTCGCTTAGAAGTAACTTCCATATCCTGCATATCAGTGAGGTTGGGAAGTGCTTTAAGATCCCATGAAAGAAATTCTTCAATCTCTTTTGGTCCCATTGACCTTTTTTGAAAAAGTCTTTGAATTACTGGTGAAAATTGTTGTGAAGTTGTCGTATTTGTATCTAGGCTCATGCGGCCTAGACTAGCATGATTGAAGGGGCTTGGTAAGCGAAACTAAGTCGCTTACCAGATAACTGAAATCCCTTTAACTAGGTCTTCTTCGTGCATCTCGTCAATATGGCAAAAGAGGTTTCTAAACTCTTCGCTATTCTTTGCATGAACTTTGGAAAAATAGTTACTTGGGAGAAAAGACTTGTTGCAGCAATTGCACTTTTCAATTTCTCTCGTTGATTCCATCATATGTCCACATGAGTGGCATTTTTTAATTAAAACTCTTGTTGCTGTTCTGAGGTTAACTTCTTGTTTCATAATTAAGTCCTTTTTGACAAACTGCCTCCATTGCATAGTACTCCCTCAATCCCTTGAAAGAATCCCTAGATAAAAATCTTGTCGATAGTTTGAAAAAAAAAATTAGGAAAAAAGGAAAAATTTGCCGGAAAAAGTAATGGCCGACTGGGGAATTCGGCCATTAAGTATTTTACCAAATTACTTTGGAATTTGCTGGAAATCTAGAAAAGTTGAAACCTTGAGGAGGCTGTTCTGAAGCTGTATTCATTGGGTTTTGAGCTCCGTTATACATCATCATACTCGTTGAATGTACTGAGTAGGGAAGTTCTCCCATATAGGAATCAGTTGCATATCCTGAAGGTCTTTGAATGAAACTATTAGGATTTGCATACATATCAACCATGCGAGATGAATTATTACTTTGCATGTTGTTTAGCATTTGAAGTTGCATACTAAACATCATCATTTGCATCATATTACTGTTATCATTTTGCATCCCCCAATCAACTTTAGGGATGACTGTCATATTTGAGTAAGGTCCTTGAATTGGTTGCTGAATTTGCTGTTGAGGTTGAGCCTGCATTTGCATACCAAGAAGTAACTTTGCAATGGCCATCGCTTGGGCCGACGGTTCTCTCTTTTTCTCGGTCTCTACTTTTACTTTATCATCTGATTTTTTCTCTTGTTTCTTTTCTTCAAGCTTACTCATTCTAAGAGCGATCTCTTTATTCTTAGAAATTAGTTTTTCTACTTCTGCTTCAAGGTCTGATTGCTTATCTTTATAACACTTAACTTGTGTGTCTTTATTAGCTAATTCTTCTTTTAGGGACTCGAGTTCTATTTCGAGTTCTGATTTTTTTTGTGCAATTTCTTCTGCAGCTTCTTTCTCTTCTTTAGAGACTTCGTGTCCTAGTTCTTTTTTTCCTTCGAGATCGTCGACAATATGTTGGGCACTAGCGACAACATTTTCTACTTCGTTGGATTCTTTAGGTGAGATAATTTCTTGAGGACCACTCTCATCTTGAGCCTCTTTTTGTTTCGAAAACTTTTCGTGATACTCGCTTACTTTAGAAGCAAGAGCTTCTTTAAGTTCTTGCGCTTTTTCAGACTTTGAAAACTTGTAAAGTTGAACGCCGGTCAAAATTAAACTTGCAGGTTGTCGATCTTGGCAATCTGACATTTTTGCAGAGACATTAGCGCTAAAAAAAGTTGTTGAAAGAATGGCCATTGATAAAAGACCAAGTGTTGTTTTTGTTTTCATAATTAAACTCCCCAGTTTGTGTATAATTTAAGTTGCAAAGGGAGTGCCAAAAGCTTGATCGACATATCAATTATTTAGAATTTTAAATTGATTGGAATTTGTATGAATTACAGTGGCCGTTTAAAAAGTAAACAATTTAATAAAGGCCTAGAGCTTTCACTCTAGGCTTTACTTGGGGGAGGTATGAAAATGTAAAATAGTTAACTACTTTACTGAAAATACTTCTACTTCTGCTTTAAAGCGAGGGTTTCTCGGAATTATATTTGTTGTCTGCTGTCCATTTGGTGGTGTCTGCTCAACTTGGATATTATTTCCATTATGTCTAAAATCGAAGCCTTGAGGATATTGTTCCTGGCTTGGAGATCGATTTGTATTAAGAGATTGGTTATTAAGACCCATAAAACTTTGAAACATCATTGCTTGATACATCAGGGTTCCCATTATACTTTGACCCCTAAAGAGAGTTTGGTTTGATTGAACGACATTCTGCTTTGTAAAAAGGTGACCATTCGTTCTTGGCATCATGTAGCTTAATAAGCTCATAAGTCCTGTTTTACTTTCAAGAATTTCATCTATCTTTAAAGCAAGATCATTAAGAGATTGATTCAGGTCTTTTTGACAATTTGTCACGACGTTTGAACCTTGTTGCTCTTTTACTTCTTGCCTTGATTTCTTATCTTCTTTTTGTTGATCAGCGACCTTAGAGTCGACCTCTTTGAGGTCTTTATCAATATCGAGAGCTTCAATTTGCTTGAGGATATCATTCTTAGCGAGAACAATTTCTTTTCTATCCACTTCACGAATTGGAGTATCATTAAGCATTGCTCTTTCTATATTTTCTTTAATGAGTTGTAGCTTTTGTTTAATATCTTTAAGTCCTATTTGTTTAACTTCTTCAGACTCATCGGACTGGTTAATCGAATCTTGGTATTTCTTAATTTCAGCAATATCTGCGCTGACTCGAGAAAAATACTTTTTAGTGTCTTCTAGATTTTCAAATTTCAAAACATCAATATGAATGGCCGTCGATGCAGGAGCTCTCACTTGAGAGTACATGTCGTTTATTTGGACATCGTTTGGCGATAGGGTAAACATTAAGGCCATAAAGCCCATTGCTAGAAATGGTTTTTTCATAAGTCCTCCAAGAATTGATGAACTTATTACAATATTTGTGCCAATGATTTAGACAATTAAGATATTGAAATTCTATTATCGTTTGAATTCTAAACGTTTTTGCGCGAACACTTGTCTATTAAATTGACAAAATTTTTAAGTGTAGAGAACCATGAGAATAACCGATAAAAACATTATGAAACTATCTCTCGCTGTTGTTCTATTTCTCATTATTAGCTGTCAAAGTACGACTACGGTACAAAGAAGTCCATCTTCCTTCACTTCAAAGTTTGAATCGTGTACGCAGATTTTAAAAGACTTCTTCATTAGCAACCGAGAGTTAACTGAAGATCAAAAAGATCTTTTGTATCAATTTGATCAAGCAGTTGAATTTGAGGAACTTGAGGCAATCCACTCTCAAATGAAGCAATGGCCAAAAAAAGACATTCGTCTATTTCTTGGAAGTAGTCAATTAGCAAAAAAACTCAACATGACTGATCATGAAGCTGACTTCTATGTTTATAGAATCAAAGATGGAGGACTATCAGACTTCGATAGAGATTTTCTTGGGTTTCCAAGGAAAACTAAGCTTACTGCTTTAAATGAGTATCGTAAGACGGGAATTGAAATAGAGGGAATGATTGAAAACCCTAGTGTTAATACTTATAAAGTTGTCGCTGATCTCATTAAGGAGTTTTATTCTAAGAGGGGGAAGCACGCTGTTGTTTATGATCATGGTACGCAATCATCTGTTCCAATAGAAGATATTCGTCCTTATGATGAGCAGGAGCTCTATCCAAAAACTCTTTATAGTAAAGAGAATGAAAAGTTCTATACAATTGAACTTCGATTTGGTGGTAAGTTAGAAGTTAAATTTGATGAATCTCTCGCGAGAACACCTACAAATCATTTGGGAATTGAGATTACAAGTCCTATTTTAGATAAGCCACTAGATAGAGAAGAGTTCGAAGATCTAGTTCAATTTGTTCTTTCTAAGACATTGAAAGAATATCCAGAAGAAGGTGGAATTCACATTCATCTCGATGCTCCCGATATTACTTTAGAGGACTATGTCAGTTTTTTAAAAGACTACCAATTGGCAGAAAAAAGAATCATGAGCTACTTTGAACCGAGTAAAACTCGTTTAGTTCAGCCATATTTAATAACAAAGCAAATTGAAACTCTTGAGTCATTAGGGCAGCCAAAGTTAAATGCTTCACGTTTTTCTAAGAAGATAGAGATGATAAGAGGGCCAGTTGCCTATAGTGGGCGTCATGGTACTGTTGAGTTTCGACTCTTCAACTCAACGCTAGTTGTTGATAAGATGAGAACTATGGTAGACTTCTCACAAAGATTTTTAGATCTATCATTAAAGCGCGATGCAGCCTTTTTAAGATGGTTGAGCTCTGATGAGCCTCTTGAAAACTTTTTTAAACTCTAACATCACTGGATATTATTAATGCGAAGACCTTCGATGACGGTATCATTCTTACCGGTCCTTTTTCTATTAGGGCTACTTGTTATAAATATTATTCTCTTTGGAGATGAAGCCACTGGAGGCGCGAATCAATTAGCTCTTCTGATCGCTTCAGCCTTTACAATTGTCATTGGCCATTTTTATTTAAAAATTGATTATAAAGAAATAGAGAAGAAAGTTTTAGACTCGGTAGGAGTCTCCCTTCAAGCTCTTTTAATTCTACTTGTTGTTGGAACGTTAATAAGTATTTGGATTCTGTCTGGGATCGTACCAACGATGATTTATTATGGACTAAAGCTCATTCACCCATCCGTTTTCCTTGCTGTCAGTTGTCTCGTTTGCGCTCTTGTTTCATTAGCAACAGGTAGTAGCTGGTCGACAACAGGTACCATTGGTGTTGCTCTTATGGCCATTGGTGAAGCAATGGGAATCTCTGAGGGAATGATTGCTGGAGCTATTATCTCTGGAGCTTACTTTGGTGATAAAATGTCTCCACTTTCTGATACGACGAATTTGGCGCCAGCCATGGCCGGAACAGATCTCTTCACTCACATTAGACATATGATGTATACTTCAGGTCCGGCCATTGTTATCAGTTTGATTCTTTTTTCAATCATTGGATTTTTTCAAAATGCCTCAAATACTGAAAGTGCTCAAATTGCTTCAGTTCTTACTGGCCTAGAGGCTAACTTTACAATCACACCTTTGCTATTTGTCGTTCCTGCTGTCGTTGTTTTTCTCGTTTATAAGAAGACATCGGCTCTTCCTGCACTATTTGTTGGAATATTTGGAGCAGTAATCTTAACTTTTATTTTTCAAATTCAAGTTATCCACAAATTTGGTGGAACAAATGTACACGACATTGTGAAGTATGTTTTAGAGGTTGCTATTAGTGGTTTTGAAATGAACTCTGGTGGAGAAATTTTGAATAAGCTTCTTTCTAGAGGTGGAATGTACAGTATGCTTAAAACCGTCTGGCTTATCTTCTGTGCCATGATCTTTGGTGGAGCTCTCGATGCGACGGGAATGTTGGAGACGATTTCAACGAAGATCCTTCAGTCTGTACGATCTGTCGGAGGTCTTGTGGGTTCAACTCTTGCGAGTTGTCTCTTTTTCAATATGACAGCATGTGATCAATATTTGGCGATTGTTGTTCCTGGTAAAATGTTTAAGAAATCATATGACAAGTTCAATCTACACCCTAAGAACCTTTCACGTGCTTTAGAGGATGCTGGAACAGTGACATCTGTTCTCGTTCCTTGGAATACGGGTGGAGCCTATAATAGTGGGGTACTTGGAGTGTCGACACTAACGTATCTACCGTTTTGCTTTTTCAACATCTTAAGTCCGATCATCTCTGCTTTTCTTGGTGCAATGGGATGGACGATAGTGAAGAAGATAGAAGCTAAAGAGAATTACGAATATTGATTACTTTTTTCCTCTTTGAGCATCAATTTTTTCGGCCGTTTCATTGGCCTCTGTAAATTGTTCCTCAGAGAGGAACTCTCGACTAATCTTTTCAGTTGGAGAGTAAGTTTCAATTTTATCAAAGAGTAGTCTAAAAATTTTGTCATCATAAAGAAGGTATTCATTTACACCTAGTTTATAGGCTTCAAGAACATCTTCCTGATGGGATTTATGGCTTACCATAATGATTTGCAATTGAGACTTTGGAATCATGTCTCGAATTAAACTGGCAATTTCTATTCCGGCCATTTCGTGAGGATTACCAATGATAACAACAGATTTATAATCAACGTTCTCAATAAGGCTTAGGGCATGAAAGCCACTATTAGCTAAATCAACAGCATATCCATGAATACGAAAGCGTGAAGCGAGCATATCGCGCCTTTGAACTTTTGGATCTACAATAAGGATGCTTTTTTCTGTTTTAACCACGGAACTTGCCTAATGAATCGAATACTTCTCATTTAGGTCTCTGATTATACCTTCGTTCTTGAGTTTTTGAAGCTCAGAATTGAATATTTCTTGTAATTTCTTTGAATGAAAAATAATTGATCTAGGACTCTGTCCAAAGAAAGGATGGAAATCAAAATGGTCAGATACTTTTTTATCTTTTAAATGAAGCTTCGCAAAATAGTTAAAAATACCTTGATCACTTATTGCTACGTCGATGCGACCTCTTAAAAGCATCATAACTTGAGTTTCTTGGTTTGTTGTTTCATTGTAATACTTTAGTTGAGAAGATAGCTTTTTAAAGTCTTTACCAAGTAAAACCCGAGCATTTTGAAAGCCTAAAACCCTTTTACCTAAGAGAGAGTTGAGGTCTTTAAGCTTTTTTCCTTTCATTGTTATGACAATATTTTTAAATGTTACTAATGTCTCCGAAGGATAGACTTTTGTTGGTGTCGCTTTGCGAATAAAGTCATTATCAATATTGACGATAGCATCAAGGTTTTTCTGGGCGAATTTCTCGATAATGCGTTTATTAGGAGCAAAGAAGAAGTCGACTTTGTATTTATGGCGTTCAAAAATTTCCCTAATAATCTCTATTTCATAGCCTGAGCGGCGATCTTTCATTATGTAAGGAGGGGATGCTGCACTGAGGCCAATGAGGATACGTTCACCCTGATCCTGAGCTAGAGCAAAATTTATCTTGAATAGAATAAAAACAATCGTTATTAAGCTTTTCATGTTCTCCATCACCTAGGAGTCCTATTTTAACTGAATTATACCCATTCTCGAAGAGAGAAATAAAGTACCTGAAATCATATGAAATCTTCATAAATAATGACAATAAATTTTGCTGTAAAATGAAGGTCACCCAAAAATTGAGTTGTTTTGATTTAGTTAAGATGTTAACAATGTAGTTAATGTGTTAACAAGTTAGTTAATAAGTTAACTAACTGCTTAGGGGGAAACGTGAGTGTTGTAAGATTTAACGATACTGATCTCGATATTATGGTTCAGATCTTTCGATCCGTTAGGTTACTGGATAGCATGATGGAAAAAGGAATTTCTGAATTTAATATACCACTAGCTCAATTTAATGTGATGGGCTTCATTTACTATTCAGAACATCCAATGACAGTAACAGAAATTGCTGAAAAGAGCTTAGTTTCAAAGGCCAATGTCACAGGTCTAGTAAAAAGACTTGAAAGTGCAAAACTTGTTAAGAAGACTCATGATGAGAATGATGCAAGGATTAGATACATCCATTTAACGGCAAAGGGGATGAAGCTTATTGAAAAGGTTCTTCCACGCTATTTTGATATCACAAAAGATGCCATGTCTATTTTCTCTGATAGAGACAAGAAGAAATTCTTAGGCTTTTTAGATCATATTGAAGGTTTTCTAAGAGTTAAATATGAAAGTGAAAGGAGAGGGAAATGAGAAGTATCCTTTTAGGTCTATCCTTAATAATAGGAGGGCAAGTATTAGCTCAAGATCTTGTCTTAGATGAAAAGGCCGTTATTGACTTAGCATTGAAAAGAAATGAGGCAATAGGAATCTCTAAGGCCGAGTTAGAAATAGCTAAAAAGAAGGTAGACTCTGCCTATTCGAATCTCTTTCCGACAATGAGTGCAAGTGCAATTTTACAAAAGAGTAAAATTTCTGGAAATATCTCAGGCTCATCTGATAATTGGGTTGATACAGGTTCACTACAGGTAACACAACCTCTTTATACATTTGGTAAAATCTCTACGGCCATTGATATCGCCAAGGTTTCAAAAGGTTTATCAAGAGATAAACAACTTGCTACAAAGGCCGAGATTGAAAATGTTTCTAAGAAACTCTTTTACTCTGTTCTCTATGCAAAAGAACTCGTTAAAATTACAAATGATTCTTATCAAAATGCGTTAAAAAATAAGCAAACACTAGAAAGACGTGTTTCTTACGGTCGAATTAGTCGCAACGATAATTTGAAAATGCAAGCAGACTTAGCAAGTCGTATGCCTCGATTAGTTGATGCAAAGAAGAACTTTGAATTAAATAAATTTGAACTTAAAAACTTCTTAGCACTTGAAAGTGACTTTAAAGTAAGTGGAGATCTTTCGAATAATCAATTGGAGAAAAAAGAATCACCTAAATCTGATTCAATTGATGAGATTGCCGATGTGAAAATTTTGAAAAAATCTCTGGAAATTAGTGATCTCTCTGTTGAACTTTCAAAAGCACAACGATTACCTGATCTTGGTGCCTTTGCTAGCTTTTCTCCAACACACCTAAGAAATGATGCCTTTGGAAGTGAAGTTGCTAACAAGGAAGAATCAGCGGTTGGTCTATCGTTAACGTTTGATTGGCCATTTGGTGGCAGTAAGAATGATGCTGTTGAAATTAAGAAAATTGAAAAGAGAGTAGCTGCGCTCAGGTTACAAGAAGGTAAGCGATCAATTAAAACTCAAATCGATAAGATTAATGTTCAACTTGAAAGTTTAAAAATGAAACTTGATTCTGAAAAACGTGCCGTAAAGCTAGCTGAGTCTTCATATAAAGTCGCTCTTGGCGCTTTTGCTACTGGAGCAGTCTCGCAGTTACAGCTTAATGACTCTGAATTATTACTTACGCAAAACAAGTTAAGTCTCGCAGGAACTCTATTTGAATATATGAGTGTTCTCTCTGATCTCGAGCGCCTTCTTGTGAAAGGAGAAAGATAATGAAGCAACTTATCTTTGTCATCGCACTCTGCCTGATTTATGCAGGTAGTATTGTGGTAAAAAACCAAACTTATGAGAGTAAAAAGGGAAGGGAAGTTCCAACTCTTTTCAAGTATTGGTCTGAAAATGGGACTCCAGTAGAAACAACTCAAGCAACCAAGAGGGATCTTGTGAACTACGTTATTGTAACAGGAGCTTCGGAAGGAGGTAATTTAGTCAAGGCCTTTGTTGCCCCTGACTTTGCTAGACAAATAAAGAATGGAGCGAGAACTCTCGTTATACAGGGAAAAGAACGTATTCCAGGAGTTGTTACTTATATGACTAAAGAGGCTTCTCTTCTTTCTGGATTACACGAGTTGCACGTTCGATTTGGAGATCATCAATTTCAAAAAGAATCAGTACGCTTTGGTGTTCAAACCGGTCTTGTTAAAGATGCTATCGTTGTTAAAAGAGAAGCGATCTCTACAAGAGGTGGTGTTGCTCACACATTTGTTGTACGTGGTGAAGTTGTGAGGAAGCAAGAAGTAAAAATTGTTGGAAGTAATGGCTTTTTCTATGCCATCGGTGAAGGACTTAATGACAGTGATAGTGTTGTTCTTAGTGATAAGAGATATCTAAAAGACAACCAGAAAGTTCTCGTTGTTGACGGGGGTGTGAAATGATTGAAATGTTTGTAAAAAGACCTGCGACAACGATTATATTTATCGCAATTTTTATGGTTATGGGGCTCGTCTCAGTAGGGAACCTGATTATTGAGCCAACGCCAAAGGTAGAGTTTCCAATTATTACTGTTCAAACGGTATATGGGGGAGCTTCTCCTGAGGAAATTGAAACGCAAGTTTTAAAAAGAATTGAGGACGCCGTTTCTGAAATTTCTCAAATTAAGAAAATCTCTTCGGAGGCCCGTGATAGTTACGGGGTCGTTGTTATTGAGTTTTTAATTGAAGCAGATGTCAATATCAAGTCGATTGAAGTCAAAGATAAGGTTGAGGCCATTTTAAATGACTTCCCTGATGGTGCCGATAGACCAATTGTTGCCAAATTTGACCCTCTTATTCAACCTATTGCTACTCTTGTTATTTCAAGTGACAAGCATGATGCAACTAAACTCTATGAATATGCGGACAAGAAACTAAAGACTAGATTATCAGCAATTAATGGTGTCGCCTCAGTTGATGTCTTTGGTGGAAGAATCCGTCAAATAAATGTTGAATTAGACAATAACTTACTTATTCAGAACTATCTCTCCATTCAAGATGTCATCGATTCAATTTCTAGAAAAAACTTAAACGTTCCAGGTGGATCGATTGATAGAAGAGATTCGAAAATTAGTGTTCGCTTTGTCGGTGAATTCGCCTCTGTTGATGAAATTAAAAACCTTGAGATCGTTTCTAAAGAGGGGAAGAAATTTAACTTGGAAGATATTGCTCAGGTTACAGATTCGTTTCGCGATGTAGATTCAATTGCAAGATTCAATGGTAAAGAAGTTGTTGGTCTTGATGTTAAGAAACTCTCTGATGGAGATGCTGTAAAGATCGTAAATAACCTTAAGGGACAACTTGATAAAGTTAGAGAAGAACTTCCAGAGGGAATGAAGCTTGAACTTGCAGTTGATACAACAAAAATTACGCTTGATGATACCATTGGAACGATCAATAGTATCCTTCTTGGGATTGTCCTAACGGTTGCCATTCTTTTGATCTTCCTTGGTGATTGGAGAGGGGCCATCATTGCGGCGGTTGTTATTCCAACTTCTGTTATCTCAACTCTCTTTATTATGGATATGTCGAGCTTCTCAATTAACGTCATGTCACTTCTCGCTTTTGGGACGTGTCTTGGAACACTGATTGCTAACGCTTTGATTATTATTGAAAACGTCTATAAACATTTAAAGCTTGGAAAAGACTCTCAACAGGCCGCTGTTGATGGAACAAAAGAAGTTCTTTTGGCAATCTTTGCTTCTTCAGGGACAAACCTCGTTGTCTTTACACCTCTTGCCTTTATGGGAGGGATTGTCGGACAATTTATGGTTCAATTTGGTATGACTGTTGTCTATGCAACAATCTTTTCTATCTTGGCCTCTGTTACTTTAACTCCTATGCTTTGTTCTTTATTACTTAAAGATCCAGCGAAGTTAAAAGGACCATTTCCTGCTCTTTCTAGAGTTACAGATCGTGTAATTGATTGGCTTTTAAAGCAATATAGAGTCTTTTTTGATTTCATGATGAAAAGACCAATTATCTCAATCATCGTTTGTGTTGGATTTTTTCTAACGATCGTCTTTCCCGCAAAACATCTCGGATCAGAGTTTGTTCCTAAATCAGATAGAGATAACTTCTTTGTCTCTGTTGTAATGCCAGATGGAACTCCAGTAGAGCGCAGTGGTGAAGTGATCGAAGAGATTGAAAAAATTGTTAACACTTATTCTGAAGTAGATAGTACTCTTGCCAATATTGGATATGACGGAGAGGAAAAAGCACGTCTCACAGTAAACCTTATTCCAGCAGATCAAAGAAAGAGAAGTTATAAGGATCTTATTGATGATGTTCTTCCAAAATTAACAAAAATTCCCGAAGCCGAAATCATTCTCTCTGGTGGAGAGAGATCAGCAAGTAATCAAGGTGATGTCACTATTGATGTTCGTGGGGATGATTTTAAATCAATGAGTGAAGCCGCAGAGAAAATGAAGCAGATTATGGCCGAAACGGGATACTTTGGTGCCATTGAAAGTTCATTTCGAGTACCAAAAATGGAAATCCGCTTTAGTCCAGATCCAAAGAAAGTGATCGGACAGCGCTTAACAAACGTTCAAGTTGGTAGTGTTATTCGTGCGCTTGTCAATGGAAATGATAATGCTGTCTATAAAGAAGGTGGAGAAGAATATGATATCAATGTTACTCTCGCTCCTGACTTTAAGGGAAATATTGAAGACTTCGATAGATTCCTAATTCACGGTAAAGATGGACTAATTCCAATATCATCTCTTGGTAAAATTGATTTTACTGAAGCAACTTCACCACTTAAGCGTCGTGATAAAAGCCGTATCATTCAATTAAACGGTTACCTTGTTAAGTCAACTTCTGGTGCTGTTATGGGAGAGCTAACTAAAAAGTTTGAAGAAGCAAAATTTCCAGACACTGTTAGCTATGCTTATACTGGAACAGCTGAAAACCAAGAAGAGTCATCGCGTGAACTTGGAAAAGCATTTATGCTAGCTGTTGTTCTAACGTATATGCTTCTTGTTGCAATTCTAAACTCATTTGTTTTCCCTCTTTCGATCGGTTCATCAATTGTAACTTCTTTTCTAGGATCATTTTTATTGATGTTCTATACAGAGCAATCAATGAATATTGGTTCCATGATGGCCATGGTTATGGTCGTTGGTCTAGCAGTTAACAATGCCATTCTTCTCATTGAATTTGCACAGCAAAAGCTCAGTGAAGGTCTTGATATCAAAGAGGCTCTGTGGCTTGGTGCTAAGGAAAAGCTCAAACCAATCCTCATGACTTCAATTGCCATTATTGCAGGAACACTTCCTCAGCTTTTCTCTCTGGATAAGATGAAATCAGCAATGGGTGCCGTTGTCATTGGTGGTATGATCGGATCAATTGTCTTTACTTATTTTCTTGTACCTGTCGTTCACTACGTTGTGTATAAGATAAAAGAATGGTTTAGTGGATTAAAATCAAAAACAGTAGAAACGCAATCTTAAATAAGAAGGCCCTCATTATGAGGGCCTTTTTTATATTGCTGAATCTAGTTTCTTATTCTTTTTGTGCTCTTCATCTTTTAGTCCATTTTGCCAATAGCTACTGATGTACTTATCTACAAGTTCGCTTTGAATCTCTTTAACAAGTTTTCTCATGGGAAGAACTTTATTTCTCTCGGCTGCACACCACAAAATCTTTTCGCTCGAAGTATCGTTGAAAAACTCTTCAAAGAGATTTACAAAAACCATTTGATCATCAGACTCATTCATAGAAAGCAGGTGAGTATTTGGAAGTGAAATATATTTTGAGAAGTAGTGTTGTATTTCTTCTTTGCTCCCTTCTAATCCAATGTAGAGATTCGCTTTTGATTGAGATTGAAGAAGTCGCTCAAGTTGAACACGAATGGCGGGAAACGCTGTTCTATCACCTAGAAAGTAATAATCATCACCGTTTAAAGAGATATTAGCAGCAGGGCCCGGTCCCATAAATTGAAACTCGTCACCAATCTTGCAATCGCGTGCCCATGTGGCCATTTTTCCCTCTCTTCCATGGTCGACGAAATCAAGAGTCATTGTAGAATCCGTCTCATCTACTTTGCTGATACTTACAGTTCTTTTTGTTTCACTAATTGAGTCAACCCATTTTACATAGCCGCCAAGATCTTTGTTTGTGATTACATCCCCCTCAAAAGAGGCAGTAATTGAAATAAACCCGTTGACCTGTATTTTATTCTTTATGATTGCTTTATTCATATTTTACCTTCCATTGTTATTCATCATATCGAGGAAGTTTGCCATAGTCAAACTTATGTTTTGTTAGTGATACAATGACTCTATTGTTTCCTACTCGTTAATGATTCGTTTCTCATTATGCCATTTATCGGAAAGATTCCCTAGACTAAAATAAATCAAAAGTCGCTAGGAGGCTAAGATGAAATCAGTTTTAAAGTCATTGTCACTAAGTAGTTTATTACTTTTTACAGCTTGCTCGAGCAATTATGTATCAAAAGGGGAGCATATGGAATTAACAACAGAATGGGATAAAACATTTGGAAAAAGTGAACTTGTGATTCACAAGAAAGTTACTTTTAAAAATAGATATGGAATTACACTTGTTGGGGATCTTTATACACCAAAATCAAAGCAAGGTAAGTTACCGGCGCTTGCAATTAGTGGGCCTTACGGTGCGGTAAAAGAACAGTCATCAGGTCTTTATGCTCAAACTATGGCAGAAAGAGGATTTGTCGCATTGGCCTTTGACCCATCTTATACGGGGGAAAGTGGGGGAGAGCCACGTAATGTATCTTCACCTGATATTAATACAGAAGATTTTAGTGCAGCAGTTGATTACTTAGGGATTCAAGAGAATATTGATCGCGAGAAAATTGGGATTATTGGAATTTGTGGACTTGGTGGAATGAGTTTAAATGCAGCTGCTGTCGATAAGAGAATTAAAGCAGTCGTGACAACAAGTATGTATGATATGACGAGAGTTATGTCGAAGGGCTATTATGATTCAATGTCACTTGCCGACAGAACAAAGGCCTTAGAACAGCTTGGCAGAGAACGCTGGAAAGATGCTGAGGCGAAAGAATATAGACTAAGTGGTCAAGGATTACCGGATAAATTAACAGGTGAAGAGCCTCTTTTTGTTCAACAATATTTTGATTACTATAAAACTCCAAGAGGTTTTCATCCACGATCTATTAACTCAAATAGCTCATGGACAGCAACGAATTCGCTTTCTTTTATGAATATGCCAATTCTAAGTTATGTAAAAGAAATCGCTCCTCGTCCAATTCTAATTATTGCTGGAGATGAAGCACACTCAAAGTATTTTAGTGAAGATATCTATAAAGCAGCAGCGAAACCAAAAGAGCTAATGATTTTACCAAAGATTAATCATACAGACCTTTATGATAAAACAGATATTATCCCTTTTGATAAGATCACAAACTTTTTTAATCAAAATCTGAAATAAAATACTCTCAAAGCTCTGATCTTTATCGATCAGAGCTTCTCTTCAAATGTTCAAGGTAATGAAATGAATAACAAGAACTCGTGGATGGGGATTTGGGCCCTTGCTTTAGGTGTTAGTGGTATCATGATTGGAGAGTTTCTTCCATCTGGACTTCTAACTCCAATGGCCAATGATTTAAATATAACTGAAGGAGTTGCGGGGCAGACTGTTACTGTGACATCAATCTTTGCTGTTGTCGCAAGTTTATTGTCTGCTTATCTCTCTAGGAGGTTTGATAGAAAGAATGTCCTAATCTTTTTTTCATTTTTAACGATGATATCAAGTTTGATTGTGGGAGCTTTTTCAAATTATCAATTTATTCTCTTTGGAAGAGTGCTCCTAGGAATTGCTCTTGGAGGCTTTTGGTCGATGGCAACAGCAATAGCGCTTCGACTTGTTGAAGAAGAGAATGTTCCAAAAGCACTAGGAATTATCTTTGGTAGCGCATCTTTCTCCGGAATGATGGCGGCACCCCTCGGAAGCTTTTTAGGGGAACTCATTGGATGGAGAAATGTTTTTTACTTAAACTCTTTTGTTTCCATAATTGGTTTGTTCATGATCATTTTCTTTTTGCCAAAATTGCGACCAATAAATGAAGTAAAGCTTAGAACCATAATCGATGTTATGAAGCTGCCTTATGTGAAAGTTGGGATGTTTGCAATTGCTCTCGTTTTTGGGGGCCGATTTGGGATTATCACTTATCTAAGACCATATTTAGAGCAATTAATGAATCTTTCGGCCAATGAAGTCTCATCTATGTTTTTAATTTTTGATTTCTCCTATTTTATGGGAAGTATTATCATTTCAAAACATGTCGCAAAGAACTTAGGTCTCTCCATGACGTTATCTCCTTTGCTATTGTCATTAGTGGGGATTTCACTCCTTTTTACAGTTCACTCCCTTGCTTTAACTTCTGTTCTTATTTGTCTTTTAGGGCTTTCATATTCCCCCGTACCTGTATCGTGGTCAACATGGGGAGCTAAAATAGCACCAGAGTATACCGAGACTATTGGAGGCCTCTATGTTTCATCTGTTCAGGTTGCAGCAGCTTTCGCGTCATATATGGGAGGGCTCGTTCTGGACTATAAAGGGCCTACGGCGGTTTTTATGATTAGTTCCTCTTCTTGGATAATTGCTGTTTTCATCGTTATACTCTTTGTTAAGACAACCTTTAAAAAAGAGTCAGTAGAACTTGTTGAGGTGTAGAGAATGAAAAAAAGAATATTTGTCACAGGTTCAACAACTGGGTTAGGGAATTTAGCTGCCAAAGCTTTAATAGAGCAAGGCCATGATGTATTTCTTCACGCAAGAAATGAAAAAAGAGCGCAAGAGGTTAGTGAGAATACTCATGGACATAAAGATATCCTCATTGGAGATCTTTCTAAGCCTAATGAGATTCAAAAACTTGCAAAAAATCTTCGAGAGCTTGGACAAATGGATTCCGTTATTCATAATGCAGGTATCTCCTATATAGATACACCTGAATATAATGAGCTTCAAATGACAAAGACATTTTGTGTGAATGTCTTTGCTCCCTATTATTTAACAAGAAATATACAAATCCCTAAGAGGCTTGTTTACCTCTCTTCTGATCTTCACTATCAAGGGCATTTTGATCTTTCTAATCTTCAATTTGAAAAGAAGCTTTGGAATTCTGGGCAGGCCTATAATGATTCAAAACTTCTTTTGACGATGCTTGCAAAATCATTTTCTTTTGAATTTAAAGAGAGTTTTGTAAATGCTGTCGATCCAGGATGGGTTCCAACAAGAATGGGCGGAAAAAGTGCTACAGATGATTTGAAGAAGGGTTTTGAAACTCAAGTTTGGCTTTGCTCAGATAAAGACCTGTCTTGTCGGATTACTGGAAAATATTTCTTTCACAAATGTGACATAGCTCCACATGAAGCGGTAAATGATATAGAAAAAAGAAAGATGCTTCTTGATTATTTAAGTGAATTTAAAATATAGGTTTACCATGTTAATTTAATAGAAGATGGAGCGCGAGACCAGGTTCGAACTGGCGACCTCCACCTTGGCAAGGTGGCGCACTACCAACTGTGCTACTCGCGCTTATACGATATATTTGAGAAGAATATTATTTATCGGCATTATAATTGTCAATACGAAAAATTAACCAAGATATTTTTGAAAATGTCCCTTGAGTTCAGGGTAGTCTTTTGTGGCATCAAATACGATTTGTTCAATCGCATCTTGTCTTCTGTTTAGCTCTTTAGAGGCCTCGAGCATTATTTCATAGACTTTTGGTTGCTTGATATTCTTTTTGAGAAGTTGGGTTCCAAGGCTAATAATATGCCCCTTCTTTTCTCCTGTTCGATAAAAAACTTCTAATTCTAATACCTTAAAAGAGGCCATTGTTCCAAGTTTGTCGTCGTATTGATTAAGGACATTCATGGCCTCTTTGTAGAGGGCCGAGTCCACATAGGTTTGTCCAACAGAGAGAATGATATTGGGATTAAAGTCACATGTCTCGAGAGCTTTTTTGAGGGATTTAACTCCTAGTTCTCTATTTTTGTTTTTGAGAAGGTGTTTCCCACAAAGAGCGAGACCTGCTGAGATTTGTAATTTAATTGTCGGCGATAGGTCTGGAATTTGAACAAGTACGGCCGAGATTTTTTCCAGATCTTCAAATTTTTGGTTAGCAAGAGATATTCTAATAAGGTCTGGAATAGAGTTTATTGATAGGGGATACTGATCTAAAAGAAGAGTCGCAGCATCGTAGGCATCCGCATACATTTTAAGAGATTGATAACATCTCATCAGTCCACTCAATGTTTGATAATGAGATGTATCGTTATCGAGTGCTTTTTTATACTGATCGATTGCGCCTTGGAAGTTGGATTGAACCTCTTCTATATTTCCAAGAAGAAAGTAGCTCCAAGCTTGGTCTTTACTCATTGTCAGAGACTTTTCTGCTCTTTGTTTGGCTTCATCAAATTCTTTTGTGTAAATGAGACTCTTGATTTTACAAACTTCACGATCGTAAGGTGTTTGCATGACCTTTTGCTTGAAGGCCTTCATAACTGAGCTTTGAAGCGTCTCTGTATTAAATGGCTGACAAATATAATTATCAACTTCCGTATCCAGATAGGCAGCGGCTGAGGCCTCGGAGTTATGTTTAGAGATAACCATGAAGACACAATTCTCCCTATTGGGAATGAGGTCTAAGTGCAGTTCGAGTAAGTCTTCAGCTGTTTTCTCTTTTCCAATATCTGCTGCCGTGAAGATGATTGCTGCCATTTTGTCTTTAATCACTTCTATTGCTTGGAAATAGTCAGGCACTATGTGAATATTTCCAATTGGAAATCCAATGGCCGAGAGGACGCGCTTAATCGTTGCCCTTGTTGAAGAAGAAGGGTCAATGATAACTGCTTCTTTTCCTTTGAAGAAGTTATCAAATTTTAATTGAAGTTTTTTAGGCACTTCTAAAGTCATAGCTTCTTCTCAAAAAGGTGTGAAATATTACTCTGGTGATCAATATAAAGTTTAATAACCTGTTTCCATTCATCAACCGAGCTTGTTATTTCGACAGTCGTATTAAGACCTTCTTCTAGTTTATTAATTTCTTGAACTCGACCAGAGATAACACGCTGATTTGCTGCGACTTCTCTTGGAAGTTTCTTGATCCTTTGTTTCATTGGATGATCATAGATATAGAGAGAGAGAAGGTGCCCAAGTCCACAAGAGTTGAGAGGTAAAGAGAGCACAACAAAGCGCTCATCTAACTCAATTAATTGCACGGCCGATGGGTCAACGATCTCAGTTTGAGATGTATTATTCTTCAACAAAATGTTGTGTTTTAGCTCTCTAAATTGGGAAATAGTGACCTTATCGCCAAGATTCTTGGAACTTTTCATTATTAAAAGGTAAGTTAAGATAAATTAATTATCAACTAAGAAATCTTTGCTAACACTAATTTTGTTTCCAAACCTATTTAATAGAAAACCAGAGAAACTTAAAGATTCTGGGTTAAATGCAGGGGTTTTTCCATGTCCCCCAGGGACATCAATAATGTAGTTTGGAAGCATCCATCCAGGCAGAGAATCTCTTAATTTTCCATAGATTTTTCGCCCTTTCTCAAGACTTAGCCAGAAGTGCATTCCGCCCTTAACCATGTCCGGATGGTGCAGGTAATAGGGACGAATTCCAAGGCCGTGAAGGGCCTTAAAAAGCTCTTTTAATTTAGTTGAATCATCGTTAATCCCCTTCAGGAGAACAGACTGAGACAGCAGCTGAAGTGGCAATTTTTTGAGCCTTTGGCAGGCTAAGTTAAAGCGATTATCAATTTCTTCGGTATGGTTGAGATGAATGACAAGAGTGATCGTTTCAAACCTCGAATCATACTTTTGAATGAGTTTTTCAAATCCATCATCGATTCTGCTGGGAAGGATCACTGGAGTTCGACTATGAAAGCGAATATGCTTAATTTTAAGGGCCGAAAATTCGTCCATGTAAAAGTCGAGTTTCTTATCACTAAGAATGAGTGGATCACCTCCACTGAAGATAATTTCCTCAATTTCGGGATGATCTTGGATATATTTTTTTGTCTTCTCAAAATCACTGGCAAAGAGCTCATCTCTTTCATTCAACTCATTTTTTCTAAAGCAGTAGCGACAAGTAATTGGACAGACCGTTGTAGGAAGAAAGAGAGCGCGATTTTTATATCGATGAATGATCTGGCCTTCTTTTGCATGGGCCGTATCACCAATAGGATCATAAAGACCTTCGCTTCGTACTTCAAAATCATTTGGAACAAATTGTTTCCAAAGAGAGGAATGAGGTCCTAATTCTTTAATTCTTTTGGCAAATGTTTTTGGAATGAAACTTTGAAACGAGAGTGTGGGGAGATCTGTCTCTAAAAAATTGGCCAGATCGTGAGTGTTTCGAAACGAATCTCTAAACTCTTCTTGCCAAGAACTCATTGTTGTTTCTTCTTTAAGCCTTTTTCATGATGGTATTTGGCCCAGTAAGCAGTTCCACGAATCAGGAGTGCACCGTAAAGAGAGAGTCCTGTAAAGTGAAGGAGAACAGCAATCGTTGTCATCGTACCAGCGTTCGCTAGTGTGTAGTACATCCAATAAAGTAAGACGATGTGGATGACAAAAATGAGGACTTGCTGAAAGCGATAAAAGAGTTTTGATCCCATGGGGGACTTATAGCGAGAATCTAGCTTATTTGCAACGCAATTACTTAGGGCCGATCGTTTTGACGTTCTTTAAAAGCTCGCGCGCTTCTTTACCTTCAACTTCTTCTAGCTCAATAATTTTTGCGAGTGAAAAAGATTTATAGAGATTACTAACGAGACAGTGAGCATAGAGAATATTTCCTGCAGGCATGGGAAGAAGTGCTAAAGGCTTAATCGGGCGCATCTTTCCTCGCATAGACCCACCTTTGTATTTAATCTTCACCACGAGCTGCTTTTCTGTCGCTTCAATCAACGGTTCTAGTTTAGCGGGTATTGATAGGTCTTTATTTTTAGAAAAGTCAGAAATTTTAAAGAGAAAGCCGTGATCTGGCTTAAAACTTTGGTGACGATCGAGTCCTTCTTTATAAATAAGAAGTGAGGCAATAGCATCATCAAGGGCCCTGTGATGATTTTCAAGGGGGATATTGAGTTCAGTGCTAAGAGTTCCCAATTTGTAATTAGGCATATTTTTAATTGCCGAGCGAGCATATTTACATGAGCAGTAAACATTAGATCTACCAAAGCTCATTCCATACTTGTGGGCCTGAAAAACGAGAAATCCAATATCGAATTTCGCATTGTGAGCTATAAGAGGGAGATCGCCAACGAACTCAATAAATTTTGTGAGAACGTCTGCTAATTTAGGCTTTCCCTTAACCATTTCGTCAGTAATCCCATGAATCTCAATTGTATGAGGGGGAATTAGAATTTCGGGGTCAATTAATTGGTCAAAAATGTCGATACCGC
The DNA here is from genome assembly GCF_028649655.1 of Halobacteriovorax sp. GB3. Classification (NCBI taxonomy): domain Bacteria; kingdom Pseudomonadati; phylum Bdellovibrionota; class Bacteriovoracia; order Bacteriovoracales; family Halobacteriovoraceae; genus Halobacteriovorax; species Halobacteriovorax sp. GB3. Next base: position 99,328 of record NZ_JAQSLN010000001.1, read on the forward strand.
TAGGTGTTACTTTAATGGCTGACAGTTCAATGATCCTGTCGATAAGAGGTGAGAGGCCCGTAGTTTCGAGGTCTACAGCGATAACGCCCTGAGAAAAGGTGCGTAGTAAAATATCTTTGTCGGACTGCGAAATTTCGCTCATTTAGAATCCCTTGTCTTGACCCTGCTTCCATTGACATTGAATGGCCCAAATTTTAAAAGTAGTTAATATTTTTGAAGCTTTAAGGCCAGCGCTTTGTCCATCTTTACAGGGCAAAGGTTGTCTTTCAACAATTAATTAACACAAAACCTTTTTTAACTAAAGGATCCTATATGAAGACTTTTGATGTTGTTGTTATCGGTGCAGGACCAGGTGGTTATATTGCTGCTATTAGAGCTGCCCAATTAAAGAAATCAGTTGCTATCGTTGAGATGGATAAGCTCGGTGGAGTTTGCCTTAACCGTGGATGTATTCCAACGAAAGCCGTTTTAAAATCAGCGCACGCTGTTCATGAACTAGCAGACTTTAAAGAGCTAGGTCTTGATGTTGAACTTAAAGGTCTCGATGGAGCTCAAGCTGTAAAAAGAGCTAAGGGAATCTCAGACAAAGTTTCTAAGGGAATTGAATTCCTAATGAAGAAAAATAAGATCACTGTTCTTAGAGGTTTTGCTAAGCTTAAAAACTCTACAACGATCGAAGTACAAGACGCTTCTGGAAAACTAGAAAACGTTGGTGCAAAAAATATTATTCTTGCAACAGGCGCTCACTATAGATCATTCCCTGGTCTAGAGCACGATGGGAAAAGACTTATTGGTGCTTGGGAAGCAATTAAAATGGAACAACTTCCAAAGTCAATCGGTATCATTGGTGCTGGTGCTATTGGTGTTGAGTTCGCATACTTTTGGAATGCATTTGGTGTTGATGTTCATATCTTTGAGCTTCAAAAAAACCTCCTTCCAATTGAAGATACTGATTCTTCTAAAGAAGTTGAAAGAGCTTATAAAAAATACGGAATTAAAATGTCTCTTGGTGTAGAAAAAGTTTCTGCTAAGAACAATGGAAATGACGTGACAATCACTGCGATCGAAAATGGTAAGACAGTTGATTATAAATTTGAAATGGGTCTTATCGCAGTTGGTATGACAGGAAATATTGACGGTATTGGTCTTGAAGCTGCTGGTGTAAAAACTGACAGAGGATTTGTTCAAGTAAACGATATGTATCAAACAAGTGTTCCAAATATCTATGCCATTGGTGACCTTGCTGGACCTCCGCTTCTTGCTCACTCAGCTTCACACGAAGGTGTTATCGCAGCTGAGCACCTTGCTGGAGATAAACCACATGCGCTTGATAAAATGAATGTTCCTGGTTGTACTTATTGTCAGCCACAAGTAGCTTCTGTTGGTTATACAGAAAGAGCACTTAAGGAAAAGGGAATCAAATACTCTGTTGGTAAACTACCATTTCAAGCAAACGGTAAAGCGGTTGCTTCTAATGAAACAGCAGGTTTTGTTAAGACTCTTCTTGGTGAAGACGGAGAGCTTCTTGGAGCTCACATTGTTGGAACACAAGCAACAGAACTTATTCATGAGTATGTTCTTTTCAGACAAATGGAAGGAATTGATGAAGAGATCTTTGCAACAGTTCACCCACACCCAACGCTTGGAGAGTTCCTCGCTGAGTCTGTGATGAATGCAAAGGGAAGAAGTTTAAACTTCTAATTGAAAGAAAACCAAAAAACCATAAGGGAGAAATATAATGGCCAGACACGAAATTGTAATGCCACAAATGGGTGAGTCGATCACAAATGGAACGATCACAAAATGGCATAAACAACCAGGTGACATGATTGAAATTGATGAGATCCTTCTTGAGATCTCTACTGATAAAGTTGAATCTGAGATTCCTTCTCCATTTTCTGGAAAAGTAGTTGAAGTACTCTACCCAGAGGGTGAGACAATTGATGTTGGTGTTCTTATTGCTGTTGTTGATGAAGATGCTAATGCTCAAGTTGGTGGATCAGCTCCTGCTGCTTCTGCTCCAGCTCCTGCAGCGACTCAAGCCCCTGCTGCAACACCTGCAGCCCCTGCGGCAGCGAGTGCTTCAAGAGAAGATATTGTAATGCCACAAATGGGTGAGTCGATCACAAATGGAACGATCACAAAATGGCACAAGCAACCAGGTGACATGATTGAAATTGATGAGATCCTTCTTGAGATCTCTACTGATAAAGTTGAATCTGAAATTCCATCTCCGTTTTCAGGAAGAGTTGAAGAAATTCTTTTCCCAGAAGGTGAGACGATTGATGTTGGAATTAAAATTGCTTCAGTAGAAACTGAACCAAGTAGTGTTCCTTTTGGTGCTTCTGCTTCAACTCCAGCTGCTACTCCTGCTGCAACAACTTCTGCGCCAGCTCCAGTCGCGGCAGCGCCTGTTGCAACTGAAACTGTTGAGTCGGGAAGACGATTCTACACTCCACTAGTTAAAGCTCTTGCTAAGAAAAATAATGTTGCTCTTTCTGAGCTTGCATCTCTTACGGGAACTGGTGCAGGTGGAAGAGTTAATAAAGCTGACTTTGAAAAGTATTTAGCGACAAGAGGAAGCGCACCAGTTGCTTCTGCTTCTACAGCAGCACCTGCGGCAGCAAAACCTGCTGCACCTGTTAAGTCTTCTGTTCCAGCATTCTCTTCAACAGATAGAGTTGAAATTGTTCCTATGGACAATATGAGAAAAGCAATTGCTAAGAACATGATTGCTTCTAAGATGACTTCACCACACGTGAATTCAATCGATGAAACAGATATGACAAATATCTTTAAGTTCAGAGAAGGATTTAAGAACGAGTTTAAAAAGCAAGAGGGATTCTCTCTTACTTATACTCACTTTATTCTTTATGCCCTTGTTCAAGCTCTTAAAGAGTTCCCAATGGTTAACGCTTCAATCGATGGTGATAATATCGTTTACAAGAAAGATATCAACCTTGGTTGTGCTGTAGCTGTTCCTGGAAACGGTCTTGTTGTTCCAGTTATTAAAGGTGCAGATAACCTCAATATTAGAGGGATTGCAAGAAAGCTTGATGAGCTTGTTCAAAAAGCAAGAGCTAAGAAACTTACAATGGACGATATGAGTGGTGGAACATATACATTCACTAACAACGGTTCATTCGGAATTCTTGCTGCGACACCAGTTATTCTTCAACCACAACTTGGTATCTTCTGTGTTGGTACAATGAAGAAGCGTCCAATTGTTACGGATGATGATGCTATTGCAATTCGTCAGATGATGTATGCAACTCACACTTATGATCATAGATTGATTGATGGTGAAGTTGGATCGAAGTTCTTAAGACATGTTATTAACACTCTTGAGAATACAAATTGGGCACAACTCTTCTAGAGACCCACTCAAAATTAAGTAAAAAAAAGCCCCTCGCAAGAGGGGCTTTCTGTATCTCGTCATGTGGAAAAGATTAAAGCACGTCCACATCAAATTTTGTACCAATGATGATTTTTGAGAACTCAGCATCTTTCTTTCCAGAAGTTGTAGAGTAGTCTCTATCTTGCATAACATAAGCGGCATGCCATCTAATGTTATCATTGATAGTTCTTTCATAAGAAAGAGCGTAGGCCATTTCACTATATGTTTCAGTTCCATCGTTTTCTAGTTTGTCTTTAACAACTTTAAGAGCAACGTGGTTTTTTCCAAAGTGATAACCTGTTTTTGCAATGATTGATGTTACATCAACGTCTTTTCCTGAATTTGTTTTATCCCCAGAAAGAGAATACCAGTCTAAGTCGAGGTAAAGAGTTTTCGTGATGTTATAACGACCACCAAGAACAAGGTAAGTTTCTTTTGCTCCGTTATCAAGAGCTCTTGGAAGAACGTGGTAAGAGAAGATTGGAACAATCTTTCCATCCATTAAGTTTCCATAGTACGTAAGACCGTAAGAAAGATTTCTTTGGCTCTTGTTACCATTTGTCGTTGCTTTATCAGCGTTGAAAACTTGCCAGTAAAGAGTTTGTCCTGCAAATTTCGTTGCAACGTTAATACCCATTTCATAGAAAGGAGTTGTTAGACCAGTTGTCCCGTTACCTGCTAGTGAGTAGTGGTAAACGTTAGCAGAGTTGTAATCTTCTTCCATTCCACCGTACCAGAAGAATTGGCGTCCACCCATAATGTCAACGTTCTTATTCAGCTTGTAAGTGATGTAAGCATACTCCATAAGAGTGTTTACGTTTTGAGTTGTGTCTTTTGACCCATCTCCAGTGAAGTTAAATCTGAAATAGTAATCCAGATCTTCATTTGCCGCACCTGAGTAGATCACATAAGCGTTATTTGCTCTAAACTCTTGGTGTTTTGGCTCTGACGTGTTTGCAAGGTCTCTATCTTCTGATACATAGTCAAAACGACCTAGGATCTTGATGTTTCCGCTTGCAGCAAATGTTAAAGGTGTTGATAGCACTAGAGATAGAAGTGCTAACTTCTTAATTACTTTCATTCATCTCTCCTTGATAAAAAAGTACCCTTTATTGTCGCGATATCTTATTCAAGTTAAAACTTAATTTATTCTTAAGGGGCATTTTTTTTTCAATATTTGCTATAATAAGAAAGTGAAAAGACTATCATCGATTATATCTTTATTTTTTTTAATGAATTCTTATGCTTCTGAGAATATCGTTCGTCTTGTTTCACTCGACTGGGAACCTTATGTAGGGAGAAGTCTTCCTGATCAAGGATTTGTCACAAAGCTTATTAAAGACGTTTATCAGTTCAATGGTAAAGATGTTTCCATTTCATTTCGACCTTGGGCGAGGGCCTTAAAAGAAGCTCGCAGCGGTGATTTTGATGGTCTCTATCCAGAGTATCTGAATAAGGATCTAAGAAAGGAATTTATCTACTCTGATTCGTTTATGGTGAGCCCTGTTGGTTTTTATAAGCTAGAAGGCTCAGATGTTTTTCCAGGTAAATCCTATGAGTCGATTAAAGCCTATCGCATTGGTCTTGTTCACGGATATATTAATCACCCAATAGTTGATGAGCATAAAGATTTGCGTGTGGAATACGCTGTAGATGACTTACAGAATTTAAGTAAACTTTGCCGTGGTCGCTTGGATCTTGTCTTCATTGATTTTAAGGTTGCAAAGCACCTTCTAAAGAAGAATTCTAAGCAACTCTGTTCCAATATCATTGAAGCAGCCCCTGCTTTAGAGAAAAAGAAATTATACATAGTCTTTTCTAAAAAAGTTAAAGGACACAAAGAAAGAAGAGATGAGTTCAATCGATTCTTGGAAAATTATAAAAAAAAGAAAAATAGAAATGAATTAGTTAGAAAATAAAAAGGCCCTAAGAAGGGCCTTTTTTATTATTTAGAAGTCTGAGATTTGATCAACAAGTTCTGGGTAATCAATGAAAGGGTTTCTGTTGTTTTGAAGTTTATAGATTTCTTCATTTCTTTCCCTTTCTGCACCATCTACAGGATCTAAAATATGCCATCTTTTCATCGTTGCTTCTTGCTTGCTATCAATGGAAGTTTGATAGCGAATAGAGAAGTAGAAAAGAGCTCTTGCTACGTTTCCTTTGTGCTCATCTGGCGGTTCAAAAAATCTTTTTCTATCTTGTTTTGAAGCCGCACAAAGACTTGAGTTATGTGAATCATTTTCAACATCGGCAAAACCATAATTTCCTCTAATTCCATTTGCTCTATTTTCAGTTGGAAAGAGGTGGTGAAGGTCGGCCTTCTTCATTCCTTTGTCTCCACTTGGAAAACGTGACTGAGGCCAAGTGTGTTCACAGTTTAGCATATTGGCATTAGGAATCTTTTCAGGACCAAGCTTTCCAATTCCAGGAGTTGAGCTACGGTAAACCTTGTTGCAGTAAACATCTTTTACAAAGTAACCATTTTGATCTTGTTCAAGGTGAAGCTTTCCAAAAAGCATTTGTCTCGCACCTTTATAGCCTAGAGAAATCTGGCGATAGCATTGACCCTTTTGAGATCGGCTACAACCTAACTTATCTGGTCCATCAATCATACGTTGGTGCTGAGTTGTTAGAAGAGTATGAATTTCATTGATGAGTCTTTCATCTTTTAATTCATTTCTTTCAACTTTCTCTTGGAAATCTTGTGGGTAGTAGTCATTAGCTGCCAAACACAGTGTTGGAGCCACTAGTAGAAGAAGTGCTAATTTTCTCAAAACGCTTTCCCTGTTTTCGATTTTTTCGGAGCCTTCAATGGTCCTATAAGAAAAGTGTACCGAAAATTATTAAGAATGCTAATATTTTTTTTAAGAAAGACTTATTAAGATTGTGTTAGAGACAAAAAAAAAGCCTCCAATGAAGGAGGCTTTATGCGTTATAATTAGAAGTTGTTTACTTTTTCTACTAGCTCTGGGTAATCGATGAATGGGTTTCTATTATTTTGGATTCCATAAATCTCTTCATTTCTTTCCATTTCAGCAGCATCTACAGGATCTAGAATGTGCCATCTTCTCATTGTTTCTTCTTGTTTTGGATCGATATTGATTTGGTAACGAACTGAGAAGTAGAAAAGAGCTCTAGCTACGTTTCCTTTGTGCTCAGTTGGCGGTTCAAAATCTCCACCGTGACCTTCTGTTCTTGATGCTGAGCAATTGTCAGAAACAACAGTTCCATTTACATCAGAGAACTTGTAATTCCCTCTAATGCTATTTGCTTTGCTATCAGAAGGGAAGAGGTGGTGTAGGTCAGACTTTTGAAGGCCCTTATCGAATTTTCCAGTGAATTTACTTTGTGGCCATGTGTGCTCACAGTTAAGAACATTTGAATTCGGGATAGTATTTGGACCAACTTTCGTTCTATTGTTTCTGAACTCTTTATTACAGTATACGTCTTTAACGTAGTAACCTTGAGAATCTTCTTCTAGGTGAAGTTTACCGAAAAGAACTTTTCTCGCTCCTCTATATCCTAGAGAAAGTTGTCTGTAACAAGAACCTTTTCTGTTTCTGTCACAACCTAGTGTATCTGGCTGATTCCCATTTCTTTGGTGTTGAGTATTTAGGATATCAAAAAGAGATTGCTTGAGGAATTCTCCTCTTAGCGTGTCGCTTTCAAGCGCTTTTTGAAATTCAGTTGGATAGTAGTTGTTTGCAGTTGCTGTGTAAGCGGTAAAGACAAGGATTAAAGCTAATAGTTGTTTCACAAAATTCCCTTTGTTGTGTGGTGTGCGAGGCTACTATAATAAAAAATATTAAGAATGCTAATACTTTTTTTAAGTATTTCTAATAAAAGTTTCTTACATTTAGATTACAAACGGTTTGCGATGCGCAAAGCGGGATTGAACTAAAGAAATTTACTTCTTAATTTATTTTAAGTTATAACTTTAGAACACACACAACAAATGGGGAGAAACAGTGAAGTTTATCGCTCTTATTACGATTTTATTTTCTTTAAGTGCTCATGCTGAGCAAAGTTGTCTTGAAAAACTAACAAATGATTATGAAAGAGAAAGTCGAACTTTTGAGTTCAATGCTGATCATGTGACAGATAGAGACTTTGGCCGCGACACCTTGGCTTTCTCTTTTCAGGCCGTGAGAAAAGCACTAACAACTGTAGGATGTCATCCTAAACTAGATGTTAACTTCTCTAAGTCACCACTGGGTGGAAGCGATAATCTTTGTCGTGAAATCATTCCTGGCCGTCACTCTTCAATGGTTTGTTATATTGAAAGTAATCTCGGTTATTGGGTTGTCTCACAGGGAACGGTTAACAATGTTGTTGTTACCTATTATCGTTGGGACTAAATCAATCAAGATATTTATTAAAATGAAGGGTCTCGATGTAGGCCCTTTTTTATTTGGTAAATCGATTCCAAAGTTTTGAAAGTCTCTCTCTAATATTTTTTTCTACGCCAACCTCTTTTGGCCTATAGAATTGAGGAGTACCTTTAGGAGCATATTCTTGTTCAACAAAGCTATGGGGATAGCTATGAGGGTATTGATAGGGCCTAGTATTTTTGGGTGGAAAATTTCTAAGATGATTTGGAACTTCTATTGTTTGTGTATTTCTCACAAATTCTAAGGCCTCATTGATACCATTGTATGCGGCATTACTTTTTACAGTTGAAGCAAGGTAAGTGGTGGCCTGTGCGAGATTGATTCTTGCTTCAGGCATTCCTATATTTTGAACGGCAATGAGAGAAGAGGTTGCGATATTTAAAGCGCTCGGATCAGCGTTGCCCACATCTTCTGAAGCAAAGATGATTAATCGTCTGGCAATAAAGACAGGGTCTTCTCCTCCATCAAGCATCACGGCAAGCCAAAGAAGAGCTGCATCGGGATCACTTCCTCTCATACTTTTAATAAAGGCCGAAATTACATCATAGTGGCGGTCTTTATTTTTATCGTAAGAGCGAGCGTTTTCAAGAACCAGTGGCTTTACTTCAGCGAGAGTCATCTCTTGGTCACCTGCATAGTGTGAAACGATCTCTAAAAGATTGAGTGCATTTCTCGCATCACCATTAGCATTGTCTGCTAAAAATAGGAGAGATTCTTTATCAACATGAATTTCAAAGTCCATGGCAGCATTCGTGACAATATTGAGAAGATCATCTTCAGTGAGCTTCTTTAACTCTATCGATTGAACTCGACTTAAGAGTGCTCTATTTACTGAACTTCTTGGATTTTCTGTCGTTGCACCAATTAATTTAAAGTCCCCAGCTTCAACATAGGGAAGTAGGGCATCCTGTTGAGACTTATTAAATCGATGGATTTCATCGACAAAAATAACAGCTTCTTTTTGTAGCATTTGCTTCATTTCAAGAGCACTTGAAATGAGTTTTTTCAAATCGTTAACTCCACCTAAAACTGCATTAAAGCGATAAAATTCTCGTTTCGAGTTATTGGCCAGAATATGAGCAAGGGTCGTCTTTCCCGTTCCTGGGGGCCCCCAAAGAATGAGGCTCGGGAAGTTTTCATCTGTGAGAAAGGGATATCGTTTAAAGATATGCTTTTGACCTACGTAATTTTCGAGACTTAGAGGTCGAGCTTTATGAGCAAGTGGTCTTCCTTTTTGATCCTTTGGAGATTGCTCCTGATTTAGATCTGAAAATAAACTTTGTTGCTTGACCATGGGGGTTCCTCTTTTTCTCTCAAAACCAAGTATATTCGAGGGGTCACAAACTTTAGTGTTGACTTCGACGCTCGGCCCGCTTAATTTATACGGACTTTTAAGGACAGTAAACCCTTAAACCTGCACCGTTAAAGGAGCAGCTAGCGCCATGAAGAAGGAGGTGAATTTAACATGTCTGAAAATCTAATCAAAATCACTATTGATGAAAAGATCGGAGCAGAGAGATCTCTAAAGAAATTTAAGAGACTTTGCGAATCTTTCGGTGTTATTCGTGAATACCGTAAAAGACAAGAGTACAAAAAACCTTCTGTGCGTAACAAGGAAAAACTTGAAGCGGCTGAAAAGAGAAGAAAGAAGTCGAACTTCAAGTACTCAAAAAAGTCTAAAATCTAGTTTTTAGCTAGTAAAAGATAGGGCCCTCGTTTGAGGGCCTTTTTTTTTCTCTTTCTTGGGTAATTTCATCCCTCTGCCATTCAAACTCCGTATCTGCCATAATAGAGGGGCGAGAGGAGGATTTATGATTGAAAAAAAGATCTTTAATTTGCCGGCCTTTTTAATTCTATTTAAAAGACTATGTTTTTTTGTTTCAATCGGGATGACTCTAGCTCTCGTTTGGGGGTATGTTGAATTTCAAACTGTCGGCCAATGGGATATTCTAAAGTCTTGGGTCTTTGACTTTCTTCCCTCGACAATTATCACGTTTACTCTTCTTACAATTTTAACTTCTCTTATTTCTTTGAGCGTCGGTAGTCTTGTGATCTATGGCTACGTTTATGCTTATCTGTCATTTGTTGTGGATGCTAATGGTATTGTTGGTCCATCGAGTGAGAAGCTCTTTCCTGAAAGAAAATATGTTCTCTTTCAAGATATAAAATATATGGGACTCGATTTACTGGGAAGGTTTGTTGTTCATGCTGATCAGGCTAAGCTTGGGGCGAAGTATAAGTTGAACCGATTTGACGAGTTTTATCTTAGAAAGCTAATTCGTGAAGCTGTTCGCGGATTCTCTTATCACCTTCAGTAATTAGTGATTTCTTAGAATCATTTTTAAAATAGAATTCCATCTATTGTGCATGATCTTTAAAGTCGTTGCTTGATGCTTTGGAACGCCAATAATTCCTTTGTCGACTTTCATGTGAAAGTTATTCCAAGCGATATTAAGCTGCTCGAGATTGTCGAGTAGGTAAGTGAAGCTTCTTTCATCAACCACTCTCTCTTCAAGAGGTTTAATAAAGTTACTCCAGCAGGATTCAAATTGTGCTTTGTACTCTTTGTCTAAGAGAGAGGCATAAGTGAAATTTAATTTGATGAGCATGCGATGAAAGGCCCTATCAAAATGAATATCTGCATGAAAGTAATTTTCATAAATTGTTTTCTTTGTGATCAGAGACTCTTCTAGATAGTGAATCATTTTATAATTCTCGTTACTAATGGCCTTGAGATAAGAAATCGTTTTAATGATTGAATCTCTTTTTGGTGCACTTTTAATTTTCTCAAGAGATGGTGCTGATTCAATGGCCTTAAGAATCTCAATATCGAGAGCTCTTGCTCTTTTAAAGAAGCGGTGAAACTTCTCTTCGCATTCTTTTTCTTTATCACTGGTTTGACAGCTTACTTGAATTTCTTTCCAAAGTTGTTGTTGAGACCTGATATCTTGCCTAAGTCCTAAGAGGACTTTGTGATAGGGATCGAGTTTTCGAAGAGTGTGATAGAACTCGATTACAATACTTCGCGCCTGAGAACGAATGTAACGATTAAAAGATGCTTCTGAGACAGAGACTTTCTTCTTATCGAAAAAGAAATAGCTATAATTTCCTTGCGAGCTAAGGCTTAGAAGGAGAATGAATGTCGCTAAAATGCTTTTAACCATAGAACTATGGTCGGTTGCTCCATCCTTATAGTCAAGAACTTAAGCAGCAAGCCCCATGAAAGAAGTATCTTCCTCAATTGGACCACTTAATTCCATATATTCAGGACATTCTCTCAGTGTTTGAAAAGGCTTCAACCAACAGTCTTCATTTAGACAGATGTTGATATGATGTGCATGCCCTTCAGAGGTCTTCTTAACAAGTTCCCTTGGAAAGAGCTTTACCGGAAAACTAGAGAGCTCAAAATAGATATCTTTTTGCTTTGATAATTTTCCTGAGAACATGGCCGCAAGACAGATAAATGCACCAACTTCACTCGCTTCAATTCTAATGATGTCTTGATCGAGTTGATTAATTTCTTTGACTAGTTGGTTGGCGTATTTTTGAATTTGTTTCGGATTGATATGCTTATATTGGAAGAGCTTCTCTCTTATAGGCTGGCTAAGTGCTCTCTTTTCGGACTCGCAAAAACCTTGGTCTTTGAAGTTATACATCAATGTATCTTGCATTGAGTGTTTGATCTCTTCAAACTTGTAGTTGCAGAGGGTTCTTTTGTTCTTAGTGAGTCTAATTTTTCCAGTCAGAGTGTTCTGGCCATGCATAAGATCCTACCTTGTTTAGCACAAGCACGCTTTTATTATAGTTCTTATCGTGATCTTTCTTAGAAAATATTAGACAAATTTTATAAGTTTTTGATTTTCGAGGGAAGGTTAGGCCCAGTAGTGACTGGGCCTAATGAAATTAAATTTTGGCAATTGTAATTTTAAGATCGTGTTCATCAACTTTGAAAGAATTTTCGCTCTGAAGTCCAGATTTCCCTTCAAATTTCTCGCAGAGAGTCTCTTTTGAAATATAGTCCGCGTGAGTAGAAATGGCCTTTGAAAGCTCATCTGAAGCTTCGTATTCAACCGCGATTCTATCTTCAACGTTGAATCCTGAATCTTTTCTGAGTCTCTGGATACGATTGACAACTTCTCTTGCCAGACCCTCATGAATGAGTTCCTCATCGAGGTTGCAATCGATGTCGATTGAGATGAATCTATTTGAAAGGGCCTGAGTCCCTTCTTTTGCCTCTCTAAAGATCTGAATGTCTTCAGAAACAAGCTTTTCTCCAAGAATTTCAACTGAACCTTTCTCTTCGAAAGTATTGAGATCATCAGCACTTAGAGCTTGAATGGCCTTCCCAAATTCTCCCATGCGTTTACCGACTTTCTTTCCAAGAACGCGGAAATTAGGTTTTGCATAGAGTTTGATGAAGTTATCCTCATCTTGAGAGTAAGTGACGTTCTTAACGTTAAGCTCTGTTTGAATGTAGCCTTCAAGCTTTTTGATCTCATCGAGAAGCGCTTGATCTTTATGAATTACAGTTAATGTTCTTAGAGGTGTTTTAACTTTAATTTGAACGGCATTTCTTTGCTGACGTCCAAGAAGAATAAGCTGTTGCATTCTATCAACGGCATCTTCAAGTACTGGATTGATTTTTGACTCATCAGCAACAGGGTAGTCACAAAGGTGAACTGAAAGTTCTTTTTCATTTGAATCAAGTTTCTTTAGTTCACTAAAGATATGCTCAGAAAGAAATGGTGCAAATGGAGCCATTGCTTGAGTGAGTTCTTTAAGTGCAATATAAAGAGTCGAGTAGGCCGAGCATTTATCATCATTAAGTCCTTCTCCCCAAAAGCGAGAACGGTTAAGACGAATATACCAATTTGTTAGATCCTCAATGAAATTGAAAAGAGCGGGAACAACATTGTAGAGTTTGTACTCTTCCATTTCTGTTGAAATGTTCTTCTTTAGCGTTTGTAGCTTAGAGAGAACCCAGCTATCCATGATATTATCGTTGTACTTAAGATTTGTAGAGGCATTCCAGCCATCAACTTCAGCATAAGTTGTAAGGAATTTAAAAGAGTTATACCAAGGAAGAAGAGCACGGCGAACCATGTCCTTAACTCCGGCATCTGTAAAACGTTGCTCTTCACCGCGAACAAGACCTGAGTTGATGAGATAGAGTCTTAGAGCGTCGGCACCAAAGTCTTCCATGAGAACATCTGGAGCTGTAAAGTTTCTAAGAGACTTACTCATTTTCTTACCATCTTCAGCAAGGACGAGTCCGTTTACAATAACATTTTTAAAAGCAGGCTTATCAAAAAGAGCTGTCGATAAAATCGTGAGAGTGTAGAACCAACCTCTCGTTTGATCTAGACCTTCAGCGATGAACTCCGCTGGATATCCATTTTCAAAAACATCTTGGTTCTCAAATGGGTAGTGAAGCTGAGCGTAAGGCATTGATCCAGATTCAAACCAACAGTCAAATACTTCAGTGATTCTCTTATATGTCCCTGCTTCACCTTCAATTTGGAAAGTGATTTCATCTACAGTTTCTCTGTGAAGATCGTCGATTTCTACACCTGAATAATTTTTAAGTTCTTCAATTGATCCAATACAGATCATATTTTCAGTTTCGTCATTAACCCATACTGGAAGTGGTGTTCCCCAAACTCTGTTTCTTGAAACTGCCCAGTCTCTTGCTCCTTCAAGCCACTTTCCGAAACGACCATTTTTAATGTGGCCAGGAACCCAGCGAATTTGAGAGTTTGACTTGAGTAGTCTCTCTTTCATTTCTTCTACTTTAATGTACCAAGAAGGAATCGAGCGGTAGAGAAGAGGAGTGTCTGAACGGTAACAGAATGGGTAACTGTGAACGAGCGTTGCTTGTTCGTACAACTTCCCTGACTCTTTTAGGTCTTTGATGATTTGCTTATCAGCATCTTTCACATACATATCGGCATAGTCTGTAACGCTTGATTTGAAATGCCCTCTATCATCAATAGGACAGGTTTCAGCGAAGACTTTAGCTTCTTTCATTACACGGTTATCGTCTTCACCAAATGAAGGTGCTGTGTGAACAATACCTGTTCCATTATCTGTTGTTACATAGTCATCATTGAAAACTTGAAATGCACCTTCGCTAGCAAGTTCAGAGAAGTAACCAAAGAGTGGCTCATATTTCTTTCCAAGAAATTCAGAACCCTTGTGTTCAGAAAGAACTTCTAGCTCTCTTTTTTTTCCATAAGCTTCAAGTCTCTGCTTAGCTAAAACGACAACTTTTCCAAGATCATTATCTTTTACTTTAACGTAATCGATATCAGCACCCATACAAAGACCAAGGTTTGATGGAAGCGTCCAAGGAGTTGTTGTCCAAGCGAGAAGGTAAGTATCTTCATCTTGAAGTTTAAAAAGAACAGTGATCGCTGGATCTTGCACGTCTTTGTAGTTTAGACCCGCTTCAAAGTTTGAAAGAACTGTTCCAAGGGCCGTTGAGAAAGGTACGACTTTCGTTCCTTGGTAGACGTAATTTTTCTCCCAAAGACTTTTGAAAACCCACCAGCATGATTCCATGAATGAAGGGTCCATCGTTTTATAGTCATTTTCAAAATCAACCCAACGTCCAAGACGATTAACTGTCTTTTCCCATTCAGATGTATATTTGAGTACAATTGAGCGACACTCGTCAGAGTAACCTTTAATTCCAAGTTTCTCGAGCGCATCGTGTGCCGACATTCCTAGCTTTTTATTGATTTCTTGTTCAATTGGAAGACCGTGCGTATCCCAACCAAAACGTCTTTCAACGTAGCGACCTTTCATTGTCCAGTAACGAGGAACAATATCTTTGAGTGTTCCAGCAAGAAGGTGACCGTGGTGAGGAAGACCTGTCGCAAACGGAGGACCATCGTAGAAAATGTAGGGAGCATTATCTTTTGTCTTTTCTAGGGACTTCTTGAAAATCTGGTTTTCTTCCCAAAATTTCAGGACTTTATGCTCTGTCTCTACGAAAGAGAACGATTCATTACCATTTGTTTGTTCTGACACGGTTTACTCCACTTTAACCAGTTGAATTTATTAAGCACCAATCATAGCAAAAGTGTTTGAATTTGAATAGGTTAGGCTTCTTTTAGCGTGTAAAAAACAAAGGATCGGAAAAATCTTCCAGACGTTCACTCTATCGAGCTCATGAGGGTCATGGGATTTCTCTTAATTCCGAATAGTTAGGTATGAAAATGAAAGGCCTTACCCTGATAATTCTCTCCATTTTGCTAGGACAACTCGCCCTAGGGCAAGACTATTTGGCCCAAAAGCGCAGCCTCATTCGTTGGAATGAAGTGGATGAAGTGAAGTGGCTCGATTTTGGAGAGTGGAAAAAAGAAAGAAGAAAAAGAGATGAGACTCCCGATTGGGAGGAAATTGTTCGCGATCGCGATCTTGTCGAAGAGGTTGGTTCCATTATTAAGTGTGTGGGCGATTGTCGCTTGTATCGTGGTGAGAGTACTCACCAGGCGAAGTATCGCTCAAAAGTTAAAGAGGGAGATGAACTTCATACTTTCGGTCAAAGTTTTGTCTGGGTATATCTCTATGATGGAACTCTCGTTCGCCTTTCACCAGACTCATCGATTTCTTTTAAAGAATTAAATATAGGATTAAAAACGAATTTTCTTCATGTCAGAATGAACTCGGGAAATATCTTTTGGATGAACCGAAGTTCTAATGAAATTGCTCTAAGTCAAAAGAAGGAAACGGATACTCTATTTCTTCCTTTGAAGCTCCATGATGCCAATCCAAGGTCAGTTAAAAGAAAATATGGTGATGATGAACTTTTTAATTATCTGGCAAATGATGAGGCAAAAGGAAATCAGTACAAACGCCTTAATCAATTAATTCAAAGTAATAATACTCATTTGAAAAAGAAGACTCGCTCTTTCATCGTCATGCCGAATGGCTCCCTTGTTGGAGATGAAATCGCCGCTGAGTTCAATGTCCTCGTTGGTGGGAAGAGCTACTTTAAATTGAGGAATGAAAAGACCTTAAGCTATGTCGAAGCAATTTCTCCAAGTGCGACCTTCTACTTCAGAGGATTTGAAAATGAAGAAAGCGAAGAAATTATTTCGGGCTTTTGGTATGAAGTTGATGAAAGGGGAAGGGATGTAAGTCGAATCGAAGGATTGCAGGGCTTTGCTACAGGAGAATTTGTAACAAAGAGAATTCCTACAATTCTTATGGCCCGAGAATTACTCTTTAAAGAATCGCTCGAGTTTTCTCAAAAAGTTGAAGATGAATACATCTTAGCAAATACCTATGGATTTAGAATTTGGGAAAAACTTGTTGAAAAAGGAAAAACTGATCTTGAAAGAAGAGAGGATTTCCTCGTTAATTACACGAGACGAATTGAGACTTCAAATCTCCTTGCTGCGAGAAAATTGAAAAACAGATTTAAGTCGAGAGGAGAGTCGTATAATCCTTATACATATAACAATCGCTTTTACAAAGCGGCCATTGATGATTACTTTAGAGAGCGTGAGGCATGGAAAGAAGATCAGGACCTCATTGAAACACTAAATAGTACTAAAAAAGAATACTGGAAGAACTTACATGGAATCTACTGAAAAAAAATATAGAATTGTTTTAGCGAGTGCAAGCCCGAGAAGAAAAGAGCTTTTAGGATGGCTAGAGGTGCCTTTTGAAATCATTCCTTCCCACGTAGAAGAAGTGACAACAATGACACGTCCTCACGACGTTGCTGAAGATCTCGCCGCTCTTAAAGGCGAAGATATTTATAGGAAGCTAGAAGATTCAAACGAAGTGGAAAATCCATTTGTCATTTCATCAGATACAATTGTCACTCTTGGTGAGACCATTTATGGAAAGCCAAAAGATAAAGAAGATGCCTTTAGAATGCTTGGCGAACTCTCTGGTAAAACACATCAGGTTGTAACTGGTGTTGCTATGTTTTTTGAAGATAGAAAAACAAAGGAGAAAAAAAGAGTTGTCTTCTCTGTTTCAACTCTGGTTACTTTTGATTCCATTGATAAAGACCTCCTTGAAAATTATGTTAATTCAAACGATCCTCTCGACAAGGCCGGTGCCTATGGAATTCAGGGGCAGGGTCTAAGTTTCATTTCCCGTATTGATGGGTCCTATTCGAATGTGGTTGGATTCCCTCTCTCAGATTTTGTCGATCATTTTAAAAAGGCGTTAGAGCTAGAGCATGATTCGCTTGGAACTTGGCGCGAACTTTTTAATTAAAAAATGAATCCAGTTCTTTCATTTTTTCAAGGTCATGGAATTGAATGCTACAGTGTTGAGCAAGGAGATGATTTTCTCTCTTTTAGTCTCAATGTCCAAGCAAAGCCAGGATCCAAAGTGGAGAAAATGAAATTTAGTGAGAATGGCCATATGGTTGTCTTTGTTAAGGCCAAACCAATTGAAGGTCAGGCCAATAAGGCGATTACTAAGTTTGTAACTAAGAATTTAGGGATTGGTGGTGGCTCCTTTGTGCTAGATTGTGGTGAAAAATCAAAGATTAAGAGATTTCGTATTGTCTTCTCTTT
Source organism: Halobacteriovorax sp. GB3 (assembly GCF_028649655.1). Classification (NCBI taxonomy): domain Bacteria; kingdom Pseudomonadati; phylum Bdellovibrionota; class Bacteriovoracia; order Bacteriovoracales; family Halobacteriovoraceae; genus Halobacteriovorax; species Halobacteriovorax sp. GB3. The sequence continues at coordinate 116,661 of NZ_JAQSLN010000001.1, forward strand.
TACAGAACGTAAAAATGTGGATTATTATTTAGAAAAATTAAAAAAGACATTTTTATGAAACAAACTCTTCTTTTTACATTTCTGATTGCGACTTCCGCCTTTTCTCAACAAGCCGTTGAGCAAAAAGAGGTCTCAACGACATTTGAATACACTGATCAAGTTAGTCGAAAAATTGAAGAAGTAAAATCGTTACCACCTAAGGATTATCTCTCTAAAATTAATTCTTATCGCGATGTTGTTGAAGAGTACATCAATCATAAGAAGCGTGTTTGTAGTGGTGAATTTTCGACGATCATTTTAGGCTCGAAAGGTCTTAATACAGAGGAAACAAAGAAGATTCGCTTATCGCCAGAGGAGAGGGAGCTTTGTTTTAGAGAGCTCAAGGCCCTTCAGATCAATTTTGTGAATAATATGTTTGCGGCTAGAAAGAAGTATTTAGAATATGTTCACGAAAAACGCATCGAGGAACTTTCCAAAGCACGTGAAGAAGCCCTTGGGAGTATTCACTCGACATTTTCAAAAAGTAAATTAAGAACAAGAAAGTAGGTCACCTAGTTCTTTTTAAGTAGTCCCAGTGCAGATGTCTTTGGTCTTACACTTTTAACTTTAAAAAGAGATCTAGATGGACGAAGACTTAGTTTCTTTCTTACAGTTCTATTACCTGTAAAGCTAAGTTTTGGTCCAAGTTTCTCTACTTCAGTTGTCGTTGTTTTAGACGATTCGTTAGACATGTCATCCTCCTTTTGTGATGGAAAGTTAATATACAAGCTTTCCCATCTTAGAGGTGACAAGATTTGGTCAAGTCACGTTAAAAGAATGAGAAAGCTACCCTGGAAAAACAATTTCGTTTTTGCAGCAATGGCCACTCCTCGTGCCGGTAACTAAATATCCTTATACACTCATCGGTTAAATTAAACCTTTCTTGAGTGCTTAATACCATACCCTAATCATATCATATTGTTAGACTAATTTCACGCATTGAGTAAAAAAAGTTAGACAGTTTTGGACGACAAAACGGCGCATTTGTTGTAAATACTTGAAAACTATTGCACTCTAATAGAGTGATCAGATTTTAGTCATTACAAAAACAACACCCCTAAAGGTGGAGCTTCATGAAAATGCCTACATTTTTAACAATTATTCTCTCTCTTTCACTCTTTACATCTTGCGCTCTGGTTAGGAAATCTGCGGTTTCTACGGCATCTCCTATCTTTGTTAAGGCGACAGAAGGGCTAGAACAAGAGTCGGATCTCGAGCATTTTAAGCAAGGGACACCTGGTAACCTAATGCTCTTAGAGTCTCTTCTCTATGTTTCGCCATCGGACAAAGACATTCTTGTTAGCTTAGTGAAAGGTTATTCGGGATATGCATTTGCTATTCATGAGACAAAGTACTTAGAAGATCTTCTTGCTGAAAAAGAAAATTCAAAGGCCAAGAAGCAAGCACTTTTAAATTATTCAAAGGCCATTAAGCATGGACTTTCTTATTTAAATCTCTACGGAATTTCTTTTTCTGATTTAGAGAGAGCTGTTCGCGAAGAGGGTGGGATTCCAAGATTCTTAGAAAAAGAATACGACGATGATGGAAGAGATATTGATGCTGTTTTATTTCTCGCGCAATCTCTTGGCTCATTCATTAATATGAATAAAACAGATATGACTCTCGTTGCACGTCTTGGAGTTGCTAAAGGTCTTTTTGATTGGGCCTGTAACTTAAACCCAGATGTGAACTTTGGAATGTGTGATATCTTCTATGGTGCTTACGAAGCTGCGAGACCGAGAATGTTAGGTGGTAATCCACAGAAGGCAAAAGAGATTTTCTCAAAGGCGATGAAGAGATGGCCAAAGAACTGGCTTATCCATGTTAGTTACATTCAGTACTACCTCATCCCAATGGCCGAAGAAGAAGAGTATAAGCAATATAAGGTAATTCTTGAAAATGCCCATAATGACTTTGAAAGTTCACTTTTATGGTCTCCAAGTGAAAAAGATGAAAACCTTGGAGCTCCTCGAATGAGAATTTATCAGTCTCTCGCTTTTGAGCGTTTTAAGATTATCAAGAAAATGGAAAACGATATTTTTTAAGGATCTATTATGAGAGTACTTTTATTAAGTTTATTCTTTTTTATTCAATCAGCTCACGCCGTTACACTTAAAGTCGGTGTTCTTGCTCCTGAGGGAACAAATTGGGCCAAGAGTCTAAAGAAGATGGCAAAAGAAATTAAAGAAGCGACAAATAAAAAAGTTAAGTTAAAGATTTATTACGGTGGAGCTCAAGGGGATGAGCCGGATGTTCTTAGAAAAGTTCGCGTAGGTCAACTTCACGGCGGTATCTTTACTGGAAAAACTCTTGGTGACATTAACGGTGATGTAAGAGTTCTCGAAATTCCATTCACTTTTTATGGTGATAGAGAAAAAGCGCTTGCGACAACTCAAAAGCTAGCTCCTTTTTTAAATACAAAATTTGATAAGGAAAACTTTGTAAACCTAGGTTTCTTTGAAATTGGTTTGGTCTACTTTGTTTCTCAAAAGAACACAGGGAATATCTCAAGCCTGAATGGACTTAAAATTTGGTCTTGGGAAGGGGATAAGCTTGTTTCAAGTATGATTGAAACAATGAAGCTCATCTCTGTTCCACTTCCACTTCCAGATGTTCTCTCTTCTCTTTCAACGGGAATTGTTGAAGCTGCTTATGCTCCACCTCTTGGGATTCTTTCTCTTCAGTGGAATACAAAAGTTAAGTATCTGGTAGATTTTCCAATTGCCTACTCTGTAGGGGCCTTCCTTGTATCTAAGAAGGGCTGGAAAAAAGTGAAGCCTGAGCATCAAAAAATTGTAAGAGAAATTACTTCTCGTTATGTAAATGAAATCAATAAAGTAAATGCTAAAGATAACCAAGATGCACTTTCAGCAATGAAGGCCATGGGGATCTCATTTCTCGAATTTCCAAAAACAGATGTTGAAAAGGGAAAAGAGATTCGTGCAAAAATTGTTGATAAGTTAACTGGGAAGCTTTTCTCTAAAGAAGCTCTTGGTAAATTGGAAAAAGAACTTTAATGACGATTATAAGAAAAATAGATCAGGGCCTAGATAAGCTAGCTTCGGGACTGTTGATTGCAACAGTCTTTTCTATGCTTCTTCTAAGTGTTTCAGGGATTGTTTTACGTTGGTTCAATATTTCATTTATGTGGCTCGATCCACTGGTAAGACATCTCGTTTTTATAAGTGCCTTTCTTGGTGGTGTTCTCGCAACGGGAAGACAAACTCATATTGGAATTGAGATCATTCCTAAGTTTTTAGAGGCCAAGGGTGATGTTAAAAACCTTGCGATCATTCGTGTTATTATCGGTATTATTTCTACTGGAACACTCGTTTGGATTTCTAAGGCGAGTTATGATTTTTTTAAAATTGAGCTTCAGTATGGAAAAGAAGCCTTTCTTGGAATTCATAGTGGGTATCTCGTAGGAATTATCCCTGCGGGCTTTGCTTTTCTTGCAATCCGCTTCTTCTTTTCAGTCTTCATTCAAGCTAATAAAATAAAGGAATAAAATGGGTCTTGCGCTAATCGTCGGTATTATCTTTATAGCTATTTTAGGGACTCCGCTTTTTATTGTGATGGCCTTAGCCGCCCTTGGAGCTTTCACTCTCTCTGAAGTTGAAGTCTCGGCGGTTGCTGTTGAAATTTATCGACTCGCTAGTGCTCCAACTCTTTTGACGATTCCTCTTTTTACTTTCGCTGGTTATATCATGGCCGAATCCAATGCACCTAAGCGTCTTCTAAGACTGGCTGAAGCAGCTTTGGGTTGGATTCCTGGTGGAGTTGCGATTGTTTCACTTGTTATCTGCGCTTTTTTTACGGCCTTTACAGGAGCCAGTGGGGTAACGATTATTGCCCTCGGTGGTCTTTTGTATCCAATTTTAAAAAATGAAGGATACAGCGAGAAATTTTCACTCGGACTTATTACAACATCTGGCTCGCTTGGACTTCTCTTTCCTCCAAGTTTGCCAATTATTCTTTACGGTCTCGTAGCGAATGTTGATATTGATGAGCTATTTAAAGCGGGGATTATCCCTGGAACTCTTCTCATCGTTATTCTCTCATTTTGGTCGATTCGAAATGGTGCTCTTAAAATGACGAGAAAGAAGTTTGATTTCAACGAACTTGTGAGTGCTTTTAAAGCCTGTTTCTTTGAGGCCCTTTTACCTGTTGCCGTTCTCTATGGAATCTATGGTGGTCTGACAACAGCAACTGAAGCTGCGGCCCTTACGGCGTTTTATATTTTAATAGTGGAATGTTTTATTTATAGAGACCTTAATATCTTTAAGGATATTCCACGAGTGACTCTCGATAGTATGGCCCTCGTTGGAGGAATTCTTCTCATTCTATGTTGTGCTCTTGGACTAACGAATTATCTTGTTGATGAAGAAGTTCCAATGCAAATCCTTGAGACGATGAGAACATTTCTAACGAATAAATATTCGTTCCTTCTGTTCTTAAATATCTTCCTTCTTGTCGTTGGAAGTTTAATGGATATTTTTAGTGCTATTATCGTTGTTGTTCCATTAATTGTCCCAATTGCTCAAGAATTTGATATCCATCCAATTCACTTGGCCATTATCTTTTTAACAAATTTAGAAATTGGCTACATTACACCTCCTGTAGGGATCAACCTCTTCATTAGTAGCTTTCGCTTTAAAAAGCCGATTACAGAGCTTTATCGCTCTTCTTTTCCCTTTTTAATTCTACTGCTTATTGCACTGGTTATTATTACCTATATTCCACAACTTAGCCTCTTTTGGGTAGAATGAAGGTGACTCTAAAATTGAGGAACGGTAGTGGTGTGTATTGCAAGGGTCATAAGACCTCTCGTATTGTCTTTTTCGTTATTAAGCGCAAGTGTTTTTGCTGAGACAAATTACTACGAAGACGTCTATTTAGGTCAGCGATCATTTGATCTCTATGACGGTCCTCTCGATCCAAGTATTCGCTTTTCTCCAAAGAATGGTTCAATTCACTTTCAAGATGATATTTTTCAAGAAGATTATTTTCAGCAACTCACTGAGAAGAATTTTTTTGATTTATATGACTTTTGGAAAAGTGACGTTCAGATCTATAAGTCTTGTCCAAATAGTGATCTAGGGGAGAACATCCGCTATATTCGTTATGTTTTTAGACTCCTGACAATCTCATATTTATATGAGGGGTTACAAGATTATCAAAAACTACTTTATGAATTAGGTGGTCGTGAAGATTCGTGTAATCTTGAGTATGAATCACTTTTTAAAGGCTGTCGTCCAGAGAGCTTAGAGATGAAGAAGTTTGTACGCCGAGTGAAAAGTAAGCTCAAAATGACAACAGACTTTTCTGCTTACAAGAGAATGGATTCCTCTGAACTAGAGAACTGGCTCAAGAGTTTTAGAGCTAAGCCAAATATGAGTTTAGCAACAACTAGGCTTCAAAGTTGGTGCGTAGATGAAGGAAAAGATTGTCGCTCCCTTAATGATAAAGAGGCCCAAAAGGCGATCATATCTTCATGTCGACAAGATAAAGAATTGATTCAAAAAATATGCTCTGAAGATGATCAAATCTATGGACTCAGTTATATCGAAGAGGCCGTCAGTCTGATCATGCAATCAAATATTATCAACGTTCTCAATTCCAATAATACTGCCTACAGTTGCTTAAAGAGATATCAACAAATCTTTTCAGCTAAAGAAAAAAAAGTAGAGCATTTGAAGTCGCTCTTTCCACAGGTATTCAAAAAATTAACGAGTAAAAAAGTTACTTACATTCAAGGTGAAATCTTTCTACCAGGTGCTTTAAAAGAATTTGATGATAAGGGGTTAAAAGATTTTATTTTCAAAGAAGAAGAAAAAGTCGTAGAAAAAAAACCTGAGCCTAAACCAGTACCAAAGCCTTTGCCTAAGCCAGTACCAAAGCCAATTCCTAAGCCTGTGGTTGTTGTAAAACCGAAGCCAAAGCCAGTTGTCATTAAAGAGGAGCCTAAGAAGATTGAGCTTTCTACATTTGAAAAAGCTGTTGCAAAATCTCAGAAGACAAAGCTTGCTAGAGTCGCTGTTGAAATGGATAAGATGAAAAGTGAAAAGGTTTTCACTGGTCAAATGATAGAAGCACTTAAAGAGCCACTCAAAGAATATCAAACGAGAGAAGCTTTAAGTGATATGAAAAACTATGACAAACTTGGATCTAAAGTTGAGCCTGTGCGCTTCTTATTTCTTCGATATTTGATTGATAATGATCATCACCAAGGTCTATACAATATTGTTAATGTTCTCGGTAAAACTTTTTACGTTGTTAACGATATTGAGGAAAAGAATATTCCGGTTTATATCGAATTAAGAAATGATGCGACGACATCTCATATGTGGCAAATCACTGTTCTTCAAAATCCCTAGAAATTAAAAAGGGCCTTATTCAAGGCCCTGTTTTGATCCTTTTAAAAAAAGATAGTGGGTGGTGAGGGTCTTTCCCTCTCGTGCTAGTCTAAATATAATTTTTAGAGCTGTTCGGAAAGTCTTTTTGTAACTTTAACTAAATAAAAAAAGCTCTCCCGAAGGAGAGCTTTGTAAGTTATTAGTATTTCTTAGCGATTCTTTTAAGCTTTCTCTTAGCATAGCTTGAAAGGTCTAGCATAAGAAGGAAACCAGCATTTTCACCATTTTGATCTTCACCAACAAGTGAGATGTTACCGATTCTTCTATCACCAGAGTTAAATCTAGCAGTTAGGATTGCACCTGGAGCATTAAGCTTGTTAAGTGGTACCCATACACCAAATACTTTTGGTCCTAGATAGAATGCCATGTTCTTAAATTTCTCAATTGAGAAAGCAACGGCTGGAAGAGAACCTTCACTAACACCTGGAAGAGCTCTTCCTCCTGGAAGTGTCATTGGGTCAAGTTGACCAAGTCTTCCATCAAATACGTCATCAAGTGAAACAGAAATTTTCATCAGCATACCATCTGAAAAGAGATCTGGTTCCATTGAAATGTAAGAGTTTGGATACTTCGGAATTGCGTAACGAAGTCCACCTTCAAGTTGAAGATTTTCAAAGTTCATGCTGATAATCACATCATCTTGAAGTAGTTCAACGTTTGGTCCATCTACACCCGGAATTTCAAGTTTTGTGTTACTTTTCCCACAACTTGCAAAAAACATAGACATAGAAAGTAGTAGTGTCACGAGGACGGCCTTAGGAGTTCTAGATACTGAATTGTTCATGGGGTTCTCTCAAAAGAAACGTCGTTTCTTTATCGAGCTTATGACTTGTAACAAAAAACGGACAACAGCAACATACGTACAGCAAAATCATAAGTTTTAAAAAATGATAATCTCTCTCAACGATTGACTAGTGTTTCTGACAATCACCAATTGTATTCATTTGACTAATTCAATCAAGAACTTCTTCGGAGTGCTTGGAGGGATACTTGAGAACTAAGATCAACTACTTTGGAAATATTAAGAATATCGGACATTTGGATATTCAAATTATCCCATATTTTTTTTTGATTACTATGAAGGGGCCTTTGTAGAGCTTTGTTTGAAAATTGCCAACTCTTTATTGCAGGAAGATGTGAACACCTAAAATCACGTTGGAGAATTTGGTAGAATAAAATTCAGGAGTGTGAAATGAGAATATTTTCATCTTTTCAAAATCAAGCAAATAAAGTCGACCATAGCGATACTCATCGTCGTACAACGAACGAAAAGGCCAAAGTAAAAGAGGCCCAAGACTTCGCTGAAGATGAGAGAATCGTCCGCCACGCGCCACCACGTCTCGATAGAGGAGATGTACTAGCTAAGATTGAAAGAGCTAAGAAGAAAAGTGAAGTTCAGGCTAAACCCGTTGATAATGGTTTTAGATCAGATATGCCCGAGACGATTAAAAAGCCAACAGTACAAGCTTCTAAAGGGCCTTCTAAAGAAGTTTCGAGTGAAGAGCAAAAAGTAGAATCAAAAGCTGAAGCATCTGCTGAAGCACACTTACTACAGAGTGATGTACAAAATAATGATCCTAAAAATCCAAAGGTAAGAGAAAAGCTAAAAGATGCTTTAAATATGAATACCTTTAACTTCAGTGATAAAGAGAGAGCTGTTCTTTCAAAGATTCTTACAAGCTAAACTTGCGAGAGCATCTTCTCAATTTTTGAAATCGTTCTCTTAACCACATCGCTTAATTCGCCTTCAACTACTGTTGCGGCAGAGTGGTTGTGACCGCCACCACCAAGGGCCTGGGCCATAATTCCAACATCGATACTATCATCAGAAGATCTCAAACTTACTTTTACTTGCTTACCAATTTTTCTAAACATACAGGCAACTTTGATATTATCGAGAATGAGAAGGTGATTAATAAAGCCGTGAGTATCCTCAGCGTCTGACTCGTGGTTTTCAATCATTTGTTCAGTTAGACAAATCCATGCAATGGTTTCATCTTTTGTGGTTTGAGCAGAGCTAAGAACTTTTCCAAGTAGCTGCATATGAGATATTTTCTTGGTTCCATTGATAAGATTGAAGGCCTCTGGAGGCTTTACTCCTGCTGCCATGAGCTTTGAGACAAGTGCGTGAGTATTACCTGTCACAGTAGGATAGCGAAAGCTTGAAGTATCTATGATGATCGCAGTATAGAGTGCGAGAGCGATGGCCTCATCAAATTCTACACCGATGGCCTCAATAAGCCCGCCAACAAGTTCTCCTGTCGCGGCCGTATTGGTATCTATGCAATGAATCGCTTGTAATTCCTTTGGACAAGGGTGGTGATCAATAAATAAAAGATCTTTTGATAAGAGAACGAGCTGTTGAACATTTGTTCCGATTCTTGGAAGAGAATTGGTATCGGCAACAATGAAGAGGTCGATTTCTTGTTCAACATCGTATTGAGCCTTGTACTCTTCGAGACCTAGGACAATATTATCTGGATCGAGGTATTTATAGCGCTCAAAGAGAGGCTCCTCATTAACACAAATAGCATCCTTTCCCATTTTTCTTAGGGCCATGCAAAGAGCGATTTGGCTGCCAATACCATCGGCATCTGGATGAATGTGAGTTGTAATAACTATCTTGTTGGCCTTTTTGGTCAACTTTTTAAAATGTTCTTTAATTCTCATACTATCTTTATCGGTTATTTTCTCTTTGGGCCTGAACAGAAATTTTAAAATGATTTCCCTTATTTGTGCAGGATTTTTTTCAATTTCTAATATTTTTGCTATGCTTTTTTGAGATTTATTAGGGAGGATCATAGTGAGTGATATGGCAATCACGATTGAACACATTTCTAAGGAATATCCTGGAAGAAGGGCCTTAGTGGATGTGAATTTTTCAGTAAAGCGTGGGCGCATTCATGGGTTTCTTGGACCAAATGGCGCTGGTAAGTCGACGACGATGAAAATTATCACAGGTGTGCTTAGACCCAATGGGGGAAGTGTAAAGATTATGGAAGGAGCAAGAATTGGCTACCTTCCTGAAACACCACCTCTATATGGAAATATGACTGTCATTAATTATCTAAACTTTGTTCAACAACTTTATACGTTGAAAGTTAAAAAGAATTTAAGGCCAATAGATGAAATTCTAAATAAGTGTGGTCTTATTGATGTTAAGTCTCGTCTTATCAGAAATCTTTCTAAAGGATATAAGCAAAGAGTAGGAATTGCTTCAACACTTGTGTCTAATCCTGAAATCATTATTTTAGATGAACCAACTGTTGGACTAGATCCTAAGGCCATTTTAGAAATTAGAGATCTCATTAAAGAGTTGAGTCGTGAACACACTGTACTTCTATCAACTCACCAATTGCATGAAGCTAATCTTCTTTGTGAGGATATAACAATCATCAATAAGGGTGAAATTCTTATGACGGGTGCTGTCGAGGAGATTCGTTCTAAAATTTCTGGAACTCAGCAATTAGAAATTGAAGTTGAAGGATTAAAAGAGGAGAGCTTATCAAAGCTTGAGGCTTCTTGTTCTGTTGAAATTTCAAATCGAATTGAAAGTGACCGTTCAATAAAGCTTACTTTAAAAGCAAAAGAGGGTGGAGATCATCGAGCGAAAATAAGTCAATTCTTTTCATCTGAAGGTGCGATTGTAATTAGCTTAAGTGAACGTACGCTCGATTTAGAGGGGATCTTTAAAGAAGTTACAGGAGTTCGTCATGCTTAAAGGATCAATGATTTTGATGAAAAAAGAATTATCGGATTATTTTTCATCTCCTCTTATTTATATTATTGCAGGAGTCTTTAGTTTGATTATGGGACTTCTTTTTTATAACTTCTTGGTAACAAATCAAGAATTAACGAATCTCTCGCTAGCTAATTCAATTTTACTTCCGACCTTTGGTGCGATGAACTTTCTTCTAATGTTCATTGTTCCTCTTTTAACGATGGGACATTTTGCAGAGGAGAGTAAGAATGAAACACTCGATCTTATCTTGCGATCAGATCTAAGTGTTGTCGACATCATTATTGCAAAATTTCTTTCAACATTCTTTGTCGTACTCTTTCTTGTTATGTTGACGCTTGTCTTTCCAATCATTCTTTCTTTTTCTGGCTATGATCAATGGGCGATTGTTTGGACAAATTATGGAGCAGTTCTTCTTTCTGTGTGCGCTTATATCGCAGTCGGGCTCTTTGCTTCGAGTATTACAGAAAATCAAATCGTCTCTGTTGTGGTCTCCTTTTCAGTGTTATTTGCTTTTTTACTTTTAATTAATATGTCTTCAGTAACAGAAAATTATATTGTTGGAATGATTCTTCAGTATTTTAGTATTGGATTTCACCACGCCCATCTTTCAAAGGGAATGGTCGTAAGTTTTAATCTCGTATACTACGTAAGTTTTGTTGGATTCTTTTCTTTTCTAACTTACAAATCTTTAGATTCGAGGAATTGGTAATGAAAAAAGCTCTTTTAAGCTTCTTTAATATTATAAATATTGTGCTTTATTTTATCGTGATTGCTCTTTGGCTTTCAATAAGCGATGAGAGAGTCTTGGTTCTGTCGGTGACTATTCTAACTTTAATCATGACCGTTGTTCTCTTAGTTGTCCAAAGAGACAAGTTTAAGCACTACTACATGTCTCATCATTTTAAAATGTTAACGAGCACTCTTGTAACGACCTTTCTTTTCTTCTCTATTTTAGGAGTTGTTAATTACTTGGCCTTTAAAAATCCTCTGAAAAAAGATTTCACAGGTTATCAAGTGAACTCTTTAACAGAGCAAACGGTTAAAGTCACAAAGTCTCTCGATGAAAAACTCTCTGTTAAGGTTTTTTCAAAGCGTGATCAATTTGCCAATATTCGAACGCTAATTGAATTGTACCGTCAAGAGAATGCAAATGTTCAGGTTGAATATATTGATGCTTCACTTAGGCCAGATCTTGTTAGTAGTGAGCAGATCTTTCAACTACCCGCGATTGTACTTGAATATAAAAATAAAAAAGAAAAGATCTCTCGCCTAAGAGAGCTTGAATTCACAAATGCTTTGATTAAGCTCTCACGTGAATCTCTTCCAGTTATTTATTATGTTAGGGATCACCAAGGTCCAAGTGTAGATGAAAAAAATCCGACGGATCTTAGTTTTCTAAAGCAATTACTTGTTCATTCTTCTTACGAATTTAAAGAGCTCGATCTTCTCTCTGCTCGCGAGATTCCCGCCGATGCCACAATTGTAATGATTTGGGGACCAAAGAGCGGATTTTTAAAAGAAGAGATTGAAGTACTCGACCAATATCTCACTAGGGGGAAATCTCTTATTGTAGGACTTGATCCAACTTTGAATGAAGATGTTTTTAGAAATCTTCGCGATCTTCTCATTACTTGGGGTGTTCGAATTCATAACAACCTTGTTGTCGACCCTAAATCAAATGTTCGCGGTTCCAATGGGCTTGCTCCTATTGTAAAAAAGTTTGGTAAGCATCCTATTTCTGAAGACTACAGTGGACAAGTTTTCTTTCCTGTTGTTTCTAGTGTGGAATATGCTGATTCTCCTTTTCATAAAGGCGTTATGAAAAATCTTGCACTCTCTTCAAACGAGAGTTGGGGTGAGACAAATTTTCAAGAATTAAAAGAAAATCAAGTGACCTATACTCCCGATCAAGATCGAAATGGACCTCTTTCTTTTGCCGGGGCCTGGGAGCAAAGTGACGGTAATACTCGAATTGTTGCTTTTGGAAATTCAACTTTTGTAACTAACCAATATCAAAAGATGGTTCAAAACTATATTTTCTTAAATAGTGCACTGGATTGGCTTTCTGGGGATGATCTCATCTCAGCTTTTGATAGACCGCAATTGAAAGAGGAGCCTGTCTTTATTAGTGGGCCTCAGATTGGAATTATTTTTTATTTCTCAGTCGTTGCTCTGCCTGTTGTTTTTTTGATTACATCAATTGTTTTTTATCGAAGAAGACGTGTTTTATAGGTGATTCATGAAGTTGAATGGAATTCTTTTACTTATTCTTATTGGCCTTCTTTCTATCGCTTACATTTTTGAAGAAAAGGGAGCTATTGATCAAAAAGAGTTAAAAGAAAAGGAATTAAGCCTCATTAAAAAAGATGAGTTTGATAAACTTTTGAGTGTAAAGTTTCCCTTGTATGAAATTCAATACAATAAAGAAGCAACACTTATTAGTTCTAAACACCCCGCTGATCAGAAGAAGCTCAATGAATTAATGGGACACCTTTCAAGATTGCGCTTAACTCGTATCCTTGAAAAAGAAGAAGTTAAAGAACTTGGTCAAAGCTCATACGTTCCCGACCAAAAAAGCTGGGTCGAATTCAATTTCTCTAATGGAAAACTTAAATTAATCTTAGGTAAGAAGTTAGATTATTCAACTGAGTTTTACATGCAAGTTGTTAAGAATGATCAGCTTCCAGGCGACATCGTTGTTGTAGAAGATGCTAGGGCAGAAGATGCGGTTTTAAAAAGAGAGAGTGCTCATCGTAGTGATATCAAGTATCGCCGATTGCAATCTCTTCTTTGGATTCCTGAAAAATTTCTCTTTGATCGTCATTTAATTTTAGATTCTAAATTTAGCGTACAAGAGATTTCTTCAATTAAAATTGAAAATAAGAAAAAAATTGCTTTTGAAATAAAGCTCTCTCCTTTGCAGCTTTTACCAAAAACTCTGACGAGTTATCAGCTAGAGGAAAAGCGAGTTCAAGATTTTTTAGATGAGATCATCGCTTTTGAAGGGGAGGAAGTCCTTTTAGCTCTTGATTCTGATGATCTTTCTTCTCTTTTAACAACGATTACTCTTACTTCTAAAGATGGAGTAAAAACTCATCTTGATTTCTATCGTTCCTATAAAAGTCAACTCGGTTCTTATGCTCATATAAGAGGAGCTAAGCATGCTCTTAAATTGACTAGTGAGCAAGATGATCTCTTTTATACGAGTTATCAAAGGTTCATGAATAAAGCGATTATTGATAAGAAAGAATTAAAGTCGCTCTCTTTTTCTGATTTTTCTGTTTCCTTTCAAAAAGATGGCCTATTTAAAGCGACGAGTCCGAAGAAAGACCTCGCTCAGGTGGAGTTTAAAAAACTCTATGATTTACTTGTAAGTGAGGCCTCTTATTATACGCCACTACTTAAAGATGAGAGCTACCAAGAAAAGCTTGATTTTTCTCTTTTAGGAGAGAAACTAACTCTTGCTAAAAGAAAGAATGAACTTCTTTTGCTTATTCATGAAAAAGGGTTAAAATTACACTACGACATGGCCAAGACTTACTGGCCTAGTGTGAAATTTGCGGACTATTTGAGGTAATCTTGAACGCTGTTATTAATAACTATATCCAGTCATTTCTCCATCCTTTTGATCAACATGAAAAACTTCATGGGATTCGCGAGGGACTTTCTAAGAGAAAGAAGGAAGCTTTAACAGTTGTCTCAGAAGATTCTTTAAATGAAGAGATCCCTGTTAAACTCTCTTTTGTTGAGGCCATGAGTGTTTCTTGGCTTTTGAAAATGGTTTATAGTTTTTATAGTATGGTTTCAATTCACTTGGGACTTATTTCTTATAAGCTTATGAGTGAAGACTCTAGCTTCGCTGATCTTCTCTTTAATGATTTTCCTATGAAGGCGCAGAAGGCCCTTCTATTTACAACTTTACTTAGTGCTATTTTTTATCCCCTTGTTCTTTGGATTTATACTAAGTTTTGGAGTGTCATTATTAAATTCTTTTCCATGCTCTTTGATATCAAAGGCGATGTTGAATCAATGACTGATGAAGTGGTGAATCATAGTTTGGTTAGCAATATGTTTCTTCTCGTTCCTGTTTTTGGCGAGGCCGCTAAAAACTTTTGCTCTTTTATCTATATCTTTGCAGGTCTAAAAAAGAACTTCGGGATGAACTCTCTTCAAAGTATTGTCGTTCTTTCGGCACCACTTTTTCTTTTCATTGTGATGCTTCTTTGCTTCTCTCTTATTTTTATGCTCTTTGTTAACATTCTCTAAGAAAATAGATGAACTTTGTTTTTTTGCATCGAAAGATTCGTCTATTCCCATGTTGTAATCTTTGCTTGTAAGCATTTTGGAGAATTTTAAGTCGTTGAAAGTATTAGTCTTTTGTTATGACACAGTGGGCGTGTGCGTTTACAGAATGCTTGGGCCCTGCGAAAATATTTAAAGCTTTTTACACACAGAAAGTCGAGACAATACACAACACAGTCACCCCCGATTTTGTGAGAGACACACATCTACAGTCACTATTTTGGGAAAAGACACATTGATGAAAGGAGTTCGAAAGTGTCACCTTTTGGAGTAGGTCAAGTTATGACAGGCGGAATTGAAGTCATCTGCGGACCCATGTTTTCTGGGAAAACAGAAGAATTAATTAGAAGAGTAAGAAGAGCGCAGATTGCTCGTCAGAAGATTCAAATCTTTAAACCAGGGATTGATGATCGTTATCACGAGACAGATGTCGTGAGCCATTCATCGCAAGCCGTTAAGGCAACTCCTGTTAAAGACTCAATTGAAATTCTACAAAGGCTCTATGATTCAACGAGAATTGTGGCCATTGATGAAGTTCAGTTCTTTGATGAAAATATTATTAAAGTAATCATGAAGCTTGCAAGGCGTGGTATCAGAGTTATTTGTGCTGGTCTTGATCAAGATTATAGAAGTGAGCCGTTTGGGCCAATGCCACATCTTCTGGCCGTTGCTGATGAAGTTGTGAAAGTTCAGGCCATTTGTACTGTTTGTGGATGTCCAGCGACAAAGACTTACAGAAAGCCAAATGTTCAAACAAAAGATCAAGTGCTCGTAGGTGAGACAGATCTCTACGAAGCTCGTTGTCGTTCACACTTTGATTATTTTGGAGAAGAAGATGATCTTCTCGCTTTTTCTGTTAAGATTGAAAAAGAAAATCATCAAAGTTCTGCAACGATAGCAGAAGTATAAAAAGGTTGGGCCAGTGGATCAAAGTTATGTGAATCAAAAGTACTCTCTTAGCGAAATTAAACATCACTATGGAGAGAATGTTCACATTCTATCTAATCCTATGGCCCAAAGCTTTCTCACAAAACTCTCTTCCCCAAATGCCGTTCAACCCATTTTAAATTCATACATCGAATATCTCTACAGTACTCTTTTAGAAGCTGTTGTTGGGCACTCGTTTCCAAGAGTCAAGGTCCAAACAGATACGAGAATGAAAGAATTTAGTGAAAAAGGGACACTCGAAATTGATGTGATTGATCCTAATACTCACATTGTTTCTGTGGATCTTGCGCGTGCCGGAATTTATCCAAGTCATCTTTGCTACCATCATTTAAACTTCATTCTCGATCCTAAAAATTTGAGACAAGACCACTTCTATGCCCAAAGAAAAGTGAATGAAAAAAATGAAGTTGTGGGAGTTGATGTGACGGGCTCAAAAATTGGTGGCCCAGTAGATGATGCGATCATTCTACTACCTGATCCGATGGGAGCTACTGGTGGTTCTCTTTCTTATGCAATCTCTCACTATAAAAATGAAGTGAAAGGTAAGGCAAAGAAATTCATTTGTATGAACTTAATTGTTACCCCTGAGTATATTAAACGAATGACAACTGATCATCCCGATGTTGAGATTTTTGCTCTTCGAGTCGATCGTGGACTTTCTCCAAAAGATGTCTTACTCAAAGAGCCTGGACAGGAGTGGGACCGTGAGGTTGGCTTAAACGAGCATCAGTATATCGTCCCCGGCGCTGGTGGGGTTGGTGAAGTTCTTAATAACGCCTTTATTTAATTTCTATTACTTAATAGCTTCGTAGTACTTTTTGATTCGATAGGCCCTGTAGCATGGTCGTTGATGTACGGAATCACTTCTTGCTGCCTTTGGTGCAATCCCTTTTTCTAGTTGTTCAAGACACTCTTTTTTTCCTTCCTTAGAGAGGTCTGCGAGCCAGTAATCAAGTGACTTTTCAATGTTAAAACCAGACTTCGTAAGGATCTTTGTGGCGATCATATCGGCTTCATCTTCAGTAGAGTAGAAGTGAAAATCATCAAAGACATCTTCGATCACTTTCATTTCATCTGATACACTTTTAGAAAAGGTGAGAATTGCATTGATAACATTTTCTTCTTTATTAAAATTCGAGATTAGCTTTTTAATGACCTTCTTTTCTTTTTCCGATTTACCTGCAAAGAGAAGTCTTTCATAACCTCTTTGAGAGATATCAAGTGATTGTCCAACCAATTCCTTGAAGTCCACTTTCTCATCTTCAAAGCATACTTTGGCAGAAGAAACAAAGAGTTTAAGTTGCTTATCAAAATCAGTTTTTTTCAAATCAAAACTATCATTTTTAGCATTGTAGTTTTTAGAAAGAATCCACTTCCAACTCATGAAAGCCTCTTGTGCTACCTGACAGCTTTCTTTTTCTTGATCCATGCTAAGCATGAGGTAGTGAAAGAGCTCGCCAGCGAGATTCGAATCCCCGCCCCAGAAACTATAAGGTATTCCCTGTAATTCATCGTCAAGGTGTGTTCCAATGAGATTGAAAAGTCGAAAGTACTCTTTAAATTTTTCTAATTCTTCTGTATTTGCTTGAGGATTACAATCGATGCGATCGTCTTTGTGATATGTACCAAGTAGTTCACCATCTCCAGAAAGAGAGTTATGAAAAGAGTAGAGATGAACAAGTTCATGGGCAATGACAAACATGATTTCTTCTTCAGGTTTCTTTAGAAGACCTGTTGTCAATTTCACACCATAAGGTTGTTCTGTTGTATAACCACTGACACTAGCACCATCTCCACTGACTACAGCGAGAGCTGGACTTTTTAGGTCTTTAAATTGTGGGTACTGGGCCTTAAAAATTTTGAAGACTTTATCGAGATATTTTCGCCCTTTAATGTATTCATCTGTTTCTTCTGGATAGGGCATATCCCATGATCCATCTGAAAGTAACCAAGACTGATATTGCTCATCAGACATCGGAATGAGGTGATCAGTTCTCATTTTTGAGAAAATTGTAGTAGAAATAAAAAAGACAAGTAATAAAGTCGTGTATTTCATAGATCTTTTTAAGAGCAAAAACAATGCCATTTATTGTGCCTTTTATTAGGAGTTTATCTTTTATTTTAATGTCAGATAAATGAATTTGTCTAAGGTTTGGTCACTGGTTATAATTTCCTATGTATCCATAATAAGGAGTAAGACTATGGCCCATGACGTTTTAATCTCAAAAGAAGACATTCAAAAGAGAATTCAAGAGCTTGGTGAACAAATTACAAAAGAGTACGATGGTGAAGAACTTGTCGTTGTAGGTGTTCTCAATGGGGCCTTTATGTTTGTTGCCGATCTTGTTCGTGAAATTAAATTACCAGTGCATTTAGAGTTTATGGCGGTATCTTCTTATGAAGGAACTAAGTCGACGGGGGAGATTAAAGTTAATCTCGATTTAAAAGAAAGTATTGCAGGTAAGAATGTACTGATTGTTGAAGATATTGTTGATACGGGCTTAACAGTAAAAACTCTAAGAGGTATTCTACAACAGAAAGGTCCAAAATCTCTTCGTTTAGCTTCTCTTCTTTATAAACCTTCTCGAAATGTTCATAAAGTGGCAATCGATTATCTCGCATTTGAGATTGAAGATAAATTTGTTATCGGGTACGGGCTCGATTTTGATGGAAAGTTCAGAGAGCTTCCTTATATTGGAGTTTATAGTCATGGTTAAAGTTTCTGGTTCTGTTCGTGTTGATCTTTTAGGGGGAACGCTTGATTTAAAACCAATAAATCTCATTCTGCCAAATGTCTTAACGCTTAATCTCGCGACATCGTTAAAGGCTGAGGTTGAAATAGAAAAAAGCGGTAATGATCAATTAAAGATTATCTCTTTGGATTACGATTCGGAGTTTGATTATAAATTATCTGACTTATCGCAAGAGAATTTTCAAAGTGATTTCTTTGGACCAATGAATTTCGTTTGCCAAATTATTAATGAATTCTCTCCTAAAGAGGGATTAATGATTAAGCTAAAATCAGGTTCTCCTGCTGGAGCTGGTTTAGGTGGCTCTTCATCTATGGGAGTAACTTTGTATAAGGCCCTAAGCGAATACTTTAATAAATCAGTAGATCGTGTCAGCGCGATTAATACAGTTAACGATATCGAGGCGAGAATTCTCGATTCTGGTCCAGCTGGTTATCAGGATTATTATCCGGCCCTCTTTGGAGGAGTGCTGGCCCTTAGGCCAAATTACTCGAAAATTGATGTTGAACAACTTTACTCTGATGAACTTGTAAAAGAGTTGGAGTCATCTTTGACATTAGTTTACTCGGGACAAACGAGGCTTTCTGGAATTAATAACTGGGAAGTTTATAAGTCATTCTTTGATAAAGATGAAAATGTAAGAGAGGGACTTGGAGAAATCGCGCGATTAACGAGTGAAGCCTATAAGGCCATTAAAGAAAAGAGATTTTCGGATCTCATTACTCTCATTGGAAAAGAAGGCGAGCAAAGAGAGAAGCTTTTCAGTGGAATTGTCTCTCCTGAAATGAAGTCTCTTTACCAAGAAATCAAAGAAGAAGTAGGTGAACTTGGAATGAAAGCTTGTGGTGCCGGGGGCGGTGGCTGCTTTCTTCTCATTCATAGTAAAAAGAACCAAGAAAAGGTTCGAACTCTCGTCATTGAAAAGGGAATGAGTGTTTTAGACTTTTCTGTCGATGCCCCAGTGGAAGCTTAATGAGTGTAACGAATATTGCCGGAATTAGTATGAAGGGTGGAAGAAGTGATAACTTCATCTTCTGCCTTCTTGAGCATTTTGAAGATAACGATCGTTGGTTTTTAAAGTCTCTTCTTCAGGTGAAAGATGAAGATGGTCTCGACGGTAATGATGCTATTAGAACATGGATTGAAAGTTATGAGATCACTGATCTTGTCATTGATTTTCCTCTTTCAAGTCCTGAATGCCAAGAGTGTACTCTCGCTTGCCCTGGAATCTCACGTTGCCCACAACCATCAGTTGTCCAAGTGAATAAGCAGATCAAAGAGATTTTAAAAGTTGACGCAACGACAAGGCATGAAAACCCTAAGCGCTATGAACAAGAGAGAAATGTAGATGATGAAGTTCACTTTTCTCGCGATATCTTAGAATCAGATGCGAGTGATCATATTCTCTCGCGCTCTTACAAGAGAAGACTTAAAAAGGGCTATCTTCCTTATTGGAATCGCCCGATTGATTTATTTATTTGGAATCGCTACTACGACCAACTTCTTCATCTTTTTAAGTCCATCTATGATTCTTTTGGAAATACATCTCTAATGATGCTCTCTCGTTTTGCTTATTTGAGAAGACATTTTCCAAATTCTCTTAAACTCCATGAGAGTAATGTGAACCTTAGTCTCATTGAGCTGCTTCGAGCTAAGGTGATTTTGAAAAAAGATATTATCAATATGAGTGATCTTGATCTTGGACCTGAGGCGAGATTGGACATCATTAAGAAGATTGAATCATCTCAAAACGTTTTTATTTATGATAAAGATCTTGAAACACTCGTTAAGAATCCAAGGGCATTTGATTCATTCATTTTGGCCATTTCAGGTCAATGCTATCAACTTTCTTCAACGAGAACTCTTCCCGATTGGGCAGAACCTTCTAAGACTCGCTTTCTGATTCCGAAATTTTAAAGCGATGATCTTTCTGATCGAGTAGCCCCTTGGTGCAAATTCCATAGAAGACACTGAGGGGAAGAAAGGTGAGCATTGATAAAGGTGAGCTTACCCAGCTTAGAAAGCATCCAATTGCCGCACTTCCCATATAGAGTTTGAGATAATTTCTAGAAAATGGCTTTGAAAAATAAAAAGTGGAATAGATTAAAAGATGCACGACTAAGATGGCCACGAGTATAAGAATTAGCATTTGAGAGAAGAGCTGATAGAGCTCTGCTTTCATGCTTTCGTTCATGACGAGTCCCTGAACTTTAAGCTGCACCTCGAGTAATTCGTTATACTTAGCAAAGAACATTTCTTTTCGCTGCCAAAGCCAATTTAAAATGATCAGATCTCCCGATATTCCGACGAAGATTGTTAGAAATTTGAAGTTTTTTTCGCTAATATGTGCCCATAACTTATTCATAGAAAAATTATGGAGCACACATAATGCTACTTCAAGTCTTTTTATTGGTCCTGGCCATTGTCATGCTTTACTACGGAGCTGAATTTGCTCTTGAGTCGGCCGAAAAAATTGGTCTATATTTCGGACTTTCTCCACTTGTTATCGGACTCGTCATTGTTGGTTTTGGAACGTCTCTACCTGAGTTCTTTGTTTCTCAACTTGCGACTTTTAGAGGAGAGAGTGGAATTGCTCTAGGGAATATTGTTGGATCAAATATTGCTAATTTATTTTTAATTCTCGGGGCCTCAGGTCTTTTTGAAACGCTCTACATCCAAAGACAAGAGATCAAGATTCAGTTTATTCTTCACCTCGTACTAACTGTTCTTTTAACGATCGTTCTCTTTCAAGCAAAGCTCTACGTTTGGTGTTCACTACTTCTTCTTGGATTCTTCTCTTTTTATATGTGGGATACTTTCAAGCAAATGTCTAAGCAGCGCCATCTCACTCACTTTGATTCGCACGATGAAAAAGTTCAACTTCACGCAATGGATTTTGTAAAACTCCTTGCTGGTTTTGTTCTTCTTTATGGTGGGGGAGAGGTTCTTGTAAGTTCTGGTACAGAGATTGGAAAGATCGCTGGAATTAGCCCTTATGTTATCTCTGCTGTCTTTGTGGCCTTTGGAACTTCATTTCCTGAACTTGTGACGGCACTACTAGCTTGTTATAGAAAGAAGAACACGGATATCATTACGGGAAATATCATCGGATCTAATATCTTCAATGTCTCATTTGTTTTAACAAGTCTTGGGATTTACGATGTCTCTATTGATCAATCATTTAATGTTGAAATTGGGGTCTTGATGTTTGCCTCAGTCTTTTTACTGGCATTAGTTTATATGAAAAAGAACTTCGCTCGCCTTTCGGGAGCGATCTTTCTTTCTCTTTACATTGGTGTGGTTTATTACTGGGCCACGAATGCACCAGTATAAGAAAAGGCTTTTTTAATCGTACTGACCACGGCGAAGTTTACGTTCAACGTCCTTCTTCGCTTCGTCTTGTCTCTTGTCATGAAGTTTCTTACCCTTGGCAAGAGCAATTTCTAACTTCACATTTGAGCCTTTAAAGTAAATCATTGTTGGAACAATCGTTAGTCGCTCAGCTTGTGACTTGTGAGCGATGCGAGCGATTTCTTCATTGTGAAGAAGTAGCTTTCTCGTTCTTCTCTCGTCGTGATTATTGATATTTCCAAATTCATAGTGAGGAATATTGATATTGTGGGCCCAGACTTCGCCTTTTGAATCGATAGAAATGTGAGCTTCTGCAATCGTTACTTTTCCATTTCGAATACTTTTTACTTCTGTACCAACTAAAACCATTCCCACTTCAAACTTCTCTAGAAGTTGAAAGTCATAGCTAGCTCTTTTATTTTTGGCGATTACTTTTATTCCCATAGTTTTATCTCAATTCTTTATACAGATTAATGACTGATTCAAGTGACAGGGCCTCGGCCCTAATCGTTCTTTCAATGCCACAGGCCTTGAATGCTGATTCTAGTTTATCTGACTGGTAGTGCCCCTTCAAGACCTTACCTAATTGTTTTCTCTTCATGGCAAAGAGCTTTCTCAAAAAAGACTCGAAAACTCGAAATTCAGAAAGTGGAACTTCTGGGTTTTCTTTTCTAGTCATTGTAACGACGGCCGAGTCAACTTTTGGTGGTGGTTGAAATGCTCCCGGAGGTACTTTGCAAAGGAGTTCTACATCAAAGTAGTTCTTACTTAGGGCCATTAGACTTCCCATGGCCTTTGATTCTTTTGTCATAAAAGGAGTGACTTTATCGGCAACTTCTTTTTGAAACATAAGAGTCATATATTTGATCTTATCGCATTGAAGAAAGTTGATAAGAAGTGGAACTCCGACATTGTAAGGAAGGTTAGAAACAAGCCATAGATCTTCAGTTGGAAGATTCATTGTCTCAATAAATTCATTGAGATCCACTGTTAAAGCATCTGTTAGACGAATTCGATCACTTGCTAAGAAGGCCTCGAGAATTTCAGGAAAGCGCTCATCTTTTTCAATGACAGCAAAAGGAAGACCGTGCTCTGAGAGGTTCTTTGTTAGAATCCCTGGACCAGGCCCAACTTCAATAATTCCCTTCGCTTTATCTTTGAAGTCATCAGTAATAGATGTAATGACTTTTTGATCGCGAAGAAAGTGTTGTCCTAAGTCTTTATTAGCGTAGGGGAGTCTTTCGCTCATGGGCGCTTTCCTTGCTTTTTTTGTTCGAGCTTACTTTTCTTTGCAATATCGAGTTTTTCTTTTTTAGTAATAAAACGCCCTCTCGCATCGAGTGTGAGACATTCTGGATAAGAGATTGCCTGATCATTTGTACGAAAGGCAAGGTTTGCGATCATCGCACCGTTGTCTGTACAAAACTTTGGATTAACAAAGAAGACATCTCGATAACTTTCTGTGAGAACTTTTCTAAGATAACTATTACAAGCAACTCCGCCACCAACGATAATAGGAAGGGTCTTTGAACCAACCTTTTCATCGGCAAGGCGAATAGCGTATTTCAATTTTAATTTTAGAGCACTCACAATGGCGTGCTGATATGAGGCGCAAATATCGTGAATCTCTTCAGGATAGCTCTCTTTGCTCAGACCTTCACAAGAGTATTGAGGATTTTGCTCAATAAATTGACGTAGGGCCGTCTTTACACCTGAATAGCTTAGATTGGCATTGGCCGAGTTTTCTAGACCAATTGGAAATTTAAACCTCTTTGGATCTCCCTCTTGAGAGAGATCATCGATGATTCTTCCGGCCGGATAACCAAGCCCCAAGATCTTTCCACCTTTATCAAAAGCTTCTCCTGCGGCATCGTCGAGAGTTGTTCCAAGAATTTCAAATGAATCTGGACCGTGAACGAGCATATAGAGAGAATGACCACCACTAACGAGTAATCCAATATAGGGATAGCCCACTGTTTTAGTAAGATGAATCGCTTCTAGGTGAGCGTAGAGGTGATTGACTGGACGAATGGGTGTCTTGTGAAAAAGAGCGAGCGACTTCGCTCCATTGAGACCAGTTAATAGGGGTCCAAGGAGTCCTGGGTGAGTCGTAACGCCGATGAGGTTTACTTCACTAGGAGTGACTCCTGCATCGGAAAATGTCTTTTCTAAAAGAGGGACAAGTTTTGCTAAGTGATTTCTCGCGGCAATTTCTGGTACCACACCGCCCCATTTATCCAGGAGTTGCTCCTGAGAGAAGGAATTGTGCGCCAAAAGAGTTGGTGGCGAGTTAATATCGTCACTATAACCCTTAATAAGGGCTATGGAAGTGTCATCACAGCTAGTTTCTATTCCCAAAACAATCTTTGTAGTCATAATCTAGCAATACTAGCATAATAAAAGTGTTTATAAAATGCTTTGGGTCGATCAGGTACCTTAGACAGGGGATTTAATGAAATTTATACCTCTTTTAATTCTCGTTTTTTTATTGAGCGGATGCTCTGGGCTTCTTTATTATCCCGATCAGATTATTTATTCGACGCCTAAGCAGTTTAAGCTCGATTACGAAGATCTCTATTTCAAATCTCTCGATGGCACAAAGTTGCATGCCTGGCATTTGAAGACAAAGGCAAAAAAGAGAAAGGGAGTGGTTCTCTTTTTTCATGGCAATGCTCAAAATCTTTCAAGTCATTACCTCTCTCTTGCTTGGATGGTTAATAAAGATTATGACCTTCTCATCTTCGATTATCGTGGCTATGGAAAAAGTGAAGGCGAGCCCGCCCCTGAGAGTGTTCATCTCGATGCCCTATCGGCGCTAGATTATGCCCATTCTATGATTAAGAGTAATGAGCGCTTTATCGTCTATGCCCAAAGCCTTGGAGGGGTGATCTCACTTAGGGCCATGATGGATTTTAAAAAGAGGGCCGATATCGATTTAGCTGTTTTTGATTCTACTTTTAGTTCTTATGAAGAGATTGCAAGAGATAGACTTTCCTCTGTTTGGCTTTTTTGGCCGCTTCAGCCTCTGGCCTATGTTTTAATGGATGATGAATATGCTTCGGCCAAGTGGATATCAAAGTTTGATCGACCAACTCTTGTCATTCACTCCGAAGATGATCCAGTTGTTCCCTACCGCTTTGGAAAAGAGATCTATGAAAAGCTAGAGGCACCAAAAGATATGTGGTCTCTTAAAGAGGTCGGTCATATTTCTACTTTTCATGGCAAGACTTATAGCTACCGAAAAAAGTTTTTAGAGTATATAAACAAAAAGGCCCACTAATTTAGCGGGCCTTTTCTTTTGGGATTGGATATTTGAGGTTACTCTACAAAAGAGCGTTCAAAAACTAATTCTCGACTCACTTTCATTTTCATCTCAGATACAATCGCAATGAGGATTTCGCGATCAGAAAGAGTTTCAAGTGATTTAATCTCGTAACGAATTGTCGTTACAGTGTAAGAGAGATCAACGCTCATAGCGATCTTCTCTCCGTGCTGAGTGATTTCTAAGTATTGTTCAGCTTCAATAACAAAGTTAATCGTCGCTTCCTTCTCACTTCCTGAGTAAGACCAGATTTCAACAAATTCACCTTGAGTGACAATATTTTCAAGTTTCTGCTCACTAGCGTAGGCGTTAAAAAGACCAAAAGTGAGTAGGACAAGTGTGATAAGACTTTTCATAAATTCATTCCCCATAAATTTTTCAAGACGCGGGATTCTAGCCAAAGAGAGGGGCTATTGAAATCTTGAATTATTGCTATTGAAATATTTACAGGTGATTGTAATTATTGATTGTTAAGGAATCCTTACAATTAAATTTTTTGTTTGGGTAATCAACCAAAATATGGAATTATAGGTAAAAATTATTGTTCTTTATAAAAATTTAAGGAAAACACTAGCTTGGTGTCTCCTTATATAGGGTAAAATCAAGAAGCGTTGATTTATTTTGCGACTTGCTAGCATTTGATAGGTGAAAAATGAGGAATTTGGTCATTATATTAGCTTCATTATTTTCGATCACAGCTCTTTCTAAAGAGTTCAATATCGGCGTTCTCTACTGGTCGATGAATATCGAAGGGCAAGTGGCCATGCGAAAAGGACTTGAAGCTCAGGCCAAGGCCTTTAATGAAAATGCAGCGCTTAATAAAAAATTGCCTCGCGTTCGTTTGATTCCCTATGTTGCTGGAGATGGCGAAGGTGGAGTTGAAAATCAAATCAAGCAAATGAATATTCTCATTGAAAGAGAAGATATCGATCTCATTATCGTACAGCCAACTGATAATGCGGCCCTTGGAAAATCGCTTTTAAAGGCCAATGCAAAGGATATCCCTGTCATCGCTTACGATCAGTATATTGTTGAGGGGAAGCTCACAAGCTATGTCACTTCGAATAATTATCAAGCCGGATATCTTGATGGAGAGTACATTGGTTCACTTTATCCAAATGACTATGAAATTCAGTTGATCCTTGTTGAGTACCCAAAAGTTTCTTCCACAGTAGAGAGAGTGGATGGGTTCATTGATGCTCTTAGAAAAGATAAGCAGAAGTTCAAAGTATTAAAGAGTTACCATGCTGTTGAACCTGTTTTGGGAAAGGCCGCAGGGCAGTCTATTTTAAAAGATTTCCCACAAAAGGGATCAGTTGATGTTGTCTTCACGATTAATGATGGTGGAGGACTTAGTGTTGTTTCTGAACTTTTAAAGGCAGGCAGAAATGAGATTAAAGTTGCGACAATTGACGGGGACCCTAAATCAGTTGAGAATATTAAAAAAGGAAATTTAACTCTCATTGATAGTGCTCAATTTTGTGGTGAGATTGGTAGACATAGTATGAGACTTGCCTATGAAGTTCTTCTTGGAAAAGAAGTACCAAAGCGAGTTTTAATCCCAACGTTTCCAATTACAAAGGAAACATTGGATAAATATCATGGATGGCTCGGAGAAGTTCCGAATTCATTCAAAATGCCGTGGAAGAGATCGAAAACTTGGAATAATGAGTACAAAGAATTTAGATAGGTAAGTTGTAATGTTACCAAAATCAAAAGTAACGAGTGATTCGCTCTCCAACATCAATTTTAAGATTGGGATAAGTTTCTTTATCCTTCTATTCATTATTATCTCACTCATTCTTTCTGCTGGATCACTTCTTTTTAAAAAGGTTATCTACAGCTCTGAAGATAGACTCGCTAAGAGTATTACAAATGTTCTCTCTCTTTCAATTAATCGAATTAGCTTTTCTGGAAAGTATCACGCTCAAATTTTTACTGAGCAACTTCTAAGAAGAGAGCAGGATCTTCTCTACGTTATTATTGCCGATAACAAAGGGAACACTGTTGCTAAGAGTTTAGATGAATCTTTGAGTGAAGATATTAAAGTCGAGGGGATTGCTGATTTTGTTAAAGGGGGCCTGAGTCCAAATGACTATTACACTCGCTACAGAAAGTGTTGTAATGAAAGTGTGCATATTAAAGAAATCATCATGCCTTATAAAGGAAGTTACGATCGCGCTGTTAATGGGGTGATCGCTGTTGGGATTTCTACGGGAGCCGTTGAACGAGAGTTGTTTAAAAATAATCTTATTCTTCTATTGCTAGGGGTCAGTATTTCTTTTATTGGAATGGTTCTGATCTTTCTCATTTCAAATAAAATCTCCTTTCCAATTAGGCAGCTGGCCCTAACGTTCCAAGGAATTTTAAACCACGCACCTATGTCTATTGTTATTAGAAATATCAACGGGGATATTTTGGAGAGTAGTAAGAGTTTTCAAAAAAGTTTTTACCCCGAAGACTATGATGGTGAGTCGATAAAAATTGCCGATGTCATTTCTGAAAAGGATCTAAAAAAGATTCAGGGAATTGATGAGGTTGTTCTCGAAGATAATAAAATTGTTCGACGTGAATTATCGATCGATGGAAAGGTTGGAAAAGATTATTACACGGCCATTACTTTTAGTATTGAAGATGTTGAGCTTGAGTCTAAAAGAGATATGCTCTGTACACTTGCTTTAAATATTAATGAAGAAAAGGCCATTAAAGATGAACTCGAGAGAAAGTCTCTTGAAGCGAGAAAAGCTTCTGAGGCCAAGGGGAATTTCCTTGCGACAATGTCTCACGAGATTAGAACACCTCTTACTTCCATTATTGGTTTTATCTCTCTTTTAAAAGACTCTGATCTAACAGATGAGCAAAAGCGCTATTGTTACACTGCTCTTAATTCTAGTGAAAGCCTGCTTGCTATTATTAATGATATCTTAGATTACTCTAAAATTGACTCTCAAGAATTGCATTTGGATTACTCTGACTTTTCATTGAGAGAGACAGTTCAAGAAATTTCAGAAGTCTTTAGCTTTCAAGTGAAAGAAAAAGAAATTCATTCAAAAGTAATTGTCGATGAATCGATCCATGATTTCATTCGAGCAGATAAAATACGTCTTCGCCAAATCCTTGTGAATCTCGTTGGAAATGCGGTGAAGTTTACTAGTCAAGGAGAGGTTAGTCTCATTGTTTCTATGGTTGAAGAACTTGGTGAACAGCAATGGATTCGCTTTGAAATTAGAGACACTGGAATTGGACTCAAGCCTTCACAACTTGAAGTCATCTTTGATCGCTTTAGTCAGGCCGATAACTCGATTAGCCGTAAATTTGGTGGAACAGGACTAGGGCTTAGTATTTGTAAGCAGCTAGTGAATCTTATGGACGGAAAAATTTGGGCCGAGTCCACTTATGGTGAAGGGGCCAATTTTATCTTTACGATTCCAGTTGAAAAAGTTGATCGTCCTATTGTGACTAAAACAGCTGAAGGAAAAGATGAGGTTTCTACCACTTCAATGAGTGAGAAAGTTATTCTCGTTGCCGATGATGAGGAGAGTAATAGACGTTTAATCGAGCTCTTTTTAAAGAAGCTTGATGCGCAAGTTGAATTCGCTTCTAATGGTCAAGAGGCCTTAGATTTAGCAAAAGAGAAGCACTTTGATTTGATTCTTATGGATGTTCAGATGCCAGAGATGGATGGTGTTTCTGCTCTAAAGCATATTAGAGAAGACGAAGTGATTAATGATAAATCGAAGTCTCAAATTTATGCATTTACGGCCAATGTTTTTAAAGAGCAACTCGACCGCTATTCTTCAGAAGGATTCGATGGCCATTTCACGAAGCCATTTAAAAAGAAAGATCTCATCGACTTTATCAATTCAAAATTATCATAAAAAAAGGGCCTTGTAAGAAGGCCCTTTTTGTTATTCCATTGTTGGACAAGATAACTTTTTAAAATGTTGGTTAAAATCTTTGTCTTTAAGCTTTCGCGCTAGACCTTTTTCATCTTTGTCATACCACTGGGGTGATTGGTCTGGATCGTGACAACTAAGGCATTTATTCTTCATTTGGGCCTTTCTCGCATCCTTTGTAAGCTTGACTTCAGCATCTGTGAAAGGGTGTTCCTGGTGCTTATCATGACAGTTTAAGCACTGAACGTTGGCGTGATTGTGAGTAACTTTATACTTCTCATCAAGTGATTCCCATTTGAGAGCGATCTTTTTCACATTATTCTTAGAGAGAGCTCTAATTGAATCAACATTTGAGAATGCCTTTTCAACTTCTGCCCAGTAGGCCTTTGTCTTTTGATCGACATTTTCTTGGCCTTCATCAAATGTGACGACATCTTGAACGCGAGAGAAGCCTCTCTCATCAAAGAGCCCTTGAGTGTGGCACTTTACACAATCAGTATTGAAGTGCTCTTTTGCTTTAATGAGTGTTCCATAGGCAATTGAGTGAGGTGTTTTTTGCCAAAAGTCATATTGAGCATTATGGCAATCTCTACAAGAGACGGCCGGTGAAAACTTTGTGACCTGATGATTCTTTGAAAAGGATTCATTTTGTTCTTCAATTTGAATCTTTTGTAGCTTTTCTTTGTGCGCATCTAGGAAGCCATAAAACTCGTTGTTCTTAAGAAGTTTCCCTTCTTCTTCACGCATTTCATGAACTTTATAAGTCGGCTTTTTGCCTTTGGTAAAATCGAAGTTAATTTCACCAAGGTAGTGGTTTCTAGAAAGAACTTGAACAATGCGAGTCTTATTGACATCCCTTGTGTCTCTAAAAAAGCTTTGCGAGTGGGCTCCAATGATCCAATCAAGCTCTTTGAATTCTTCGGCCAATTTCTCATCCGTTTGAAAGCCAGAGTGGGAGAGAAGGATTAACTTGTGAGTCGGATCTTTCTCCTTGTAACCCTTAGTCTTTAAAAAGGTAATCATAGACTTTAAAGATGGTTTCACTGGAGTGAAATCTTTGGCGTATTCACTAGGAAGAATGCTTGGATCGACTATTCCTATAAAGTAGAGATTGTGACCTTGTGCCTTTACGAGGGCCCACTTTTTATGGGGAAGAACCTCGGAGTTCATATTAGAGATGATGTAATCAAATTGATTCTTTTTTTGCACTTCTTTTAAAAAATCATAACCAAGGGCAAAGTCTTGATCACCAGGGACCATGAAGGCTAGACCAATTTTTTTAAGACTGCTGGCGAGTTCTTCTCCAATGAATTTTTTGGAGCTCTTAACAGAGTCTGGAAGATTAGAACTTGGAAAGAATGTATCTCCTGTATCTACATAGAGAAGATGATTGGTCTTACTAATTTCATGAATGCGTCCGGCCACTTGGGGAAGACCTCCAAGAGGGAAGTGACGGCATCCGCAAGGGTGGGTCTCTCCATTGATATTGTGAGAGAAGACAATAGATAGAGGCTTCGAGTCACTTGTGGTGATGACATTTGGCCCTTCATCAATTTCGTTAATAATGTAGGAGCATCCTGCTGTAAGTAAACTCAGACTGGCAAGAGTCCAAGAAAGAATTCTTCTTTTTTTCATTTCTATCTCCTAGAGAGTTTTCAACATCTTTTTAGCATCTTGAGCACGTCTATGCTTAGGGAAACGCTTGATAAGTTCATTGAGAGTCTCTTTTGCTTGTTCTTTTTCTCCAAGACGAACAAATGTCTTGGCCAAGTGGAGTAGACCACTTCCGTTGTAACCCGATTTAGAATGTTCAGTGAAGAGTTTTCCGAAATAACCCATGGCCGCTTGGTTGTCTTTTTCGACATAGGCCATGATACCAAGGCTGTGAAGAATACGAGCTTCATTGGTACCTTTAAATTTTCCGCTAGCGAGCAAGGCTTCAAATTGTGGTTTGGCCTTGTTATATTTTCCGGCCTTATAATTTGAAATCGCTTGCTCAAACGGAGTCTTCTTTTTATTGCTTATTTTTTTTTTATTCGTCAAAGAATTGAGCGTTTTAAGAATCTTATTTAAAAACTTCTCTTGGGCCTCAAGTTTTGCCTCGATCTGAGTGATTGATTCTTTATAGGCCTTATTGCTCTCTTCAAGTACTGAGATCTTCTCGTGAAGTGTTGAGACACTCTGTTGAAATTCTTGTTTTGACTTGTAGTCCGTTTCTTCAATTTGACCCGAGACCATTCCTAGGCGCTCTTCAATTTGTTGCAGGCGAACTGTTGTATTGGCATTAACTTTTTGACCCTCTGTCATTTGAAGGGCGAGGTTATCAACCATTTGCTCTCTTTTAATTTCTTCTTGCGTCTTACATGAACTCGAAAGGATGAGTACAGTCGATAGGGCAACGAGGGATAAACCACGTTTATTCATTTTCAATCTCCAGTGATAGAACTTCTTTTTATTATAAGTTTTCTAGAGCTTTTTTGCGGACAGCGACAAATTCTGCCTTCTCTGAAAACTTCTTAGATAGGATAGCGTATTGCTTAGCTTTGTTGAAATATTTTCTACGATAACTTGAGCGCGCTTTGATGTAATAGAATTCGGCCTTACGATAAAGACCAGGGGCAAGTGTTTGGGAACTAGCATCTTTGGCCGCGAGAAAGGCAACTTGTGCCATGGCCATTTCGAGTTTAGGGCGTGTGGTCGCAAGACCACAGCCCATAAGAAAAATAAGTAATGTTGATGTTACTAATTTTCTAAACATTCTTACTTAGCAGTTACTACGAAGTTTCCTCTTCTGTTTTGTGACCATGCACTTTCAGTGTGTCCAAAAGAGATTGGTCTCATTTTACCAAAAGAGATTGTTGTAATTCTTGAAGACTCAACACCAAGAGCTACTAGGTAGTTCTTAATTGCTGCAGCTCTTCTTTCACCAAGTGCAAGGTTGTATTGAACACCACCACGCTCATCACAGTGACCTTCTACTTGAACCTCTACAGTTGTGTTCTTTTTAAGGAACTCTGCGTTGTTATCTAGAGCGGCTTTCGTGTCCGCTTTAAGGTTTGCTGAGTTGAAGTCAAAGTAAACAGTTTGAAGTGAAGCAGCTTTTCCTGAGTCACTATCAGCGTTTAGTTCAAGGTTAGCGATATCATTTGAAGCACCCATGTCATTTGCCATTTCAGTTGGAGTATTCGTCTCATCAGCTTTCTTTTGAGATGAACCACAACCTGTAAGTGACATAGTCGCAGATAGGATTAGAGTTAGAGCTAGTGCATTAAGTTTTTTCATAAATTCTCCTTATAGAGTTCATATTTTCAAAGATGAATAATAACCTGTATTATATATTTCAATATTATACGTTAAAACAGGGCATCGTGAAAAGGAAATCACATGAGATTTAGACCGCTAATTTTTGTCAGGTATTTTGTTTGTAGTTTTTTTATTTTTTTCTCCCTACAAGGAAAAGCGGAAACAAACATCATTACATATGATTTAAGAGTTGATACCCTACACGGTCCAGTTATGCTTAAGGCCCACGCTAGTGAAAGTAGCAGTGAGTACGTAGGAAGAATTTTTGCACTGGCCAGTCGTGAAATCCCTGTTCTCGTCAATTATTTTAAGTATGCACCTGAAGATACGGTGCACATTATTTTAGAATCAGATGCGACCATCAGTAATGGTAGTGCAACTGTTTTTCCAATGAACATTATTAATCTCTTTGAAACAACCCCAAAGGGAAAAGAGCACCTGACAGTCAATCGCGATCCAGTAAATGCACTCTTTATTCACGAATTCACTCACATTATCCATTTAGAGCAAACAAGAGGTATCCTAGACGTTTTTAAGACAGTCTTTGGAACAATTGGTCGACTTGGTGGTTTGACGCCGCGTTGGTTTACTGAAGGAATTGCCACTTGGGCCGAAAGTGAGTTCTCTGACTATGGACGTTTAAAAAATAAGCTTATGAAACTTGAGCTTGTTGGAAAAATGAGAAATGACAATTTTTGCCGAACAATCGATTGTATCGATTATCCTGGAACATATCCTGATGGGCAATTTTCGTATTGGGTCGGTGGTTTTTTCTTAGAGTATTTAGAAAAGAAAAAACCAGGAACAATACAATGCCTAGTTGAAGATAACTCAGGGAATTTTATTTTCATGCTCAATAATGCTTTTAGACGCTGTTTAAATAAGACGGCTCCCAAGGCGTATTTAGAGTTTCGAAAAGAATTTTTAAAAGAATATGAACAAGAGCCAACTTATGAAGGGTTTTCGAAATTAGATTTAAAAACAGATTATCCTGTATGGCAGAACAACTTCGAGCTTATTGATAAAGAGATTGTTTATTTTTCTAAAGATGAGGAAACAAATTATCTTCATAAGTTAAATCTTAAAACGGGTAATCATCGAAAAGAGCGTGTTGCGACAATCATCGAGCAGATTGAAGCAAAATCAAATTTCTTAGAAAAGAAGAATCAATATATTCTTTCAAGTCTAGAAGAGAATCGTATTGATGCTAAGAGAGTCTTCTCTCGTAGTGATGGTAAAGAACTCGCGCGCGGTGGAAAGTATCTCTTTCAAATTGATGATGGAGAGGCTATTGGCTTTTCTTATAACAAAAACCGTTGGTCTATTAAAAAGGGAAGTGAGCTTCTCTATAAAGACGAGCCCTTTGTTCACTACCACCAAATTCAAGAAGTTCTTTTTAAAGGTGAGAGTTACTTTCTCATTAGAACAAATTTCGTCTCTCATAAAGGACTTGATATTGATGAGTGGAAATTATTTTCACCTAAATCAAAATCTTTCATACCTCTTTTTCATTCGAAGTCTGACTTTCTTTTTTCTTGCGACGAAAAGGCAGTCTTCGTTGATGACGGAGTTCATCTCTTTGACTTTAAGTCAATGGAACTTCACAAAGTACAAGCACCAAGTTGGTTTAAAGATGTTGTAGAGCTAAGAACAAATGAGAATGGAACTGTGGGGCTTTTTTCTAAAAGACCTAATCATCTCTATGCTTCTAAAAAGAGCTGTCAGGATCTTTTAAAAGACATCAGAATTGGTGAAGTTGAGGCAAGAGATATCGTTAATTACGTTGAGAGTGATTTTAAGATTAAAGGAAGAGTTGAGCGCGAAGACTACTTTCCATTGAAAGAACTCTATCCTCGATATTGGATGTTTGCTTACTCCGCTGGAGCCGATAATTTGGATTACTATTCTTTTTTTACAACTCTACAAGATCCAAAGTCGAGGCACATTGTTTCCGTTACAGTTGATCAATATTCAAGTATTTCAAAAACGGCACCATCTCTAAGCTATACTTATGATCCAAATAGCTGGAAATATCAGGTGGCCTATTTTAAAAATTATTCGGATAGCTCATTTAGAACTACTCCAAATTCTGAAGAAAGTATTTATGGAGCAATTTCTTATGATCAAGAATTAGTCGGTTGGGACCTTTCATATTCAGTCTATGGAAAGAGGGCGATGATTGATGACTCATTTTCAAATCGTGATGAAGATGAGTATGGTATTGAGTTAAGCTCAGTGAAGAGACCTTACTTAGAAGATAGTCTTTGGCAAAGCTCTCTTGTTCTTTTAAGAGGCTTTGAAAGAAAAGTTGATGGCTTCTCTGCTTTTAAAGGGTATGAGGGATTTGGAAATATGGCCTTGAGAGCGGGGCATTATATGGATTTCTTCATTCAAGGCTCCTATGGAAAGTTGGATAAAAGCGGGCTAAGTTCTGGGGTAATTTATGGAGGAGGGTATCGAAATGTCATACACCAATTCTATGGACTCAATTACTCTCAACTTCTTGGTAATGAAATCTGGACGGCCAGAGGACAAGTCTTTGTTAATCTCTTTAAGCCTTATAGAGGGCATGGTTTTGTGCCGGTCTTTTTAAGAGAGTTAGATGGGATTTTTGGGACAGATATTGCAAAAGCAGACTTGATTGATTTTGGAGATCAATTTAAAAGAAATCATCAGGTCCAGTCATTATACTTTGGTCTTCGATCAAAACTTGTTATTGGCTATCTCGCACCAGTTAATGTGGACTTCATTTTAACGAGAATCTCTGAGGATGAGAAAGACTACGAGTCTGGTCTTGTCGTTGTATCTGGTAGCTTCTTTTAAGATTAGCTATTAGGTAATTTAATCAAAAAAGTTGTATTCGGGGCATCTTGAACGAGTTCAATTGTCCCGTTTACTTTCTTAATTAATTTCTGACAAATTCCCATTCCAAGTCCAGTTCCCTTCTTATCTCCCTTTGTTGTAAAAAGAGTATCAAAGATTTTTCCTGCGATTTCTGGTGGGATTCCTGCTCCAGAGTCTTCAACCTTTATATGTGTTTGGCCATCTATTTTATTTGAAGAGAGCTTTATCCAGCGCTCATCCAATTCGCAGACAGCATCACAGGCATTGTTAATCATATTGAGAAAAACTTGTGAAAGATCTGATTCATCGGCCAGAACAAAGTCTTCTTTACTAATTCCTTCGAGATCAATCTTAACTTTAAAACTTTTAAGTTTTGTATGAACAAGACTTAAGGCCTTATTGACAACACTTTCAATATTTACTTCGACAATGTTTTTAGAATCTTTCCTTGCGAGAACTGTTCTCATATTTTCAAAGATCTCTTCAATTCTTGTGTAGCTATTGTTAACGTTATTTAGAAGGGATTCCATTTTTTTAAATGGAGCTGTGCCATCATTAATATCATCTAACTGCATTTCTAGCTCTTCAAGACTTAATGAGATGATCGAGAGGGGATTCATTACTTCGTGGATAATTTGGGCGGAAACCTCTCCAATTGAACTTAACTTCTCTGAAACGACAAGCTCTTCGTTGAGTCGCTTAATCTCAGTGATATCTGTCATAATCGAGACATATTGATAGATTTTACCAGAAGCATTTTTAAAGGGAACAATCGTCGTATTAACCCAAAAGCTATTTCCTTCTTTTGTTTTACTTTGAATATTTCCATTCCAAATTTCACCGTGATTAATCTTTTGAAGAATTTGCGGCCAAAAGGTTGTGCCGTGAAAGTCTTTACTCAGTTCGCTGAGTTCCATGTTTTTTAATTCTTGCGCACTATATTTAGAAATCTCGCAGAATTTCTCATTCACATAAGAGATCTTTCCATGGCGATCAACAATGGAGACGATCGTCGATTTATCGATGGCCTCTTTGTAATCGGCGGCCTGTCTTTGAATTTGT
This sequence comes from Halobacteriovorax sp. GB3, assembly GCF_028649655.1. Lineage (NCBI taxonomy): Bacteria > Pseudomonadati > Bdellovibrionota > Bacteriovoracia > Bacteriovoracales > Halobacteriovoraceae > Halobacteriovorax > Halobacteriovorax sp. GB3. Next base: position 152,636 of record NZ_JAQSLN010000001.1, read on the forward strand.
CGAAAATCAGTTATATCCTGAATGGAACCGTAGATTTTTGAAACAACGCCGTTGTGTTCTTCACAAAGACCAATCATTCGAATCTTTGTAGGGCGAAATTTTCCAGAGATAATATCTAATTCAATATCAAAGGCCTCTGCCTTATTCACGGCCTTCTCAAGGCAGCTATTAAATTGAGCTAGTGATTCCTCTCTAAAGAAATTGCTAATTCTTTTTATTGAAATTTGACCTCTTTGAGAGAGCTCATAGATTTTATAAGTCTCGTCACTCCAAAGAAGTTCCTCTGTTTCAAGGTCGTATTGCCAAGAGCCGATTTTACCGAGATCTTGTGTATGTTTTAAAATATCTTCAGTGAGTGAACTCGATGTCACGTCGTGACCAACGGCCACGATACATTCCATTTCATCAAGGAAAGTCAGATTCCAACTAATGTATTTAAGCTTTTTATTTTTAGTAATGAGTCGGTGAGTGAATTGTTCGTTCTTAAGTTTATCCTTGATAACTTTTTCAAGAATTAAGCTTGTTGCATCCACATCGTCGGGGTGAATAAAGATATAAGCGCCAGAATTTAAAAGTTCTTTTCTCTCAACTTCGAGGGCCTTTTGGAAACCGTCGTTAAACTCAATAATATTCCCATTCTTGTCAGCGACAAGATAGAGATCGTGGCTTTGTTTAAAATACTCAATTAGATATTTAGCTTCCATAAGACTCTTTAATCATTAGTTCTTCCTAAATTATAAGCACTAAGTGTTTGAATTTGCTATATCCAGAAAAAAATGTCTACTTAGTTATTATAATCATCGGAATATCAGGGATTCTTATGAAACATTAGCATAAAGTTTTGCTTCCTTTAACTCTAATGAACATTTGGTGTAGTAGAGAATCTTTGCTTCATTGAATGGCTTTTCAACAAAGAAGACATCTTCCCACATCGACTGCTCGGGAGAAAGTTGAGGGCGATAGCCACTTAGAAAAATAATAGGTGTTAGTTTATTAGGGCTATTTTCATCGCGTAGTTGTTGGATGAATTCTCCTCCATTCATAATAGGCATTTTGAAATCTGAAATAATCAGGTGGAACTCTTGTGACTGACACAGCTCAAGGGCCGCCTTTCCATTTTCTGCCATTTGAATATTGGCCTTAAATTTCGTTGAGAGATAGTAGCTAATAATTTCTGCAACTGAAGGATCGTCATCAACAATGAGAACATTGATGGCCACATTTCCCTTACTCAGATTATGACCATTAAAGTCGAGATCATCGCTATCATCATCGTCACTCAATTGCTCTGTTTTTGAATCGTGGTAGGCGATATTTTCAAAGCTATCGATAATATTGGTAAGCTTTGAAAAGTCGAGGGGGAATTCAATATCGTTTTTTAGAAAGTCGATCGCCTCTTGTGTGCGGTCAGTGAATTCAAGAGTGATATCGTGAAGACCTTCACTATAGTGAACTCCATCATCTCTTACTTTAATGAGAAGATTTTCAAATAGGTGAGCGATGTCTTTAAGCTCGTTAAATTCACAGGCCTTGGCATTACCCTTTACACTGTGAACGATTCTAAAGATTTGATCGATATCTTGATCATCGATATCCTGAAATGATTTATTAGCAAGCGTATCATTTAATTCGCCGTAAAGATCACTTAATTCATCGAGTGTGTTTCTTTTAAACTCTAATTCAAAATCTTCCATTAAGGTTCCCTATTTCTTCATTTCTTAAGTTAGTCCTCTCATTTATCGGCATATCTCTATTGTATTGAAAATTTATTTAAACAAATAACTCTAAATTAAGATTAATTATAGGTCTGTAACCTATTGATATTTTGGTGGTCATCTTGAGGATAAAGTAGCTCATTTTGAAAGTTAGACACTGTCGCTAATAAAATTGGGCACTTTTCCTTGATTGTTGGCTTTTGTTGACAAGTTTACTCTGAAATCGTCAAAGACAGGGCTTTTTGACAAAACCCTCCCAAAACTGTCGAGCAGTTTTAATGATCTCTTATTTAGGCCTTGCTAGAAAAGCTTTGTCATTTGGTTTTGAACGCTAAATTTTTTTTTGGAGGGAAGATGAAAGCATTAAAACGAATTATTTCTAAAAAGGTCCTTAGATCAAAGTTTAACTCAGTTGCTCTGTCTCAAGAGGAACTCACAAAAAAGCAGAGAGCTCAATTTGAGAAACTTAAGGCGAATCTTAACGGAACGACTCTTTCGAATCATTTTCAACTTGAAGAGTGTGAAAATTACGATGTCTTCGCTAAAAGGTTTCCTGTTAGAGATTATTCTAGTTTTAAGCCTTATGTTGACTCTCTTATCGATGATCATAAAAAAGTAATGTTCCATTCGAGACCGTTATACTTTGGTTTAACTTCTGGAACGAGTGGAAAAGACAGTAAGAAGATTCCTTATAATAAAGAAATGATTGATCTCTTTTTAAGTGCCCAGCAATTTCTTGCTGGAGTTGTTCAAGAGCACCTACCTGAAAGTGATCTCGTTAACTCTGATCGTCTTACATACGGTTCAAATCCTTCGACTTATGAAGAGAAGGGGATTAAGTACGGTTATATCTCAGGTATCTTATCTTCTAAGACTCCTTGGGCGCTAAAGAAGACGACATTTCCATCTAATGATGTTTTGGCCATTGAAAACTGGGATCAGAAAATGGAAGCTCTTGCACTAGAAGTCTTATCAAGAGATATTCGCATTATTTCAGGAATACCATCTTATCTCATCACAATTTTTGAATATATTTTAAAAAGAGAAGGGAAGAGTCATCTCATCGACATATGGCCTAATCTTGAAACGGTCATCTATGGTGCGACACCAATTGATCAATACAAAGAAAAGATCAATACTCTCGCAGGAAAAAAACTTAATTATTTTGGGATTTATGCCTCTACTGAAACACCAATTGGAATTGCGATAAATAATGCAAAAGATGAAAAGCAAGTTTATGCCTTTCACCCAGAAGTTCTCTATACATTTACAGATGTTGCAAGAAGGGATCGCACATTTGGAATTGATGAAGTTGAAGTTGGAAAGGAATACTTTGTAAATACTTCAACTCCAAATGGATTTGTGAATTACACAATGAAAGATATCGTTCGCATCAAAGAAGTTTCTCCTGTCATGACATTCGAAATCATCGGTAGAGAGGGCTCTGGTATCAATCTCGCTGCCGAAAAAACTTCTGATGAGCAAGTTCTCGATACAATCATTGCTCTTAATGACGAATTAACTGTTAACCTTGATCACTACTTCCTTTGTCCAGGAACTAGAAATGAAAGACCATGTTACCAGTGGACTATTTTTTCAGATTCATTGAATCAAGATCACACTGAAAAACTTGAGGAACTTGTCGATCGAATTCTTTGTGAGAAAAATCTCGATTATGGAGATTGCCGCGAAGATGCAATTCTAGAGAGACCAGTTGTTAAAATTATTTCTTCTCACTACTTAAAAGAATATTTCAATGCCAACAAAGAGCGTGGGCAATTTAAAATGAAAACAGTGTTTTCATGTCCAGAAGCTTTCAAGGGTTTTGTACAAAGCTCTTTCCCTGAACTTCAACTAACTCTTGGAGCTCTCTAATGCTTGGGATTGAAATCTTTTTCATGGCCTTATTTATGGGAGTGATTTCGACACTCCCGCTAGGTCCAAGTGGATTAAGTATCGTATCGGCCTTTGGTCTGAAAGGGGCAAAGGCCGGATTAAAAGCATTGATGGGACTTGTTCTCGCTGAACTTATTTATATGAGTATTGCTCTTTACTTAAAGGCCCTTGGGATTTTGACTCTATCAAAATCAGTGGAAACGACTTTTACATTAATCTTTGCTTTTTTTCTTATGTACTTTGGTTTTAAAACTTATAAGTCTTCAAAAGAAAAGTCGCCAAGAATGTTTATTAAGTTTCAAAATGTTTTTGCTATCTCGATGGCTAACCCTACGCTTCTTCTCTTTTATTTAGGTCTACTTTTGACTCTCGATAAAAACTATCCCTTGTTTTCAATGGGACAAACACTAGGGCTTGCGAGCATTTTTCTTTTGGGTGTACTTATAACTTTGATCTCTCTTGGGGCACTTGCAATGAAAGAGGGGCGTCATCTTAAAAATAGGCTTGGTCAAATTAAGGCGATCATTGGACCTGTCTTTATGGTTATCGGTTTAACGAGCGCAATTAGCTCATTTTAAAAATAGGAATTAAAAATGAAATATATAATGCTACTTCTATTAAGTCTTACATTCATACCACTCGCTGAGGGTTCTGAGTGTCAATTAGAAAAAGAAAAATTTGGACAAAAATACTATCGTTGTGAATTAGAGGGAAAGAGTTTTCATATGCTCGATATTAAGGGGAATATGAAAGAGCTTGCTTACTATCACGGATATTTTTTGGCCCCTGAAATTGATCAAGGTGTGCTTAGAGCGGTCTTACAACAAAGAGATGACACACTTAAGACTCTCTCTTCAAAGGAGAGAGCGCAATTTCAAACGATTTATAAGTGTATGATGAATCGTTATAAAAGAAGTGTTGGAAAAGATTTCATCAAAGAGTTAGAAAATATCTCAATGGGTGCTAGAGATGCAGGATATTCAATTCGCTCAAACGATGTCATTGAGGCAACTCTTATGGTTGAACTCTCTGGTTATGTCGATGCCATGCAAGTGGAGATGGAAGAGAATAAGACAAAGGCAACGATTGGCCTTTTAAAACGCTGCGGGCTTTATTTTGCAGGAAACGCTGTGAAAAAGGCGGTTAAAACGATTACACGTCCATTTAAGAAACTTAAAAGAGGTTGTACAGGGTTTGCTGCAAGTTTCGAAATAACAAAGAATGGAGAGCACTTACACGGAAGAAACTTTGATACTGGTCTTCTAGGTGTCTTTGAAAAACATCCTGTCATCACACGCCATATTCCTCGTCGTGGACATCCGTACGTTTCGATGAGTTCTGCGGGACTTCACTACGGTGGGGGAATTACGGGAATGAATGAAAAGGGAATTTCAATTTCTACTCACGAACTAAGAACAACTGATTACCGCACAGCTTATAACTTTAAAAGAGCAACAACAGCACCTTATCTTGCTAACAAAGTTGTTAAAGAGGCATCGAGCTTAGATGAAGCGATTGCCATTGTAAAAAAGTATGGTCACTTTGGTGCGTGGACATTTCTTATCAGTGACTCCAAAACAGGTGAGAGTGCTAGTGTTGAAATCACTGGGGCAAAGGTTCGCGTAGCAAAGAGATCTAAAGTCTCTATGGGACAGTCAAATCACTTCATCCATAAGGACACGGCCAAAGAGAACTTTGAATATTCAATCAATAAGTCTCTTGAATCGAGAGCAAGACTTTCTCTTGTCGAAAGAACACTTCGTGAAGATGCAGGATCTATTGATGTGAATTGGGGAGTAGAGCTTCTTTCTGGTCATGAAGATTTCTATGTCGGTCTTCGCTCATTTGGAAGAACTGTTTCGAAAGTCTACACATCGATGACTCATATTATGGATACGAAGAATAACGAATTCTGGTTTTCAATTGGAAATCGCTACCCAACAAACTTAACAACATTTCAAGGAATGCAGATCTCATTTGATGAAGATGAAAAGTTCTTTGAATTGATTAATACGATTGAGCCTCAAACAATTTTAAAAGAGCAGAGACCTTCATTTATTTCATCTCTTGAAAATTATACGATGGCCTATTTTGCCCATGAGAGAGGGGCCTATAAAGAAGCTATCGAATTACTTCTCGAGGGATCAAAACTTCAGGCGCTTGAAAGTATGAGAGATTTTCCAACTCAAATTATGATCACGCGCCTTTGCCTAAAAGTTTACGCGACAACAATGGAAGAAGAGTATCTTCAATGTGCTGAAGAAACGGTAAGAGATATCTTACTTAATAATTATGAAGGGCTTCACAACTATGAAAAGGCCCAGGTTATGATGGATATGGCCAAGGTCTTCGACATGCAAGGAAAGAGATTTATGGCCAAGAGCTTCTTTGAAAATGCTGAGCAATTTCTTGTGGGCCTTAATCAAAGCTTCAAAGGACATCACTTTCTAGGAAAGCTTAATCACGATCTTAAACGCTATATAAATAATGGAATTACAAAAACTGAGCTAAGAGAAGAGGACCTTCACTTCGCTACAGCTGAATGACACTTGAAAGAGGGGGTCACCTCCAAAATGTCCTCCTCTTTCACTCTTTTTAGTGAACTTTTTTCACGCTCTTCTTGAGATTTTCACCCTTCTAACTATACTCACTAGTCATGAAGGATTTATCTAAAAAAGAAAAAGTCTACTTTCAAATTTGCGACTCTGTTTTGTACATGGAAACAGTGAAGCCCCATCTGAAATGGTCTCTAAGTGATGTCTCAAAGCACTCTGGAGTGACTCGCTCTCTCATTTATTACTACTTAGGTAAGGAAAAGGACCAAATTCTTCGTGAGGCCGTGCTCTTTATGCTCGAGCTTTTCTTCAATATCAGTGGCGAGCGAAAACTTGGAATTCAAGATCGTATGACGATGATTCTTGAAACGACCAAGGAAATGCCGCACATTTTTCTTTTCTATGTAAGTGAAAGAACAAAGAATACCGAGTATGGTCAAACAATTCGTGAGGCCGAGGAGAAGCTCATCTCTTATCTTGAAACTGAGCTCAATCTTACTAATGAACAGGCCCTAAAGCTCTTTATGCTTGAAATTGGAGCATGCGCCTTTGGCCTTGATCCCAAATTTGCCCCGAAATTTTTCCAGCTTTAATTTAAAATCAGCTACTTATCACATGAATTATCTATAGGGTCTAATGTACTTTGAAGTATTGTGTTGTATCAATTCTCTTGTTCAATAATTAAAAAAACTGCTGGAGATATGCCATGAGAAGATTACTGGCCCTAACAATGTGTGTTCTTTCTTTCGGATCTGTTGCCTATGATAATGCTTGTCACGAAAGCATCGCAGAAGCGACGTCACAATTTTCAAAAGCGAGAGAAGCTATCACTCGTCTTGAGAGAACTGCTAATCAATTGAATATTGAAGATGAAAGAAATACAAATTGTAAGGAACAATTCGATGCTCAAGCTCTCAGTGTTCTTAAGCTCGATTACAATACTCTTCAAAAGGCCGTAGAGGCCTCTAAAACGGCCGCTAATACTGCTCTTCACCACTATGTGAATCAATACTGTAATTATGGTGATGATCTTGGTGCGAAGAATGTTCTTAAATGGACGAAAAGCTTAGTGAAGAAAAATAAGACTTTACTTGATGATGTGCAATCAGCTCTTGGTTGTTTGAAATAAAAAAAAGCTCCCGATGGGAGCTTTTTTTATGGATAAACGATTCTTGCACCCTCGATGTCCGTCGGAGAAAGCACCATATCTCTAATGTCGTTGGTTCCACCGCAGTGAGGGTAATGCATAACAGAGTCTTTATCGTAATCAGTTACTGGTTTAAATTTATTGTCTTCGTCACAAAGGTGAGCTGATTCTTGGTGAATGTGCTCATGACGAAAACCTAGTACGTGTCCTAGTTCGTGGCGAATGAATCCTGTCATCGCTGAATTCTCATATCTAAAAGAAGAATCATTAACGAGAACGCTTCTATATTTTCTCGGATAGTTTGGAAAGAATGCTCTTGCCAGATATCTCTCTCCGTAAGCTGGTTGAATATCGAAAACAACATTGTTGTTATATTCGTTACAGTTGCTATCATATTCTGGCCTGTAAACAAAACGAACGTTAGCCGCTTCCATCCAGTCTCTTGTCGCTTCTTCAAAAGCAGCAACAATAAGGTCTTTATTGTGAGCAAATTCATCGCTTACACAGTATGAAAGATTAAAACGCTCTTCGTCGCTCCAAACGTCATAAACATTTTCGTGGCTAGCTGAAACGATTAGCTTGTCTTCATTATCAAATTCTACAAAATCAAAACGCTGGTCTTGGTGAAGGAGTGGGATATCACCATCAATGATATAGAGGCCGTTGTCTCTATTTTCTTTGTGGACCTCGATAGCAAAAGCAGAGCTAGCCATCATAAGTAGTGCAACAATCCATTGCTTTGTCATTAAGTCACCTCCAAGTGAGGCAAAGATTGTATCTACCAGATTTGTTTGGCGTCCAGCGATGTTAGGAATTGTTAAGTTTTTGTCAGGTATTTCTTAGAAATACCTGCTAATTAACGAGTTGCGAAACGAAAATAACCATCATTAATGCCGGTGCCGCGTAGCGAATCAGGAAATTAAAGATGATGTAACGCGGATCGTCTCTTTTGAGTCCAAGCTCTCGTGACTTGATTTCTTCAGAAAGTACCCATCCACAAAAGAGTGAAATAAGAAAGGCACCAATTGGAAGAGACCAATTTGAAAGAATGTAATCGAGTCGATCCATGACTTTAAGACTGGTGAAAAACTCATTCCCACCATTAGAGAGAGCTGAGCAAATTCCAAAAAGCCAAATGATAAATGTTGAAAGCATTGTCCCTTTAAGGCGTGATAACTTAAAGCGATCTTCTACATAAGAAGTCACAAGCTCAAGTAGCGAGAGCGTTGAACTAAGAGCTGCAAAGGCAACAAGAAGATAGAAAAGAGCGCAAACATATTGTCCACCTGGAAGGTGATGGAGTTCTACTGAGAGAGTTGTAAAGAGAATCGAGGCCGATTCCTTCACTTCCATTCCCGTTCCAAAGATAATTGGATAAATCATGATACAAGCGCAAAAGGCCACAAGCGTATCGAGAACTGTAATCCAAATCCCTGCACGAATGATAGAGTGCTCTTTTGGAAAGTAGGCACCGTAAATAATCATCGCTCCAAGTCCAATGGAGAGCGTGAAAAAAGCGTGACCAAGGGCCTCTAAAATTCCTTTTGTCGTAAGCTTTGAAAAATCAAATTCAAAAAGAAAGTTGAGAGTCTTACCAGCGCCGTACTTACTTAAAGTAATAACAGAAAGAGTGAGAATGATAATTCCAAAAAAAGGCATGAGAACTTCAATGGCCTTTTCAATTCCTTTAACTCCCTTCATGATCACACCTGCTGTTAAAAGCATAATGATCGTGTGGTAGCTAATTTGTTTTGTTGGATTAGAAACGAAAGCGCCAAAGTGTGGGCCTGTAGTTTCAAAAGTTAAGTGAGTAAGATTACCTGTAATGGCATTATAGAAATAGTCCAGCGACCAGCCTGCGATGACAGAATAAAAAGAGAGTAGAATAAATGGGCTGAAAAGGCATAGGAAACTTAGAAGCTTCCAAAAGTGTTTACCACCTGAAAGTTTTGAGACCGCTTCAAAGGCATTTGATCTGGCCTCACGGCCGATGATTAATTCAGCAAGAAGAATGGGAAGGCCCATGACGACAATACAAAGAAGATAGACTAGCACAAATGCGCCGCCACCATTTTCATATGCGATGTAAGGGAATTTCCAGAGATTGCCTAGGCCAACAGCTGAGCCTACGCATGCCATAATAAATAGGAGACTTGAGCTCCACGTCTTCTTTTGATCCATGGAGCTATTGTCTCATAGGTTTAGATTATTGCAACAACTTGTAAATAAAAACGATTAAAAGTATCAGTGGAGAAACAATACGAATGAGAAAATTCCACATAAAATAAAGAGTGTCGTTTTTCTTTAATCCAAGCTCTCTCGTTTTAATTTCATCACTCAACCACCAACCACAAAAGAGGGCCACAAGAAAGGCTCCAACTGGAAGCGTCCAGTTTGAAGTGAGGTAGTCGAGGCGATCCATAACTTTCAAAGAAGTGAATAGATCACTTGCTCCGTTTGAAAGAGCGGAAGCAAGACCGAGAAACCAAATAGAGAATGCCGAAACAAGTGTTGCTTTCTTTCTTGAAATCTTCCAGTGCTCCTCTGCAAAAGAGGCGATCGGCTCTAGAAGAGAGATCGTTGAACTAAGTGCTGCAAAGGCAACGAGAAGATAGAATAGAGCACAAATATACTGTCCACCTGGAAGCTGTTGAAGCTCTACTGAGAGAGTCGTAAAGAGAATCGAAGATGATTCCTTAACATTCATTCCCGATCCAAAGATGATTGGATAGATCATTAAACAGGCCATTAAAGCAAAGACTGTATCGAGAATACCAATCCAAATGGCGGCCTTTCCAAGAGAGTGCTCACGTGGAAAATATGATCCATATACAATCATGGCACCAAGACCAATGGAAAGAGTGAAAAAGGCGTGTCCAAAAGCTTCAAGAATTCCGTGTCCCGTTACTTTTGAGAAATCAACAGTGAATAGGAAATCTAGAGTTTGAGCTGATCCATACTTTGAAATGGCAACACCAGCAACTAGAAGGATAAGAACTCCAAGAATCGGCATGAGAATTTCAATGGCCTTTTCAATACCCTTTGTACCTCTAAGAATAATGAAGGCCGTTAGCGACATAAAGACTGTATGGTAACCAACTTGCTTAAGTGGGTTTGCGACAAAAGCTCCGAAGTGTGGTCCAGTGGATTCAAAAGTTAAATGCGCTAAGTTTCCAGTAACGGCATTAAAAAAATAATCGAGCGTCCAACCGGCAACGACTGAATAGAAAGAGAGAATTGCAAATGAACTAAAGAGGGCGAGAGCGCCGATGATTCTCCAGCTCTTGACCTTGCCGGCGAGCTTTTTAACGCTGTCGTAGGCATTGGCCTCGGCCTCGCGACCGATGAGCATTTCTGCTAGGAGGATTGGAAGACCGACCATGAAGATGGCAAAGAGGTAGATGAGGACGAAGGCGCCTCCACCGTTTTCGAATGTGATGTAGGGGAATTTCCAAATATTACCGAGTCCTACGGCCGATCCGACGCAGGCCATAATAAATAGGACACTTGAACTCCACTTTTTCCTCTTTTCCATTTTTCTCCCAAATTTTAAGTTAACCTTCATTCTAAAAGGGTCCTGGACACTTTTCTAGCGTCAGCGCGTCAAATCCTATAACTTTTAGCCTTGGCATAGACCTTGCGATATTAAACCCTAGAATAGGACATTCTATGTGAATTCAACTCCTTATGGGAATAAATTATGTTTAAAACTTCTACATTTGTCACTGCTGTGATCGCTTTCTCTCTTTCGAGCGCTGCTCTAGCTGAAAACAAGCTCATGGAGCGCATAAAAGAGCAGGTTCATACAGAGATCGCAACGCTGGTCATCCAGGCCGAAGAAGTTCTTACAAATAAGAAGCAAAGTGACTTTTTCAACTTCTTTAAAGACTGGTCACGCACCAATCATAAAATCAATCTCAAAGGCAAAACGAAAACGCCTTACTTAGATGAACTTTATAAGAGCTATCAAAACAAGGCCCTCGCCCTTGGGACGATTACTTACGGTGATCTAGAAGAACTTCGTCTCGAGCTCTTTCGCTATGGCCTAAAAAATTATTGTAAAGATAAAGCGCTCATGACTTCTTATGAAAGTGATGAGTGTGGAAATTGTGACGCGCAAACCAGATTGAGTCTCTCTTTTATGGACTTAATCGATGAGAAGCTTCCAGGTCATTTAAATTTTGGAGTTCAGTTTTTTACCGATCACGTGCGCCCAGTTCTATTAGATAAGAATAAGAAAGTACTTCTCGATTTTGTCTCTGGAAAAAGAGAGAGCTTCGATGAAGTCGATACAAGTGTTTATCACATCAATTCTTATTACTGGCTCTTTATGAAAGCTTTTAAAATGCAAAAGGGAGAGCTTAAGGATTTTACGCTTTTAAAAATTGGTGATCAAAAGATTGCGGGAATCGCTCTTAGTCATGATGGGTATTTAAACTCTTTTCACGAGGGGGCGACATTTAGTAGTGATGATCCACCTGAGAATGCAACGATTGATTATCAAAGTATGGACTTAGAAAATACGCGCCCTGATGAGCAAAGAGCGATTGGAAGTGATGAAGATGATCTTTCATTTGGTTTTGAAGGGGAATCATCCATTGATCACGAGCTTCGTTTTAAAAATGGAGCCATTTTAAGAGCGCTTTCTGAATATGAAAATTATCCTTATGGCGTTATGGGAGAGAGTTCTTCAGGATCTGATTTTCCAATTGAGATCATCGATCTTCCAAGAAAGTACCGTGGCATGTGGTCTGAAGTTTCAAAGAAAAATCGTCACCTTCGCGTTCCTACGGCGGGGATTAGAATTCACGACAGAGCTCTTTTTAATGAGTGGCAAAAGAGAAATATCATTGGAAAAATTAAGCTGATCTATTCTGTTTATCAAAAGAGAATGAATCGTTATTACCTTGATCGCGATTATAAGAAGTTTATAGCACTGACAGAGAATCCACTCAGTGTAAGTGAATATTCACTTAATGAACTTAAAAAGATGAAAGAATTAAGTGCAGAGTTTAGTCATCTTTTACAGTTTCGAGATGCATTTATTAATCGCGTTCTTTCAAGACTGAGCCTCAATATCAATTTGATTTGGGAGCGCTCTTATGTTGAAAAAATGATTATGGATTATACTTCAGCAAGGGCCGATGCTTATTATTTGATGAAGGGGAAGTCGTATCTCTTTATCGAGGTATTAAAGAAGGCCGGTCACGATAAGGCGATGGTATACACTGAGATGCTCTCTCTTTTAAGAGGAGAGTTTGATGAGTCTTTTAATTCATATTTTAACGATACAGATGTTCCCGATTTTGTCGTCTCTATTTTAGAGAATCTTTCTAAGCAAAAGGTTGAGCTTACAAAAGATTTTAAAATTGATCTTAGTAAGGTTGTCTACGTGGATCTAACTCAACTTAGAATCACAGATGAGCAGCGCGAGGAAATCGAAAGAAAAAAAGAAGAGAGAATTAGAAATCAAGAGCAGGTGAGTAACGAGGATAGTGAAGGCAATTCACCTTTTTTAAAGCTTCCAAGATCGATGTACTTTTCACTCTTTCTCTCTTTGCCAAAAGCTGCGCTTCAATCCCCTGCGGTTGGAAAAGCTTTTTCAAAAAATCTAACAAAAGAGGACCTCGATCATCTTAGAACGTTTATTGAAACTTATAAGTATCTCGATAAGGTGGAAACTTTAGTCGATGAAACTTACAGTATGGTTCTTGATGGAAAGAATCGTGAAAAAAATAATATTGGAAGAGTGGAACTTATCAACTCTTCACCGGCCTTTTACAAATTTGATTTTAACGGATCGAGCTTGGAGATTAATGACTTTTACGGCTTTGATATGAGTACAAATCTCTATCGTTATAAGTCGATTGATTACCGCGAGCATTGCTCAAAAAGTTATTGGACGATTCGAGATACGCGTTCGAGTGAAATTAAGACGAGCAATGTGTTTAAAGATCCTCTACCGACACTTAAAAAAGGTGAGCGCGACTGTTCAAATCGCATTAAAGATTATTACTTTCAAATCTAAATTTCTTTTCCAAGAAGAATATCATCTAAAACTTTTTTAACTTCATCATTCATATAGTCTTTGGCCTTCGGGTCAAAGACATAATAGGTGAGAAACTCAGCAAAGCATTCATGGGAGTTAAAGGCGCTATAAAGTGAAGGAAGCCCAAGTTTCATACCGGCCTGTCTCATCAATTGATATGACTTTTCACGGTCGCCTTCTTTAGCAATGGCCAAGTACTTATCAAAGTCTGCTTTTAATTTTTGATGATCAATTCCTTTAATCTCGTGATCTTCTCCTGTCCAATACCAACCGACGGCCTTTTGAAAGTGATCATTGGTAGAAATGTGTCCATTGGCGATATCAAAGGCGTGCACGAGTTCGTGGAAGATATTGAGTGAACGCTTGTCGATGGGTGCACTTGGGTCTTGAAAGTCTTCGCGATCAAAGAAGTGATCCATAAAGCCGATGACTTTTGTTAGGGGATCAACCCAAAGAAGAGGGCGCGTAAAATTGCGGCTAAAATAGGTCTTTCTCTCTAAGCGGTTTACATACCATCTTGCGCTGTAGCTTACGCGGTAGAGTTTCTTTCCCGCACTTTTTAATAACGTGTCTTTAAAGTGATCGAGCATTCCCGCTGGGGCCATGCGCTCGAGTTGATCAAGCTTGCCTTTAACGAGCTTTTTATCTTGTTCACTCCAAGCGCTAAATTGAACGGCCTTGCAGTAAGAGTGATGTGGAAATTTATCATTGCATTCATAACTATCTTGAAAGGAGAGTATTTCACTGAGTGTTTTTGTTGTTTTTGAAAGTGCACTTTGTGAGAAAAGAGAAAGTGTGATGATGATGAGGAAGTAGATAAATTTCAAGGAGTCTCCATTTTTGTGATTGAGAGCTTTAAGAGATTGGACTCTTTCGTGGAATGGGGCAAATAAAATAGATCTGATCTAAAAGATTTACAGGTAGTTAGAGATCAATCATTAGGGAAGGCCAAGTGTTTAAAAAAGTTGAGATTTCCCTAAAGAAGCCCGTGATTTCAAGCGATAAGAGAGGTATGAACGCACTAAAAAAACTGAACTTTTTCAAAAACAGAAACGTTAATCACGAAGATCTCATGGCCCAAAAGGCCGAGTTAACTCTCGTTAAAAACAGAGAGCAAGAACTTGAGATTCTTCTTAAAGAGAGAGAAAAAGAGGCGAGCTATCTTCGAAAGAAGGTTGGCCTTCTCGAGGATGAGAACCATCATTTAAAAAATGGTCTCTCTACCGTACAAAGTAACCTCTCCGATTCTGTTGGAAATAATAACGAGGCGCTTGGTCAGCTAGGGGAAATTGATACATCTTTTGATTTTATCAGAGGAGAGTCAAACGAGATCGCTAGCGAAGTGCACGCTCTAAAAGGAAGCGTTGAAAAAACGAGTCGCTTTTCACATGAGATTGAAGAGGGAGCAAACTTCATTTTAGAGGCCATCTCAAATATCGCAGAAATCGCCATGCAATCAAAACTGCTCTCTTTTAATGCCTCTGTTGAAGCGGCAAGAGCGGGAGAAGCTGGAAAGGGATTCGCCGTCGTTGCCGAAGAAGTGCAAAGACTTTCAAACTCGACATCCGAACTTCTGGCAACAATCGAGCAGAGAACTTCAAGTTTTAGCGAGATCGCGAACGTGTTAAAGGAGACATCAAACTCGACTTTAAAGACGACGGAATCAATGATCGAAAAATTCGACCACTTTAATGAGGTCATCGGCGATACAACAGTTAAAAACAAAAACTCGCTTTCAAAGGTGTACGCGACAAACGACGAGATCTTCATGAGTCTTGCTAAACTCGACCACATCCTTTGGAAGGTCAACACATATATCTCAATCCTAGAGGGAAGAGAGGCCTTCACTTTCGTAAACCACCACAATTGTCGTTTAGGAAAGTGGTACAACGAAGGCGCAGGAAAAGAGAACTTCTCTGAAGTTCCAAGCTTTCGCGAACTCGACCACTGCCACGAGCGAGTACACGAGGGAACCCGCGAAATCTTCAACTTCCTACACGACGTCCAAGGCAACATCGACGAAATCGCCGACGGTGCCGCCAAAATGGAAAAGGCCAGCGAACAAGTCTTCGAAGGCCTCGATCGCATCCTCCAAGAAAAAAAGGCCCGCTCATAAGGGCCTTTTAGCTATTTCCAAGCATTTCCCTTTGTGATATAAATAACAACGGTCCACGATCTATTGGACCCCATATCTAATAAATGGGGGTGCCCTGGTTTCGACGGGCCAACTGACGATTTGTCGGGCGTGTCCAGGTTGGTCTCCACGGTCCTGGTTAAAAGGAGTCCAAATCATAATTGCAGAATCTAATTTTGCTCCAGCTATGGCCGCTTAATATATTTAACGCCGCCGCTTAAATAGCTTGAGGGGTTAGCATCCAAGAAACAGAAGCTAACAACCCAGTTGAGTGTGCTGACTAACTACACTTCGAGTCCGTCGGGACAGCTCGTTAATCTTTCACCGAGGTTCGCTGAGTTCACAAACTCAGACAGTCTTGTCTTCTGACGATAAATGAAGACTACACACGTAGGCCGCTTTTTTGACGTTGGTTCGGACGCGGGTTCGATTCCCGCCACCTCCACCAAAGTTAAAACGAAAACGCTCCTCTTCAGGAGCTTTTTTTATGTCAATAAATTCAGATAGTTAACCAGTGAGAACTCTAAGGTTCATTTCTTTATATCACTCTAAATCCCGTTAAATCACGGGAGTCGTAGTTAATTTGTAGTCGACGCTACTTTTTCACGCTTCCAAAAACAGAGTGTGATTACGGACCGTAGTCCACTTAAAGGAGAGTTTTATAATGAGTAGAAAGTTTAGATACAGAAGAACTTCAGAGATTAAGATGACAAATGAAGCAAGAGTTTTACGAAGACTTCGTTTGGATTCCGGTACGAAGATAAAAGAAGTGGCAAAAGAGATAGGGAAGTCGGAGGCGTATATCCGTCATATTGAGCATGGTAGGTTGGATGTTCCTGATAAAGAGACGATTAAGAAAATCTTATTAGTCTATGGAGCGACCTACCGGATTTACTCTGCAAAATGTAAAGTGGAGTGTTCCGAAGATGCATATACAGAGCTGAAAAACATTATTCACAAAATACCCGATGAAAAAGTTCCTTTAGTTTTGTCTCTTGTGAGAGGTGTTTTAAGCAGTTAGGAAGATGGAGGTGTGAAGAAATCTTAATTATAGTTGATCTGTATATATTCCGTTAAGTATAACATTCAAGTTAGGGGAGTATTATGAGGTTTAAATTTGCACAAGGTGCTGTGTGGAGACGTTGGGATTTACATATTCATAGTCCAGATAGTGTCCTTGCAAATCGTTTTGAAGGAAATGATTACAATGATAAGTGGGATAAATATTTAGAGTGTCTTGAGGCGATTAAAGACATTTCAGTCGTTGGTGTCACTGATTATTATAGTGTAAGTGGATACAAGAAAGTTAGACAGTTTAAGAGTGAAGGGCGCTTAAGCAATATTGATCTCTTTTTACCGAATGTAGAACTTAGGCTTGATCTAAGAACACAGAGTAATGGAACAGTAAACTTGCACATAATATTCAATCCTAAGATTGTTAACGAACTTGATAGACGCTTCTTCTCAGAGCTTAAATTCGAGTACTCTGATAAAATTTATAAATGTCTAAGGGATGATCTAATTCGTCTTGGGAGAGATTTCTCTAATAATCAAGAATTGCCAGAAAATGAGGCTCTTAAATGTGGAACTAATCAGTTTAAGGTTTCGCTAACTGAGTTGAAGCGATTATTGAAGACTGATAATGATTTAAGGTTAAACTCATTTATTATTGTTCCAAATAGTTCTACTGATGGTAACTCAGGAATTCAGGAAAGTGGTTTTGCAGCATACAGAGAAGAAATTTACAGACTTTCTGATGCTATCTTTTCTGGCAATCCCAATGATAGGAAGTATTTCTTGGGAGAGTCTTGCCCCAGAGAGGAACTCGATAGAAAGTACGGTGGACTAAAGCCTTGTGTCCATGGTTCGGATGCTCATTCTTTGATTAAAGTTGGCAGACCAGATCAATATCGAAATTGTTGGATCAAGTCTGACCCATCATTTGAAGGCTTAAAGCAAATAGTTCTCGAGCCATCATCTAGGGTTGCTATACAAAAGGATAACCCTTTATTTTCTTTTAAGAGATCCTATTTTTCAGAGTTCGTAGCAACGCCATGTCGAATTTTTAATGAATCCTATGTTTCAACCTCAGACTTTAAAATACCTTTAAACCCATATATGGTTTCAATTATTGGCGGACGAGGAACAGGTAAAAGTATTCTTCTAGATTTGTTAAAACGAACGTTTTTTGATTCTAGTACTGGGAGATTTTCAAAGATTATTCACAATGACTTTAGAGTGTCTGTAACAAAAACTGATGGGGAAGAAAATGACTACGCTTTAGGCGAGGAAAATTATCTTGATTACCTTCATGTTTCTCAAGGAGACGTAAAAGCCGTTGTAGACGATGCAGCCAAACTCGATGTTGAAATAAAAAGAATGCTAGGTATGCCTAGTGATGATATTGAAATATCTAATGAGAACTTAAAACAAATTGAAAAAATCGTTGAAGTTAAGGGGTTGTTTGAAGTTCTGGATGAGGAAGGAAATCAGAAACATTCTAAGGATAAATTATTAAAGGATATCTCAAAGCACAAAAAACTAATTAAGACTATTACTACAGATGAGAATCAGGAGTTAATAGAGAGGTACAGGTTAAATGAATCTAAAATTGGGAAGATTGATAAGAGTTTATTAGATAAAGCTGAACTTGAAAAACAATTTGAAGAATTTAGTAAGCATACAAAAAATGTAATAGAAAAACTCAATATGATTACAGATACAATTGATATTCCTCTTCCAGATTTTTCTAAACAAGTATCTAAACTTGAAGAGTTGGGGAAGTACCAGGCCAGTCGTGCAGAAGAGATTGAAAAAGAGAACATTAAGATTAAAGATGATTTAAAAAGTAGAGGTGTTGATGGAGATATTTCTTATTTATTAGATAAAGTAAAGGAGTATCAAGTTAATATAAATCACAGTGAGAAAGAAATAGATAAAATAGTAATTAAAGAAAATGAATATAAAATGCAGTTTGAAGAACTCAAGCAAAGTACTGACTCCATGAGACAGAGATATGATGAGTATATTGCGGATATCACTTCTAGATGGAATGAGTTAAAGAATGGAAAAGATACATGGTCAGAAGAGCAAAAAGAACTTAATGCAGAACTCATTTCTAGTGTTGAGGTCTCAGGTGAGTTAATATTTGATGTTGAAAAGTTTTATGAGAAGCTATTAGAAGGGTTGAACAAAGGGAAATTTAGGGCATCAAAGGGAGAAGACAAATATTCAAAAGCAGTAAAAGTATTCGGAGTAGATAGTTATCAAACTTTTATAGACTTACTATCTAATAAGAAAATGATCAATGTTGACGATGGCGAGCCTTTAAATCTTGAATCATTTGTTTTAGCTCAGATGTTTGTGAAAAACGGAGAAAGTGATTTCTTAAAAACTCTTTTTTCAAGTGACCAGAGAGAATATTACTTGAAAGTTTTAACTCGAATAACTTACCAAGGAAAAAAACCTGACCAATTATCTGTTGGTCAAAGGGGAACTTTTTATCTGTGCTTGAAATTAGCGACAAACACTTTTGGCTCGGCTCTAGTCTATGATCAACCTGAAGATGATTTAGATAATAATTTTATAGTAAATGAATTGATTCCACTACTGAGAAAAATCAAGAAGTATCGTCAAGTTATTCTGGTTACACACAATGCAAATGTTGTTGTTAATTCGGATTCTGAGCAGGTTATTGTTGCATCAAATATTGGAGAAAAACTTTTTTATGTATCAGGATCAATAGAAAATACTTTTAGGGATACAGGTACTCAGGATGCTTTAATGAAACAAGGTATAAAAGAACATGTATGTGACACTTTAGAGGGCGGGCTTAATGCATTTAAAGCACGTGAGAAGAAATATGATCTTTGATAGATAGGTTGGCGTAACATGCTGTTTTTATGTAACTTTGAAGTAGATAAAGAAAACTTAACTGAATTCATCGGGCAAAGCTGTCGAAGAGCTATTACTGGAGTCATTTATGTTGAATAAGTATAACTTTGAATTAGCTCTAGAGCAGGTCGCAGAAGACTTTTATTGTCATGGGGCCATAAACTTCGGCAAGCTTAGAAGTGGTAACTCTGAAGAAAATGAAGTTTATTTTAAAAATGTTGCTAAGGATTTAAGAGAAAAACTAAATTGCCAGCAGATAATGCTTAATTCTGGTGATTGTCCAGACTCTGGTATTTTTGGAGAGTATGATTATAAACATGAAGATGCAGTAGATTGGGAGTTAGTAGAGAAGTGTGAGCTTGTTGCGATTGAAGTCGTTGGTGCAAACAAGCAAGTTAGATATATAGAGATTTCGACATCAGATTTAGAAGATTTTGAAATTCCAATTTATGCAAAATTCTCAGATAAAGGAAAAGAGAAGCATAACTCAATAAGATTGAAGTTAAATGACTATAACTTTTATGGTGAATTCTTTGGTGTCGAATATAAAGCGTCAGAAAGCAAAAGTGAAACCTCTATAAGTGTTGCTTCGTTTAACTCAACATGCCCTAGTTCAACAAAAACTAAAGTTTTGAGAGTTAGAATGATTCATAATTTTAAAGCATTTGGGAAAAAAGAGATATGCGGTTATAAATTAAAATCTTGTGAAATTGAACTATCTATTAATTTTAGTATTTATTATTTAATTGTTAATGATGCTCCTGAAGGAAGAGTTTCTGCTATCAAACAAGTTTTTGTTTGCGATGGAAATTTCTTTGCACCAGACATGAAAGAGGAGGAAGCAAATAAGCTTTCTAAGGAGATAAAACCTGAAACTCTTGGAATAGATTATGATTTATATCGTGTAAAATTAAGGTATAGACCATTTTTTGATTCAAGGACAATTAGGGCAAATGGGTTTGGTTTATATACTTCATGGGAGCCAAAGATTCCTGCGTTGGAAAAAGAAGAGAAGCAGCGTGAAGAATTGATGAAAGAAGTAGAGAGAGTACAGCAAAACTTCACTGACTCAGAGGATGAAGTAACATCTGATAAAGTTTTGGGTGGGGATGAAAACCTTGATAATGTAATTTATCTTACACTCAGAGATGAAAGAATAAAGAAAAGAGCAGCCTAAAACTAGACAGCAATCTCTTTATTGTAATGAAAAGCGTATTTCTTAAAATCTTTATTTTTATCTATTGATAGTACTTTACCAGAGAGAGACTCTCTAAGTGCATTTCCTATAGCTGTAGCCATTTTTACTGGAACAGCATTACCAATTTGCTTAAAAACTGAAGTTGTACTTCCTACAAAATGAAAGTCCCATGGGAATGATTGAATAGATGCGGCTTCACGAGCTGTTAAATATCTACACTCTATAGGATGGTAATACATTGTTCGTGAAGTAAGAATTGTGAAAGAAGGGGAGCTGTACGAAAGTCTTTGTAGTTTCGTTTGTCTGAACCTACCTTCTCTAAGCTCTTCCCAGATAACATCATAATGAAGGCTTTTAGGTAAATAGGCTTCTTGATCTTTTTTATATCTAATTCCGCACCCTTCTGGAATATATTTAAGTCGCTTTCGATCTAGATCATTTTTAACTTGAGCAGTAGCAGGATCATTGTATGTAGCCTTTTTCTTGATGGATTTAAAAGCATCTTTTACCGTTGCTACTTTTTTAGTTCCTCTTTCGCCATGTGAAGGTGTTGGAAAGATCGGCTGCATTCCTTCCTTGCAACCAATAATGATAGTTCTTCTTCTTTTCTCTGGTACACCATACTCATCCGAAGAAAGAACTCGAGCATCTAGTTGATATCCTAAATCTTCGAAGATAGAAAAGATCTTTTTTAGAACATCTTTGTTTTTATTCGCTAATAACCCTGTTACATTTTCTATAACTACTGCCTTGGGCTTTGCAAGTCTTACAATTCTTACAAACTCTAGAAAAAGAAAGTTTCTAGGATCGTCACTATTACCTTTTCCTATAGTAGAGAATCCTTGGCAAGGCGGACCACCAACAACAAGGTCAACACTTTCTCCCTGTAGTAGATCTTTAATCATCGAATTCTTGAGATCTCTAACATCACCACAATAAGTTTCAGCATCTTTATGATTTAATTTAAATGTCTCAATAGCATCTTTATCATGATCTATACCTAGGAGACATCTGAAACCAGCTTGTTCTAATCCGTATGAGAGGCCACCACAACCACTAAATACATCTATAAAATTATATATTTTTTCCATATATATATTTTGACATGCAATTAATGACAGGCCAAGTCAGTAATAAATTCCGGCCTTGACCAAACCTTGCTTATATAAAAGTGGATAATTACTCTCGGATAATTATGTAAGAGAGAAACTCTTTATATTTAATTTATTTCGTATAGAATTTAGTAATGAAGACAAAATTAGTAGAATTAATAAGTAAATCAAAAGATGACTTTATCTCCGAGTATTTGAATAACCTACCTGAGGAAGTAAGATATTCAGTCGATAGAGTTGATGGCTTAAAAGAAAATACTATTAGTAGAGTAGACTTAATTGAAAAGTTTAATAAGTTGGTCTCTAGTAATATAGAAAAATTCAAAGAGAACTTTATTTCTCATATTTCTTCTATGGAAGGTTATCTTGCGTATAGTTCAACTCCAAAGGCATTTGAAAAAGCATGGATGTATCGAAAGACTAAGATCTCAAGTTTATCTCTGTTTGAGGTTCAAGACCTCTTATCAAATCATGCGCAATTAATCCCTATGATAAAATCGGAAAACTTATTTAACTCTGGTGAAAAAGGGATGATCAAATCGAAAGATGATGGCTCCTTTTTGTATGGAATCAGACATTCTAAAGGAAACTATGATGATGTCTTAGACTCGCTAGGAAACTTTAGTTATCAACCTCCTTTTGATGCTCTAGGTATGCTTAGATACAGATGGCTTGAATATTTAACTGTTGAAGCAAAACTACCAATCTATATGTATGTCACAATGTGGTTTAAACATGAGGTACTTGAATCTACAAATCATGTAACGATGATATGCCCTGTGAAAATAACAAAAAGGCATAAAGAGTTTGATGCTCCTTTAAGTTTACAGTTAATAACAATTGATGAGGCTATAGAGCATACTATGATGATTAGATCTATGGATACTTTAGATCTAGCATCTAAAATTAGATCAGGTCTACCGGATGAATATGTAATCAAGTTTAATTATGAAAACATCAAGTCTAATACAAAACTGAGAAATCATTTAATCAATTGGGCAGTTACTAAAGGAAAAAAGTGTCCTGGTGATAAATGCCAAAATATCGAATTTAAGAGAATTAAAAATAAGTCTAAGATACACCTGGGTCATATTGTTCCACAAAACTGGGGAGGAATCTTTCAATTCCTACAGGAAAAGAATCACATTCATCACCCAGACAATCTATACCTTTCATGTTCTGAATGTAATATTTCTTTAAATTCATCCTTTCCTGGAGATCAATTACGTAAGAACATAATTGATGAGAAGTATGGAACAATTGGGGATTATATAAGATCAGACTTAAGTTATTTCTCAAAGGTAGATGAATGATAGTATATGATTCTACAAAGTCAGGGGTTCGTACTGACGTTAAGAACAATCTTATTTAAAAAAAGATTAGATACTTTCTAGAGAGGTACAGGGTATAAGACCCCCCAAATAGAGAAATTTCATCAAGCCTAAATTCAATGATAGTTTTGAAAAAATATAAAAAATATGATCAGTTTTAAATGGTACTACTCATAATGAGGAGCTTTTAAATCTCATAGACTCAGCCACTAACCAATGAGAATATTAAGGTACATTTCTCTTCTGAGGGTTTAAGCAACCCTTTTCCAATTTACTCCTTTCATTTTTTCTAATTAAGTTTTGGTTTGAGGCCTTGATGGACAAATTTTCTTCTTAATCGTTAAGATAACTTAATTTATTTTTATTATTTTAAAACCGACAATTATACAAGTTAACCAAGAGATAAGGTTTTATATGGGAAAAATAACATTAAGAAAAGTTGTTAGTACTGTTGCTAAGATAAATAGAGAAATTGAGCGAGAGAGAAAAAGACAAGAGCGTGAATCAAGGAAAAGAGATAAGCAACTAGAGAAAGAACAAAGGTTACGATTCCGAGAATCTGAGAGACTTAGAAAAAAGAGAATAAGAGAACAAGAAAAAGCTTTAAAAGAGAAAGAACGTGAAAATCAGAGAATAGAAAAAGAGAAGAAGAAGCAAGAAACTCGATTGGCCAAAGAAAATGAGAAACAAAAGAAAAGAGAAGAGAATAAAGCTTCTAAGGCTAAGGAGAAAGAGTCAAAGGAAGCAAAAAAAATATTAACAAAATTGACTATTGAAGAGCATGAACTTGGAAAAGAGTATTCTACTAATTTTAGAGTACCTGATTTTAAATTCGATCTTAGTAGAGAGATCTTATTACTAAAATCTGAAGATTTATCTATCTCTAGAAAAAGAATTAAACCTATCTATTTAGACAGTATTTTGCTTTCAGGTAAATATAACTCGGTATTTGGAATGGACGGTCTTCGAGATTTTAAAAACTCTTTAAATGATTTGATGAAGAGCATCGATAAAGATCCTATCATTTTGAGGGAGTCATATTTGGAGGACTTAATTTTTAATACTGGTTTATTTTATGAATATGAGTTTGCACCAGAAAGAATTCAAGAAGTTGAGGACTTCAGTAACTGGAAATCATTTTATAGACTTGTAAGAAATATGACAGACTATAAGGCTATTTCAGAAATAAGTTTTGATTATCTTAAGGGGGAGTACCCAAAACATTTTTCTGAATTTAGTGAAGATAATGTAAATGAATTAAGAAGTGTATTTGATGTTCTAGTTCCTCAGGTGAAATTTGATTTTGAGGAATATCTAAATAAAGTCGTAAGCAATCAATTTATAGCATAAAATGGAGTTTATATGAATAACCAAGTTGGAATAATATTTCTTTTAAGTCTATCTGTCATCGGTTTGTTGTTTTTAATAATAAAAGTCTGGAAGTCAAAAAGAATAATCGAAGATCAAGTTAAATATCTTGAGGAAGAGAAAGCGAAGAAAGAAGAATTAGAAAAATCATACTTTGATTTGTCTAAGTGGAAGAAAGATGCTGAGCTAAAGCTAGTCAAGCTAAATGAATACGAGATCGAGAAGAATGAGTTATCAAAAAATGTCAGCGAACTTACTACATGGAAGGAGGAGACTTCAAAACTTATACCTGAATGGAGAAGAAAAAGTGATATTGTTGATCAAAATATTCGTTTGGTTGAGGAAAGCGCTGATCTGGAGGGAAAGAAAAATCTTTTGCTAACAGATATTGAAAGTATGAAGTTACAGCTAGGTGAGCTTTTAGAATATCAATTACTCGAAGAGAGCGGTGTTTTCAATTATAAATTTCATTTTCAAGAAATTAATCAATACGATGATGCTTTGGCTATAATTAAAGAAAGTGAAAAGGTATTAGTAAAAACGAGTAAAGCTTTTAATACTAAAGCGAAAGATCTTGTCGGAACACCCATTATGAAAAGTCTTGAGAAAATTTCATTGCTTGCATTTAATAGTGGAGCGGACTTAATAACTTCAAATATTAAATTTAATAATTATGAATCATGCGTAAGTAAGTTAGAAAAACTTTTCATAAATATAAATAACTGCTTAGGTCCTCTAAGTTCCGAAATATCTTCTGCTTATTACGAAGCAAAGGTAAAAGAGATGACGATATCTCTTGAATATGAAGAAGAGAAACAGAGAATTAAACAAGAGCAAGATGATATTAAGGCTCAAATGCGTGAAGAACAAAAAAATCTACAAGAAGCAGAAAAGGCTAGAGACAAGGCAATCGAAGAAGAGGAGAAACTCGAAATTGCACTAGAAATGGCACGAAAAGAGCTTGAAGGGAAGGCCGAGGCTGAAAGATCAGATTTTGAAGCTAAAATTAAAGAACTAGAGAAGCAGTTGGAAGAGGCACACCAAGAAACAGAAAGAACTATATCAAATGCACAGATAACAAGTGTAGGTCACGTTTATGTGATTTCGAACCTAGGATCTTTTGGAGAGAATATATATAAAATCGGAATGACTAGAAGAGATGATCCGATGGATAGAGTAAGAGAGCTAGGCGATGCATCAGTACCTTTTCGATTTGATGTTCATGCAATGGTTTTCTCAGATAATGCAAGAAAGCTAGAGGCCGATTTGCATAAATACTTTGATGAAAGAAGAGTTAATAAAATCAACAAAAGAAAAGAGTTTTTTACCGTATCATTAGAGGAAGTTGAAAAGGCTTGTGATGAGCTTGGCTATAATATTAAACTGACAAAGTTAGCAGAAGCTAGGGAGTACAGAGAATCTTTAGACTATGATTTAGAGGTCGCTTAATATATTGGAGTTTAATCTTCTATATTGCGTACTTCTTCTTTCTTTTGACCTAAATTGAAAGGGTTAAGTCGGTTAGACCTATCACCATCTTGCAACTAAAAAGCAAGAGGTGAAAATGATAACTAAAAAAAGAAGATTAGAAGCACTTAAGAAAGCTAGTCGAAAAAAAACAAACACAGCCATTGCAATGATGCACTTCTATAACCCAATAGGAAAAGGTGACTGGTTTATTACTCATGCTCAAGAGATTGAAGGAGAGATTGTATTCATTGGAGTCGTTTATTTCAATTCGTTTCAATGGCAGGAATTTTCTCTTTCAAAATTGAAAAATACAAAACTACCATTTGGCGAAAAAATTAAATATAATCCGAAGTTTCAACCAGTTTCTATTTCTGTTTTAAAGCATCTTTTAAGTAGTGGCGAAGATTTTCGTCCTTGATAAACACGAAAGTGCCGAGCATACCTCGTGTTAAGAGGACGTAGTATATATTTTTAATGTAATTCTCTAGCTCGATATTTTCTTTATCGGTACCATTGATTGGAGTACCATTTTTATCAAAGTACTTACTCTTGTTGATTTTTATTTTCATATCTGTTGTATCGAGATAGATGTCATCACCAATAATGATGCCTGCATAGTTTAAGTCTTGCCCCTGAAGAGTGTGAATACATCCAATTTCATTTACAGATTTTGGGTCTTGAACCCATCCAGGAATTTTCGTGTTCCACTGTGCTTTTAGGCCTTCTATCTCAAAATCATAAAGAGTTTTATCTTTTTTAGAGATCCATTTTACATAGTATCCCGACCCCATACGACAGTGACCAAGTTCTTTATTCTTTTCTTTGATTTCATTGTGCAAACTTTGGAGATCATCGAAGACGCTTAGTTCATAATCTCCAAGATCTTTATTATTGGGTTTCTTATTTGTAATTTGTAAAAGATCTTGAATGAATTGAAGGTAGTTAGCACCTTTTTTCACTCTAAATTGCTGTGTTAGTTTAAAAGTTTTGTAATTTTTAGGATTGACCTCATTCAAATTTAAATCAGCAGGTCTAATTGTTTGCTTTTCATCATACATAAGAATTAAGTGTTTTGATTTCTTTATCGCGAAGTCTAATTCATTGTATTTACCATTTTCTAAGTGCTTTAGGTCTTTGGTTTGTTTGTTGAAGTGCCTTTTTAGTCTATGCGCTTCATCGACGATAATTAAATCATATTTCTCATTAAGATCTTTACTCATATCAATAGGCTTAATTATTTTGGCCTTTATTTTTGCCTCTCTTAGCATCTTTTTCAGTGTTGATTGAAGAGAGGTCTGAGGAACGCAAATTGCTATTTTGGCATCTTCAAGCATGTATTTCTTTAGAAGTAGGTGAACAATTTTTATGATCAAAAGGGATTTTCCTGTACCAGGCCCTCCGGAAATCAAAATTGATTCTTCTGTCTCTTTAAGTTTTCTCTTTTTAACAATACTTCCATCGAAGCTAATAATTTCTTCATTGGACTGACATTCTTCTGTAATTAAATTAACAACGCTGTTTATAATATCCATTTGCTGATCAGAGAATTCTTTAAAAGGTGAAAGCTTAAAAAGATCTGTGTTTTCAAGATCTATAAGTTCGTTATTAACAAGTTTTTTTTCTTTTAATTGATTCCAGATATTTCTAAAAAGAGACTCGTTAATCTCTTTTTTCATGTAGTATTCGTGAGAATTTTGATTGAGCTTTGTATTTATGATTTCAAACTTATTATCTGCGAACATGTAATTGATTAGCTTCGATTCAATATCATAGATGGCACTTTTATTAAAAAAATCCGAAGTGATAATCTTAGCTCTAATTAGATTCTTCTTTCTTTTTTCTGTGTTCTTACTATGGTCAGATACTCTTTTCCTAAAGTTTGAAGTCTCACCAATATAGAGGTGCTTATCATTGTGAATTAAATATGTGACACAGTGTTTCTCATACTCTTTGATACTCTTTTCAAGGAGTGGGAATTTGTCCTCTATAATTTCAAACTTGATTTCAGTCGCTATTTTTGAATCCATAATCTCTCTAACGTATTGATATTTTGATTGATTATACCTCTAGATTTAACTTTCTTCTATGAGGTAACTCTTTGTCTAATGGCAAACAATTTTGTATATTCTCTCTCGGGAGATTTGTATGAAAACTATAGATGTAGAAAAGTTGAATTCAGTAGTATCTAACTTCATAGAAGAGAGAGACTGGGATCAATTTCATTCAATTAAAAACTTATCAATGGCCTTGTCTGTTGAGACTTCTGAGCTAGTTGAAATCTTCCAGTGGTTAAAAGAAGAAGACTCCAATAACGTAAAAAATGATCCGAAACTTAAAGCAAAAGTTGAAGAAGAGATTTCAGATATCTTCATCTATTTGATGAGAATTGCCATTAAGTCAGGCGTTGATATTGAAAGTTCTGTTCTATCAAAAATCGAAAAAAATTCTGAAAAGTACCCTGTTGAAAAGGCTAGGGGAAATGCTCGGAAGTATACTGATTTGTAATTCGTCTTTTACTTATCTTTCCTAAAAAAGATATCTCTCTTTTTTCTAAAATCATAATTTCTTGATT
This sequence comes from Halobacteriovorax sp. GB3, assembly GCF_028649655.1. Lineage (NCBI taxonomy): Bacteria > Pseudomonadati > Bdellovibrionota > Bacteriovoracia > Bacteriovoracales > Halobacteriovoraceae > Halobacteriovorax > Halobacteriovorax sp. GB3. Next base: position 181,077 of record NZ_JAQSLN010000001.1, read on the forward strand.
ATTAATCTTTGATGCTTTGTTTAGAAAACTTGACTCAGGCTGTCCATTGAAAATTCCGAGTTAATAATAAGCTTTAACAGAAAACTAGTTACATCAATTAATTATAAATTATTAGAGAGGATTGTATGAGGTACGAATATAATATGTTGCAAATTCCACCATCAATTGAGGTTGCTACTAAAGACAAAGGTACAGAGGCAGCAACTTACTTACAAGAGAAAGTAAGTGAAATGTCTAACCTAGGTTGGGAATTTATGCGTATTGATAGCTTTGGTGTCAATGTTCTCGGAGGTTGTTCTAATGGAGGTAAAGATACAAGTCATCTTTACTATGTAATTACTTTCAGAAGAGCTGCTAATGAATAGTGTTGCGATTCTTTTAATCAAATTTTATCAGGTTTTCATTTCAAAAATGCTGGGAGAGGGAAAGTGTCGCTTTGAACCTTCATGTTCTTCTTACGCTCTATTTGCGTTCCGAAAGCATAAATTTATTAAAGCATATACCTTAAGCCGCAAACGTTTTAGCAGGTGTTGCCCTCCTTATGGTGGAGTTGATTATGAGGGGATTAGTGATGATTAAATTAGTTCTTATAATTGGTTTCTCATTTTCTATGAATTCTTTTGGTGATGAATTGGTTGAAGGATCGCTATTTATTACTCGTTCAGCTTATAAATCTAATTATGGGCCTTGTGCTTGTCCTGATGATCCTGCAGCGAATGGCCGATGTGGAAAGCGCTCAGCTTTATGTAAGGATAGAGGTCATAATATTTTAGATTGCTCAGGGAGAAAGATAAAGTCTATTTTTGAGTATAAGAAGCTCAAAAAGAAATTGTGTGGAAAGGACTTTTGATGATTGTCTCTACTCTTAGATAAATATTAATCTGTAGCTCAGAGTTCTGTTTGCAAGTTAGAAATTAGTTTTGGTTGCTACTAATAACGTATATGAAAATTAATGGAGGTATTGTGAAATTTTTAATACTTACTCTTTTTACTTTTACTTTATTTGGGTGCTCTGACCCAATGAATACAAAAATAACGAAAGAGAATTATAAAAAAGTCCTTGAGGGGGTAAGAAAAAATACTGATGAAAAAACCTATGAGAAAGTACAGGCTATAGTGAAATTAGCTGAGTTTGCTAAGCTTGGAGGTAAAGACCCAATCGATTTTTTAGAAGGAAAATCATTTAATGAGCATTTAAATTATTTTAAGCACAAAGCTGAAGAAGAGCAAGTAAGACTTAAGCAAGAAGAGCTAAAGGCATTGCAAGTAGCAAAAGCTGCTGAAGATAAAATCAAAGAAAGAAGTCAATATTTAAAGACACTGTCGTGGATAAAGAAAAAGAGCAAAGATAAGTACGGTTTTAATAAAAAAGTTGTTGTGGGAATTCATATGCAAAATATGAAGAATAAAGATATCGACGCATTTGAAGGAACTATTTATATCTACGATAAACTTAACAATCAATTAGCAAAGCTTGGAGTAAAAAGCACAGATGTAATTAAAGCAGGCTCTAAATCTAATTTAACTTGGGTTTTCCCTACGATTGATTTTTCTAATAACATGAAAGAGGTTTATGAAACCTCTCCTGGTTCTTTAAAGTTTAGATTTGAACCAAGTAAAATACTACTTAAAAATGGAACAGAAATCTAAAGTTTAGATTTAAATAATTTGTAAGGTACTCGAGATGATGAAGACGTTATAATGCACCTGTCGGAATAGGGAAGATTAAGGACGTATACTCGTAACACTTAAAGACAACTCTAGTCTATAACTCGATATTTCTATGTTAGAAATTTATATTCATATTTGTAGCAGTTAAATTATTGCATGAGATATAAAGCATATGTGAACCGTGAATTAATGCGAGTTTAAATCAAACTGAGAATTGACGAGTGCCGGGCGTATGGTGAGATGAGAACACCACGATAGTAGGGATAATAAAGTAAGACTCCGCCACCATAAGCTGGAAGGAGATAATAATCTCTCTGCAATACGCATGTTTCTTGGAGTATGGTACGATTAGATCTTCAATAAAAGGAGTTCTTTTTGAATTATAAATTAGATAAATTAAAGCATTTCAGTATTTATTTAATAATTAATTTAATTATAGCTATGATTTATCTCTCTACTCTGAGTGTAGAACTCTTCATCGGAACCATTGGTATTTACATAGTTCCTCTCTTAATTGGAAGAGGAAAAATTCGTTATAAGAGCTTCAATGAGCTCCGTTTGAAGTCATGCATTGTTGAAATTCTTATTTTTTCTTTACTAGGATTTGTTTGTTATCAACTTAATGAGACAGTGCTTGATTACAAAAAATTAATGAATATCATACTGTCATACTCATTTTCTGTTGGATATATTTCTTTGTTTATTGATGTTAAGAATGAAAATAAGAAATAAGGCTTTTCATCATTCAATTGGAAAAAAATGAGGGCACATTCTAAATTTCGAAATAATGTCATGACCCAAGTTTACTCATTGGTGGATTAATGAATAGGATCTCAATCGTAACATATGTTCAAGTCAGCTCGAAGTATCCTTTTTGGAAAGAAGTTTACGGAATTAAGGGGCAGAGAGTAGATTACTTATATAAGGAACATTTACTCCTATCTAAACAAAACTATTTAATAACGTCAGAAAATTAAAAAGCGTAGAAACATTATTATCTCCTTCCAATTTGTGGTGACGGAGTCTCACTTTGGTATTTCTACTATCGCAATGTGCTCATCTCATTATTTGTGGCGTTCGGCTTAGATCTTCTGGGCTTCGTTTTATCTAAGTAGCCGTTCACATGTTCGCTGTTAGGCTGATTCCTTTCTCTCCTTACCCCCGGCGCTCCTCGTCTCTCTCTACTAAGCATGTAGGTGCTATTTTTTACCGTCCACAATCTTTTGCTTATCATATATTCACGACAAATTGTAACTATCTTAATACCGGTATTTGTGGACCTTATGCGTTCTTAAAATGTAATGAGTTTATTTCAGACTCATATTCTGACATAGGTTGGTTACAGTAGATGTGTAACATATATAAGAATTTAGAGATATTAATGTATACTAAAGTAGTCATTTTTGCTTGTTTTCAATAGGATTAACCTTTCTGTCTACTGGAGTAGACTTTTATTGCTAAATTCTTGAAAAAGCATATAATGTATACTGGAGTATACAAATGAGTGAAGAAGTATCAGTTATAAATGACAGCAAAAAGATAGCAACAATGATCAAAAAGATCAGAAAGCAAAGAAAGATCACACAGACTGAGCTTGCCGATTATGCAGGCTTATCGCGTGCAGGGATCGCAAAGATAGAATCTGGCGCAAGTGACATTAAGCTTTCAACATTGATCTCTATCGCAAACTTACTTGGCCTTGATCTTTATTTAAAAGATAGAGGTAGTGAGCGAGGGGAGTCGCTATGATTGAAAGCCTGAATCTTTTTTATAATGAAGAACTAGTCGGTGTGTTGATTGAGGATGATGAAGAAAGATTGTCCTTTTCATATGCGAAGAGCTGGTTAGAGAAGAAAAGTTCTTTTGCTATTTCAATTAATCTACCATTAAGAGAAGATCCCTTTGGTCACATGCAAACAAAAGCGTTCTTTGAAAACCTTCTTCCTGAGGGGGAAGTTAAGCAGGCCATTGAGAGTTTATCCCAGAAGAATGTAACAGATGAATTTCATTTCTTAAAAGAGTATGGAGTTGATTGTGCAGGTGCTTTTATTTTAAGTCCAATGGAAGAAGCGCAAAAGGTCGATAGTTTTAAATCTTCTGAAATAGAAATTGAAAAAATTTATGAATTTCTAAGGGATAAAAGACCACTCACCGGAACAATTATAAGTGAGGAGGGGGGACGTTTTTCTCTCGCTGGTGCTCAAGATAAATTTCCTGTTATATTTAAGGAAAAGAAATTTTTCATTCCTCTTAATGGAGAACCAACAACACATATATTAAAACCTCATGTTCGATATCATCGAAATACTGAGGATACTCCATATAATGAACATTTTTGCATGAAGCTTGCGGGGCTTATAGGTCTCAATGTTCCTAAGACAATTTTGATTGAAGGTGAATATCCTTTGTATATTGTCGAGCGATTTGATCGTAAGATCGTGAAAGAAAATACCGCTAGAATTCATCAAGAGGATTTTTGCCAAGCTCAGGGATTAACTTCAAGAAAGAAGTATGAAGAGGATGGTGGGCCTAAGTTATTTGAAAACTACAAATTGATTAAGAACAATAGTGCCGTTCCACTTAAAGACTTGTCTCAATTCTTGAGATGGTTTTGGTTTAACCTATTAATTGGAAACAATGATTGTCACTCAAAGAACCTAAGTTTTCTCCATACAGATAAGGGAATAAGGCTATCGCCTTTTTATGATCTACTTTGCACTTCAATTTATAAAGGGTTTACAAAAAAGTTCAGTTATACAATTGGTGGTAATCACGACTGGTATAAATTAAAGACGAAGAACTTTGAGATATTGGCAAGTGAACTAGAGATAAAGGAATCGCTTCTTTTTAAAGAAGGTAAGAGTGTAACCCAGTTAATATCGAAAGAGATTGACTCTCTTGTCGATGAGTTTGAAGAAAACTATGGTGATATTGAGACAGCAAAATTAATTAAGGCTGAGTTTTATAAGAGAGCGAAGCATTTGCAAAAGAATATAAAAGGACTTAATTAATTTAAATACTAAAACTAGCCATGAAGTTGTATCGCTAGACTATTTCTCTAAGTAGTAATATACTAAAAACAACAAAAGCTTCAAAGAAAGCTCTTGCGATTAGAATCCTCCGAATGACCTGTATTAATAGTGTTTTCGGGCGCGGGATGCCTTTGCGTAGTCCCTGTTTTGGCTATTTTGGCTACACTCAAAAAACTACTTCAATGTATTTAGGGTGTTACGAACAGGAGGCCACCTCCACCATTCAACTTAAACTAAAAAACAAACAAACCGAAACCAAATGAACCAAAACCCAAAAAGACATGAAAACCTAATCAACATAAACTGGAACAAAACCAAGGTCATCAATTCCATAGAATCAATTTTCAAAGACACCCAAAAAAACTTCCACACCATCGAAAAACAAACAATGTACTTTGGAAAAGCAGGCGCTCTTTTTGGTTTATTAAAAATATCAAAGTTCTTAAATCGTCCTTTGTCCCTAGATTCTAAAAACATAATTTCAGAAGTTCATAAAGCTTACTTAGAAAATCCTGATACTGAAAATGTAGTACCGTCTTTGTATTTGGGAGAAGTAGGAATTTTACTCGTTGAGTACTTGGTAAATCCATCTGAAGATTTAGAGGAGGAAATATTTCAATTAGTTCAAAGTAATATTGAAAATCCAACTTTAGAGGCCTTGTGGGCCGCGCCGGGGACAATGATCGCTGCGAATTGGTTTTATAACAAAACTAAAAAGCATGAATGGAAAGAACTGTTTGTTGATAATGCTGAATACCTTATTAAAAAGTTAAAAGAAGAAAGGGAAGAGGACTTAATTTGGCAGCAGGACTTGTATGGTAAGAAGGTTCGCTATGTTGGGGCCGGGCATGGTTACTTTGGTAATATGTTTGGGATTTTAAAAAATATCGAGCTATTAAAGTCTGACGACAAAGAGTATGTCTTATCTCATATTAAAATGGTGCTAGATAAATTAGCAATTGAAAAAGACGGTACAGTTAATTGGGCCCCTGTATATCCTAAAAATCCTGAAATTAAACCTCTGACTCAATGGTGCCATGGGGCGCCAGGTATCGTTAATAGTTTGAAGCTATATCCTAAACATGACCCAGTTGTAGAAGATTTACTAGTTAAAGCTGGTGAGCTTATATGGAAAGCTGGACCACTCACTAAAGGAATTGGAATCTGCCATGGAACAGATGGAAATGGTTTTTCATTCTTGCAGCTCTATAAAAGAACGGGCAATGGGATGTGGTTAGAAAGAGCGAGAATGTTTGCTATGCACTGCCTTTCTCAGCGTAAAAATGAGTACACTCTCTTTACTGGTGATATCGGCTTGGCCTTGTATCTGATAGCTTGCGTTGAAGAGACTGATAATTTTTCGTTTCTTGATGATTTTTAGAGGTACAGCTAATTTTTTTGGATTTCAGTCGCTAAGATTCACTCACCAAAATAAAAATCAAACCTCGAAGCATAATCAATAAATCGACGAACATGCTTTTCTAATAAATTTTTAGAAGGATATACCAGGTAGATCTTTTTAGATTTAAAGCTAATATCTGAATCTATTCTTTGTAGTATTTTTAACTTTATTTCTTTTTCACAAAGACTGTTTGGTAGAAATGATATTGCCATTGAATTGATTGCAAATTCTTTTGCCATTTCAAAATTATTTGTCTTTAAGGACTTGTTGCACTTAGAGCTTTTTAATAGGCCATGACAATCAAGGACCTGAGGATAGTCTTTCTTAGAGACCATAGTGATTTTATTCTTTCTTATAAATTCTTTGGATGCGAAAAAGCTGAATGATGTATCGCCGATTGATTTACAGATAAAGTCTTTTTGAGTCGGCATTCCTACTCTTATAGCGATATCGAAATCTTTATCAGTAAGGCTTTCAACTCTGTCATCTAAAATTAGTTCAAAATTAATTAAAGGGTAATCCGCTTGAAAGCTCTTTATCAATTTGGTGAAGGACGCTCTCGGTATATCAATAGGGAGAGTTAGTTTTATATTTCCTTCAAGAGGTGCATCTATTTCGTTAATGCTCTGGGCTTCTTTTAAGATGGTATAGGCCTTAAGAGCGGATTCTTTATAGGCCAGTCCTTTGTCGGTTAAAGTGACCATGCGAGAAGTGCGTTTAAATAGTTTGAAGCCGAGTTCTTTTTCGAGGCTTGAAATTTGAGAACTGACAGTTGTTGCAGGTAATCTTAGTTTTTCAGCGGCCTTTGAAAAATTAAGATAGTAAGCAACTTTTAGGAATGTTTCTAATTGTTGAAATGTGATTTTCATAATTGTACAATATTATCGTATAGTCTGTACGAAAACAAACGATATTATTAATTCTTCTTCTGCCTTATAGTTTCTATAAAAGGAGAAAATATGAAAAATTTATTCGCTATTATTCTAACCACATTCGCATTAAGTAATTATTCTTTGGCCGACGTTCAAGTAAAATGGCTCGGTGGACCAACTCTTTTAATTAAATTTGATGATGTAACAATTATTACTGATCCGATACTAGGAGAGGGAGATAAAGCTTATTTTATGGGAGATCCTAACGAGCCGTTTGATCTAAATAAAGGCCCCAATATGAAATTCCATAAAAGACATACTAGCGTTCCAAAATTTGACAAAAGTGATGTGGATTATGTTCTTCTAAGTCATGGCCATGAAGATCACCTCGATCAGAAAGCGCTAAAGACATTTAACAAAACGAAGTTTATAGGCGCCCCTAATGACTCTTCAAAGAAACTAGAGTTGTTTTCAATACTTGATTGGGGGCAAAGTCTAAAATTGCATACTAAAAATAATGGAAGGATTGAAATTAAAGCCGTTCCGGCATACCACTCTTTAAATCCATCAATAAATAAGATCCTAGGTAAAGGTAACTCCTATTTCATTAAATTTATAAAAGAAGATAAAAGCTATGGGGTTTATTGGAGTGGAGATTCTTTTTATCGAGATGAAATTAAAATGGCCTTGAAGAAAGATAAGATTGATCTCTTCATCCCTCATCTGGGAAAGGTTGGCATGAAAGGCCCTCTAGGACAAATTAGTATGAGCAATAAAGATGCTATTGCTATGGCAAAATCGCTAAAAATAAAGAGAGTCTTGCCAATTCATCATTCAACTTTAGAACTTTATCAGGAAAAAATTGATAGTATTGTAGAGCATGCTCGAAATACTAATTTGTTACTGGATCTAATTGCAGAGGGCTCAACGCTTTTCTTGGAGCTAGATTAATTAGCAGATGTATTATCCAATGCTCTTTCTTATTGAATAATTAGTTTTCACGAGGATTTTCTTGAAAATCCTCACTAGCTAATCCAACCCCCAAATGAGACAATCACCCAAAGGAGACTGTCTTGAAAATCACTATATTCACATTACTATTCACTATTATTCACGCCAAAATCGCCGTTGCAAATGTTCTACCAATCGCACACCGAGGAGCATCGGCCTATGCACCAGAAAATACAGTTAGTGCGATAAAAAAAGCAATAGAGCTTGGAGCGAAGTATATTGAAATTGATGTTCATATGACTAAGGATGGGGAGGTCGTAGCGATTCATGATTCCACTATCGATAGAACTTCAAGTGGAAGTGGTAAAGTCTCTGATTTGAATCTCACCAAATTGAAAGAGATTGATTTTGGTTCTTGGTTTTCGAGTAAATTTAAAGATGAAAGAATTCCAACTCTTGAAGAGGTGCTAAAAATTACTGGTAATAAGAGCGTTTTAATTATTGAATTAAAAAATGGTCATGATGATTATCCTAATATTGAGAAAAAAATTGTCAATCTCGTTGAGAAAATGGGACTGGGTGAATCTGTCATTTTAAAATCATTTTCTTTTGAAATCCTAAATCGCTTTAAACAGCTCGCACCTGATTTAGAAAGACTCTATTGTACATTTGGTGGGACAAGTTGGGTGACTCTCGATAATTTTTTGCGATTTAAAAATATCTTTAAAGGAAGCTCGTTTCAATATCTGCAAGTGCACAAGTATTTCTTAACGGATTGGATTGTGAGCGAAGCTAGAAAAAGAAATATCAAAGTTGTTGTTTGGGATGTGCATGATAAAGCCACGATGAGCGAGATGGTCGAGAAGGGCGTTGACTTTATTGAGTCGGATAATCCAGATTATGTGATAAATCTTTGAAAAATTATAGCAAAAAAATAGCATAATTTTTATTAGTTCAGTTATTGCATATATCGTTTGCGGCTTCACGTCGAACCGAGAAGACTCTGCTTGTGGAAGATTACATTGGAGCTTTAAAAACAATCAAGTATAATTAGAGAAATAAAACATGGGATAACTTATGAAAATTATCAACCTTTTTAGTTCTTTCAATTATCTTTTTCGAACGTGCGATATAAGTCTATAAAAATGAACTGTTTAATTAATAAATATTTTCTTTTCTTCTTGCTCATCGTGTTTTCGCACCCTCTGAGGGCATGGGATAAGTTGGCTCTCTTTGAATTTCAAACTTTTTCTGTCGAAGGAGCTAATGAAGGGAATGAACAACGAATTCAATATCAAAAGAAATTGGATTATTCGGGGTCTTTCTTTCGAAGGGATAGGTTTGATAAGACTGAGTATTTACTCAATGGAGAAAAAAGCTTCGAGCCTATTAAAAAACTGTTCTTACACCCTGGAGCAACCGTAGGTATAAATAGTGAAACTTTCGAAAAATATTCTTTAAGCCTGAATGCAGACTATTATGGGATCATTCCTTTTAATTTTTCAGGATTCATTAGCTTTAAAAAATATGATTTAGCTGATGTCATTTTGTTTTCTCCAAGTGTCCATTGGGAAACAAAAATAGGCCTACTTCTTATGGGTCAAGTTTTTTACGGTAATTTGATTGCAGATAGAGGAAGTAAAGCAACGATGGCCTATAGTTTAAAAGCTGTTTATCTCAATTCTGTTTTTCGTCCCTATGCTTTTTATAGCATCGGAGAAGAAGCCGCTGTTCTATTAGAAAACCTCAAGCTTACGGATTATGAGGTTCGGTCTTTTGGTATTGGTGGGAAGTTCCCATTGGGAAAAGAGTTTGCTCTCGAAGGTGATTATCAGAACTTAGACCTGAAGGATTTTGATAGAACCTTGGAATATTTCACTATCAGAGTGGTTCGGAAATGGTAGCTCCTACTTGGTTGACCATCTCCTTTCAGTTTCTTGGCCATTATTACACAATTCTTTTTTTGATATATGTTGCTCTAATATGGAAGGCCAGTCGACAAGTAAAAAAAGACGTCTTTCAAGAAAGTGTTCTCAACCATTTGGTTAATGATAAAACAAATTTTCCAAGCTTTACTATCATTATTCCGGCCTACAACGAAGAGCTTCTTATTTATCAAACCGTAATGTCTTTCATAAAGCTTAATTACAGCAATTTTGAAGTGATCGTTGTCGATGACGGATCAACTGATAAAACGATGGATGTATTGAAAGAAAAATTTTGTCTTGTTGCATCTAATGAAGAGCCTATCAATAAAATTGGAAGGAAATCTTGCCATAGCGTTCAGGTTTCAAAGACTTTTAAAAATCTCAAGGTTCTCGGCCAAGACAATGGTCGTAAAGGTTCGGCCATTAATCAAGGAGTAGCCTTTGCTAAAAATGATTGGGTTTGTGTTGTTGATGCGGACACCATCCCAGAAGTTGATGCTCTTTATAAGATGGCCCTTTATATTCTCAATCACCCCAATTATCATGGGATTGGTTGTTCTTTAAGAATTGCCAACGGAGCAGAGATTAAAGACTTTTCAATTAGTACAGGAAAGCTTCCTAAGAATCATATTTCTAATTTTCAAATTATTGAATACATCCGCTCTTTTTTTGGCGGTCGTATTGGGTGGGATGCTTTTAGGGCAACGTTGTTATTGTCGGGTGCTTTCTCGGCCATAAGAAAAGACTTGATATTAGAAGTAGGAGGGTTCTCTACGACTTCTATTGTAGAAGATCTCAATTTTTGTATGAAGTGCTATCGTGCTCGTGGGAGGAGTCTGAACTTTAAAATCTACCCAGAACCTTTGGCATGGACTCAGGCCCCTTTAGATTATCGCTCCCTTGCTGCTCAGAGGTTGCGATGGCAAAGAGGACTAATTGACTCTGTTTGGAGATTTAGAGGCTTATTTTTGAATCCGAAGATCGGAAGAGTTGGATTCATACACTTTCCCTATTTAATTTATGGAATGATAATTGAGCCATTTATTGAGGTCTATTCCTTTTTTGTTATGGTGTATTCTTATCTCTATGGATTTATCTCTACTGAACAGCTATTAGTTCTAACTGGCTTTACTCTTTTTTTAGTGGTGCTCATCAATATTAGCGCTCTTTCTATTGAAGAAAATTATTTTTCCCGTCAAAAATCTTTGAAAAGCCGCTTTCGTATTATTTTTTATTCCGTTTTCGAAATTATTTATTATCATCAACTTTTAACACTCTTGAATATTTATGCTACCTTTACCACGTTCGGTTTTAAGCCTAAATGGGGCTACATGAAACGAAATAAATTTTAATAGTGCATAGACAAATCCCTAGAGAACGAAAAAGCACAAATTAAATATGAATTTTTATAAAGTGGTGAATACAATGGCAACCTGGTCCAATAGAAAACTAATCAGTAAAACAGAAAGAAGACTTAGAATAAAGATTCTAACTGATTTGATTCATAGTTATCATGTACATTTAGGAGGTCGTGGCTGGCATAGTCGGCTATCTGACGTTATTCTTTTTAATGACATGCTTGTTGTTGGAGAAGATCTTTCTGAAGGGATTTCTAAGCAGAGAGAGCATGTTGTTCCATGCAAATTACTGTTTGAAGAATGTTTCAAAATATTTGAGCAGAAGAAAGAATCGGCTAAGGTTGAAGTTGAATCTTTATTAGATAAGTACCTAAAAGTCGTAATTATTGATGAAAGAGTCTCTAAAGTAATAGATACTACTCTAGGTTTAAAAACATCTATGCCTGAGGGACATGATTTGCCAAATTGCTCTCCTTATTGTCGTATTAATATCGGTTATAGTTCTGTCTCGGAAAGCTCCTATAATAATATAGTTTGGTTCGAGTAAAATACATGGTTAACTTATAAAGTGGTGGCCGTAGAGTTGAGATTTGAATCAACATTTCCTGATTATTCTATTTATCCGATACTTCCCTCGCAATAAATGTCCAAAAAATTAAATGGCCCACTATCATTTTTTCAAACCCATTACTCTTTTTAAATTTAGATATATTATGTTTAAAAGAGGAGTCTAGAATGAAGAAGATGAAACTTGTGCTTTTAATTATGCTGGTGGGACAAAGTTCTCTGGCCGCATTATTCCCACTCAAATGCCATAAAGAAGAGACTGGTGAAAGTCTCTATTTAGAAAGTCCTAAGTATATTAGAGGACATTTTACTCTTCTGCTTGAGTATACGAAAATGGAAAATGGTGAAGAATTAATATTCAATGCTGGTCGAAAAGAAGTTAAAAATAAGATCGAGCAATATACGGATGAAGAGGGATTGACTAAGTTACAGTGGTCAGCGCGAAGTGCGACGGATTTTAGACGTGAGACGGGAGAGCATCCGAATGTTGCTGGTTATTACCGATTTCAGCTTTTTGTTGACGAGCAGGATGATATCTCAACAGTGACTTCTCTTGAAGTTGTATTAGATAGTAGACGATCTGTTCATTTTGAAAATGGGGAGTGCTCCTTATCAAAGAAATAAAGTCTCGAAGTCAAGGCCATGTAATTGCACAAATAGTCGTCCGCTTGCTTTTAATTCTTTAGTAGGCTATATTGAATGAGTCGAAAGTTTCTTTATAGCTCAAGTAGCTAATCATCACTGAAATATAAACATGTTTTTGACTATAGAAATCATTCATATTTGGTTTCTAGGTTATTTTCTCTATTAGCAACAGTTTAAGTAATTTTAACATTTATGTATATGCACATGTTCTGTGCAACAGAGACAATACGTCTCTACTGAATAATATTGAACACTAGAGTTTGTGACCCTAGTGTTTGTAGTATTTACCTTGGAGGTAAAAATGAACACAAAAATTTATGTAGGAAATCTTTCATATGAAGTTGAAAATTCTGATTTGGAAACTCTTTTCGCTAAGGTTGGAGAAGTTATAGCAGTGAATGTTGTGAAAGACAGAGACTCTGGACGAGCAAGAGGTTTTGGTTTTGTAGAAATGCAAAAGAGTAATGAGGCCAAAGAGGCCATAAGTAACTTCCATGAAAAAGACTTTATGGGAAGATCATTAATTGTAAACCTTGCTAAGAATGATAAAACTAGAAGCAACTATCGTTAAGAAAATCCTTTCTTTTAAATAGGCGTCATAAAATGGCGCCTCTACAATCAAGTAAGGAGAATGTGATGATTATAGATTTACAAAAACATATAAAAAAGAAAACAAAGGTCTATTCAATAGAAGATGGAGCTGGTGAGATTACTGGTGTTCTTCAGCTATATGACGGTATAGATGACTATTTTGAAGTTCATTTCTTTAATAGTGATGTAAAAAAATATTTCCCTGTACGATCAAATGACAAGATTAGGATTAGCTCTAATCAGAGTGTGCTATCTAAAGCTCTAATCGATTTAGGTCAGAAACTTAACCGAAAAGATTTTAAGTTTGAGCTCAATTTTTATCGCTTATTACATTCTAAATTAGATGTCTTATTTATAGTTAATGTCATTGCATCATTAAGTAATCAAAATTCTTTTAGTGACGAAAGTAGGCTAATGCTTTCAAGGTGTATCAGTAGTCTCGTTCTTGAAGTCTCTCATGTCTATGGCACTTCTATTGATAATGCTAAGGGAATTGTTGGAGACCATATGAGGTATGTGTCGTAATCGAGAAAACTGAAAAAAACTTCTCATCTATTCTCATAATCAGCAGCACATTAAGAAATAAATATATTGATAAATTCTTATTAGACATCGCCATTTAGTTAATTCAAAATATAGTTTATCACTACATTTATCGGAGAACGAAATGAAGAAGTTTCAATGGACTAATGAAGATTTTCAAGCATGGAAATCAAGACATAAAATTCTAAGATCATATCAAGAAGAAGTCGTAAGTAAGATTGAAAAACTCAAAGAAGACTTTGATGTTGATTGCTACGGAGAGTTGCATTACGGAGATAAAAATTATCCACTCTATAGAATTATGACTAAGAACTATGACTCGTCAAAGAAGAATGTCTTAATCACAGGGGGAGTTCATGGATATGAAACAAGCGGCGTTCAAGGGGCCTTGATGTTCTTGGCCGAAAAGGCAAAAGAGTGGCAAAAGAACTTTAACCTTGTGGTCTTTCCTTGTATCAGTCCGTGGGGCTATGAAACAATCAATCGTTGGAACCCAGATGCAATCGACCCTAATAGAAGTTTTATAGAAAATAGTGATTCCAAAGAATGCGCTGCTGTTTATGAATCTTTAAAAGAGCTTGGACTAGATTTTCACGCCCACTTTGATCTCCACGAAACAACAGATACAGATAATACCGTTTTTAGACCTGATCTTGAAAAGCGCGATGGTATTCCACAAGACTTGTGGGAGATTCCAGATGGATTTTATACTGTAGGGGATTCGAGCAGAGATGAAATTGAATTTCAAAAGGCCATCATAGAGAGTGTTTCTAAAGTAACTCATATCGCTCCTAGTGATGAGCAAGGAATGATTATTGGCGAGCCAACTAAGGCGCCTGGTATCATTAATTACGATGTTAAAAAGCTAAACCTGTGTGCAGGCCTTACTAATGCCAAATATGTGACAACGACTGAGGTTTATCCAGATAGTCCGAAAGTTGATGATGATGAGTGCAATCGCGCTCAAGTTGCAGCTGTTGATGGTGGGTTAGGTTATATATTAAGTAAACTCTCTTCATAAAAGAAGAGAGTCACTATTGTTATTGATTTTGAGAATTAGAAAGGTTCACTTTCATTACATCTAGGATTTTCTCTTGCAATTTTTGCAAGGTGGAGAAAAGCATTCTCTAAACGATTAACTAAATTACTCTCTTGATTGTTATAGTTAAAATGAATATCCATTTCAGATGTTGCACTTCTGTATGTTTTTCCTCTTCGCGTGTGTGTATTAACTCTTGTTCCTGCATTGTAATTATGTTCTACTACTAGTCGAGGGTATCCCGTGTAGGTCTCTCTATCTTTTCTTATGTAAAAAATGCGTTTTATTTCTTTTAATGGAAAACTCTCATGTCTTTCGTATGAATATGAACTTTTTCCATTACTTCTTTTTCTTAATTCGACTTGAGTAGTCATATGACACTCAGAAAAACTAATAACTGGTCCATCTCCCTGAAACCAAGTATAGTCTGCTCCTGAGTCAGCATAGATACTCGTGTCGTCGGAGTACTTTAATAATTTACTGTTTATCCAATCCTGAGTTTCTCTAGCACTTGGACTCGCAATAGTTTGTACACTTAATAGTGTTAAAATGAAAAATAGGGATTTAAACATACTCTCTCCTGTCTTTTAATTTTTGGCCTGAACGTGGACTTGAATAATATTGCTAAAAGCGTATGAACGAAACATTTTTGCTGCTCCGTTGTATTTGCGAATAAGGTTTCCATAAACATCGTAATAGTAGGTTTCTGATCTCTCATTTTTATAGTCGTATTCTTCTTTTTCAAAGACACCTAGTTGATGCAATAGCTCACCCTCTACACTGCAAGGTGCTTTCGAATCGTCGAAGTTGATAATTACACATTCTTCTGTTTCTCGATTAAAGGTAAATAGTGTTTCGTAAGAGTCAATTGATAAAATGCCATCAACTGTATGAGTGTTTCCATTTCTAATATAGATAGACTTTTGTTGGTTATAACCACTAAGAATCGTTGTATCTCCAACTCTTTTGATGAAATTCACTGAGAGATTATCCCCAAGGATATAGTCTTTGATATCATCTGATATGCTCATCTCTTTTGTTTGATTCGTAAGAAAGTTATGAATGTATAACTTATACTTAGTGTTCCAAGTTATTAAATCACCACCAATTGTAATTGAGTTCTTCTCATCACTTTTAAAATGAGCTCTTTCAAGATCTATAAAAAAAGTAGGCGCCTTTCTTTTTCTTAGGATTCCATTATCAAAAGTGATTTGCTCAATTTGCACTCTCTCTTTTGTTCTTTTAATATTTTCTCCGCTACTAGCCTTTACGAGTGTAGCAAAGTCCAAAATAAGAAGTTTGTTATCTTGGAAGCGAATATATGTTTTTGCAGATGTCTTTTTTAGGAGTTTATTAATTTGAATAGAGCCATCCTCCATTCTGTCATCTACTCCTTCATGTTTTTCAAAAACCCTTCGGTAGACGATTTTATTCTTTTTACTAACAATTATAAGTTGTTTCTTTCCTTGAGTATTTTCACAAACAACGACTTGCCCATGTTTAAATCCAAATACCGGTGAACTTGCGGATGAGCGTTTTCCTGATTGGAGGTATGAATTATTTCCTGCGCGATAGGAAGATGTTACGGCATAAAAAGGTGATAGTTTGGGACATTCTTGAGTCAGATTGATATCAATTTCTTTGGAGTAGGTTAAAGCCCTATACTCATCAAAAACAAAAGACGCCTTAATATTTGTTGCAAGTGAAAATGTAATTGTTAAAAGTAGTAACTTTAAATAAGCATTTCTATTCATATGAAGCCCTAGGGAAATAGGTTTATTTACTAAAAATCAATTTCAATTAAAGATATTCTCTTGAGTCTAGCAGTTATTGGAGCTTTGATGCCCTAAATTGTAGTTTTTTCTCTAAGTGTTTAATGTTGATATAGTTTTGCTTAGGTCTTTGAGACTAACTTTGGCCTATTTGTAAAAATTACTCATCCACACAATTCAAAATGCAATACGTGCTAGTGATTTCCCTTTAATATTTAAACTAAGGAAACTTCAATGAAAAAGGCACTTTTAGCACTAGGATTACTTGTTTCAATCTCATCATTTGCAGATACATATACTTGCTATGTTTATGGCTCTTTTGAAAGTATGGATGGTGAAGTGGCCAAAGTTGATGCTAAGGACATTCAAGTTACAGTGGATGCCAATAGAAGTGTTCTCTTTGGTAGAGAAGAAGAGCCTCAATTTGATGGTGACACTCGTCCTGAGACAATGCCATGGTCGCTCTCTATTAGAAATAAAAGAGATGGTGGACTGAATCCACTAGTTCTAAGTCTTGGGGCTCCTAATCAGAACTCTCGAATTGCTTATGCCTACGCTGAGGCGGGATCGAAATATATTGGATTAATTTACAACGATGATATCGAAGCTCTTTGTATTAAGAATTAGTTTCGTTCTCACTTTTGAGAGTCAAAAATTTGTTGGGCCAGAAATAGTGTTGCTGGCCCAGCACTGTGACGATTGTTGAAAACAAGATCAATTTTTAATGTTCTTACTCTACAATTTTCTACACAATCAAGGGCAGCTTCTATTTCATCTCTTTAAGTAGTTTATCTATTTCTTTGAGAGCAAACTCTCTCTCTTTTATTTCATCTTTCAATTTCATTTTTTTATTTTTTAAATCTTCTTTAACACCTTCACAAAGCCGGCCTAGTCTTTTCATATTATCAAGGGCCAGTTTAATTTCTTCTAAGGTTAATCCTATCTTCTTACTCGTTATTATAAACTTTATGTCTTTCAGGTGTTGATTGTTATAGTCACGATATCCATTAGATGTTCTCAAAGGAGGTTCTAAGAGGTTGATTTTCTCATAATATCGAATTGTATCGCGTGTAAGTCCTGATTTTTGTTCGAGTTCTTTTATCTTCATAAGAGTCCTTGACTGTGGAGTTACTCCATAGATTACCATAGTTTTAAATAAGGAGAAAACTATGAAGAATAAATCGGGAATCCAACAAATTAGAAATGCAACAGTTATCATTCATTATGCAGGTAAAAAGATCCTAGTCGATCCTATGCTTGCTCCAAAGGGAGCTTTTCCTGGCTTTGAGGGAACTGTTAACTCGCATCTTAGAAACCCACTCGTTGAGCTACCCATTTCAATCAAAGAAATCGTTGATGTCGATGCGGTGATTCTTACGCATGTGCATCCTGATCATTGGGATGATGAGGCCACGAAGAACATTGCAAAAAATAAATTGATTTTCAGCCAGAATGAGAAAGAAAAGGCCTTTTTAGAAAGTGCAGGTTTTACTAACGTAACCGTCGTTGAAGATAGAGTTTACTGGGAGGGGATTGAAGTGATTAAAACTCCTGGGCTCCACGGTACGCCTGAGGTGGTTGAAGCTGTTGATCTACTAGATGATGTCTGTGGTTTTGTTTTTAAAAATAAAGATGAAAAAACAATCTACCTTGCAGGTGATACCGTTTGGAATGAGGATGTTAAAAATAATATTAATAGCTATGGGCCAGATGTTATCATTCTAAATGCAGGAGGAGCAGTTGTAGGTGATTTACCTCCTATTATTATGGATGAAAAAGATGTTGAGCGTGTTCTTGATTATTCAAAGGAAGCTCAAATTATAACAACCCATCACGAAGCCGTTAATCATTGTCTCACAACACGATCAAGTTTAGAGTCATTTTTAAAAGAAAGAGGCAAAGAAGAGAGGGTGAAATCTCCGGTAGATGGTACATTTGTTTTTTTCTAGAAAATGCCTAACGAAGAAGAGAGCTTGTCTTTATTAACGAGAATATCTTCTAAAGTATAGCCATCGAGGGCCTCGTAAAACTTGTTTTCAGCAACTTTTAGCGCGGCCTTCAGCTTACAGCTTGGATTGATGGCACAATTGGATGAATTGCCAAAGCATTCAACTAAGTTAGAATCACTCTCAAGTTCCTTAATTAATTTTCCTATCTTCAAACTAACGGGCTCTTTTGAAAGAACAATTCCTCCACCTTTTCCTTTGAAAGAGGTAATGACACCCATATTCGAAAGATTGTGAACGACTTTAACGAGGTGGTTCCTTGAAATCTTATATTTATCAGCAATCTCAGACACAGTTGAGCGCTCTTGCCCTTTAATGGCAAGGTAGATGAGTACTCTTAAACTATAGTCTGTAAAACTTGCTAATCTCATAAAACATTCCTGATAACTAAAATACCATCTTGCATTAGGAATTATAATATGTATATTATATGCATATTATGAAAAAGGAGAGTGAAAATGACGAATTTATTTGAAAAAATTGGTGGTAGGGAAGCCGTTAATGCAGCAGTAGATGTTTTTTATAACAAGGTCTTAGCTGATGAGAGAATCAATAAATTCTTTGAAGGAGTCGATATGGCCTCTCAAAGAAGAAAACAGATCTTATTTTTAACGTACGCCTTTGGTGGACCAAATAATTATGACGGCGACAATATGAGAGAGGCCCACGCGAAACTTGTAGAGCAGGGACTCAATGAATCTCACTTTGATGCCGTACTGGAAAACTTAGGAGCAACTCTAAAAGAGTTAGGTGTTTCTGACGAGCTTATTGGTGAGGCCGCGGCCATTGCCGAGTCAACTAGAGCGGATGTTCTAGGGAAGTAAGAGCGAGTATGCTAAAAGATCGCGCGCTTCTATCAATTAGTTTTAGACCGTTTTTCTTATTGGCAGCATTGATTGCTTTTATCAATCCGAATTTGTGGGTCGTTAGCTACCTTGGTCGATTGAATCTTCCTCTAAGCTTAGTCGATCCACTTTTTTGGCATGCTCACGAAATGCTCTTTGGTTTTACTGGAGCACTCATCGCTGGTTTTATTTTAACGGCCAGTGCAAATTGGACAAATTCGAAACCCTATCAAGGCTGGCCATTACTTATTCTGATTCTATTTTGGCTAATTGAGAGGGGGAGTTACTTTTTAATTTCTAGTACTCATCTTCAATTTGTTTTTGGAAATATCTTCTTTCCATTACTCATGATCATGCTATTAGTTAAGCTTTGGAATTTTAAAAAACAAAGAAATGTCTTTGTCACAATTCTTTTCGGGCTAACCATTTCAAAAACTCTTCATAGCTACGGTTATTTCTATGCAAAGGGAGAAGTTGAAATCATGGGACGCGAGATGGCGATCGCTCTCATTCGCTTGATAGTCTTGTTAATTGCAGGAAGAATTCTTCCCTTTTTTAGCTCTAAAAAAATTGATGAAATAAAGATTCAGGTTCCTAAGTGGATTAATGCCATTTCTCTTGCAAGTTTAGTTACTCTAGTTCTTCCTTTTTCAAAAGGGATTGAGATTACACTATACTTGATTGCTTTCTTGTCCAATATGACAAGGCAGCTCTATTGGAAACCCCATTTAACTTGGCGCTTTCCAATTCTTTTTATTCTACATATTGGGATTTTTCTCATTAATATTGAACTCCTCCTAGAGGTTATTTCTTTTTTTAACGAGCAAGTTCATTTCACTCAAGCAAGTCTCCATCTTTTGATGTCCGGAGGACTTGGAGTCATTGGTGTGGGAATCATGAGTCGGGTATCTCTTGGCCACACAGGGAGAGTGATACGCGCTGATTTATGGACGAGACTATCCTATGCTTTCATTTTAATAGGGAGCCTCATTCGTGTCATTGTCCCCATTTTCTATTCCGATTATTTTGAGCGAAGCCTTCATTTTGCGAGTGGTTTTTGGACGCTTGGTTTTTTGATCTTTTTAATTCGCTATTTTTTGATTTTGGTTTGTAAAAGACCTGATGGAAGATAGTATTAATAAAGTGATTTTTATATTATCTTGACTCTGTACCATGGTACGTCCTGTATCATCTAGGAAAGGAGCCATCATGAAATACTTAGAATCGGAAACATTCAACCTCATTGCAGATAATTCAAACACTCTTGATCATAAACCTCGAATTCTAATTCTCTATGGTTCTCTACGAGAACGATCTTATTCTAGGCTCCTGGCCGAAGAGGCAGGAAAAATTCTAGAGTATATGGGAGCTGAAGTTAAGTATTTTAATCCTGATGGACTTCCTACCTATGATTATGATCGTTCACTAGAGCATCCTAAAGTACAAGAGCTTCGAGAGCTTTCACTTTGGTCGGAAGGGCAAGTTTGGTCATCTCCTGAGCTTCATGGAAATATGTCTGGCCTGATGAAAACACAAATTGACTGGATTCCACTTACCCTTGGTGCCGTTCGACCTACTCAAGGAAAGACTTTGGCCGTCATGCAAGTTAGTGGAGGTTCTCAAAGTTTCAATGCCGTCAATAATATGCGTGTTCTTGGAAGATGGATGCGTATGATTACGATTCCAAATCAGTCATCAGTGGCGAAGGCCTATCAAGAATTTGAAGAAGATGGTTCAATGAAAGAGTCTTCTTTTCGAGACCGTGTGGTTGATGTAATGGAAGAACTTATGCGCTTTACTTATCTCACTCGATCTCATTCCGAATTTTTGGTGGATCGCTATAGTGAGAGAAAAGAAAAAGCTTCTACTTAACAATCGAAGTAACCATACAAGAACTAAACCCGATAGCAGAAACGTGACCTTCTTTTAAAACGACTTGGCCCGTACATTCTTTATAGCTATCGAGACTACATTTTTGTAGAGCCTCTTGTTTCGCACAGAGAATGGCCTGCTTTACTTCTTGGGTATTATTAGAGCAAGCTGGTCCATAGTAGGCAAGTGCGTGTTTTGCCTGACAGCTTCCGTAGTAGGGTTGGATATTTTTCTCTTTTAAGATCGATACTTGTTCGTCAAAGAATTTATTAAATTTGATCGAAGTCTTGTAGACATTTCTTTCATTATCAATAATTCCAAGATACTCATGGAAAACGAGGCGAATTTTCTGAGAGATTGTCATCTCTCTCCAACGTTTTCTGCTAATAAGAATTTTCTTATCTTTTGGAAAGTTAAGGGCATCGACGAGCTGACCATTCACTTTAACATATTTCCCTTCATCAGAGTAGACGACCACTTCTTCAGTTGCCTTTAAAAAGGCATTGGCATCAATGATATTATTTTCTAATTTAGTAAGTGATTTTGCCAATTCAAAACCAATTGAAGCGAATTCACTTCCATAGGAATCACCACCGTTTGGCCCATCGTTACCAAGACTTGCTTCGGGGTTGAATCCTCGATGTTCTTTTAGAAAATCAGTGAAGCTCTCAAGCTTTGTTTCTTTGTCTTTTTTATTCAACTTGGCTTCTGTATAAGCAGTGAGCCAGTCTGGTATTTCATTTGAATTGGTTTTTTGCTCTTCTTTAGCAAATGACAATTGTAGCGATAGGAATACGAGAATGAATAATAAATTTTTCATTGTAATTTCTCTTGGCTAATTTGTGTTAAAGGAAAAAGTTGAACACTTAGTGTGTATACCTCTTCTTGCTCATCCATACTTTCCAATTCTTCAGATAAATTTCTTCTAAATTCTTTAATCTTTGAAATAGCGTATGGGATGTGTTTAGGATTGAGTGTAAATGTTGTCGATGAGATGCTTCTCTTATCAAAATCACATTCTTCCATTGAGTTACTGGCCTTCTTTAAAAGAGTCTTATTAAATTTCTTTCCAGCTTCAAAGGCAATGTCGTTATCTACGACAATTTTCAAAGGCTTTTGAGTAAATTGTCCCTTAGAGTTTTTCTCGATGACATCGAGACTTTTAAGTCTCGCCATGGCCGTTTTGACTTTATTTTGACTTGTTCCTAATCGATTGGCGATCCACTGAGCATTCCACTGAAAGTTTGGAATTTCTGTAAGACTTAGAATCGCATAGTGAATCCAATCGGACATCATTTCAGATTGTTCCAAAGAAAGCTTTTGAAAACTCTCTTCAGGTGTTGGCTCTCTTTCAAGACCAAGAGCTAAGACTTCTCTAGTTTTTTTTGTAAGGACTTTGTTGTCTTTTACTTTCTTAGAAAAAGTATCTGTAACTCTTCTTTTTCCTTTAAAGATGAGGCTTAAAAGAGTGTGGCTTACGCCAAGATCTCTTGCAAAGGAGCGAAGTGAGTAGAGCTCATTTCTCCTTTGCTTGAGATGATATTCATCTTTAAGAACTTTTACTTTCTCATCGTGAATGTTGTAGTTTTCGGCAGTATTCATCATTGTCTAATTTAAAACCTTACAGTCTTTACCCTTGTGCTTATAAACAAACTCAGTCGGCTTGATCGCATCAAGTTTTTCTAGAAGAGTTTCATTAAAACAAGCTTCTGTTGGGTTTTCTTCACAGCGCTTGGCCATTGAATACATCGCCTTTTCCGAGAGCTTTCTCTGCTCACAGCTAACGGCGATTTGAATTTTGAACATTCTTAAGATGTATGGGCTCCATTGAGTACGTTTAAGATCTGTTTCTGTAGAAACGAGAACTTTAGAGCATTCATAATCAAAACCTTTTTCAAATCTTTGAGTTAATCTTACTTCGACATGATTAATTATTTCAGTAAGCTTACTTGTACAGCGATTTTTTACATCGTATTTTGAGTCTCTTTTTTCGGATGATTCAATAAAGTCCCTATAAATAACTTTCATCTCTCCAGCCACTGAGCTTAGTGAAAGAAGAGCAATTGAAATTGCAAGTATCTGTTTTTTCATAATATTCTCCTGTTTCTTAATAGATGTAACATGGATTCAAATATTGGTTATTGAACATGTAAAAATGTTAGAATCCATAGCCGTGAACAGTGGCCTCGGCCTTACACGACTTGAAACCTGGGAATTCGAAGCTTGTCTTTTCGCTCACTTCCACAGCGACTTTTACACAGTCGATATTGTCATCGAGCTCACATTTGTTGAAGGCCTTCTCAAGTGCACACTGAGCAATTTCATGTTTGTAATAACGACTTCTTTGACAAGACTCATAAACGTTAAGTGGAGTACCGAGGCTACAGTTTTCTTTGTAAACTCTCTTTTTGTACATTGACTCAGCTGTGTCTGCTTTAGCGATTAAGCTGATTGATGATAGTGCCATGATTGTAATAAGTGCTAATTTCATTTTCTCTCCCTGTTGTTTTGCGTGTTGGTTACGCTTTGTAAGTTGGAGCGAATTTAGAATTTGTAACCGCGTTCGTCTAGGGGGTGATTTCACTAAGTGGTAACGGCCTTGTAACCGTGGCCATTTTTACACAAGTAGGAGTTATCATTTGGAAATCTTTACGAAAAGATCACTTATAGATGACTTATAATGGAGGTGATTGGCCTAATCTAAGCTTAGAAAAAGAAAGGATTAAAAAAAGGATTAAAAAAAGGATTAAAGATGAAATCAAATTATACAGTACCCAAAGTTTGGAAAAATGACTCTGAAAATGGAGGTCAATTCGCCTCGATAAATAGACCTACAGCAGGAGCTCGTTTTGAAAGAGAGTTACCTGTTGGAGAGAATCCATTACAGTTATATTCCCTTGGAACTCCTAACGGCGTAAAAGTCACTATTATGCTCGAAGAACTTTTGGCCCTTGGAATTAAAGAAGCTGAGTACGATGCCTTTCTGATCAATATCGGTGAAGGTGATCAATTCTCTAGTGGCTTTGTAAATATTAATCCTAATTCAAAAATACCAGCATTAGTTGATAAGAATAATGGTAATCCCATTTCTATTTTCGAATCCGGTTCAATTCTAATCTATCTTGCAGAAAAGTTTGGGCACTTCTTACCAAAAGATTTAAAGGAAAGAACTGAAGTCCTCAATTGGTTATTTTGGCAAGTCGGTAGTGGCCCATACATTGGTGGGGGCTTTGGCCATTTCTATTCATATGCTCCAGAGAAATTTGAATACCCAATTAATCGATTTACTATGGAAGCGAAAAGACAGTTAGATGTCTTAGATAAACAACTCGAAAAGACAACTTACATTGCTGGTGAACAATATTCAATCGCCGATATGGCAATCTTCCCTTGGTATGGTGCTCTTGTAAAAGGCAAGCTTTATGATGCCGGTGAATTTTTAGCCGTTCACGAATATAAGAATGTTTTGAGATGGGCCGATGAACTTTTAACACGTAAAGCGCTTTTAAAGGGACGCTTGGTTAACCGCTCTTGGGGTGATGAGGATCAACAACTGAAAGAAAGACATAGCGATCAAGATTTTGAAAATCTCAATTTGAAGTTTAAATAGAGTTATCATTTTCAGATGCACCAAGTGCTTCTCGCTCATACTCGGGATCAATTACTGTGATAACACTTTTCCATTGTTCGAATGAATGAAGGTTTTTAGCGTTTAAATAGTAATAGAAAAGACCAGTAATCATTCCTAGAAGTAGTCCTACAAAGTGGGCCAGGTAACTCACATTTGGGCTAAGTTTTGTAGGAAAAAGAATGACGAGACCTACAATAACAATCTTCATGATTCTTCTTGTTAGAGGGATATGTCTTTGAACTTTGAAATAGAGAATGAACCAAAATCCCCACAGCCAGTGAACAACTCCTGATGCGCCTACGAGATGAGTTTTCTCTGGAAGATTTAAAATGACGATGAAGTTAATGATCGCACCACTGAGAAAGGCAACAAGGGGAAAGAGTTTTGCGCCAAAGTGATAGTGAACATAGTGGCCCATTATGACGAGCATTAATGAATTGGAGAGAAAGTGCTCGAGATCTCCATGCACAAAAGTTGAAGTGAATAAGCGGTACCAATCATTTTTTAGAAAAACATTTTCACCGGATGCAGCTAAAAGATGAGACCAATCCGAACCCCAATAGAGCGAACTCATTATATAACAAACGAGAAGTGTTCCAAGTGACCATGCAAGTGAATTGGGACTTGTTTTTTTAAGGCTTAGAAAATTACTTATGAGTTCTCTTTTAACTTCAATCATTGAAATAAGATGGGAGCGATGTCATATATGTCAATATTTGAGGTGATTTTTAAAGATGAATTTGTATTAAAACAATCAGTTATAACTATATTAATAATATTATTAATAAAGATATCTTTTAATACGAATAACTGGTAGAGTGCTTCTAGAATAAAGTTTTTCTTTTCGTTTAAATTTTTCTTTTTCAAGTCAAGTCTTCAAACTAATCGCAAAATTTATTTCAAAAATTCAATTATGTGCCACAGAACTTTTCTGGATGGCATTTTCGCTAGTTCCTCTTATTCAATGAACTAGCGAGTTACATACAAATATCAAAGGAGATAGTATGAGTAATAAGCTTTATGTAGGAAATTTATCATTTAACCTTCAAGAAGATTCTCTAAGAGAAACTTTCGCACAACACGGTAGCGTTGTTTCATGTAAAATCATTTCGGATAGAGACACTGGAAGAAGTAAAGGTTTTGCTTTTGTTGAAATGAGCTCTGTTCAAGAAGCTCAAGATGCAATCAGCTCACTAGATGGTAGTGATCTTGATGGTCGTGGTCTAAGAGTTAGCGAAGCTAAGCCACAAGAAAAAAGAGAACGTGGTTTCAGCTCAAACCGTTGGTAATTGAAGCTCTTTAGCTAATTGATTCGAAGAAGGACTGTTATTTCTGTAATGATGGTCCTCTTTGAGCTTTTTTTCTTGAATTGAAGTCTCTATAAGGATGTGTATGAGTACTAAGAAAGCAATAGTTGGTCAGAATATTATTTGTGGAAGTATTGGTATTGGAAAAATTATTGATGTAGCTCCTCTACAAGATGGTGGTGAAGAATTTTATAAAGTTACTTTTCCAAAAGAGAAGTGCATCAATTATTTTTCTATTACTAACGATAGCAATTATAGAGTTCTTTCTACTAAAGATGATATCGAAAAAGCCGTCAAAATTTTTAAATCTGATTTCGACGAAATTGAATACTCATCAACACAAGAGAGAATCAATTCTCAAAAAGAACTGTTAAAAGAGTCTGATGTTTTTAAACTCGCTGAAACTCTATCACTTCTTAGCCGTGAAAAGAATCTACACGCTCAAATCTCAAAACCTTATAAAGATTCACTAAGAACCTTTGTTGAAGAAGTATCATTTGTTTTACAAGTTTCTAAAAATGAAACATATAAGTTACTAGGAATTGAAAAGCCTAAGAAAATGTAAGATTTATGAAAGGTTGATGTGCTCGATACCAAGACCTTGGTTTTGAAACTCTTTTTTAAGAAATAAGTTCTTCACTGATCTTCCTGCAACAATGGAATTTGATTTTCCTTTATTGCTTTCTGAGAGCTTATTTGAAAATTCAATGACAGCACATGCATGACCTTTAAATATTCCAAAGGCAAAGTTTGAAAGATTGTCTTCTGTAATATGATGAGTTCTAAGTTTATCTTTTTTTCCAAAAGCACTCGCAAGGAGCATCTTACTTATATCAGACTGCTCAACTGGCTTATTGTCGCGAATAATCTCATTTGCGAATTTAAGGTGTTTCAGTTTCATCTCTTCAACTTCGATACTGTAATTTTTAATAGTAAAATCAAAAGGGCAGTGAAGACAATTCGTTTTACAGCAGGTCCCTCTCTTTTTTAAAAATGCAGAGGTAAAGACGGTATCACCATCACTATTGATATATGTTAATTCGTTTTCATTTTCACTCATATATTCACTGTCTTTGAAATTTACAATTTTGTAAAGAATAGATAGAAGAAATGGAGTTTGACACATCAAACTCGTCCTTGATACGCTTTCCCAAATTCTATTTACTAGGAGAGAGAAGTGTTTCGTAATGCACTATTAATACTTGGTTTACTCATTTGTTCTCAGACTTTTTCAAATGAAAAAATTGTCTTTTTAAAAGAGTCAGATAAAGGCGCATCTCTAACTGTTGTTAACACGAAAACAAAAGTAGAAACGCTTATCGATGTTGGAAATTTGAATGTCATTTATCCAACAATTTCTACAGATGGAAAGTTACTTGCATTCTCTGGATCAAAAGATCAAAGAGAGTGGGCAATCTTTCTCTACGATCTTAAATCTAAGAAGATGACAGAAGTTATTCCTGCAAATGGACTGACAATTCAACCAAGCTTCTCTGGTAATACTCATAAAATGGCCTTCACAGCTCCAGTTGAAGGAAAAAATCAAATTCATATTCTTGATTTCAAAAAATGGCTACAAACAAAAGAATTAAGCATTGAAGTAATCAAGACTGATCTCCCTGCTTACTATCCGTATATGTCTTCTGGTGGGTTTAACGTTACTTTTCATCAAAGTCATAAAGTTGATGGAAAGAGCATTCAAGAAATCGCGATGTACAATCTTCAAGAAAAGAAATTGACTGTACTTAAAGATCAGAATGGACAGTCCCTTAAAGGAAAAGCGCCTTGTTTTAATCTCGATGATAGTAAGATTGCCTATGTCACTTCGATGGGAGATGACAAGTGGGCCGTTAATGAATTTAATATTGATAATAAAACGCTTCGAAATTTAACAGCAGGTGAGTATAAGGACTATTCTCCACGCTATATTTCAAATGGAAGACTACTTTTTTCATCAAATCGCTCTGGTAAATTTAAATTTTATACTCGAGAGATGAATTCACAGGGACCAAATCAAGCTGATCTAACGATCCTTCACGAATCAGAGAGTAATATCTGGGACCCAAGAGCAAGTGGTGATCTTTCTTATAAGCAAAAACAACTTGAAAATATTGGGGGAGAGGAGCGATCTTCTTTTGGTGCCGTCTCTGTTGGTGATTCAATCTATGTTGTTGGTGGGCACAAAGGTTTTGAGCACACATATCCACCAGAATCATTCAGTAAAGAAGTCTATCGTTACGACTTAAAAAGTAACTCTTGGACAAGGCTTGCTGATAAAATTTCACCAGTTCACGGTGTTACAATTTCTTATTACAACGGTTACATTTACGCCTTTGGTGGCTTTGCCTATTCAGAAAATTATAAACCAAAGTGGAAGTCATTAAAGACAATTGAGCGCTACGATATCGCACGTAATAAATGGGAAGTGATTGGAGAGTTGCCTGAGCCAAGATCAAGTAATGCTATTGCGACAATCGGATCTAAAGTTTATCTCATCGGTGGTTGGGATGCCACACCAAAACACATTGGAGATAAAGATGGAACTTTTCATCAATCGGTTGTTATCTATGATATGAAAACTGAAAGTGCTCGTTACGCTCTCTTTGAAGTTCCTGCTAAAGCAAGAAGGGCCTTCACTGCGGCAACAAGAGACGGACATATCATTATTGGTGGTGGAATCACTCAGGGTGGAAGACACTTTGATATGCTCGATGAAGTTTGGAGTATCAATCCTAAAAATGAAATTTTATGGACACGTCTTCCAAGCCTTCCATTCGCTAACTTTGCACCAGCGATGCTAAGCCTCGATGGAGAGCTCCATATGTTCGGTGGGATGAAACTTACAAAGACGGGTTATGGTTATGTTAATCATGTCTATAAACTCGATAAGAAGAAAAACAAGTGGCTTCACACGGGGCGCTTTCTAAAAGAGAGAAAAGGTTTTATTCAACCTGTTCAATTTAAAAACTATGCAGGACTTCTCGGTGGTCACACTTATGATCGTGTTGGAAAGGATGGGCCTGTGAGTACGTTTGAAATTTTTTACCGTAAATAGTGATTAAGAGAAGAGATGGATTATTTCAACGAACAAGAGTTTAATACAAGTGATACATTGAATTTAAGCGACAGTGAATTTGAAAACTGTCGCTTTCACAATATAAATTTTTCTGAGCGAGAATTTGAGAACGTTGTTTTTAATGATTGTTCATTTGATACCTGTAATTTCTCGAATCTTCCTCTCTATTCGATTTCATTTAGAGATTGTTTCTTTAAAAATTGCAAGATGGTTGGGCTCGTTTGGCAGCAATGTCGAAATTTGAATTTTGTAACCTTTGAACAGTCTCAACTTAATTATAGCTCCTTTTCTGAAGGGAAGTTTCACCAACTTGTTTTTAATGACTGCTCTCTAAGAGATGCCGATTTTTCTAATAGTGTTTTAAAGAATTCTTCATTCGCTAATAGTGATCTTCAAGGGGCGCAATTTATTGAAAGTGACTTAACTAACGCAGATTTCAGAGCGGCGAGAAATTATTCTATAGATCCAAGTCAAACCCGTATAAAAAATGCTAAGTTTTCCATGCCTGAAGTAGTAGGTCTACTTCATCATCTAGATATAATAATCGAATAAAGAGAACTCATTGAAACTTTTAAAATCCACTATTCATCCTGAAATTGAAAACCTAGAGACTGTCTCGAAATTTACTAGAAAAGCAACGCGTGCGATCACTTTAAAAGGAGAGAATATTCTCCTTCTTTATACTGATCGATACCATGATTATAGTTTGCCTGGTGGAGGTCTCGATGAGGGAGAGGATTTAATTTCTGGAATGATTCGTGAGCTTAAAGAAGAAACAGGGGCCAAGAATATTTCTAATGTGGAAGCGTTTGGTCTCTATGAGGAATTTAGACCTTGGTATAAAGAAGATTTTGATGTTGTTCATATGCTTTCTTATTGCTTCACATGTACTGTTGATGATGAACTAGGTTCTACGAAACTAGAGCATTATGAAGTTTCTAATGGAATGAAGCCTGTTTGGATTAATATTCATGAGGCGATTTCTCATAATGAAAAGACGATTGCTGAAAGTGATAAAAAAGGGATGTCCATTGAGCGTGAGACCTATCTTTTAAGACTGATTCGATCAACTTTTCTTTAATTATTTAATAGAAAATAACTATTCTTTACCTCGCATCAATTTCAGGATTCCTTTCAATAATCCGATAAAGTTGCTATGATTTACTCCAATATGCTGAAAATACTTATACCGTTAGTAATATCTAGTTGCCTTTATAGTTGTAGCCAATCCAATAGCGCTGAACATGCACCTAAGCATGTTCCCTTGAAGCTCGTTCGTGATGTGAAGATTATTAAAAAGGGCGAAGTTCAACGTGGTCAGGGTCTTTATCAGGCCCTAAAAAATATTTCAATTGAAAATGAAATGGCCCTCAATCTGATTAATCAGCTTCGTGATGAAGTTGAGTTTTCCAAACTGAAAGTTGGGGATAAGTTAGAGGCCATCTTTAATCAAAGAAATGATCTTCTTCGATTTTCATTCTCTCAAAATTCTTATGAAACTCATGTTGTGACATTTAATAAGTCGACGAATAAGTGGGACTACTCGCTTGAAACGCTTGAAACTTATTGGCAACCACGCATGATTGAAGGATCACTCAAGGCCGGCTCTAGTTTAGAACAAGACCTATTGGCAATGGGACTTGAGCGCTCTGTTGTTAATGAAGTTGTGAATGTTCTTTTGTGCAAAGTGAACTTTAGAATGAATGCCCGCCAAGGGGATAATTATCAAGTTCTACTAAACGAAAGAAAGCACGACGATAAGACAGTTCAAACTCAAGTTCTCTACACTTCATATGAAGGAATAAGAGCAGGAAAGCACAAGAGTTACTACTACGAAGACGAAGAAAAAAGTTCTACCTATAGTGCTCATTACACTTCAAACGGTCAGGCCCTCATAAACTCTGGTTTACGTTATCCTCTTTCTAGACTTCACGTTAGATCGGGCTATGGATGGAGAAGACATCCTGTTACAGGAAAAAGGGCCATGCACAGAGGTGTTGATTTACGTGGAAGAGCTGGGGCAAGTGTTCACGCTGTAGCCGCAGGTAAAGTTGTTATTTCAAGTTACAATCAATTTGCTGGAAATAAAGTCGCTATTAGACATAAAGACAAATCCACTTCATTTTACTATCACCTTTCTAAAAGACACGTAAAAGTAGGTGACTGGGTTCGCTCACATCAAGTGATTGGAAAAGTCGGTGCTACAGGTCGTGTTACGGGGGCCCACTTACACTTTGGTTTCAAAGATACACGTGGACGCTGGATGAATCCTCTCAACAAGAGAATGATTGCCACTCCAAAACTTAGTGGTAGCCGATTAGTAAAACTTCAAAATCAAGTTGCAAGTATTGAAGGAACGATTGCTGATATTAAAATTAGCGAGAAAACGAACTACCTTGTAGCTAATCTAAGAGAAATCAAAGGGCCATCAAAGTATGATGATCTCGCAAGCTACTATTTAGAACTGTAGTTGGTTCTTTTTAATAAAAATTAGATTTTTGATATAAAAGTTTGACATGCCAAACTTTGTTTCATATCTTATCTCCACCAACAAACCTAATAGGAGATAACATATGAAAAAAATGATCTTAGCTACATTGGTATTAGTATCACTCACAGGAACGGCTTCGGCTGAATTAGTATTAGATGGTGAGCGCTGGCTTGCAAAGTGGACAGCATACGTATGTGATGATGGACACACAGAATCTCAAGTTGTTCCAGCAGAGCTTGCTGAGTACAATGTTCAATTTGGGCACTTTGGTGCTGATTACACACTAGATAACGGAATTACAAAAGCTACATTTGTTGAAAATGGAGTTGAGTGTAATTACTCTGCCATTCTTTTTGCTGATAACGATGCTAAGACTGTTGAGCTTGTTCAATCTGAAGCAACTCCAGCACTTGAGTGTGCTAACGGTAAAGCCGTTATTGATAATGTTTTAAATTTTAATGAGTATAAGTACCTACACGGTCGTATTGCGATTTATGTTCCATTTTCTAACTCTGCTGAAGGTTGTGCAAACGAATCAAAGATTGGTCTACACTACCAAGTTTATGGACGTAAATAATACGTAGAGTTTTTCTCTAGAATTCCCAAAAAAAAGGCCCTCAATCGAGGGCCTTTGTTTTTTATAAACTCGAAATTAGCTCAATGGTGGAGCGTAGCTTGTAAGCTTGATACCATCAACTGCAGCTTTGTACTCTTCAATCGTTGGAACTCTTCCTAGGAAAGTTGAAAGAACAACAAGTGGAGTAGAGGCGAGTAGTGATTCACCTTTTTTCTCATTAGAGTCAGCAACAACACGACCTTGGAAAAGGCGAGTTGAAGTTGCCATAACAGTGTCACCTTTTTCAGCTTTTTCTTGGTTACCCATACAAAGGTTACAACCAGGTCTTTCAAGGTACATCATATTTTGGTACTTCGTACGCGCTTCGTTCTTTGGAGCATTGTCATCAAATTCAAATCCAGAGTACTTTTGAAGAACTTCCCAGTCTCCCTCTTTTTTGAGCTCATCAACAATATTGTATGTCGGAGGTGCAACAACCAGAGGTGCCTTAAATTCAACTTTACCGTGAATCTTTTCAAGGTTTCTTAGCATTTGAGAAAGAATCTGTAGGTCACCTTTGTGAACCATACAAGAACCAACAAAACCAAGATCAACTTGCTTTGTTCCCTCATAGTAAGAAACTGGTCTGATGATATCGTGAGTGTATCTCTTAGAAACATCTTCGTTATTTACATCTGGGTCAGCAATCATTGGCTCAACGATTTGATCGAGATCTACAACGAACTCAGCTGCATACTTTGCGTTTGCATCTGGAGTTAGAGGTGGTTTTGAACCTGATTTGATTTCTTCAATTCTCTGTGATGCTTTATCAACAAGTCCTTGAAGAGTCTTAGCTTCATTGTCCATTCCCTTATCAATCATGATTTGAATTCTGCTCTTTGCAATTTCAAGAGATTCAATAAGTGTGTCTGGCTCAGAAATACAGATAGAAGCTTTCGCTTTCATCTCAGCTGTCCAGTCAGTGAAAGTGAAGGCCTGGTCAGAAAGAAGTGTTCCAATATGAACTTCGATAATACGCCCTTGGAAAACGTTTTCTCCAAATTGCTTAAGCATCTGAGCTTGAGTTGCGTGAACAACATCACGGAAGTCCATGTGATCTTTTAAAGTTCCTTTGAAAGTTACTTTAACAGATTGTGGAATAGGCATTGAAGCTTCACCTGTTGCAAGTGCAAGAGCAACTGTTCCTGAGTCAGCACCAAAAGCTACACCTTTTGACATTCTTGTATGTGAGTCACCACCGATAATGATGGCCCAGTCATCAATTGTAATATCGTTTAGAACCTTGTGAATAACGTCTGTCATGGCATGGTATTTTCCTTTTGGATCACGTGCCGTGATAAGACCAAACTTATTCATGAAGTTCATAAGCTTAGGGATATTTGTTTGCGCTTTTTTGTCCCATACAGAAGCTGTGTGACAACCTGATTGGTAAGCACCATCAAGTGTTGGAGCAATAACTGTTGCGGCCATTGATTCAAGTTCTTGAGAAGTCATAAGACCAGTCGTATCTTGAGAACCTACGATATTAACTTGAACTCTTACATCTGAACCTGCGTGAAGAGTTGTCCCTTCAGCTACACCAAGAGCATTTTTGTTGAAGATCTTTTCAACTGCTGTTAGTCCTTGACCTTCTTTGCTTACAACTTTTGAAGGAGCAAATACTGTTGGAGCTTCGATACCAAGAGTTGAAGCAGCAAAGCTTTGAAGCTTTTTTCCAAAAACGATAGCGTATGATCCACCAGCTTTGATGAACTCAAGCTTTTGCGGCGTAAGTGACGCTGACATATCGATGAGTTCTTGGTCACCGTTATAAAGTTTCTTTTCTTTTGTATTGATTGTAAGGATTGTTCCTGTGTCTACAGAGTAAGCTTGCTCAAGAACTGGATCTCCATTTTCATCGAGAACTACATTTCCATCGGCATCAACTTTTTTAACCCAGTTTTTAAGGTCAATTCCAATACCACCAGTTACATCAACAGTTGTTAGGAAGATAGGTGAAATACCATTTGTTCCTGCAACGATTGGTGCGATGTTGATGAAAGGAACGTATGGGCTAGCTTGCTTTCCTGTCCAAAGAGCAACGTTGTTAACACCAGACATTCTTGAAGAACCAACACCCATTGTTCCTTTTTCAGCAACGAGCATAACTCTTTTGTCTGGGTGAAGTTTTTGAAGTTCTTTAATTTTTGATTGAGCAACTTCATCAATAAGACATTGTCCGTGAAGTTCTCTATCTGAACGTGAGTGAGCTTCACTCCCCGGAGAGAGAAGGTCAGTTGAAATATCACCTTCAGCGGCAACATAAGTGATAACTTTAATTTCTTCGTCAACTTCTGGAAGTTTTGTGAAGAACTCTGCTTTTGCATAACTTTCAAGAATTTCTTTTGCAATGGCATTACCAGCTTTGAAGGCCTCTTTAAGTCTTGCCGTATCAGCATCGTAAAGGAAAACCTGAGTCTTAAGAACTTCAGCAGCTTCTTTTGCTGTTGCTTCATCGCTGCCAAGAGCAAGGTCAAGAAGAACTTCAACAGAAGGTCCACCTTTCATGTGTGATAGAAGTTCAAAAGCAAAAGTAGGAGTGATCTCTTCTACCTTAGCTTCACCTAGAATAATTTCTTTTAGGAAGTCAGCTTTTACTGAAGCCGCGCTCGTTGTTCCTGGAAGTGTATTATAGATAAAAAAGTTGAGAGATTCTTTTCTGTGCTCGTTATTAGTATCTTTAATTTGAGCAATGATTTCATTTAGAAGTGCACTGTCGTCAATTGGCTTCGGGTGAAGGTTTTGACCTTTACGCTCTTCAATTTCTTTTAAGTAGTCTAAGTATAAGCTCATACGTATCCCTCTGAAATATGATTGATATAAAAGTTAATTTAAATATATGAATATGATCGCTACAATAGCATAGATAGGGATAAACTGGGAAGGGGAAAGGCATCTGTGAGGGTTTATCTAACAAGAGTTTTAAATAGAATTTGTCGTCGCTTTGTGCGCTGCTTTTTGAGCGCTAACAGGCTTAGGCCTTTTCCTCACAAGAACTTTTAGCAAACCCTGTTCCCGCCTCAGCATAGAGATTAAAAACACTATCTATTTCATGATCTAAGAGAACCGGTTCGTCATCTGGAAACTTGGCAATAGAAGAGATTGTACCCTTAAAGCCTTGCTTCCTAATTAGTTGCGCTGCAACGCAGTTCTGTCTGACAAGAGGCATCGCTAGGAGAATGAGAGAGACAGAAGTCTTTTTGAGCTGAACTCTCTGCCAGAAGTCGGGACTTGTGGCGTTTCCATAAATGGCATTGACTTCTTTTTCACTCAAGGTGTTTAGAACTTGGTCATCGACTTCAATGGCAAGGGGTGAGCGTTTATTGTCATCTACAAAGTACTTATAGGCCCCTTGCCCAACTCTTCCCATGCCAATAATGAGAACATTGGCCTTTTGGAGATCCACATCTTTCTCTTTATTGTGCAGATCCTTTCTTTGGAAACTTCCTAAGATATCAGCATATCTTTGAGAAAGTTTCTCTGCATAGTGATTGAAAAATGCTGAGGTAATAAAAGAAAATGAAATGGTAATTGCTAGGGTTGTAAGCCAAGAGCTATCAAGTAATCCCTTACCAACGGCAAATGAGCAGACAATAAGTCCAAATTCACTAAAGTTTGTTAAAGAGGCACTAGTAAGAAATGAAGTTCGACTTCTTAGTCCAAATCTTGAAAAAGAAAAGAAGTAGATAAACATTCTAAGGGGAAGAAAGAGATTAATAAGAATAGCTATTCCAATTTGTTCAATCGTAGGCAGTCCAATCATTCCAACGGAAAGAAAGAAGCCAAGGAGAAAAAAATCTTTAAAGGAAATGAGCCAGCGGTTAAGTTCTAGGGCCCGATGGTGCTTTGAGAGAAGTATCCCTAAAATAAGGGCACCAATATCACCTTTAACGTTAACTTGATCAAAAAGAAAAGCTCCACCAAAGGAAACCGTTAGGCCAAAGAGAACCATTAACTCTGATTGGCGAATACGAGTTAGAATTTCTGAAAGAATTATTCTTAGAGGCCAAAGAGAAGTTATTAAAAGAAGTAGCCATGCCGAAGGGGTTTTCTGTGTACTAAAGGCCATAAAGAGAACGGCAAAGATATCTTGGATAATAAGAACACCAATAGACATACGTCCATAATTTGTCGTGAAGTCTCCTCGTTGTTCTAAAATTTTTACAGCAAAAATCGTGCTAGAAAAAGTTAAGGCAAAAGCAATAATACTACCGCTTACAATGAACTCAGATCCTATCAAAAAATAATTAACAAGAAAGATAACACAAAAACTAATGATCGTTTGGGCAACGGTGACTCCTAAGATTTCAGGTTTACCCAACGTTTTAAGATCTAATTTTAAACCGATACTAAAAAGCAGAAGACTGATTCCAAGTTCGGAGAGTTCACTGAGACCACTAAACTTTTCTACGCCGATAAAATGGAGAATAAATCCCGCTCCAATATAACCTATCATCGGAGGCAATTTACCGAGAACGACAAGAAGTCCTGAAAGAAAAGAAATACTGATCCATATGATATCGAACATACTAGATTATCGGAAAATAATAGAGATTATTGAGAACGAGAACCTTTATATAAATTGAATTTTAGCTTCAATTTTTCTAAGATGGGCCATATGAAAAAAATCGCTCTCTCATTAGTCATTTCTCTACTTTCTTTTAACGTTCTTAGCTGTGATTTTGAAATCGATCATCTGGCAATTGATATCAAAGACAAGTCTCAATATTCAGTTGAAGTCTGTCGTTTACTTGAAAATCGTATGGTGGAGCTGAGTGAGCGTTTTAATAAGTCGGACAAGCTTCAGCAGCAAAACCAAGAAAAGTACACGTATCCAAACTTTATCCTTAGTCTTCAATTACAATTAGTCCGAGATATGGATGGACCGAGTGGACAAGTCCTAATAAGACGAATCTAAGTAACGTTATTTCAGTAGTTTAAGAACTCTCTTTTTGTTGCTCTTGTGCAACAATGATTTTCAGTTTTGTCCTCTCCTGCAACAATCCCTTTATGGCGATAATTAGAGATAACAATTATGTTGGAGTTTCTATGACGTCTAGGATGTGCTCTTGAAAAAGTTTAGTAGAAGGTCAGCTCTTGCAGCAGGAGTATTTACTCTTGCAACAATGGCCTTTTGGAGAAAAAAAGAAATGAATAAGAAAAAGAAAATGCCTGTGCTCTTTTTAGGCCATGGCTCACCAATGAATGCAATTTCAAATAATACATTTACTCAAAAGCTTGAAGAGATCGGACAAATCGTTGAGAAACCAAAGGCCATTCTCATTATCTCAGCTCACTGGGAAACACGAGGTTCTTGGGTTACTGGCATGGAGTGGCCAAAGACGATCCATGATTTCTACGGCTTTCCAAAAGAACTCTATGAAGTTCAATATGTCGCTCCAGGTTCGCCTGAAATGGCCAATGAAATAGCTAAGAAAATTAATGACCCGCGAATTAATGTTGATCAAAAAGAGTGGGGTCTCGACCATGGAACGTGGTCGGTTT
This sequence comes from Halobacteriovorax sp. GB3, assembly GCF_028649655.1. Lineage (NCBI taxonomy): Bacteria > Pseudomonadati > Bdellovibrionota > Bacteriovoracia > Bacteriovoracales > Halobacteriovoraceae > Halobacteriovorax > Halobacteriovorax sp. GB3. The sequence goes on from NZ_JAQSLN010000001.1 coordinate 218,797, forward strand.
TAAAATTTCTTTATCCCAAGGCCGATGTACCGATCGTACAATTGAGTTTAGATGCAACTAAGCCTATGAGTTATCACTTTGAACTTGGAAAGAAGTTGAAATTTTTAAGAGAGCAAGGTGTGCTTATAGTTGGTAGTGGAAATATCGTTCACAACCTAAGACAGATTAACTTTGATAAAGAGGCCAGACCTCATGATTGGGCCATCGAATTTGATAACTGGGTTAAAGAAAAACTTACAAGAAGAGACTTCAAACCTCTTTATGAAAATGCACTTGATACACAAGCGGGAAGACTTAGCATTCCTTCGATTGAACACTACACACCACTTCTCTACATTCTTGGAGCAAGTGATCAATCAGACAAATTGACCTTTGATTACGAGGGGATAGAGAGTGCTTCTCTTTCTATGAGATGCGTGAGGTTTGGTGTTTAAGTTCGATTTGTTTAGTCGATAGAGTCTTTTTTACATGTAAATATATTAGGTTTTGACGATTGGTGGTTCCAATTGATAGCTAGCAGTATGAAGAATTTTACACCAACACTAATTCTAACATACCTCATTCTATTCTTACCGAACTCAATTAAGGCATCAGTCACTTATGAAGAGTTTAAGCAATTAAAAGAAATCACATTCAAAGTTTTTGAGGAGTTAAAACCCTCTGACGATTATCATCTTTTTATTAATAAGCAGCCGACTTCTTATTCGAATCCAAACTCTACTGAAGAAAAGTATTGGTGGAATCTTGATTTGATAAATGCAAGCTTCTTTAAAATTGAAAACAAAGAGAAAAAAGAGTTTTATCTAACTGTCTTTGGTGGTTTTGCAAAGCAAGAGTTTATGGAGCCAGATGCTCTGGCCGTTACTCTATGTCATGAACTTGCTCACGGCCTTGGGGGAGATCCTGTTAAAGAGAATGGGACGACTACAGAGGGACAGGCCGACTACTTTGCAACAAATATCTGCCTTCCTCTTTTTTATGAATATTATCCAAGAATAATCGATGCTGTTGCATCAAATCCTTATATTGAAGATCTCTGTTCTAGAGAAGATACAAGAGGGAATAAGAAGTATTGTATTAGAGCAATGAATGCCCTCCATGCCGATATGAAGTTCTTTGAGTTATTAGGAGGAAAATCAAGGTATGATGGAGCCTCTACTATTCGAGCGAAAGAATTTAATTTGAGTTCTACATTTTACCCAGATGCCCAATGTCGAATTGATATTATGATTCATGGAATTCTCGATCAGTTAAGACCTAATTGCTTTGACCCCTTTGGAATTGAACGAATTTTGTAAATGGTTTTCATTGTTTAACGTCAAGAATTTATCTAGATTCATTCTGAACGTTTTCAGTTAGAATCGTTATATGAAAAAGATAAGTAAGTTAAAAAATAAATTCCTTGAACGTCAATTCTCTGTCGCTAAGATGGCCATTAAAATGGGAAAAGATGTTTGGGACAATCGTAATGAAGAATTCAAAAATAAATTAACTGGCGGCATCGCCCCTCACGTGGAATTAATCGCCAATGAATTAGGTGTTATGAAAGGCTCACTGATGAAGGCCGGCCAATTACTTTCAACTTATGGTGGAGCTTTTCTTCCTAAGGAAGCGCAGAATATTCTTAAACAACTTGAAAATCAGTCCTTCTACCTCGACTGGTCACAGGTTATAGACCAAATCCCACAGGCCATTTTAGATCGTTTAGAAATTGAACAAACGCCACTTGCAGCTGCAAGCTTAGGTCAAGTTCATCTAGCGCGAGAAAAAGATTCTGAGCAGCCTTCAACGCTTGCAATGAAGATTCAGTACAAAGGTGTTCGTAAGGCCATAAAAAATGATATTAAAGCGCTGAAACTTCTCGTGAAGCTGATGAATATCGTTCCAAAAGAAATTGATTTGAAAGAAGTGTATCTTGAAATTGAAGAAATGCTTTATCATGAAACAGATTATTTGGAAGAAGCAAAATCCCTTCAAACTTTCTATGATCTTTTAAGCGATTATCCACAATTTGTTGTTCCAAAAGTTTATCCCGATTTTTGTAATGATCGAGTTTTGACCATGGACTTTTTAGATGGTGAGAGTTTACGCGATCTGGAGTCGATGAATCTTTCACAAGAACAAAGGAATAGACTAGGCCTGGAGTTTATGCGCTTGATGTTCTTAGAGATCTTTGTTTTCGAAAAAGTTCAAACTGATGTTCACATGGGAAATTACATTTTGCTTCCTAATGAAAAGTGGGGGCTTATTGATTTTGGTGCTTCGAAATCACCACCAAAGTCTTTTTTGAAAAAGTATCAAAAACTTTTAATCGCTTGTGCTAACTTAGATCGAAAACTCTTTTTTGATACTCTCTATGATATGCATTATCTCTCTAAGAATAAGAAAACTAATGAAGATTTTTTCTGGGAATATGCCACAGTTATTTCAGCTCCTTTTCAAGGAGGGGTTTATGATTGGGGAAAATCAACGGTTGCTGATCAGGTCATGGATATGATTCCAAGACTAATGAAAGAAGTTGCTGTTGGAAATCCTCCACGCCACTCCCTTTTTATCGATCGAAAGATTGGTGGAGTATTCTTTATTCTACAAAAGCTTGGAGCTAGGTTTGATGTTAAAGAGCTCTTTAGTGAGTATCACTAAGCCTAGCTACCAAAGTATAAGAAATTACTTTTTTGAATAATTTTTTCTATCAAAATAGATAAGAGCAATCAGACATAAAAGTCCAGCGGTAAGTCCTATTGGTTTTCCCATCTTCTCAGGAAGATTGATTCCAATTGAAGCAGTCATAATATAAGAGACTGTCACAGCAGTTCCTGCGATGGCCGGAAGACTGGCAATCCAGTGACATGTCTTCTTTGTAAAAAGATACTTCGTCGCAAGCCACATAACACTTGTTGAAAGAAGCATATTGGAAAAGGCAAAGTAGCGCCAAATCAATGAAAAATCGATTTTAGTCATAAAATAGGCTATCGTTAAAATTGGAATTGAAACGAGTAGACGATTTTTAATACTCTGTGAAATTTTAAAAGCATCAATGATTGTTAATCTTAGTGAGCGAAAGGCCGTATCACCAGAAGTGATTGGGAAGATTGCCACTGCAAGAATCGCCATGATTCCACCAAAAGTTCCAAGATAAGTTGTTGCTACTTTGTTAACAACGAGTCCTGGTCCGCCTTGGGCAATGAGTGCTTTTAGTTCAACGTAGCCTCCTGGGAATGCTGCAATTCCTGCAAGGGCCCAAACCGCTGCTACGACACCTTCTGCTAACATCGCTCCATAGTACACGGGGCGAACATACTTTTCATTTGTAAGACATCTCGCAATGATAGGAGCTTGAGTAGAGTGAAAACCACTAATGGCCCCGCAAGTAATAGTTACAAAGAGAAGAGGCCAAACAGGAGGTCCATTTGGGTCACGATCGAGAAGCTCGTGGCTTAGGTGATTGTGATCTAAGAAGGCAAAAATATTTTTAATCTCAGGTAGGTGTGGAGCATTAACTAAAAGAGCAATCGCAATTGAACTTGTCATGACAACCATGAGAAGACCAAAGACAGGATAGAATTTTGTAATGATTTTATCGATAGGAAGAAGTGTCGCAAGAAGATAGTAGCCAAGAATAACGAGTACCCAAAATGTATTATCAGCAAACATTGTTCCACTAAATGTATCAAGATTGCTAATGAGTCCGGCTGGACTCATTATAAAGACAACACCAACAAAAAAGAGAAGCATCGCTGTAAAGAGCAGCATAATCCCTTTGAAGTAGATATTGAGATAGTGACCAGCAATTTCAGGAAGACTTTTACCATCTTCTTTAATACTTAAAACACCAGAGAAAAAGTCGTGAACAGAGCCGCCTATGATATTTCCTAGGACAATCCAAACCAAGGCAACCGGTCCATAGAGAGCACCAAGAATTGGCCCGAAAATCGGACCAACTCCAGCGATATTTAAAAATTGAATGAGAAAGGCCTTTAATGGTGAAATCGCCACATAATCAACTCCGTCTTCAAAACGCGTTGCTGGGGTTTGGGCCTTCGGGTCGATGCCAGCTTGTTTCTCGACAAAAGGGCTATAGAGCCAATAGGCGAGAGCTAGCGAGAGAATACAGATAATAAAAATAAGCATATTTTCTTTCCAGATTTAAGAGAATTCTTATTTTTATTATAGCTACAAGCTTTGATATTCTCCAAGAATTTTAATGTTTTTTATAGTTTCTAAACATCTCGCGTCCACGAGTGTTACAAGTCTTTTTCTCCCAAGCATCAACTGCATATTCAACTTCAGAGAATCTTTCTGCAAGATCGTAAACATCGTAGTCATTACTTTCAGCAAGTCTTTCATATTCGTCGAAATCAACATTGATAATTTCAAATTGCGTCTCTGTATCATAGGCATCATAGAGTTCTGAATAGAGCTCTCCCGTAGGATCTTCTCTACAGAAGTCTTCAAGTGTGTATGAAGGAATTCTATCCTCGTAAGCGAATGAAGATGTGAGCATGAGAAATGCTGAGATCGTCAGTAGTAATTTCATATAATTCTCCCTTTTGTGTTGTGGCCTAGTTATGGCCTTTTTGTTTGCGTTTGGCATCAACAATTAGTATTTTGTAAAAACTTTATGTGCTAAATCGCCAATATTCGGTTGCTTTGAAGAATGTTCAAGATCTTGTATATTAGGTGAGGAAAAAGGAACGAGGTATGATTCAAATAGATACAATAAACTTTATTAAGAATGTTATTACTCATATGCCAAGTGATTGGTTAAAGCTTACAACTCACAGACTCGATATTTATAATGAGTCTCTAGCAAAAGTTGAATTTCTAGAGAAGTTTCAGGCCCTAGAAAAAGTTGAGATTGCTAAGTTAGCTAGTGAACTGAATCATCTGCCTACGGCCTTTGATTATATTCGTCTTGGACATCCTCTTTCATGTGTCCTTGAATGGACACTTTCTAAAGATAAAGAAGTCGCGGTTGAAAATGTTATTTCTTTTTCATCTCAATCAATGCCAATCTTTGCCATCCTAAGAAAGAATCTCTTCTCTAAAAAGAAGACAAATATTTTCTATACAGATTTTCTTCCTAAACATTTTGATGAATCACTATTGAAAGAAGTTTATGGTTACAAATTTGAACTTTTAAGAGGTGAGATTGAGAAACCTAATATAAAAGAAAGCTCAATTCTTATTACAAGTCTTGATGCTCTATTTAATAATGAAATCAATTCTCAATATGACTTTATATTGGGGATAGATGACGCTCTTGGAAGTGTTGTTATTGTTAATTCGCCAGAGAGTGAATCCTATGTAAAAGAAATTCAACACGTCAGAAGAAGAGAGTCAATTGCAATGACTCCTGATTGTTGTTTAGAACTTCTAAAGAGAGTCTCGGGTGAGACTACAAGTGAGTTAACTCAGACATCTAAAAGAACTGAACTTGCGAAAATGATTCGAGACATTACAAAATCTAAATGTGATGCTCTTGTTGGATCAAGTGGATTATCTGTTCAATATGCGATTATGATGGGACTTGTCGATTACGCACAACAAGTTCATAAAAATAAAGAAATCAAATTCATTGTCCCTCCAAATTGCTATGGAGGAACAAATGATCAGGCCAGAAGAGTCGCGGCTTGTTTGGAAAATGTTGAAATTATCGATCTTCCTGTTGATAGCGGAAAAGATATGGTTTCAAGTGTTTCGTCAATTTTAGATGACGTTGCTAAAAATGATGCTGTTGCTTATATCATCGCTGAAATTCCAACGAATCCTCGTGTTGAAATACCTCATTTATTAAAGCTACAAGAAACTCTTTGCAAAGAGAGATTAACTAGTAATCAGGACAAGGCCGTAGCTCCTGTTTTTATTCTTGATCAGACCTTTTGCCCAAATGTCGAATTTTTAGGGGAGAGTGATTACCTTGCCGGTGTTCAGACGATTGCTTATGTTAGTGGGTCTAAATTTCCAAGTGGTGGTCTGTGTACAGCTGGCTATTGTGTTTCTAACGCCGAAGGTTCCCATTTGATGAACTTTGTCGAAAAGCATTTAAAGCTTAATGAAAATGAGGCCACTGATTTTCAAGTTGAAACACTTATTGCTCAAATGCCATCAATGATTGAAAGAATTGCCAAGGCCTACACAAATACAAGGGCCTTCGTCGATCATATTGAAAAAGAACTACCTGAGGCAAAAATAAATTTCGTCTCACGCGAATTGGCCTCTCAAGGCTTTACACCTTCCGTCTTTTCTCTTGATTTACCTACTAAAGGGGAGAGTTTCGAAGAGAGGGAAAAGCTTAAGCGTGAACTCAATTTAAAGCTTATTAATCTAATGATCGAATCTATTCCTAGTGAGAGTAAGTTTTGTGTTAGTTATGGTCAGTTAAAAGGTTGTTATTGGACAATTCCTGCGACTTCTACTCAAGGGACAACAAAAGAAGGCGATAAAGATTATATTGTTCGAGTATCGCTCTCTCCGCAATTTGATCTAGAGGCGCACAAGAGCGTATTTACAAAGTTTTGTCAGACTTTTTTAAAATAAGTGAGTCAAAGGGTTAGCTTCGACTCACATGTATTTCATTTTTTAAGCAGCTCTTTTTCCAAGAATGACCGTTTCAATATCGTAAATAGAGTTATTGACGATAGAAACTTGTCCCTGCAATTCTTTCGCAATTTGTGATGCATTTCTTGCTATACTCGTATTATCTTTTGAAGCACTATCAACTTGAGAAATTGAATCTTGTATTTCAATGATATCCCTTGATTGCTGATCTGTCGCACGAGAGATTTCTGAGATGGATGTCGATACATTGGTAACGCTATCTAAAATCTCTTCGAGTATCGATCCACAATTATTTGCGATATCTGATCCAGAATGGACATTTCTTTTCACTTCTTCACTAAGTGATTGAACACGTTCTTCCGATTCTTTGATGATACTGTGAACCTGGCTTACTGTTGATTTAACGAGGTTCTCAATCTCAACAGAGGCCTCTCCACTCATTTGGGCGAGCTTTCCAACTTCTTGTGCAACAACGGCAAAACCAGAACCTGCATTTCCTGCACGAGCAGCTTCTACAGATGCATTGAATGAAAGAAGTTTTGTTTGAAAAACAATATCATTAATCAATTTTGTCTTCTCATCAATACTTGTTATGAGAGTACCAATTTGCTCCATTTTATCATTGTTCTCATGAAGCTCAGAGACGATAAGGTCGATATCTCTATTAATCGTATCAATTGAAGAGATTACTTGATCGACAGATTCTTTTCCAACAGATGCCTTTTCTAAACTCTCGTGAGCAAGATCATTGGAAATTTTAGCATTCTCTGCAGTTAGATTGACCATGGCACTAATTTGTTTCAACGAGCTAGAAGATTCTTGTAGTGAAGTATCTTGTTGTACTGTAGATGTTGAAAGATTTTGAGAGGTCGTTGCAATATGGTTCGCGCTTTCAAAAAGTGAGTGCGAACTCCCCGTAAGGTTTTTTAGAGCTTCTTGGATCGATTGAACGATTTTATTGGAAAAAAGAATTCCTGCAATAAGACCAAAAATTACACCTAAAGAAGATATAATAATAAGAGTCATGTTAAGACTGTTGGTCGTCTTTTGAACGAGCTTTGAAGTCATTTTAATTTCATTGTTAATATAGTTATTGTATCGATCGAGTGCTTTTTGAAAATGAGCAGCAGCTTCTGGACAATGAACAAGGAAAATCTCAAGAAGCTTTTCTCTCGCATTCTCATCATAGACCTTCGCAAATGTAATTGCTTCGACTCCAACTTTTTTAAAGTCGTGCCACTCTTTTTGAAGAAGTTGAAAAATTTCTTTTTCTTCTTTGTTGGTAATCATTTTTTCCAACTGATTTGCATTCTTTTCATATAATGCGACAGCGCCAAGTGAAGATTGAATGGCCTTCTCTCTTTCTTTTGCATTAAGTTTTGCAAGTCCGAGAGTTCTGACTTCAATACGAGTTTTTTGGTAACTGACATCCATATTAGTAAGGAGGGTATTCCTAGGAATAACATCTTCAACAACAAGGTTTGAGAGGCCAATAAATTTTTGGAATCCAAAATAGGAAACTCCACCAATAGTGATACTAACTGCACAAAGCATAAAACATAGAAGTAGAATTTTAATCTTAATATTTTTATTTTTCATATTTCCCCCGCGGGTGAGCTTAACATAGGTATCGTACTGAAAAAGAACTTTCTTTAAGTTTTCTTGAGCTTGTCTTGCTATTGTCTAGTAAATAAATAGTTACTAGCTTAGTGAGCGTTTAGTTCTTTAAGGTTTGATCAATAATTATCTAATTGTTAAAACTTTGGGCGAATACCTGAGAAAAAGAAGAGTAAATGGCCGTAATGAATTCTATTTAATGGCACGCCGTTTGCTTAACTTATCTTCATGAATAAAAAACTAAGTTTTGTGATTTCTCTCTATTTATTGGCAACTTCTTCATGGAGTTCGAGTTGTATTGATAAGGCCCATGCCTTTTTCAAAGGCAATCCTACAGTGAATCGACTTGAGTCGATTGCAAAATCACGATTAAAAGCAAGAAAGTTTCTAACAATGGGACCAACGAGGGCCCTCGTTAGAGAAAATAATCTGATGCTCTCGACAACGGGTCATGAGAGTTTAAGAGAGTTGATTCTTGAAGATGGTTTCCATTTTAAAAATGCTTATTCCCAAGGAGTTAAAACTTCTGCTGCGGCAACAGGAATAGCACGTCTTGAAACTGAAGAAATACGTCTAGGTAAAGCACGAGCTGAAACAGAAATTCATGAGAGACCTTTCTATGGGTTCTTGATGTTTAAACGAGGTCTTAAAATTGAAGATGGACCCCAATTACTATCAATTCCACAATTTGGTGAAGATATTTGGGTTTTTAAAACTGATAAGTTAATAGAAGATACGACATTCACTATTGGCGATTCAATGGATAGCTATCATAATTATCATCCACTAGTTTTTAACCAAGACCAAGAAGATAAACTCTATGATCTCTTTCTTCCTTTAAAGAAGATGAATTATATTCTTGAAGATCACTTTGTAAGAAATAGAGAACAATTAAAAAAGAATGAAACTTTAGCAGAGCCTTTTGCTAAAAAACGCGATCAACAAAGAGCAAATTATATTGAACTTCAATTCTTCAATCAAGAAAAGTTGAATGTTCAAAATATTGAAAAATTCTATTTCACTAAAAAATCACCTTCTAAAGAACTTTTTGATTACCTTAGAAGTTATGGAATAAAAGTCTATGATTGGCGTATTAAAAGTCTTGAGCCGAGAATCGTTACAAGTTTTGAATTGATGAATGGTAGAGCATTTAAAAAGTTAGAACTTGAACAAAAAGTTAAAGAAGTTCTTCGAAAAAAAGTTTATCTCAATGAAAAAGAGTTTTCGAAAATCGAACAACAAATAAACACCTTGCTAGAAAAGGGGATGGACGGACAATTAGAAGTTGAACAAGTGAAAGAAGAATTTTTAAAAATTGTGACTTCGCTGCCATATTATAATAAATTTCATCTTCACGCTTATATTGGTGACGACTTAGCCAGAGATTTGGCGATTGCTCGTGAAAATTAATGACTTTTAAAAGTATTTTTAAGAACTAGCTTGGATTAATGGAAAATTGGTTTAGTTTACAAATACTTGATTCGCAAAGAAAATAATAGATAGACTTTTTTTGTGGATTGGGAATGACTTTTAATCGATTAAATTCTTTATTCTTTTTTATTATTTTAGTTGTTCAAATTGGCATTATTTTTTTTCAATATCATGAACCAATAAATGGAACATTTCCAAAGTACTTAGTTTTCAATGAAGATGGTTTTGTTGAACTTCTTACGTTTTTTCTTTTATTGATATCTAGTTTCATAATGCTTTCACAAAGCGTAAAGGTTAAGGGGGCGCTTTTTTTCTTTTGTGTTACCTTTTTCTGGGCGTTAGAAGAAGTCTCTTGGGGACAGTGGCTAATAGAGTTTCACACACCAAATTTCTTTTCGACCTGGAATGTTCAAAGAGAATTAAATTTTCACAATCTAATCTTTCCTTTTTTTGACCTCGGTCTATTTCTTGCTCTTTCATTTTTTATTTATATGAAGTGGAGACTTCGTTACAAAGGGGATGAGATTAAATATCTTTGGCTCTCTAAAAAGCAAGTCTTATATATTATCGTTTCAATAACTCTCGTCATCATTTCACAAGAATTAACTTATTATCAATTTAGATTCAGTGCCAATCGATGGGGCAATCCAATGGAAGAGGTTTCTGAGTTACTCTTGGCCCTTTTTGTTCTTAATTACGCACTTTTTTATGTTAAAAGTAACTTTAGACTAACTCGTAATACGTCAATTTTATAAGCGTTGTTTATTTCATAGACAAATTTCGTTATGAAAGTCCTAGAAATCCCGTATTTATATGGCACAGAAATTGCTTCTCTATATTTACTTATAGACAAAAGGACTTTAGGAATGCGCTTACTTCTCTGTACGATAATTTTTCTATCATTTTCTTCCCATGCTGGAGGAATAGAAGGGCTTAATAAACTTCAAAAAAAACAGGCAACAAAGTGTCTGCAAATGCTTCATGGGATAAGCTATGAGCAAATTGATCGCGTTCCAAATGGTATAAGAGAGGTTTATAGCAAAAATAAAGTGAGTCGTATTCTCATGCATAATTTCATTCATCAAATCGATTATAAGAAAGCTGAAATTGTTGATTCAGCTATCTTGAGTGGAAGTCTTATTATTGATGGTACTGAGTTAAGTTTAAAAAATACAGTCGTTGCTAATGCCACTCTTGCCGGAGATGTATCTAAGGTCGACTTTAGTGGAGCCTGTCTTATTAATGTGAGTCTACCGACGCGCACTTCATGGTGGGAATATTTTAAAATTAGAAATCAGGTTAAGCATTCATCCAATATTGAGTTTGACGATAATATTTATAAGTGGCAACCATGAAGACTATTTTAACAAGTCTAATCCTCTTATTTAGTCTCAAATCTTTTAGTTCTAATGTCATAGTGAATCCTATGAATGGACAAAAAGTAACGCCAGAAAACTTTGAAAGACAAGTGACTCGTTATATGGCGAGGTATTATCTTTCTGGTCATCTTCCACAATCTCTCGATTATACTATTGAACAATTTGTAAATCAAAATCCAGACCATGCGAACCTTATCATGACTGCTTTTGTACAAAGCTTGGAAAAAGAATACTTTTCTAATTTTTTTAAAAAAGAGCAGCGTACATCTCTTGATCTTTCCCAGGTAAAAAAGATCATTGAACAGCGTTTAGGGCAAAGTAGTTTCGAAGCGAATATGATCGTGAAAAAGATCGTTGAGGCCGAAGAATATTCTACTACTGGTCAGTATGACGGCCTATCTCTTATGACAAAAATTAGTGTTGCCGAATCTGCTACGAGCGTTGATGAGATGATCAAAGTTCTAAACGAGCTAGGAAAACAAGTCGATGAAAGGGTTCTTCCTATGGCCCTTGAAAGTCTCTATAAAGGTAAACTCGATCAACGCTTAATTCATGAAATTGAAAAAAGAAAAGATAGAGCGATCGATGGTCTTTGCCATCTTATTAAGAGTGAATTAGAGATTATTACCGAAGATGAATTTAACGGTCATAAGATGGGTCTCAAAATATCTGAGGAAACAGGGGATTCAACTGTCGTTGAACAATCTAAAATTAGTTATGTTAAAAATTATCAAAATATTGAAAAGCTAATTGATATTACAAGGAGAATTGGTTTAGATGAATCGACTCATTGTAAAAATGATAAAAAGGCCATCTTTGAGTTAGTGAGAGATTTCGGCATCTTTTTTGACGATGATCTTTCGAAATTATTTCAAAATGGTTGGAAGAAAGTCGATACTGCGCCAATGAATTTTGGTGGCTGTGAAGCAGATGATATTAGATATCTTGTGAATAAATATTATAATCGGGCAAAGAAAAATGGCGTTGTTTACAATTTTGGAGAGGGGAACTCTGATTGTCAGGTTCTCATTGAAGTGCGACCAACACCCCTTCGAAAGTTAGTTTATTTGACGATAAAAACAAAATCCAGTGTTTCAACGACACAAGGAAGCCTAAAAGAGGTTCTTTCTTCGATTAAATGAGAGAGAAAAGGCCTTTTTTTTTAGCACTTTTTTAGTATATAGTAGCTAAAAGTTTGGAGAGATCATGTTAGAAGAAATATATAGTAATATTATTGAAAGAGCTGAAGCATTCAAAGGCTCTGATAAATTTGAGACGTTAATCAGAAAATCAATTACCATTGCCGTACTATCTGATCATGATCCTAAGCCACATATCAAAAATGTTTCTTTCAAATTAAAAGAACTTTTAGAAGGTCTTACAACTCTTACGAATTCTAAAGGAAAGGGCGTCGCCCTAAAGATTGGTACAGAAACATTTCTTATTATTGCAGAAGAACTACAATTTGAGTTTGACGAGAGCGAAGCTTTCCTGATGTTCCATCTTAGAAAACTTGGAAAATTTAGAAAAAGAGAAGCTGACTTATTGAGTGAGTTAACGGGTCTTTGGAAAGAATATCCTGAATATGAAATGGCCAAAATAGACTTCTCTCGTTCGCTAAAAGATCTTATGCGCGCTAAATTTATTCATTACAGAAGAGGGAATATCTTATTAAATCCTTCTTTTGTTATTCGTTATCGTGAGAGCTAAGAATAGTATTGTTGTCTTTTCAAAGCGAAGTACACAAGGACTCAAACAATCGGCTCAATACCTTTTTGAGTATCTAAGTTTAGAGTTTGATGTAAATCTAGTTTTTGAAGATCAGTTGCAGTCTGTTGAACTTTATCAAATCGATAGTGATGCCGTTGTCATTGTCCATGATTTTGTTTCATTTCCAATTGAAAAATATAAATCTCATTTTAAAAATTCCTTTTACTATTTTGTCCCAGGTAAACTGCACCTAGATCATTATGCTTTTTATTCCCATTATGATGGAATTCTTTGCCCTTATCGCGATATTATTCTTCCTGAGTGGGAGGTTGATACCAAAGTTATACGTTGGTGCTATGACTTAGAGAGATTACATAAAAAAGTACAGGACACTCATTTAGAAGAATATAAAAAAAGAAGAGATGAGCTTCTCTTTGTAGGGCGCATTTTTTCAGATAAACTGAGCTATCAATTTCTAGAGGAGTTTGTCGAGCGAGGGCACCGAATTGTTATCGTAGGTGATTTCTTAATTGAACAGACTAAAGAAGATATACTTCTCAAAGAGCTTATTCTCGATCATACAAATATTTTCTACCGTGAAAGTGCTCCCCACGAAAATATCTTAAAATTGATGGGAGAATTTAAGGCCACTATCTTACCATCAAATATTGATATTTTCTCTTTGGCATCTCTTGAGAGTATCTACTGCGGTAATATTCCAATATTCTTACAGCGAAAGCACTTAAGTTATATATGGAAAGTTGAGGAGAGTCTTTCTTGTCCTGACGTGATTTCACTTATCGATTGTTATGAAGACTTTTTAGCAAAAGATGATCTAGAGAAATTGGAATTACGAAATCGTCATCTCACTCAAGTTCAAATGAAGATGAGTGAGATAAGTTCATTAGAGATTATTCACTCTTTATTTTAGTTCTTCCATAATTTCACTCAATAATTTTAAAGAATAGATCTTTTTATCAACATCAAAAATAGATGTCACAACCATTAATTCATCTGGATGATAACGAGTTAGAAATGTGGAGAGTTTTTCTTTTACAGTTTTTTTTGATCCAATGAATGAGAAATAGAGCATATGATTGGCCATTTGCTTTTCTGCTTCATTCCAGTATTCATCCATATTCTCAATTGGTGGTTGAAACTTTCTTTTCACACCTCTTCTTAGGTTTACAAAAGATTGTTTCTGACTTGTTGAGAGATATTGTGCCTGTTCATCGGTATCAGCAATAATGATATTCACGCCCAGCATAACATAGGGCCTTACTTGTTGCTTTGAAGGTCTAAAGTCACTTCGGTAAAAGTTGAGAGCATCGGCGATTGCATCTGGAGCAAAGTGGGAGGCAAAGGCGTAAGGCAGACCGAAGTGTGCTGCTAGTTGAGCACCGAAAGTACTTGATCCTAAAATCCATAGAGGAATATCTTGACCCATTCCCGGTGTTGCAACAATGGGATCTTCAAAACTTTCCTTTGAAAAGTAGCGTTGAAGTTCTTGAACATCGCTAGGAAAATTCTGTGAATTCTTTTGATCAGTGCGAAGGGCCTGAACTGTTTTTTGATCCGTTCCTGGAGCTCTACCAAGACCAAGATCAATTCTTCCTGGATAAAGTGCTTCTAGTGTTCCAAATTGCTCTGCGATGACGAGAGGCGAGTGGTTTGGCAGCATTATCCCACCGGCACCAATTCTGATCTTTTCAGTATTGGCCGCCAAATGAGAGATGACTACTGAAGTCGCAGCACTGGCGATGGCCGGCATATTATGGTGTTCTGCCGCCCATATTCTTTTAAACCCAAAATGTTCGACAGCTTTAGCTACTTTTACAGCGCTATCAAAAGCTTCTTTTAAACTTTGATCTTCATTAACAAAGATAAGATCGAGAAGTGATAAATTTGCCATGAACCTTCCTTTTAAAGCGTTGGATAGTCGGTATAACCGATGTGATCAGGGCCATAAAAAGTATCATAAACCGGTTCATTGAGAGCGGCATTCTTTTCAAATCTTGAAACGAGATCAGGGTTGGCTATAAAGGGAACACCAAAGGAAATAGCATCAGCAATTCCTTCTTCAATGGCCTTCTCTCCACTTTCTTTTGTGAACTTTTCATTGGCAATAAAAGTTCCCTTGAAAAGCTTTTTCATTTTAGGAGCAATGCTATCTTCTTGTAGTGACTCTCTGGTAAATATAAATGCGACATTCTTTTTATCAAGCTCTTTAGTAACGTAGCGAAAGAGTTCAAGTGGGTTTGAGTCTCCCATATCGTGGCTATCGCATCTAGGTGCTAAGTGGACTCCAACGCGATTACTCGTCCAAACATCAATAAGTTCGTCAGCAATTTCCATGAGAAACCTTGCTCTATTTTCAATAGAACCACCATAGATATCATCTCTTTTATTTGTTGAGTCTTGTAGAAATTGATCAATAAGATAGCCATTGGCCGCATGAATTTCGACACCATCAAAACCAGCTTCTTTAGCATTAATGGCCGCTTGACGATAGTCTTGAACAATCTGCTTAACTTCTTCGGTCGATAGAGCACGGGGAGTTTGATAATTTGTTAATGGTCGAACGAGTGAGACATGCCCTTTGGGAGCAATCGCACTTGGAGCCACGGGAAGCTCGCCATCTAAGAACATTGAGTGAGAAATTCTCCCTACGTGCCATAATTGAAGATAGATCTTTGATCCTCTCTCTTGCACGGCCTTTGTTATTTTCTTCCAACCAGCGATTTGTTCTTTTGA
This sequence comes from Halobacteriovorax sp. GB3, assembly GCF_028649655.1. Lineage (NCBI taxonomy): Bacteria > Pseudomonadati > Bdellovibrionota > Bacteriovoracia > Bacteriovoracales > Halobacteriovoraceae > Halobacteriovorax > Halobacteriovorax sp. GB3. Next base: position 234,249 of record NZ_JAQSLN010000001.1, read on the forward strand.
CCAAATTCCTGGTGTGTTGGCATAGCCTACGGCACTTGGAGTAATTGCTGTCGCTTCAGTGATAATAAGTCCTGCCCCAGCTCTTTGTGTATAGTATTCCAGCATAAGGTCATTGGGAGTCCTGTTTTCAAAGGCCCTTGCACGAGTAAGTGGTGCCATGACAATTCTATTTTTAAGTTCACTATTTCCTATTTTTATGGGTGTAAGTAAATTACTCATTTATCAATCCTTTGTTTGATATATTTCAAACAATAAGACCCTGCTTGAAAAAAATCAAGTAATTTGTTAGAATTTTATCTAACAATGAACAAATGCAAAGAAATTCCACTAGATAAGATTTTTAAGTCTCTGGGTGACCCCATACGAATGGGAGTCATTAAACAGCTCATCCAACATGAAGATGGCGAGCTTTCTTGCGGCCAATTTGATTATTGTGTGAATAAGGCTACATTTTCTCATCACATTAAAATACTTCTTGAATCACATATCTTGTGTGAAAGGACAGAAGGGGTTAAGAAATTTCTCTTTCTTAATCCAAATATTAAAAAGCTCTATCCTGGCTTGATTGAAACAATAAAAACAAGTTTATAAAAAAGGCCCAATGATATGGGCCTTAGTTTTTTAAGGGAGATATGCACCGCCACAAACTGGCATATATGTTCCTGTGATGTGTCCTGATTCTTTCTTAGCTAAAAATTGAATCGTATTAGCGATGTCCTCGGGAGTTGCAATTTCTTTTGTTGGAGTCATCTCTTTAATAAAATCTTTGAACTCTTCTGGCGAATTTTTTGTCGCATCAGTAAGAACGAGTCCTGGAGCAACGATATTAGATGTCACACCGTAAGGTCCAAGCTCTTGGGCCAAGTATTTGCTAAATGAATCGAGTGCTCCTTTGGCCGACCCGTGAGCAATAAAAGTTGGTGCTGGACTTTCTGAAAGTGTACTAGAAATAAAGATTAATCTTCCATACTTATTTCTTTTCATACTGGCCGCTGCATATTTTGCTGTCACGTATGAGGCGAACATTTCATTGTTTAACTTCTCTTGAAACTCTTCCCAGCTTTGCTCTAAAAATGGCTTAGGAGTAAAGTTCATATTGGCGTTTGAAACAAGAATATCAACGCTTCCATACTCTTGTTCAATTTTTTGAAACATTGCTGCTATGGCCTTTTCATCGCGAACATCGGCCTGAATAGGGAAAGCTTCTCCACCAGCAGTTCTAATTTCTTTAGCAAGCGCACTCGCAACGTCTTCACTTCTTAAATAATTAATAAAAACACGGTGCCCATCTTTAGCTAGTGCTTTCGCTGTTGCTGCGCCGATACCTCTTGCTCCACCTGTAACTAAAGCATTGAATTTTTTCACATATCCTCCAAATTAAGGCCTGGTAATTGCCTCATAAGCTGTACTGGGTTAGGATTGTAAAACCTAAAGTAAGGTTGAGGTCAAGAGGGTCTATGAAAATTGAAAAAGAATATTTATCGGTTGGAGAAATTGCAAAGAGAAGTGGTTTGGCCATTTCGGCAATCCATTTCTATGAGTCAAAAGGACTTCTTCGCTCATATCGAAATAGTGGGAATCAAAGGCGCTTTCATCGAAGAGAGTTGCGAATTCTAAGCTATATAAAAGTCGCTCAAAAGATTGGTCTTACATTAGGCGAGATAAAAGAGGCCTTTAAAAATATAGAAAACAAAGAGCACCTCAGTGCTAGTGATTGGAAGAAACTTGGCCGCAGTTGGGAGAGAGTCTTAAAAAAGAGAGTTGAGCTAATCGAAAATATGCGCTCTCAACTAAGTCTTTGTATTGGCTGTGGTTGTCTTTCGCTTAAAGATTGCCCTCTTCGAAATCCTGAAGATCGACTGGCAAAAGAGGGTGGTGGAGCTCGTCTACTTCTTCCTGAAGAAGAGTATTAATAATTCATTTTTATTTTTTCAATTTCTCGAAGGTAAGTGTTTTCAATTTTTTGGGCATTAATTGGCCCTTGAATAACTTTATGTATTTTAAGCGTTGAAAGTACAGTCTGGCACTCTAAAAGAAATTCTCCTTCTTTTGGAGTTGCACCCTTGAGAGTTAAGACTTGTATAAAATCATTTGTAAGAGATTGTTCACGTTTAAAGTTTGCATCTCTTAGAAAGTGAATGATCTCACTTGAGTCGGCCTCTATCGCTCTAAAATAGAAGTCTTGCCAAGTATGAACTAGAATTGAAAGCTTCATTGTAGGATTATCCAATTTGTAACGCTGACAGAATTCCATAACAGATTGTGAGGGAATATGGCTCAAGAGAGTGGCCATAAGAACTTTAAAACGGTCTGTTTTTAGGCGCATTCGATCAAGATTTTCCATAGCGATAAGAAATTGATCTTCGTCTAGATTTAATTGAGGAAATGTTTGTAATAAAACATTTATTTTTTTTAGTGAATTAAAAAAGAGTGATGGATGATTTGTCTTAAATGCCTTTTCTATTTCTTTTAGTATCCTTTCTCCTGGAATCTTCGAGAGATCATTCTTGCTGCAAAGCTCTTTGATTTTACTCTTTGTTTCTTTTGCAATTTTAAATGAACAGAGTTTTGCCTGAAATCTAGCAAGCCGAAAGATGCGAATGAGATCTTGCTCAAAAAGATCACTCGAATGACGAAGAATCTTCTTTTTAATATCATTTTGACCGTGACAAGGATCGATAATTTCTCCCTGATAATTCATGGCCATACTATTGATGGTTAGATCTCTTGCTTTTAAGTCCTCTTCAAGGGAGTACTTATTTTGTCCTCTTAAGAGGGCATATTCATTCTTAGTTTTTGGATGTAAAAAGACATCAAATGATTTACCAACTTTTGTGAAACCAGCATCAATGAGTTCCTGACTGTTTATACCAATAAGAACGTAGTCAAAGTCTGAGACTTCTAAACCAAGAAGTTTGTCGCGAACGGCCCCACCAACTAAAAATGCTTTTTTTTCAATATCTTCAAGCTTCATGAAGTTATTTTACACAGAGATAAGCGCCTGAGCGAAGGATTTTATTTCGGCCGTCTAAATAGCTTACACTCCTTGTTAAATTTTCAAATGAAACTGCTAAACTGAAAGAATTGGTAGGATGAGCGTATGAAATTATTTCTACTAAGCACCATATTTTTGAGTTCACTCTTTTCTTTTGAAAAGGCCTACGGCCAAGATGATGATCTTGTTAATCCCTTTACCGGAGAGAAATTTAAACTCTACGAGTTGAGTGAAGGGATGTTAGAGGTTTCTAAGGCGCTAATTTTCAATCAAATAGATCGTCCTGTAAGTGAAATTATTGGTGACTTTATTAAGGCCAATCCTACTTTTAAAGATCAAATTGCATCACGTTTTATTGAAAAGTTCAAAGACGTTTACATTTCAAATACACTCATTGGACGGAATACTTCACACATTGTTATCGCAGATATTGAAAAAGTTCAGCAGGACTTTCTTAGTGAGAAGAAGGCCTATACTAAAAAGGCATTAGAAGACATTCGCAAATTTAGTGCTTTCTCCACAGAAAGAAATCTCTCGAATGTTTCACCAGAAGTTAAAGAAATCATTCTCGATCAACTCTATCACCCTGATTTAATCGCAAAGTATTTTGAATTTTTTAATGAACAAGAAATGGAGACCCTGGCAGCAAGGTCGATAACAAATTATTTAAACCTAGGAACTGATCAGAGAATTATTGAACTCTCTCATCGCTATAGAAATGCTTTTCTTAAAAGCTCATGTGGACAGGTTGAAAGTCGTCTCGCTTTTATTGAAGAAGATGATGAATATGGGAATAAGATTGGTATTGAATACCTCTCTGAAGGACTAGATAGTGCTCACTATGGAGTTGAGCATGGTTTAGTTGCCTACAGAAATAATCTCGATAGATTTAAAAAGCTATATACTTATGTAGAAGAGCTTGGCTTTAATGAATCAACGATGTGCCCACGAGAAGGGAAGACCATTGGTGAAATGATTAGACAGTCGGAAGCGTTTTTTCTCGAAGATATCGAATCAATTCTCTACGGCTTTTCAGGAAAAGAAGTTCAGATAGAAAAGAGTAAAGACCTCAATTTTAAGGACTGTGATTCCTCTTCACTTGAATATCAACTTCAAAAATATGCGAAGAGGGCCAAGAAGATTAATGTTCAATATAATTTTGGTGAATCCAGTGGCAAATGTGATGTCTACTTTGATATTAAAAGCACTCCTATGCGTAAGAAAATTAAAATGACTATCGTCGATGGAAGTACACGCACTGTCCTAAGGGGTGATATTGACGATATTTTAAGGCAACTTTAAGAGTGATGAGAAGAAAGTAGCTAGGTTAAGTGTTTGAAAACTCGTACTTTTTGGCGATGAGCGAAAACAGTTGCGCAAAGTGTAGATTAAACGTATAAGAGATTATTGTTTTTGAATATTTTTAGTTAGATTCTTTAAGTTCCTACCTATTTAATACCTTAAGCAGTTTTATTAATTTAGCAGTTTTTGAGTACAATTTTGATTGAGCGTAAAATGGATTCTCTTTGTGACGCAGCAAGAAATCCTCGTACATACATGAGACAATCTGGTCTCCATCCGAGAATTCATTCTAAGAATTTGGATCGCACTTTTGGTTACAAAATCCCAAAAATTGAGCAGAAACTTACGCAAAAGTACCGTTCGTACTATCAATGTCCTGATGAGAGCAATAAGAAGAAGCACTACTCAGGGACTCAGACTTGGATTGGACTCCATCCACAGGCGCTACAAACAACATATAACGATATTTTCGAGGCCCTCTATATAATACAAGAGCATAATATTGATAAAATCGTCGATATTGGCGCTGGATATGGCAGGGTAGGTCTTGTTATGAGTTCTCTCTTTCCGGAGGCTAGATTCATCGGTTTTGAGATTCTCAAGCAACGTCAGCAAGAGGGAAATAGAGTTTTCGAGAAGTTGAAACTTGTTAATTGCGAGATTCTCTTAGAAAATGTTCTCGAAGAAAAATTTATCTTGCCCCAAGCGCAAGTTTATTTTATTTATGACTTTAGTGAAGCTGAAGATATTTGCAAAATACTAGACGAACTGGTTTCACGCATAGAAGAATATAACTTCTTTTTAATTACTAAGGGTGATCTTGTTGATTACTTATTAGAAAAAAAATATAAACAATTTTGGCAAACTAATGGATATTTAAGTTCTGGAGAAATAAAAATTTATAGTTCGAATACAGACTTAAAGGCAATGAAAAACTAGGAGAAAGTTATGGCCACAGGTACAGTAAAGTTTTTTAATGATGAGAAAGGTTTTGGATTTATCAAGCCTGACGATGGTGGACAGGACATTTTTGTTCACATCACTGGAGTTGAAGGTACAACTCTTAAAGAAGATGAAAAAGTTTCTTACGAAGTTGGTGAAGGTCAAAAAGGACCTTGCGCTGTTCAAGTAAAAACTATTTAATCTAAGTAGAGATGAGCGGAGTTTCTGCTCATGCTCATCTCTAGTTTTCTCTTCGTTCTTTATTTTCAACAAAAAATTTCCACGTGTATAAAAAGCTAACATCTTGAGATTTAATTAAGATAACTTAGCTCCATTTCTTATGGCATAGAATTTGCTTCAATTTCTTTAAAAATCTTTATTAGAAATTGGGAGCATTCATGAAAATACCTTTAGTTTTGGCAACGAGCTTTTTCTTGCAAATGGCAAGTGCTTCGACTTTATATATTGAAAGGCTAAATGAGATTCCTACAAAAGGCGATATTTTTAAAGTCGCTCGCGATGTGAATCGTGAGGTTTCTAAGATCAAGACGAAAGATCAAGCAGAAAAAGCGATAGATCTCATGCTTCAGCTTACTGTTCCCCCTGAATTTGAGCAGGAGTTATCGGCCTCTAGTTTGAGTCCTCAAGATCAAAAGAAAATTGCACAGCGACTGAATCGAAATATTTCCGAACGCTATCATACTGTTAAAAATATTATTGAGCTTTCAATAAAATTTAATATCAAATCTAACTTTGTTTTAAGTGGCCTTGAGAAGATTGCAAAATATGATTATGTCACTCGAACACGTCGTCTGGCCATGATTGGACTTCTTTCTCTCTATGAATATGAGATGCTGAGAGAAGATTTTCTGAGAAAAATTTCTCTTTCTGATGGAGAACTCATTTTCGATGGTGAGGCCCAATCAGATGGACAGGTGAAGTATGCTTCATTTGATCGTGGGCGAACAGAGTCAGAAAAAAGAGATATTTTTAAATACGATGATATCAATATCAAAGAGAGCATTCTTAATATAAAGGCCGATCGCGGAGAATCTACTTTAGATCTTCCTATTCTCGATACGAAAATCCACCAAGGTCTCGTTGTTGTAGAAAACTCTCTTGATAAGCTCTATAAAAAAAGAGAAAGCGATATTGATTCGACTTTAGAACGCCTGAGAAGTGATGCCTCTTTCAATGACCAATTTATCGATTCTGATTTGCATATTCTTACAAACCCTGCTGAAGACTTTAATTTTGGTAATGAAAAAAGATATTACGTTAAAAACAATGTCACTCTTTCTTTAACAAAAGAAGAGAGAGATTCGATTGTTGAAGAAATTCGAGAAGAACAGAAACCACTGTGGACAATTCAAAACTTAGAGAATATTAGAAAGTATATTAAGCGCAGTTACTATGAATCAAAGAAAAGTCTGGCAAACGGTGTGACAGTATCTCTAAGAGATAATACTGTGATTTGGGCCAAGAATCTTTTAGAGAGAAATGAAAAAGGTGAGGCATTCAACTTTCACGAAATCTACTCGAATGCTGTTCGTGGAGAGTGTGAAGACAAGACAAAATTTGAATGTTCAATGGATTTACTAAAATAATAAAGAAAAGGCCTTGAAGAGTTTTTTACTCTTCAAGGTATTTAATATTAAGTGACGCTGGTTTTCTGATTTTTTTGAAAAACTCACTGTGATCATAATCATTAATATAAAATGATCCAACGAGACCTGAATTATTTTTCTTGGCGGGAAAGAGCTTTCCCTTATATTTAATTTTATCACCTTTTTTCCATTTGAAATCTTCTCCCATTTTTTCGCCCCAGACAATTTCTTTGAAAGTTACTAGAACGTATTGGTCTCCATATTTACTTTCTTTTTGATCAGATATCTTAAATGAGTAGCTTTTATATTTTCCATCTTTCGATTCATATACGCGGGGATTATCTTGAATATATCCTTCAATCTCTACTTTCTTGTATTCATTCATCTTCTCGTAAGAGAAGCTGTAAAAGGCATGTAATAGAGAAATTATGAAAAGAAGTAATTTAAATGGATTCATTTTTTCCTCATTTTTTTAATTGATGAAATGATTGTAGAGGAGGTGCTGAAAAACGAAGAGAAATTTCTTAAAGGCTCTAGATTTGAGAGAGTTATGGGCGAAAGCTTATGCATTCATAGGCACAAAAAGTTGTCTTCTACATACTGTCTAACTTTTTTCAGCTCATAAAAAAAATTCAAAAATAAATAAATAATTCAGAGAAGGGTTGAGAATAGAAATAGTGAACAATAAGTCTTTATTTAGGTAGTGAGTGAGTATGAAGCGAAGTGAGAAGCATTCTTTTAGGAGATATAAGAGTTTATACTTATTGCTTGTTCTTATTAGCTTTAACCTTAATGCCGCATCTAAATATCCCCACAACGACTTTAAAAGTTGTAATGAACTCCTTCAGGTCTTTTTTAATCCAGATAAAGGCTATCAGGCCTATGAGATTCCTCAAAGAGAGATCGATAGATCCACAAAGAGATTAGAAGAAATACAGGCGAGTTTTAGAAATCATAAATTGCTAGAAGAAGCTTATATCGACCCAGATGGTAATCTTCACAAATTGGGAAGAAGCTATGAGCTCAGACTTGATTCTGATGTCTATGACCTTTTATATATCTTTGGTCCCCCTGTTAAAAAGAAAAACGAATTCTATGTAAATTTTAAAATTTGGCGAAAGGGTCCTCGTGATTATGTAGGACGCAAGGACCGAGTTCTTCGCAGAATGCCTATTGACCAGTTTTATGAGCTTGCTCAAACATCCTTTTTCAAATGGGATATTAAGCCTTCTGAATATATCATTTTGAGGTCCAGCAAGGCAAAGCATGGAAAAGATGTAAAAGAACCTTTTGAAGTTGTTGAAGTTAGTCATAAGAGCGTAAAAGTGAGATCCCTTGAAGGTAAGCTTCTTTGGGTTTCAAAAAGAGATGTGTTCTTTGAGAATATGGGAGTAACTTTACCAGAAAGAGAGTTACTAAAAGACTTTTTTGGCAACGGAGGTCAAGGAGATGTTGTTTTTCATCAATTTCGAGAGCATCTTTATTATCAAAAAAGTGGTCTTTATATTCAAATGACTAAAGTTCCAAGAGGTGGGGTTTTTGCACATGATACTTCTTTAATCTTGGAAGAATATCTTGATGAAGGCATTAAATTTTTACTTACGACTAATGAACATGGAATTCATGGTGCCTTTGTTCCTAAAGGGAATAACCTTGTTACTAGTATCTCAAAGAATTTGGGTAAAGAGGCGGATAACTATATTGTGTTAACTCCTAAAATTGATGATTCTTTCATCGTTCATGAAGTAAAGCATTATGAAGACTTTATACAAAAGAAAAATGCAGAGATTGTAGAATTCTTTAAATCAAAATTTACAAAAGAGAGTGGATTTGATTTTCAAAATAAAGATCTTCTTCCTATTTTTCAAGTAATCAAAGAACAACGTGCTTATGCTACTCAAGCTATTTATCTTCGTTCAAAAGATAGTGAAACAAAAGTCATTGAGGGCATGTTTGAAAATAAAGAAGTTCCTTATATGGAATGGGCCGATTCATTTATTCAAACGCAAAAAGATATTTATGAATCTCGATATCTAAGACCTTATCAAAGTTTTGTAACTTCTTTGAGAGATGGCGGAGCTTCGAAGCTTGCTGCTGAGGTCGATCTATTTGTTCGCTCTCGCTTTATTGAAAGTGAGGACTTCAAGTGACATTAAGTTTAAATAAGGCCAATATTGATCGGCCTTATTTCATGTATACTTAAGCTTTTTTTACAACAGAGCACTTCAGATAAAGGGAGCCATGTCCGTCAATTTTACATGAAATATCATGACCATTAACTGGATCATCAAGAAGACGAATTTTCTTCACTTTTGTTCCCGATTTAATTGTCCCTTTACCGGCCTTTAAATCTTTGACGACTGTGACAGAGTCTCCATCTTGGAGTTGAACACCATTCACGTCTAGGAACTTTTGCTCGGCTTCAACTTGCTCGTTCTCGTTACTATCAAGACTCCACTCATGAAAACACTCTGGGCAATTCCATAATTGACCATCAAAGTATCCATAAAGGGATTCACATTTTGGGCATGTTTTATTTTCTTCACTCATGGGTTTAGATTAATCCTTGGAACTTGGGATGTAAATAATGATTTATCTTATTTTAAAAAGCTCTCTGCTTGCCAAATTCCTGTGAAACTCATTCCTGACTTGATGTTGACGATCTTTCCATTTTCAAAATATACGGCCGTTGGAGTGGCATAAATTTGTAATTTTTCAGAAAGGTTATCTTCAAGAAGAAAATGAAAGGAAAAAGAGTTCTTTTTTAAATACTTGAGAATAAGTTGTTGAGATTCCCATGGATTGATGGCTACAATCTTTTGGGCAGAGATGTGACCTTGATCGATCGATCGTTGGAGTCTTTTCATTTCCAATTTACAAGGAGCACAGGTTGTCGACCAGAACAAGGCAATGTTATTTTGCTCTTGCGAGGGAAAATCTAATTGAACCCTTTGTCCTTGAAAGTAACTAAAAGTCGGCTTTTGTTCTACTTTAAGATCGATATAGCGTTGATTTTCTCTATAGATCTCATATTGTTTATAGGCAAGTGTGCAAAGAAAGAGCACCATTATAAGATTAGTTAGATGTGAAAAGGCTGATTTCCATTGAGTTTTCATTGCCAAAGTATAGCTCGCTTGAGCTGACTTGGAAAAAAGATAAGCGTTTTCTTGGAAATTTGTTTAGAATACATAAGTAATTAAGGAGTCATTATGGAAGATAGAGTTCATGAATTTTGGGAAGAGTATTTAGAGACTCTTGAAGCGAGACCTGCACGGCCAAATGTCGAGATCGGAATAGCTGGAAATGAGGCGATCGCAGATGAATTGCTAGAACTGTACTTAAGTGGCAAGAAAACGGCAGGAAGTGGACTTGTAAAAGACTATGAGTTAGCGGGTGATGAATTACCAAAAGTTGGTAATTATTGGATCATTTTAAATTCCAAAGGCGAGCCCAAGTGTATTGTGAAAACAATTCGTGTTGAATTCACTCGTTTTGATCAAGTGACTGAAGAGATTGCTCGTGCTGAAGGGGAAGGTGATCTTTCAATTGAGCATTGGCGCAAGGCCCATGTTGAGTTTTTCACTCCGTATTTAAAGGATTGGCAGATCTCAAACTTGGATGAAGAGACACTTGTGACTGAATTCTACGAGGTTGTCTATAAATAGGACCTCTTTAGTCAAAATACTAAACAACTAGGTGATTTTTTCAAAGCATATATCTCTAAATAACTGTTTTCTATAAAATAATAGAAATTCAAATTAGGGATATTGCTTTGAAGATATTTTCGCTCCTTCTTTTCTTTTTCAGTCTTTCAAGTTTTTCAATGGATGTTTATTCAGCTCGTCCAGTTGGAAACTGCGTTGAAAGTATGTCTGCCTTTTCAAAGGCACCAACAAGAAATTCCTATGAAATTGGCTATGGAGAGAATTCACTTTCTAAACAATTTGAAAATTATCAAGAGTTTAGATCTCAAATGCTCGCGTTTAGACCTTCAATAGAAAATTATTTAAAAGAGCAGGAGGCTCTCGGAAGAAGAAAGAAAGTTACTTTCTCTGAGGTTACTGAATTCTACTTTGAGAGACATGAGAAATTTATCAAACATGTTGAAAGTGCTCTTGGAATTTCAGAAGAAATTGATCACTACCTTCTTAAGTTAATAAATGGAATCTCTATGCCAGCGAGAAAGTATCTTGCTTATGAAAAGCTACAAGAGAATCCAAAGCTGATGAAAAGAAGATTCAACTTCAACGACCCAAGACAGGGGAGTTTTATCGATTCTCTTGGAATCAATGTCTATAAAGGTGAAATTGGTGAATTTGATGTTGCGATGAGAATGAATCAAATTGTTGGCCACTCTTTTCAAGTTAAACATGACTATGTTGATAACGAGTATTTAAGTAATTTAAAGAAAATTATTGAAGAAGCTTTTAAGAGTGCAAAGAAAAAGGTTAGCTCATATTCTAATCGTGCTCTTACAACCAAGTATCCTCACGTTTTTAAATTTGATCACAGACAAACGAGAAAAGAATTCTTCGAACAAACTTATGACTTTATTATCAATAAAGAGTTTGATCTCATTCGTTTTGTGGATGGGCAATATCAAATCTTAGAAGTTAAAAACTTAAAATCACCACTTAGAACAAATGATCTTTTTAAAGGATCTAAAAAGAAAACTCCTCTTGATCAATCTCTTGAAGACCTCGAAATTCTCGACTTTCTTGGCATTCAAGACCGTGTTCAATTTTCTTTAGTACTCATGCGTGGAGTTACAAAAGATGCACTGGAAATCCTAAGTGAAAAGAAGATTTCAGTCATCACAGATGTTGTTATTGAACAAGAGGCTAAATAAAAATTTGCTCACTTATTGGGATAAGGACGGGGACTTTGAATTCAAAGCGAAAGGGGACCCCAAGCGCTTCTTTAAAAGCAGTTTGAACTTCATCAATTAATCTCTCTGGATTTTCTTGAAAAACTTTATAACGGTAATGACCTGCTTTTCTAAGGCCGATGACCCATTCTGTGAGAGTCATTTTAACGAGCGTCTCGTAATCATTTGGCGTAAAGTCATACAAATGTAAAAGGTCCTTGTAGTACAGGATCTTCTCTTCATAGGATAAATCTAAAAGAATACTTCTATCGCGAACTGAATTACCGAAGACCATAAGCTCGTCTTGATACATAATAAAGGGAGAAACCCATCCATTTCGATAGAGAGTCTCTTCTTTGATTGTCATTTTATTTTTTCCATATTTCTTCACTTTTAAATGATCATTACTTTTCTGATTTTTCAACTCAGCAAAGAAAAAGATATTCCCATCTGATTGCATGACTTCTCGATTAAAATGAGCAGTGTTAAAGCCGCCACTACCAAGTATTTCTTGAATCATCATTGATGATAGAATAGGGGAGTAAAACTCGCTTTTAACAATGTGGGAATTATGAATGGGTTGAAGTTGAATTTGTGATATAAAGTCGTAAAGACTTTTATCTAGGTTTTCTTCTTGATAACGAAATTTTTTAGAAATTCTCTCTAGGTTCTTCTGACTGATTTCTTTCAACTTTTCAGTTGAACTTTCATTGAAGTCTTCTACTCCGTGGTTTAATAAAGAGCGTTTTAATTCTTTTTCTCGAAGAGAATCGAGATTATTTTTAGTGATGTTTTTTAAGGATTCAATTTCTTCGTTTAAATAAGTAAGCGCAATTGCCCTTTTCTTATAAAGATCGAAGTCATTCCAATTTAATTGATAGTGATTAAGGAACTTTTGAAAAGCCTTTATTTTTGGAAGGGCCTTAAGTTCATCCTCCTCCCTCTTTGGAAAGATATGGAGAAAGAGTTTTTGCTCAATTGGTCCATGTAATCTCTCAAGGAGGACTGGGGAATCTGCTTGATGGATTTCTTTTATGAGCCGATAGCAATTCACTCCAGCTTGGGCGCTTGTTAAAAATAGCAAGGTATGGGTCGCGAAAAGAATGTATTTGAGCATGGCTCTTCTTTATATAAAGAAGATGAAAAAAGCTTAACTGTTGAAAATCTTTCATGTTTTGATGGGCAGTAAGTGCTTGATGATTAGAAAAAAACTAAGTGAAAGGGCAGATAAATCTATTATTCAAAAGTTCATAGTGAAGTTAATTTAGTGCTAAAATTTCATCTTAAAAGGGGATTGATTATGAGTGGTGAAATTTCAAAATTTATCGAACACAACTTCAGACATTTCAATGCAGCTTCACTTGTTGATGCGGCAAAGGCCTATAAAACCCATATTGAAGATGGGAAGAAAATGATGGTGACACTTGCAGGCGCGATGAGTAGTGCTGAGCTTGGGATTTCTTTGGCCCAAATGATTCGAGAAGATAAAATTTCTATCATCTCTTGTACTGGGGCAAACCTAGAAGAAGATATTATGAGTCTTGTCGCCTATAATTCTTATAAAAGAATACCAAACTACCGTGACCTCTCGCCTGAAGATGAAAAAGAGCTCTTAAATCAAGGCTACAACAGAGTGACTGATACATGTATCCCTGAGGAAGAGGCCTTTCGAAAGCTTCAGAGGCACCTAATTGAGCACTGGAAAAAAGCAGAACAAGAAGGGGAGAGACTCTTTCCCCATGAGTTTATGTACAGGCTCCTTCTTAGTGGAGAGTTAGAACAATACTATGAAACAGATCCTGAACATTCGTGGATGCTAGCGGCCGCTAAAAAGAATATACCGATTGTTGTTCCAGGATGGGAAGATTCTACTATTGGAAATATATTTGCTAGTTATTGCCTGCAAGGCGAACTATCGGCTCAGACAATGAAAAGTGGTATTGAATATATGGTTTGGCTTGCGAATTGGTATCTGGATGAGGCTGGAAAAGATGGTGTTGGTTTCTTTCAAATTGGAGGTGGGATCGCTGGTGATTTCCCAATTTGTGTTGTTCCTATGCTTTCTCAGGATCTAGATCAAAGAGAGATTCCTTGCTGGTCGTATTTCTGTCAAATATCAGACTCGACAACAAGTTATGGTTCTTATTCGGGAGCAGTTCCCAATGAGAAAATTACTTGGGGCAAGCTAGAGGTTTCTACACCTAAGTTTATCATTGAATCTGATGCTAGCATTGTCGCCCCACTTATCTTTGCCTATGTATTAGGACACTAAAGCGAGAATATTTCTCAAAACCTTGATACTATAACAAGTCCTTGTTTTAATAGAGTGTACTCATTTAAAACAAGGACTCATCTATGTCTCATTTTAATCATGTCGCCAATACATGGGATTCAAACGAAAAAATACTTTTGATGCAAGATCTTGCTAAGAAGACAATTGCTAAATTAAATATTCAAGAAAAGCTCTCTATTATGGACTTTGGCTGTGGAACGGGACTTTTTGGACTTGAATTTTCTGATTATATTCACAGTCTTGTTGGGGTTGATACATCTGCTGGAATGCTAGAGGTTTTCAATGAAAAGACTAAAGGGCTTGAGAATATAAGTTCGAGAATGCTTAATTTAGAATATGAAACTCTTGATCTAAAGTTTGATCTCATCATTAGTTCTATGGCCTTCCATCATCTTGAAGATCCAAAAAACATGATTGGTAAACTTCGTAATCTTCTAAATTCAGGAGGGCAAATTGCTATTGTTGATTTAGAAAAAGAAGATGGTAGCTTCCATCCTGATCCTATTGCAATGGGCGTAAAACACTTTGGGTTTACGAATGATGAAATTGAATCTTGGGCCCAAGAACATGACATGTCTGTTCGAATTTCAACGATCAATACAAAAGAGAAAAATGAAAAAACCTACGATCAATTTTTAGCGGTTTTCTCTTAGTCATTAAATTCTTTTTGCTAATGATTCCTCTAAGAGCTCTTTAAAATAAAGGGCATCTTCATTTGATTCAAAAGGCCAAAAACCAATTTTTGTTTCATTTGAAATCAATGTGACATTGGCATGTGGAAGGCCAGAGATTGATTTTATTAATTTAACTATTGATGGGATATTTGCAATTTCTACAGAATGGATATCATCAATTTCTCTAATCTCTATACTTTTCTTTCTTGGAATAAGTCCACGATAGAAAACTTGCAGCGTTGTCTTTGTGATTTTCACTTCAAAACCAGTATTGAAAGATAAAAGTAATCTCAGGACTGTGGCGAATATGGGGAGAGCAAAGAAAGCCGTGATGGCCAGTTCAAACTGCCAAGAATTGTTGATTCCTTTATTTAAAAAAATGAGCCATATTGGACAAATAAAAATTAGAAGATAAAGTATTGGCAAAAAGCTTGTTAGAAATTTACTTGCGTAGTGACTTGTAATCCTTGTTTCGTTTTGAATTTCTTTAATTTCAATATTACTCTTTTCCGGCCGACTAAGATTGAAAGTTCTTGATCTAAGTTTTTCAAGAAAAGCTTGATCAATTTGTGAAGGATCAAGGATTTCTCCACCTTCAACTTCATTTTTAAGGCGCACCTGACAACGTCTAGCAATCTTTTCAGCTCGCTCTCTAGATATAATATAATCTCTTGAGTAATTCTCTATTTTTATGGGCTTACCTTGATAAGGAATTAGTGTCAGAGGATAAACGGTGTAAGAAGAGTTTTTATTACTTCTAAGCTCGCTACTAATATTGATATAATCAACTTTTGATAAATCAAAGTGCTTCTTATAAAGAGGAATGAGAAGTCCTAGATAGAAATATCCCTTTTTCCTCCTCGTATCGATAACATAGCCTGAGCGACCTACCATAACAGTGGCACCTATCAGAATAAAGACTAGTGAAAAAGGAATTCCAACATAGAGAGTCGGTCTTTCGCCATTCCATTTTACAGAACTTTCGAGCATAGCATATAAAAAGAAACAGCCTGCAGCAAAGAAGGGAAGCCCAAAAAGTGCGAGGCAGCCTGTTGTTTTTTTTGATTCAATTGTACTCATATTTTATTTATCGGTTCTCTATTAAGCAGACTTAAATTTATGAGAAGTCTTTTTTAAATTGAGTTCTAATAAAACTCCAAAGATCTTTTGAAACAGGTCCAAAAGCATGATTGTGGTATTTTGCGAGATAGAGGGGGAGTATTGTTTTTTTAAGAGAGCTTAATTTTATTTCACTCAAGGACTTACTTTTAAGCTCTTTTGTAATCGAGCTTCTCTCAAGATGACCCCAACCATGTCCATTAAGAATAAGTTCTTTTTTTATCAAATGATCTGAAACAACCCACTGTGGAGAATTAATAATCTGTTCAAATTGTGTTTTACTTTCTTTTTGAGATGTTGCTTTTACAATTATTTGAGGAACTTTCTCTAGTAGCTTTTTTGTTATTTTTTCATTACCCGTAAGACTTTTTGAAATAACGGGAAGAAGGTGAATATTCCCAATTTTTGTATACTCAATATCCTTATGAGTGAGGAAGGGTGTTAAGGCCAATTGTGCTTCATTTGTAAGTAGACGCTCCTCACTGCCTCCTAAAACTTCAAAGTGCATTTGTAGTTGCGTTTCTAGGCAGCTCGACTTGAATTTATTAAGAATAGAAAATATAAATTCCATAGGGCATAGGTAATCGATGGCCAGATTAATTTTTGCCTCTTTTCCCATGGCGTACTCCCTAGCGACTTTTTGAAATTGATCGACTTCTTCTTGAATCGATAGGGCCTTTTGGTAGAGCGTGTTTCCTTGCTCTGTTAAAGTCATTCTATAAGAGTCTCTGTTAAATAGTATTATGCCAATTTCTTCTTCAAGATTTTTGATTGAAACGGAGAGGCTTGGTTGAGTTTTATTTACCTTATTTGCCGCGGCCCTTAAGCCGCCTTCTTGGGCAATTGCAATTAGTATTTCTATTTGATCTAAGGTCATCTCTGCTCCCTATTATAATGATAGTTTAATTTTATCATCTTATTAATGAAATAATAATATTTTACTAATCTATAACTCGTTATAATGAAATAAAAAAGGGGAATATATGACACATACACTACATAAGGCCAATACAAGAGGTCATGCTGAGATTGACTGGTTGAAAAGTGATCACACTTTCAGCTTTTCTAGTTATTACGATCCCGATCGAATGAATTTTGGAACACTGCGAGTTATTAACGACGATATTATTGCACCATCAATGGGTTTTGGAACGCACCCGCATCGCAATATGGAAATTATCTCTGTTCCTATTCGGGGTGCGCTAAAACATAAAGATACAATGAATAATGAATACGTCATTCGCAAAGGCGAAATCCAGACAATGAGTGCTGGTCGAGGAGTTGCCCATAGTGAATTTAATGCTTCAGCAAGTGAAGAGGCTAATTTTCTACAGATATGGGTATTGCCTAAAAAGATGGAAGTTGAACCAAGTTATTCTCAAAAAGAGTTTGACCCAAAGGGCATGAAAAATAATTTTCAGTTGATTGTCTCTCCGGATGGACGCGATAATTCTGCGGCGATCAATCAAGATGCTTACTTTTCACAAGTTACTTTAGATGAGGGAAAAAAATTAACATATCAAAAGTACGAAAAGGATAATGGAGTCTATTTCTTTGTGATCAAGGGTGATGTTGAAGTTGATGGAGTAAGTCTTAAAGATCGAGATGGACTTGGTATTGAAGATATCGATAATATCGAGGTGAAAAGTTCTAAAGAAGCTGAGATCTTAGTGATGGAAGTTCCAATGCTCGATTAATTAAAGAACAAAATTTTTAAGAAAGAAATCCACTGTGATTTTCTTAATTCTCTGAAGGTCTAGGTCACTCTTGTTTTTTAGACCTAAGAGAACTGGCCAATAGATCTGTCCCTTTAAAAGAGAGTGGAATTGGTTCGCGATTTCATCTGCACTAAATTCTTTTGTGATCGTTTTCTTCTTTTGCTGTGCTTCGATCCAGTTGATAAAAAGTAATTCTGATTGAGAAATTCGACTAAGTTCCTTCTCTGAAAAAACTTTGCCTTTTAAAAGTTCTCCAAAAGTGATTTTTGAAATTTTCAGAAAACTATCTGAGAGAGTAAATTCAATTTTGGCTTCAACGATCTGCTCAATAAGGTCTTTGATATCAAGGCCGTTTTCATAGTCGAATTGATAAACAGCTTCTATTCTATCGAGGATATAACCTACAAGCGCTTCATAGAGGTCTTCTTTACTAGGGTAATACTTGTAGAGGGTTCTCTTAGAGACTTCAGCTAGTTTTGCAATATTGTGCATCGATGCAGCCTCTAGGCCTTTCGCCAGGAATTCGTCAGTTGCAGCTAAGAGGATTTGTTCACTTTTTTTAGACATAAGTACCTAAAATCTAGAGGTTAATTTAGGAAAGTATACACCTGTGTTTACTTTTTTGTTGCATGAGACATTAACCCGTTCTAAAGTAAACACATGTGTATACTTTAGTGGGAACCGCGAAAGAATGCAAGGGAAAGCTCTATGGGAGGCCTTTAGATGAATCTTAAAAATATTGCTATATCTCTCTCTTTTATATCAATGATAATCCTAGGATGTAGTGCGATGGACGCGAAAACTAAGAATGATAAAAATACAAAGAAACTTTCAAACTATGACTATGATAAAGAGGTCTTTCTCAATAGAAAGCCTGGCATTATTGATGAAATGTGGAAGAGAAATATGTCAGTTAAAAGTATTTTTAGTTTTTTATCTAAAGCAAAGGATTTAGAGCCTAAGAATCGCTTACCTGAAAATATTCCTGATTTAGCAGAGTTTTCTAAGAGAACTGAAGGTGTTCACTCTATATGGTTTGGCCATTCAACATTTCTTTTAAACTTTGAAGGAAAGTTGATTCTCATTGATCCTGTTTTTTCTGATAACGCTTCACCTGTGAGTTTATTTGTTAAGCGATTTCAAAGCCCTGTTGTCTCCCTAGAGAATTTACCAGAGATTGATTATATCGTTATTTCGCATGATCACTATGATCACCTAGATAAAGAAACAACAACGTTTTTCAAAGATAAGCTGGTAACTTTTATAACTCCCTTAGGAGTTGGGAATCATTTGAAGAATTGGGGGATACCAACTGATCGAATTATTGAAAAGAATTGGTGGGAGAGTCACGAAGTTGATGGCCTTCGCTTTATTGCAACTCCTGCTCAACATTTTTCAGGAAGAGGTTTATTTGATCGAAATGAAACTCTATGGGCCTCTTGGGTTATCCAGTCTGAGAGCTTTAATCTCTACTATAGTGGGGACTCTGGTTATGATGTCCATTTTAAAGAAATTGGAGATAAGTTAGGACCTTTTGATATTGCTTATGTCGAGAGTGGACAATATAACGAAAAGTGGGAAGAGGTACATATGATGCCTAAGGACTCTCTTCATGCCTATAAAGACCTACGAGCTAAGAAGTACTTTCCTGTGCACTGGGGGATGTTTGTCTTATCAAAACATGCGTGGAATGATCCAGTTTTACAATTACTTGATATGGCCGAGGCTGATACCAAATTTGTTATTCCTAAAATTGGTCAAGTCGTAAAACTAAACGATGAATTTAGTCTAAATCCATGGTGGAAATAGCTTCAATCAGCTTGTTGGAGCTCATTGTTCATAGTATAAGATTTTTATCATAAATAGAATCAAGTGAATGAATAGATGAGCTGGCAACAAATTTGGAATGAGATATCTTTGATTGAGGGATGGCTAAATTATCCTGTAGCAAAGCTTCTTCACGAAAAAGCAAAAAGGGTTCCAAACGATTTGCCAATCGTTGAGATAGGTTCATGGAAAGGCCGATCTACAGTTCTTCTTTCTAAGTCTTCAACATCTTCAAAAGTCTATGCGATTGATCCTCACATTGGATCAAGTGAGCATCATGGACTATCGGAAAAACCAATCGATACTTTTGAAGAGTTCAAAAGAAACCTCAAAAGTGCTAATGTAACAGATAAGGTAATCGTTATTAGAAAAGCGTCTCGCGATGCTCTTGATGATATTCCAGATAAAATTGGAATGCTATGGATCGATGGTTCTCACGAATATAAAGATGTCTATGATGACTTTAAACTCTGGTTTCCAAGACTTATAGAAGGGGGCCATGTTCTCTTTCACGATTCAAAGTGGCCGGGTGTAAAACAAGTACTTTGGGAAGAGTTGTATACAAGCTGTGAAGTTAGCTTTATTGGAAGAACAGAAGATACAACTTTTGCAAAGAAGAGAAGCCAAGCGAACCTTGTTGAGCGAGCTTATAATACTCTTGTTTTAAGACGTTATAAGAAGGCTCACCAGTTAAAACGTCTTAAAAGAAAATTGAAAAAACAAATTAAAAAATGGAAATGATATGATTGATTTAAAAAGTGAAGAGGATCTCGTTCTTTATCGTGAGACGGGGAAAATAGCTGGAGAGATTTTAACTCGTCTAATCCCTGAGGTTAAGCCTGGCGTGTCGACTTACGATATTGCGAAATTAGCTGAAAAATGGATTCGTGAGGATTATGATGCGATTCCTTCATCGATTGGACAATACGATTTTCAATTTGCTCTTAACTCATCTATTAACCATGTCGTTTGCCATGGGGTACCTTCTAGAGATGAAATCCTTAAAGAAGGTGATATTGTTAATCTTGATGTCACTGTTAAAAAGCATGGCTTCATTGCTGATACTTCTCGCATGTATCTAGTTGGAGAGTGTAGCGAAGAGGCACAAAAGCTATGTCATGTGACAAGAGAGTGTTTAATTAAAGGAATTGAACAAGTTAAGGCCGGAAATACACTCGGCGATATTGGTTTTCATGTTCATAGGCATGCTACGAGAAATAACTATACAATCGTTAAAGAGTATTGTGGTCACGGTATTGGTCGAAATATGCACGAAGATCCACAAGTTCTTCACTACGGTAAAAAACGTAAAGGGCTAAAGCTTGAAAAGGGTATGGTTTTTACAATTGAGCCGATGGTGAATGAAGGAAGTTCACAGATTGAACATCTAGATGATGACTGGACTGTTGTGACAGTTGATCGCAAATTATCTGCTCAGTGGGAACATACGATCGTCGTGACTGATACTGGTTATGAGATTCTTACTCTGAGAGATGAAGAAAAAGACCTAGTGAAGTAGTTTCAGTAACTTATGTAATATACTTTATTCAGACTCCATTGCCCCATTTTTTGGGAGGCGGTATCGTCGCCGTCAGTGGAGTCGTTGATGATCAATATTATTTCAAAGGCATTTTCAAAAAAAATACTCTTTGTTCTTAGTTTAAGAGCTAGTTTTTATGTGTCTCTTTTCTTCAGTGTCGCGATCTACTTATCATTCATTACCAGTATTATTCCTCAAACCATTGAGGCCCAAAGTTTTCACTTTCTGCCTTATCTCTCTTTGATACTCTGTTTTACAATGTATCATAAAAGTAAAAATATTGAGGATATTGAAGGACTAAGAAAGAATACAATCATCTCATGTCTTTCAATTCTTTTCTTTGTTCTCTTTCCAACAATGATCTATGGATATACGTTCATTCCATTTTCTGAAGGTGTGTATTTTTACTTTTTCAGTTTTCTTTGTTCACTGGCTTTAATCTCTATTGTTGCTCTTTCAGCGATTTTTGTTTAGATGATTTGCCTTTGCAAATTTTTCAATCAAAGAGAAAGTTTTTTCTCTTGAGGCTATGATGGGCCTATGAGGAGAGAGGTTATGAGATCTAAAATCAAGTTATTCGTTGTTGCACTATCTACATTAATTACAGTTCATGCTAAGGCTACATCACACGTAGAATACAGCTGTTTGAATGAGTTTATGCAACTTCAAAGAACTTTTGGAAGCTTATCAGCTGCAAAAGATATTCAATACTCAATTGATCATCTGGTTTATTCTCTAGAAGAAAAGAACAATTCAAATTTTTTATATGATCTTCTTGTTTCAGATTTTGAGATTGAACAAAGAAAGATTGAAAAGACAAGAATTTCTAAAATCGTTTCATACAGAAATACGACTTACGTCATCGCAAAAAAGACTTATCATCAATGTCATAACTTCTATGCTTCTAGTGAAATTTCATACGAAGAAATTGAGGGGATGTTTGATGAAGAACTCGTTAGTTCTATTAAGAAATTTAAGACAACTGAGTTGAAATTACTTTTTGACCTAGATTAGAGTTTTCTACTTTCTTTTAACTCTCAATGGTTCACTATTGATAGGATCTTCTGGCCAAAAGTGCTTCGGGTATCTCGCTTTAAGATCCTTTTTTACTTCTGGCCATGAACTCTTCCAAAACCCCATTAAATCTCCTATGACTTGCGCTACACGATCGGCGGGGGAGAGTAGTTTCACTTTCAAGACGATCATTCCATCGCATATGACTGGATTTGATTTAATACCATAAAGATCTTGAATTCTTGCTCTGATATAAGGAATTTCCTCATCGTAATGAACTTGGAAAGATTTGCTATTTTCCAATTTAATTAAATTTGGGGTTAATTCTTGAATCGTATAAAGATCTTGAGGCGAAAGCTGTTCTTCAATGAGGGTGCGGAGCTTTTTCTTTGCCAACTCTTCATAAGATAACTCTTCATCTATAATTGAATGAATGAAAAGCTCAAACATATCCCCTGTGAGTAGGGGGCACTGATGTGAGACTTCCAAATTATTTAATATCTCAACTTTTTGATTGTATAAATTGAGCTCATCTTCACTTTCAAAAGGCCATGGCCAGCTTTCGATAATAGCATAGATCAGATCTTGACCCTTTGCCACGACAGGGGGAAGCGCCTCCGATTTTATAACTAATCCTCCATATTTAGAGTTTTTTGTCAGGCTTAGGATTCCTTTTTTCGCATTCAAAACAGTTTCTCGCTCTTGCGAGAGAAGCGAGGATTTTTGATTTAAAAGATCATCGACTGAAATGCTAGAGGCAACATCTATTTTTGTTCCAATGGCGGCATTGGCCTTAGGATCTTCTGTTGCACTGAGAGCAATGACATAGTTGTGCTTAGAGTTTAATAGAGCACTTCTTTTGGAGAGAACTCCTCCTCTTCCTAGACAGAGCTTATAGGTATCAAAACGAGCCTTTTTCGTTTTTGCCTCTCTTCGTTGTGCAACTCGATCACAAAAACCAGCGAGCAAGGCCTTTTTGAATTGTTGATGATGACAACTCTTCTTTTCTAAGTTCTTATCGATTGAAAGGCTATGTTTGAGACTTTCGTATAAATCGAGGGCCCTTTTTGCTTTTTTAGTATCTAAATAAGAAAGAGGATAGTCGCTTAATTTCTTGTCATTAAAATGATAACTTTTTAAAAGATTGCACTGAATTGTAAGGTCACAAGGTTCGTGATCATCGTCATGAAATTCACTCGTTCTCTTAAGAATAAAGTCTTCACTTATAATACAAATAGAAAGAAGAATATCATTGATATTGTCATCGTCTTTAGCCTCATAAAGCATAGAAGATAGTCGTGGATGAAGAGGAAGCTTTGCTAAAAAACGGCCCTTTTGTGTTATTTTTCCATTCTCTGTGGCATCTAAGAGATCTAATAGATCTAGAGCACGTTTTAGATTCCTCTCCTCTGGTTGTTCAAACCAGTTGAACTCAACGGGATCTATTCCAAAGTTCAAAAGATTCAATATATGATTTGATAAATCAACTCTCTTAATCTCTGGAGGTGTGAAATTCTCTCTTCTTGCATAGTCTGCTTGATCATACAGTCTGTAAGTCAGTCCACTTTCAATTCTTCCTGCTCGACCTGAGCGTTGAATCGCACTGGCCTTTGATATTTTACTTAATAAAAGTAGTGGCATTCCACTCCAAGGAGCAAAGCTTGCTCTTCTTTCTAATCCAATATCAATAACACCTGTTATGTTAGGAATAGTGAGTGATGTTTCAGCTATATTTGTTGAAAGAATGATCTTTCTATTGCTTCCTTTGAAGGCCCGATCTTGATCTTTTTTTGAAAGAGAGGAGTGAAGAGGAAGAATTTCAATATTTGGTGAAATATTATCTTTAAGCTCTCTTTCAATTTTTTTGATTTCTTTCATACCAGGAAGAAAAACGAGAATATTTTTTGAACAACGATGGTCTTCTAGCATTTGAACGATGGCCTCATTTGGCGAAATCGTCATGTATTCAATATCTATTGGAAATGTTCTTCCCTTAATGTGAAAGACTTTGGGTCGACTGATAAATCTTTCTAAATTATCGGTCTCTAGAGTCGCTGACATGACGATTAGCTTGAGATCGGGTCTCGATGTTTTTTGTAAGTGAATTATTAAACTAAGTGCTAGGTCGGTGTGAATACTTCTTTCATGGAACTCATCTAAGATGATTGTTCCATAATCTTTTAAACTTGGATCATTTCTTAGATAGGAAAGGAACAGTCCTTCTGTAATAAAGAGCAGTTCAGTGTTTTTATTGGTCTTTTTATCAAAGCGAATATGATGACCAACACGATCTCCAATCTTAGATTCGAGTATTTGAGCGCATCGACTAGCAGATAATTTTGCTGCCAACCTTCTCGGTTCAAGAACGAGCACCTTTTTATCTGTGTGTTCACAAATATAGGGAGGAAGACGTGTTGTCTTTCCAGCACCGGTTTCAGCCTTCACTAATAAGCACTGATTCTTGTTCAATTCTTCGAGAATTTCAGCAAGAGAATCATCAATGGGAAATCTATCTGGTAAGAGTTTCACAGGCCTATTATAGCGCGTTGTTGGCTAAATAATCTAGGGTAGCCTTTAAATTACAGTTGCTTTACGTGGTCTCTATCATGTTTTTCTTTGTAATAGTTTTTATCTATGGTGGTATCAATATTGGTGAATTCTATTTTTCAGTTCTCTCTATCAAAATGGCTAAACAGATAAGGCCTTTCTATAGGAGGAAAGATATGAAGGTTAAAAATATAGCTGCTTTGGCTTTGTCGGGATTATTAATCTCAACAGTAAATGCAAAAACGTTAACAAGAGAGACAGGGGCTCCGGTAGGTGATAACCAAAACTCAAAAACAGCAGGCGAGCATGGTGGAGTTTTACTAGAAGATGCTCATTTAATTGAAAAACTAGCACGCTTCGACAGAATGCGAATTCCTGAAAGGGTTGTGCACCCAAGAGGTGTTGGAGCTCATGGTGTCTTTAGATCTTATGGGAATTTTGAAGATCTAACTAAGGCCTCACTCTTTAGTAGGAAAAATAAAAAAACAGACGTATTTGTACGATTTTCTTCTGTTATTCATTCAAAGGGCTCTCCTGAGACATTGCGTGACCCAAGAGGGTTTGCAACGAAGTTTTATACAGATGAAGGAAATTGGGACCTCGTAGGAAATAACTTACCAGTATTCTTTATTCGTGATGCTATGAAGTTTCCAGATATGGTTAATTCACTAAAGCCAGATCCTGTGACAAATAGACAAGATGCAAATCGAATTTTTGATTTCATGGCCCACCATCCTGAAAGTATCCATATGTGGACACATTTATTTTCAAACAAAGGTACTCCTAGAACATTGAGGGGAATGGATGGAAATGGTGTCCATGCTTATAAATTTGTTAATGACAAAGGCGTTGTGAAGTATGTGAAGTTTAGATGGAAGTCAAAACAAGCTGACAAAGGTTATACTGCTAAAGAAGCAAGTGAAATGCAGGGAAAAGACTTTTCACATCTTACAAATGATCTTTATAGTTCAATTAAAAAAGGACAATTTCCATCTTGGGAGTTGGTAGGACTTGTTTTTGATCAAAAAGATTTTAGTAAGGTTGACTTCAATCCACTTGATGCAACAAAAGATTGGAAATGTGAAATGGCGGTAATCAAGTGTACGAATCTTGGTATTATGACATTGAATAGAGTTCCAAAGAACTTTTTTCAATACTCTGAACAAGCGGCATTTTCTCCAGCAGTCTTTGTTCCTGGAATAGAACCTTCTGAAGATAGACTTTTACAGGGACGACTATTTTCTTACTCAGATACACAAAGATATCGCTTAGGAGTGAATTATCAGTACCTACCAGTAAACCGTGCAAAAGTTGAAATTAACACATTCGCTCAAGATGGGTCTTTAGCAACTTATGAAGCTGATAAAGAGCACATTAACTATCAGCCAAATAGTTTTGATGGAAGCTTGAATCGTGATAGAGGCTCAATGCATGAAGATACTCGTCAGAGATACAGTAATCATAAGCTCTCTGGAGAGACTCAGCAGAAGATGATTTCTAAAACATTGAACTTCAGACAAGCTGGTGAAACTTACCGCGCTTATAGTGACTTTGATAAAGAGCATCTAGTTAAAAACTTTTCTGGAAATCTAAATCAAGTAAAGAATAAAAAGGTTGTTCAGCAAATGGTTGCTTATGCCTATGCTGCAGACGTTGACTATGGAACGCGATTAGCGAAAGCAACAAATACAGAGTTAAGTGTTGTTAAGAAAATTGCAAAGAAAGTAAATGACGATCCAAAAAAATAAAGAGGAGGGGAGTTTCTCTCCCCTTTCTTTTTAAAGACAAAAGGAGAAATAAAGTGAAAAAAATAGTAATGGTCACGACACTTTTTATATCGCTTATTTCTATAACAAATGCCAATGAGACACTTGCAGAAAAAGTGAATCGAGCAGCTAAAGAGAATAATGTTGCCTTAATGAAAGAGTATATTCGTTTAGGTGGAAATTTAGATATTCAAGATAAGAAGGGTTACACACCTTTAATTTTTGCATCCTATTATGGGCATGAAGAATTAGTTTCTTTACTTTTAAAAAATAATGCAAATCCATGCAAGAAAGATAGTCGCGGAAATACGGCACTTATGGGAGCAATCTTTAAGGGCAATGTTAAAGTTGCCTATAAATTAATGAAATCATCTTGCACAATTTCACAAAAAAATAATGCTAAACAAACCGCCCTCATGTATGCCTCGCTCTTTGGGAGAAAAGAAATAGCTAAAGAGCTCATGGCAAAGGGCTCGTCGGCCAATGAAATAGATGCAAACGGAGATTCGGCCATTAGCGTTGCAAAAAAACAAATGAATGGTGAAATGGTTCAAGTTTTAGAAAGTAAATAGAAGAGAGATAATGATCTCTCTCTTAGTAAGGAGAACAAAATGAAGAGTGTCATTGTTTTAACATTTTTAGCGCTTAGTTTTTCTTCAACTGCCCTAGCTGAAGGAATTAGAAAGTCTGAAAGAGATATTTTAACTGAAGAAATAAGTCGTGCGATCCAAGGGAATAATTTCGACTTTATTCGTAATCAAGTCCAAAGTGGAAGTGATTTAAGCCTCAAGGTGATTTTCCAACTCATGAGATCTAGTTGTAATCTACCTGGAGATAAAGATGACTCACAAAGTGAAGACCCTGGATTTGGTAATAGATAAGTTTGCTGATATCATAATCTTAGACTTAAGGAGTGACTCATGACATCGGCATCGATTACTATCTTTGGAATTCTTTTTGCGGGGATTGCAACAGGGCTTGGAGCTTTACCTCTCTACTTTAAAAAAGAATTTTCAAAGAAAACACTCGATGTTGGTCTCGGCTTTAGTGCTGGTGTCATGCTCGTCGCTTCTTTTATTTCTTTGATCATCCCTGGTATTGAGAACGCTCGTTCTCTCTATCAGTCCCAGCATGCTCCTTTATTTGTTTTGGTTGGAATTATTCTTGGTTATCTCATGATTATTATGATTCATGAGTTTCTACCTCATGAACATCTTTTCAAAAAAACAGATATGAAGCACGATCGAAAAATAAGTCGTGTTACTTTAATCGTCCTCGCCATCTCTCTTCATAATTTTCCAGAGGGGCTTGCCGTTGGAGTGGGCTTTGGTAGTGGCGATGTTTCTCAGGGATTAGGTTTAGCACTTGCGATTGCCCTTCAAAATATGCCAGAAGGACTTGTTGTCGGTATAGGCTTATTAAGTGAGGGATCCACTAAGAACAGGGCCTTTATGATGGCCTTGTTATCAGGTCTTGTCGAACCTATTGCTGCGGCCATTGGCTACAGTGCAACTTACTTTTCGCAAATGGCGCTTCCTTTCACTCTTGGTTTTGCAGGTGGAACAATGCTCTTTGTAATATGCCAAGAAATGCTTCCAGAAATTTTCAGACAAGGACATGAAAGAGACGCTACTTTTGGTGTAATCTTGGGTGTTGTTACAATGTTTATTATTGATTTTTATCTATAGTATTTCTTACTGCCTTTTTGCTTCTTGACTGCACTTACAAAGCTTATGTAAGTTAACTCTATGCTAGATTATTCACTACTATTAGAAGTCATTCTTGTTGGACTTGTTTTAAGTGCCGATTCTTTTTCTGCAGCTCTTGCAATGGGCCTTAGAAAGCATGATAAACAAGACGTTTTAAAATTTTCTTTTACCTCCGGATTTGCTGAGGGCCTTGTCGCCTTTGTTGGTGCAATTTCTGGAGTAACAATTGTTTCAAAATTCGATTTCATCGATCATTGGATTTCTTTTGTCCTCTTAGGTGCAGTTGCCCTTCACATGTTCTATGAAGGATACGAAGGATTAAAAGCTCATGAGGAACAGAAAGGGGATAGTAAACAATTTCATGGAATGATTAAAATTCTTTTGGTTTCCTTTGCTACGAGTTTAGATGCATTTGCTGTTGGTGTAGGACTTGGAACGACGGGGAAGCCTTTAGCTCCCTTTGTTCTTTCAATTTCTTTTTGGGCCTTTTTCTCAACAATTGCTGGAATGAGCCTTGCTCGTAAGGCCTCTGATAAATTAGGCTCCATTTTTAATTTTCTCAGTGGTTTCATTTTATTAGGTCTTGCAATCAAATTCCTTTACGAAGGACTCTAGTCTGATTGTGATTTTTGATAGTTAGACCAGTATTTTCGAGTATTCATTGACGATACGATTTGGCCTGTTACAATTAATATATGAAAAAGACGCTGGCCTTGATTCTTACATTTCTTTGTTTCACCATTCAAGCTTCGAATACGAAAAGTGAGGCGAGAGAATTTGAGCAGTGGAAGAAGTCCTATGCAAAATGGGCCGCTAAACATGGTATTCCAACATCTTTTTCTTTGAAAATCCTAAAAAACGTTACGATTGATCCCGAAGTCATAAAAAGAGATCGTAATCAAATAACTTCAAGTTCTAAAGTTGATTATCACTCATTCATCGAAAGATGGTTAAGAGAAGATAATAAGAGAATCGTCGAAGGTAAGAAGTTATTAAAAGAAAACCTCGCGCTCTTAAAAAAAATAGAAAAAGACTATGGCGTTGATAAGGAGGCCATTATCTCTCTTTGGGGCGTTGAGAGTTTTTATGGGAAAATTGTTGGTGATTACAATGTCGTAAGATCACTTTCTACACTTGCCTTTGAAGGAAGAAGAAGACGCTTCTACCAAATCCAATTAAATGCGGCCATGAGACTACTTCGTAAAGGACATGTGACTTTTGATGATTTCAAAGGGAGCTGGGCCGGAGCAACTGGACAGTGTCAGTTTATGCCTTCAAATATTCCTGTCTTTGGGCAGGATTATAATAAGGATGGAAAAATTGATCTTTGGCACAGTAAGGAAGATATTTTTGCTTCTATTGCCTTTCTCTTGAAAAAGGCTGGATGGCAAAAAGGAAAGAGCATTGGCTCACTTGCAATAAAAACGAAGGATGTCACTTTCAAACTTGATCGTTACCGCACTAAGAGCGAATATAATCAATTGGGTCTAAGAACTTTAGATAAGAAGAAACTTTATAATGAATCATGGTCAAAACGTAGGGCCGCAAGTATATCATTGCAAAATGCTCCTGTCGTTTTAAGAGGATCGAATTATGAACCTCTTTTAAAATGGAATAATTCAAGTTTATTCGCGGCCTTCAATATTCTAATTATGGATTCATTGAAAAAAGAAACTCTCTCAAAGTAGAGAGAGCTTCATTGTATTTGGAATTACTTGAGTGAAACTTTAAGGTTTTCTTTCTCTGATTCGATTTTTAGATGGACACGAAATTTACCAAGATTAGAGTAATCTGCTTGATCATTTCTTGTGATCTCTTTTCGAATGAACATATCAATGGATGCATCAACAGTTTTTCCTTCTGATAGTTCTGTATCTGCTTGGTCAGAAATTAGTTTTTCAAGTGGGATTGATAGCTGAGCAACTTGATAGGCCTTATCAATTAAGGCAAGGTCATTGATAACTTCGTATTTACCGTCAACATAAGTTTTAAGTTTTGCTTGAAGTGTTTCAATTGTTAGGTCTTTTCCTGCTGGATCACCGATGAATACTTTTGTATTCACTGTTTTAAGAGGAGAGTAAGGAATAACCTTTGCTTGTTCATCTACCATTTCACATCTTTTGAAGAGTAGGGCAACACTCAATCTAACGACATTGTCTTTTGTCATCGAAACATGGACTGCCTTGGCACTGTACATTCCATTTCTATTGGCCATTGAAACTGTATCGTAAAACTTTGAACAAGATGCAGTTGTCCCGTCACTAACTTTAACTGTTTTAAGGTCAGCAAAGGCTGAAATACTTGTTACAAGAATTAATGGAAAAATTAGCTTTTTCATAAATACCTTCTTCTTTATAGATTCTAAGAATTTACTCATACTATACATAAATTATTTGGTGCAAGGCTCTTGGCCATTATTACAGAGTAAAAATAACCATATTTGTCGCTTTCAGCTCAAGTTAAGTGGTACAATACTGCTCAAGCTATGAAGATGAAAAATGAAATAATATTAGGTATTAAGGCCATGTCACAGATTGTTCCTGGGGTGATTCCCTTTGGATTAATTATGGGAACTGTTGCCAGTAATGCTTCTTTAAATGTTGTCGAACTTGCAGGGCTCAATGTCTTTGTTTTTGCTGGAGCCTCCCAGCTCATTGCTGTAGATCTTATGACTAAAAATGTTGAGAGCTTTATTATCATCTTAACAGGACTTGTTATCAATCTGCGCATGATGCTTTATAGCGCTTCGTTTTCTTCTCTTTTTAAAGAAAGTTCTCTCATTACTAAAACAATCGGATCATATTTTCTTACCGATCAAGCCTACGCCGTTTATGTTTCCACTGATATTAGAGAAAAGACTAGAAACGAGAAAATTGTCTACTACTTATCGAGTGGTATTTTCATGTGGCTTTCTTGGAATTTCTTTGTGGCCCTAGGGTTTATCTTTGGAAATTTTGCACCAACCAGTCTCGCTCTCGATTTTGCTGTTCCACTGAGCTTTGTTGCTCTGATGATCCCCACTCTAAAAAACCATAAGTACTATTATGTAAGTGCTTGCTCAGGACTTCTTTCAATTGTCTTTCATTCAATGCCATATAATTTAGGGCTTCTCGCTGCAGCTGGAATCTCTCTTTGTCTTGGTGCTTTTTTATCAAGAAAAAAGAAAGAGGAGAACAAGTGATGGATTCGACTTACTATTGGAGTATTGTTCTTATTCTTGGACTTGGAACATTTCTAATAAGAGCTAGTTTCATTTATCTTTCAAAGTACTTGAATCTATCTGAAAGAGCTTTAGAGCTCTTTACTTTTATCCCTGCAGCCGTCTTTCCAGCTCTCTTTATTCCCATGGCCTTCTTCCACCAAGGGCAAGTGGAGTTATTTCATCAAAAAGAGCGCTTTATCGCACTTCTTATTGCTGTGGTTGTTTCATTTAAAGTGAGACACATTATTGGTACGATCCTTTGTGGACTCTTCTCACTTTATCTTCTGCAGGGTCTTTTTTAAGAGTTTAAAAAACTATTTCTATTTCCATAATTTCTATGCCATCATTTTAAAGTAATATTAGAGACTTACGGAGAGAGTCCCCTATGAATGTTGCTTTTGTTCTCTTTGCTAGAACTCCTGGGTTAAAACCAATCAGAAACCGCTTATCGCGAACGACTTCGAAAGATTTCGCAGAAGAATTCTATCTGCATTCTCTTGAGGCGACACGTGAGCTTATCCTTGAGATGTCTCATAACAATCCAGACATCAAACTGGTTTGGGCGGTAGAGGAAAAAGAGGGTCTTAAATCCGAGTTTTGGGGAGATTATCCCGTTCTTTTTCAGGGCGATGGTGGGCTTGGAGATAAGCTCGATCGCGTTTATAAAAAGCTTTCAGCAGAGTTTGATGCCGTCTTTATGATGATGCCAAACACGGCTCAAATTGGTCCTGAAGTCTTAGAATTTGATATTTTAAACTTTCTCACAAGTGATTATGATTATCTTCTAGGAAAGACTGATCAAGGAGGATTTTATCTCTTTGGTGGAGCTAAGGCGGTTCCTTTTAGTACATGGATCAATGTTCCTTATAATTGTAGTATTACTTTTGATGAGCTCGACCAAGGCCTTTCTAAAAATGGTAAGGTTCTTCATATCTCGGAGAGCTTTGGTATTCTAGAGAGAGATGATCTAGAAAACTTCAAGTCTGTGGATACTGATGGTTTCTTAGAGTCACAGGAAAAGCTTCATGAGTTAGTTGTCTCAACTGAGTTTAAAAAGCGGACTCTTGACGATATTGTCTATCTAAACTAACGAAATTATTAAGTTTTAAGAGTGTCAAAAAAACAGTCACTCTTGAAACTGTTACAACCATCGTGTCACAAATTCTCATCTTCTCTTATTAAATAGACTCATACTTATATTTTTGAGAGGAGTTTCAATTGAGAACTATCGCACTTTTAGCAATAATGCTTTCTTCAAGCGCAACCTTTTCTATGGATTGCGAGATCGCAACAACGAGTCTAAAGACATATACTAACGATGCTATTGATCTTAAAAAGAATGAGCGTGAGCTTGAGGAATTAGAGAGTTTGACAACTGCTCAAGTCGATGAGCTAGTCTTTTTAAAAGGTCTTATTCAACGTAATGAAGAAAGGCTAAGAGCGGCTCAAGGTTATGTCGACCTTCTTGATTGTGAGTACGAAGATTAGAACAATTCTAGCTTTTCTCTTATTTCTTTTATTGAGTATCCCGCAAGTTGCTTTAGGACTTAGTTATCAATTTGAAAAAGAAGGTCTTATTCTTCTCGGCTCAAGTTGTAGCGAGCTCTTAAAAGCAAAGGACTCCCTTTGTTCATGGAGAGATAAAGTTGAAGGAAGAAAATCCTCTTCTGAAGGTCTCTTTCAGTGTGAGAAAAAGCGCGGCAAACTTCAGTTAAATGTTAACTCTTGTCTTCCAATATTTGTAAAACAATATCAAAATAAAAAAATCTATAAACATGGTCCCAATTGTTGGGGCACGGCCCTTTATCTTCAAAATATAATTAAAATTCCACGTTTTATTTTTTCAAAAGAAGTTCGCTATTGGTTAGAAGAAACTCCTCTTTGTCGAAGGCTTGAAGTTGGGGAGAAGAAAAAGGCCGGTGACATTATTAATGTCTTTGGAAAAGAATATATTTTTCAAAAAGAAGATAATGTCGATAAAGACTTTTGGCAGGTCCTTTTTCCTGGGCGCTACCAAAGTGCAACTGTTAAAAAAGGCTATACAGGATTTCAACATCTACTACACTCAGAGATCTATTTGAATGAACACTTTTCCTTTGGAAAGATGTCTCCCAACAAAGAGGATCGCTTCACCTTTTCTCCGTTAAATGAAGTCTATGGCCGATCAAGGGACAAAGATTGCCAAGAAAGTCAATCGATTATACCGAATTATAGGGAATATGATGAAATTCCACGAACTGAGTATGGATCAAAATGCTCTTATTTTACTGAGGTCTATCGCTGTGATCAGGGCCAGTTAAAATTTCATGCAATAGCAAAAGAAAATGAAGAGTTTTTATCTTTGAATAAATCTCTCGATACAATTCATAAAAAATTATTTCAACTTATTTTTAGTCGCAAGCAAATATCTAGTAGTGATCTTCGCCACTATGTCTCTTTTTCGAATAAGGTTTCAATGAAAGCTCTTAAAAAGCTTCAAAATGGAAATCTGTCGAAGGAAGATGAAATGCTTATTGTCCTCGTTTATTTCAGCGCTAATTCAATTCTTAAAACTTTAAACTTTCAAGAACTCATTGATTAAATTAAAATAGAATCTCAATGAGGAGATCACAATGAATTTTGAATCAATGATTGGATTTGGTGTTGCCGGTAACTTTGCAGGTCACTTAGAACAAGCTCGAGAGGCAAAAGACTTTGAAAAGGTTGAAGTTGCCGAAGAAAATCAGCCAAAGGCCGTTTTTCCTTTCTATTTACCAAACAATATTACTGATAATAACTTGAAGATCATGCCAATCTCTTGTGATCAATTAAAATTTCCAGAGACTTCACATGATGTTCAAATCGAGCCTGAAGTTGCTCTTATTTGTGACATTGAGTACGAAGGCGATCAAGTCGTTTCTTTAAATCCGATCTTATTTGGTGCCTATAATGATTGTTCTATTCGAAGACCTGGAGCAAAGAAAATAAGTGAAAAGAAAAACTGGGGAGAGTGTTCAAAAGGGCTTTCTGATCAACTTATTCCGATTGATACATTCAATGAAGGTGGGATCTTAGACCATTATCAAATTACTTGTTTTCATCGCGTTGATTCAGAACTTATACAATATGGAGAAGTGAGTGATGTTCTAAGTTATAGCTATTTTCATCAGAAACTACTCGATTGGGTGGTGGATCGTTTAAATTATCAAAAGAACGAGGGCCCTGCTGAGAATATCCACGATTATCTTATGCGTGCAGGAAGGCCTTCTCAGTGTCTTTTGAGTATCGGTGCTACTCGATATACAGAATATGGAAAGACAAACTTCTTATCGGTTGGGGATGAGAGTATTGTTGTTGTCTATGATAAGAGAAAATACTCTAATTTAGATATTTTAGAAAACTTAAAAAATGGAAACCACCAATTGGATGGAGCTTCATTTCTTGTTCAAAAGGTTGTTTCATGAAGTTATTTTTTAAATATCAGCTTAGTTACTTTGTGCTGCTTTTTCTAGTCTTTGTTTTACCTTTGGCACTCTTTTTTCAATTCTCAACTTACCCGTTACCAATGATACAATACGTCTTCATTGGTGTCCTTTTTTGTACTCAATATGCTTTTTTTAAAGAGGCCAAGTTTAGAAAAAAAGTTGAAAGTAAAGTGAAAGAAGATCTACAGATAGAAACACAGAAGGTTCCTTCTTATCAACTTATTCAAAGAAGAATTGATGAGATTCTTAAAGGAAGGGCCCTCTCTATAGGCCTTAATACATTTTTTATTCTTCTAATTATGCTTTGGTTTAATAAGTTTCAATAAAGCGATCCATTTCTTCTTTCCAAAGAAGACTACGCTTAAGCGGGTTACACCTTGTGGGTGTGGCCCAAAACCATACGTCGCTTTTTGCGTTTAATGACACTTCATTATTTTCAAAGAAGCTTTCAAGAAGATTGGTGATTCCTTTCTTACTTCGACACGTGAAAAAGAGGGGTGCTGTTTTTAAATATGCTCTAAATTTCCTAGGAAGTTTCTTTGTTATTAGCCTTCCTTTTTTGTGTGCATAAAATAAAACAGTATCAGAAGGGTCTAATTTATCTTTATTAGGAACATCGACGCTTTCTACAATATTTGTCATCGCAATAGAGTGCTTCTCAAGGAACTGCTTCTTTTCTTTTAAGTCTAGTTTCTTGGGGTCTCTGTCGGGCTCAAAGAGATACTGAAGTACTTTCCAAAAATGATTGCGATTATTATTATAATAAAAGCAAGGTCCCGGATCTACTCCATCAATGGCTCTCGCATTTATTGATCCCATTGTTCCTAGAATAATGAGCTTTGGTTCTTTCTTTGGAAGAAAGAAGGGAATTTTATCTTCGTGTTTAACCATGATATAAGCATAGAGATGAGTTAATAGTTTTTCAAGTTCAGGTCTTTCATATGGTATTTGCAATTATTTTTATTTTACTTGGTCTTATAATTTTGTATTTCGTTTATAGAAATTATAAAGTGAAGATCTCCCGCAAAGGGCATGTGAAATTCTACGAAAATAATCGAGAAGAATGGAATAAGATCTTAGAATCTGAATCTGAGATCTTTATGAAATTGCCGAGTGAACTAAAAGATAAACTTTTAAAGCATATGGCAACATTTTATCTAGAAAAAAAGTGGAAGAGTGACACCATAGAGAATGATAAAATTAAGATTTGCATGAGTGCTTGTCTCCCTCTTATCAATCGTAAAACGAATTACTATCCTAGTGTTAGTGAGAACTTCGAACATTTTGAGCTGTCTGATTGGTTCTCTTTCAATGCTAAGCAGTTTGAATTTGAATACGGGAAGATGGCCCTAAAAAATATGAATTATGATTTCTCTGGTTATTCAAAGAGGTTTTTCTTCGAAGCTGATGAGTTATTTATAGATTGTCCAAGAAGCTATGAGTTTTTAAGGGCCTATTATGGACTAGACCCTAGAGAGTGGACTAGCGAAGATTAGAAAGAATAATCGAGATAAACTCACTCTTGCCATTTTGATAGGCCTCAGGACTCTCAGAGAACTGTCTCTGTAGAGCAACTTTTACTTCTTCGTATTGCTTAGCAACTTTTTCCTCGCGATTGAGGTATTCAACGAAATCTAAATGATCGAGAACCCTTGGGTCTTCTTTTTTCATAATATGAACATGGCACATATGATTGATTCCATCGGGAGCGTAGCGAACAAGATAAAGTCTATCTTTTAACCCATGCTCTCCTTTCCAAGAGAAGCCAGCGCGTTCAAATTCATCTTTAAACAGTTCAATTCCATCAAGAGTGTGCACGACACAGAGAACATCAAGAGTAGGCTTAGAAACAATCGACTCGATGGCCGTTGATCCAATGTGGAAATTTGAAACGAGGTTTGAACGTAGGATTTTTGATAGGGCCACAGACTCTTTTTCAAAAAACTTTTTCCAAACAGGACTATAGGGGACTAATTCGACTTTTCTCTTCATTAATATCATTTATCAGACACTTAGAGATAATGAAAGGATAAGTGAAAATAAGATAGATATTGCAAAACGAAGAGCTTTCATTTGACCAAAACTCTATTGAAGATAAGATGAGCTATGTATAAAAAACTTCATTTTATTAGCTACTTAGCTCTACTGTTTTTTTCAATTAACGCTTTTTCTTTCGAGGAAAAATCCATTCGTGATGTCTATCAATACGAACTCACAAAAGGGGAGAGTTATCAGTGCTTTTGGTTAAGCGAAGTGGAGAAAACTCTTGTATGCTCATTTGCGGATATGTATCTAATGAATGATATCTTCTTAGGAGCAAGCCTATTTGTAGAAAACAAAGACCAACAGCTTCTAGATTTTGGAAAACAAGAAGACTTTGAGCAATTTCTTCATTACCGAGACATCATTGGTGGCCATGACTTAAGAGGAGAGGACCTTCTTCTTTATAGAAAAACGCTCATAAAGAGTTGTCGTAAAAATATAGATGTCTGTGTAAATGACTCTGAAAACGCCTTTTTTAAAAAATATCTCGACAAGATTATTTTAGATCCTGATACCGTTGTGATTAGCTATGTCGCAAAATCGCGAGATACCCTCGAACATGAATTTCATCACGCTCTTTATTTTCAAAATGATCACTATCGTTTAGTTGTTCAAGAGTTTTGGGAAAATGAACTTGATGAGAACACTCGTGAAGCTATTCGCCAACGTTTACAGGGAATCTATGACCGCAATAATGAAGATCTAATGATGAATGAGTTTCAAGCTTACATACTTTATAATTCTGATAAGGTGAATTACTTTTTCAATATTAATTTTATTGAAATACGTGAAATGTTTTTAGAAAGATTGCGTGTCGAAGGTTTAGAGAAGCTTCTGTTTCGAAATTAGTTCAAGCTTTGTAAAAATGTGATTATACTTAAGACTCTTTTAGATGATACTAAGGAGTTCTTAATATGTTGGTCTTTTTTAGTTGGGTAATCGCTACCGTTGCAACGCTTGGAAGTCTATTCTTCAGTGAAGTGATGGAGTTTCCACCCTGTGCTCTTTGTTGGTATCAGCGAATTGCAATGTATCCACTGGTTATTATTTTGATTATCGGCTTTTTAAAGAATGATCGAAATGTAACTTATTACGCCCTTCCAATGTCCTTTGTCGGTTGGTTCATCGCCCTCTATCATATTCTTTTGGCCAATGGAATTATTCCTGAAACGGCAGCTCCTTGTAGAGAAGGTGTTTCATGTTCAACAATTTATCTCGATTGGTTTGGTTTTATCACAATTCCACTTCTTTCTTTTGTGGCCTTTAGTGCAATCCTCGCTCTTTTAACTCTTTATTACAGGAGAACTCATGTTAAATAAGAAAATCCTCGCTCTTTTTACTTTCTCTGTCCTATGTGCACTCTTTCTTGTCGGTGTGAAAGTCTATGATTCAATGGAGCAAGAAAAATTTGAAACAATGTCTAAAGAAAAAACACAACTCTTTGTCCGTGATTACTCGCCAGTCTTTGGAGATAAAGAAGCGAAAGTTACGCTCATTGAATTTCTCGATCCCGAATGTGAGAGCTGTCGTGCTTTCTATCCAGCAGTTAAACAATTGATGAAGTTTTACGAAGGAAAGTTAAAGCTTGTGGTTCGCTATGCTCCTTTTCATAGAAATTCCGTTCATGCAATCAAGGTTCTTGAAGCAACGAGAAAGCAAGACAAGTATTGGGAGTCGCTAGAAATTCTTTTTAAGTATCAACCTATGTGGGCCTCTCACCATGATCCAAAACCAGAAAAAGTTTTTGATATTCTTCCTGATGTAGGGGTTGATATTGCTAAACTAAAGGAAGACATGAAAGATCCAAAGCTCGAAGAAATTCTTAAGCAGGAAGTTAGTGATTTAAAAATGCTTGGAGTTCGTGCAACACCAACATTCTTTGTTAATGGTAGACCACTTGAAAAATTTAGCTTCGATCACCTAAGAGAACTCGTCGATTCTGAAGTTAAGAAATTTTACAAAGAATAAAATTTTAAAGAGAGAGCTGATTTTTTAACTCGAGGTAATCCTTAAAGTAAATATCGGCCCTCTCTTTAAAACTCTCATTGTCTTTTGTTAGAATAAGTCCCGCTTTCATACCCGCATTTCTTGCTGCCTCGATATCAAAAGCAAAGTCTCCAATATAGATACATTCACAAGGTTCAAGGTTGTTGATCTTTGCTAAGTGAAGAAGTGCATCAGGTTTAGGTTTTGGAGGAAAGTCTTCTCTTGTAATCACATGATCGACAACTAGAGAATGTTTTTTGATCATGAGTTCACTGCACTCCCTAGAGTTTCTTGTTAGAATGGCCGTCGGGTAGTTTTTTTCTTTAATAGAATTTAAAAATTCAATCACACCAAAAATGAGCTCTGACTCAATGGCTCCTTTTAGCTCGTGCTGATGAACGATTTCATGAGAGCGCTTAATATGATTTGGATCTGTGAGCGTATCAATATGTTCGAGAATGGGAACACCCTCTGGAAACGCTAAATCTTCTCTCATTAAGTCAAAATCTAGCTTTGAATCGACCAATGTGCCGTCTAAATCGAAAAAGAACCCTTTAATCTGCATGACTGTCTCCTTGAAATCATTCTAACTTAGGTTTTCTATTTGTCATAGGATTAACCGAACGCAAAGGGGTTCCGCCTTCGAATTGGCCACCAGAGCTGTTAAGCTAAGTTCATGATAGAATTTAAAAACAAAAAGACAGAAGAAAAAGAAGTTAAATCAGGTTTAGAAAAAGAAATGGAGCTTTTAAAACGCCGTCGTAAGGAATTCGAAAAGCCTGAGCCTAAAAATCCACTTTCCTTTTTAAGAAAAAGTCTCTTAGAAGACTCATGCCTTTCGAAATTATAATCGCATTATTATAGGTAACATGTTGGAATCGCTACTTCTTCTACGTAGGCATTCCAACTTGCACGCCAGTGGTTGATATCGGCATTAATTCCAAAAACTTGGAAAATCCATTCAACTTCTCTTAGTGTGTTGCCTTGTCTTACTGGAATTGAACGATCTCCACGTGATTGGTAGAGTTCGACGACGATCTTAGGAGTGTGTTTAAACGCTTCCTTGTCAGCAAAAATATCGCGACAAGCGTCTTTTCCATTTAATTTGATATCAGCAATGATCTCTGCACGATCATCATCAGATTGTTTGATATTTGATAATTCAAAGTTCAGCTTTCCCTCGGTTTTATCATGAATCTTTTTAAAGATCGTGTTTAGTGATTTCTCATTGAGAATAAATGCCGTTTCAGTGGCAAAGCTTTGATTCATTAGTACACAGAGTACGAGTCCCATTAGTAGTCTCATGTTTCTTCCTTTTTTAGGTTTTTTAGGTAGGTCTATTGTCTCTGCTATAAAATAATGTTCATTTGATTTGTAAGAACTACTGAGGGTGTTCATTTCTTATACATATCTTAAGTTATTGAAATCTATTGCCAAGAGAGTCAAAGCTTCATTAAAATTTAAGCATGAAAACAATGATCTTATCTATGACACTCTTTATTTCACTACTAACTCATGCTGATTCGGCATTTACGGCGAGCTCAAAATATCAATTGACCACCATTTTGGATGTGAAGGGAGTCATTTGGGGCCTCGATTTTTTAAATGAAAATGAGTTTCTTTATACGATTCGTGATGAAGGAAAACTCTATCACTACAATATGAGAACTAAGAAGTCTCAACTGATCTATTCTCCAAAAGTTTATTCAAGTGGACAGGGCGGACTTCTCGATGTTGTCGTTTTAAAAAATGGTGAAATGACCTGGGTCTATTTAACAATGAGTATAGAGGAAAAAGGTCTCGCGACAACGGCACTTGTTCGTGGACAGTGGAAGAAGGACTCACTTGAAAATACAAAGAAAATCTTTGTGGCAAAAGTTTCAAGTGATACGACTCGCCACTTTGGCTCTCGAGTAGTTGTTGATGGAGATCAATTATTCATGACAATCGGAGATAGGGGAGAGAGAGACTTTGCTCAAAAACTCACTCATCACAATGGTAAAATTCTTCGCTTAACTTTAGATGGAAAGGCCTTTAGTGGAAATCCATTTTCAAAAACTAAGGGTGCCCTCCCTGAGATTTGGAGCTATGGACATCGCAATCCACAGGGGATTGCCATGGACAGAGAATCGAAAACTCTCTATAGCTGTGAGTTTGGACCAAGAGGAGGGGATGAGCTAAACCTCATCTCTAAGGGAAAAAATTATGGCTGGCCACTTATAACTTATGGCCGAGAGTACTGGGGTCCTTCAATTGGAACTTTTGAAAAAGAGGGGCTTGAGCAACCTCTGGCCTATTGGACGCCAAGTATTTCTCCCTCTGGGCTTGAACTTTACAGTGGAGATAAAATCCCTGAGTGGAAAGGCGATCTCTTTTTGGCCAATCTAAGTTCGAGGCATATAAGAAGAGTATCAATTAAGAAGGGGAAAGTGATCGAGCAGGAAAGCCTTTTTAACGATCTTAAAGAGAGAATTCGACAGGTTCGAACAGGGCCTGATGGTGCTCTTTACTTTTCAACTGACAGTGGAAAGATTATTCAGGTTTTAAAGAAATAAAAAAGGCTCCCATAAGGAGCCTTTATTTTTTTAGAGTTGCTTTTCCCATTCAAGGCAGCTTCGAACAGCTTCACGAAAGATATCATTCTTAAAGAGAATCGTTCCCATATTTCCAGAAGTCCCACTTTGACGACAACCTCCATGAGTGTGAATCCCAATAATCTTTTGTGATTGTTCATGAATAATACTTGAGCCCGAATTACCACCCATCGTATCCACCCGATATTCAAAATAAGACTTATTAAACCATTTTCCCATTTTGATAATTTCACCAGTGTGAGTCTGTTGAATAAAGGCCTTGTCGCGATTTTCAGTGTCGTGACCATGACCAGTAATACGAATGATATCTCCTACTTCACCGTAGGGCTCAAGATGAACACCATAGTGACCTTGAACTTCTCCTGGATATTTACCCGTGATTTCATTCTTTTCAATTTTAATCACGGCCCAGTCATTTCCCGCGCCCTGATCTTTGTAGCGAAGATAATCTTTTGAACGCAAGTATGTATCTTCTGGAGCTGAGGCAACTGGCAGGCCTTCATTATTTTCTGGCACATTAAAAGAGAGCTTCTCGAGTGCTCCAACACAGTGTCCTGCACTGACAGCACAAGATTTTCCAATCATTGTAACGGTACAACCAACAAGTTGACCTTTACTTGAGGCCCTCGCGATTTTCGGGTTGTAAGAAGGAATGCGATCATCATTCATCCCGCAGATCGTTTTATCATTGGCAAAAGTGTTTGCACCAGCAAGAGCACTACTTGCTAGTAAAAGAGTATAAAAGAAATGTTTCATCCTAAATCCTTGGATAGTTTTGTTTCTTTTAATTATTGAATGTCGGAGAGCACTCCGTCAATTTTTGATCGAAGATGATAGAATATGTTAATTAAGAAATCTTTTTACTTTCATTCGCAATTATCAGGTATCATGTATTTTTATGAATCGCTCTTAACTAAGTGGAGCTTTTTTGAATATCCAAATAAAATTTACAATTAAACTAAAAGAAAATAATGATAAGGTGTACTCGCAATTTCTTGTTGAGTTTGAACAATTTCTTTTTCCCACTAATTCGGCGCGTATTTTTACAGTACATACACCTTCTACTGAAGTTAACTTTCTAGAAGATTCAAATGAAGTTGAATGTCGACTTTTCCTAGAGGAACTAGAATGCCTCCATATTTATTTTCTTCAATATCTTGTAAAAATCTGGGACAGTGAAATTTTCTATAAAGGCTCTAAAGTCGATGATTCAAAGCTCTTTACTTTCTTCATAGAGTCTCTAGGACATAATGATCATCCTGTTATTCTTGATCTCAAAGAAATCTATAAATTTAGTACAAGTGCTGTTGTTCATGATCCAAATTATCTAAGTGAAGATATCTTTGAAGCCTTTCCAATTATTAAAATAGGTGATCACAAATTTGAGACTTTTTACCATCCACTTCCTTGCTATAAAGGGGAAGCTTTTGAAAGATATCCTTTAGTTGCTGATGTTCATAATAAGAAGCTTCTTTCGCCAAATAGTCTAAAACTTTACGCTGAACTGGATTACATTGGTCGTGAAGGAAAAGGAATAGGTCGAATTCTAGGAAGTTTTAAAAATTATTTCATTTTAGATTTTGGTGGAGTTAAAATTTTTTTTGATGGATTAGCGCATGAATTAAAAAGAGAAGATCTAAAAATTGGTGCATTAGTCCAATGCGAATTTGATTTTCTCGGTTTAAAAAGTATTTTTTAGATAACACTCTCATTAATTGCTTCAACAATCGGATAATAGTAAAGATTGACCATCTCATAGCTTCT
Source organism: Halobacteriovorax sp. GB3 (assembly GCF_028649655.1). Lineage (NCBI taxonomy): Bacteria > Pseudomonadati > Bdellovibrionota > Bacteriovoracia > Bacteriovoracales > Halobacteriovoraceae > Halobacteriovorax > Halobacteriovorax sp. GB3. Next base: position 277,222 of record NZ_JAQSLN010000001.1, read on the forward strand.
TTGCGCAAGTTCAGAGATCTCTTCATCTTTACTTGTAAAGATTTGAGCAGAAAGACTGAGGTGGGCCGTGATTTCATCTTGCTTTAATAGGTTCCAAAAATGAGGCAGAAAGCTCATGTCTCCATACCAGAATATTGTATCTCGATTAGAAACAGTGACGCTTTTTTGATTTAGCGAAGTGTAGTTAATTGTAATAGGAGTGATAGTAGACCCGCTATCAATAGCAGCCTTAAATAGAGGGCGCTTGAATCGCTTGATTTCCTCTCCATTAGTGCTCGTTGCTTCAGGGAAAATAATGACATTGAGACCTCCTTTAAGGGCATTTGTAATATCGACAATCTCATTGGAAAGATTTTTCTTCGACCTTCTTTCAACGTAGAGGCAGCCTCCAAGTTCACAAAGTTGACCGAGAAAAGGCATATTTCTCATTTCAATTGATGTTACAAAACAGCTAGGCCTAAATGCAGCAAGGATTAAGATATCAACGTAAGAGAGGTGATTGGCCACGATCAGCTCTCCAGGGGTATCATCAATTTGATTAAAATAGTGTGGGGTATTGGATTTTATATTGATCATCCAAAGAAGAGCTTTTGCATGTAAAGAGAGAATCCTTGTTAAGGGAATTCTTGCTTTGTAGCGAGAGATCTTGGTTAGAAAAAGAAAAGGTAGCGTACTTATCCCATAGGAGAGTACTAAAAGAATAAAGCCTATAAAACGAACGCTCGCTTTTATCATTTTGTAAAATACCTTCTTTTAAATCCTGAACTGACTTCCTTGAGATTTAAAACCGTTAGAAAATCAATGCAGGCAAAATCATTATCAAGAGCTGGTAATCCCTCAATGCTTGCTCCCGCTACGATATAGCTTTTTAAAAGAGGCGGAAGAAGGTTTTTAACTTGCTCTGGGTTTTCTACTTCTAGTCCCTTGAAGTTCATTTTAAACTTTCCTATTGGGCGTATATTGAAATTATCTTCTAAAAGACTTTTCTCTTTTAAATAAAAACATAGATCAAAGGCCTTTTGTTTCTCTGTGATTTTTACGCTTGAGCAACCAAAGAGATAATCGGCCTGGACTTTCATTGAGTATTGACCAATTCCTCGCCAAAGAAGATCAATGACGTTGCCATTTCTATGGCCCGCAGTGATACAGGCCCTTCCTAGTTCAACTTTGACACCTTCTTTTTCAAGAAAATTATCGAGGTTAAATTCACTTTGCGAATAGAAGTTGTGATGGAATTTTGAACAGATGACTCGGTAGGTTCCTACAATCGTCTCACTTTCTTTATCGATAATAATTAAGTGGTCACATCGATGATCGTATTCATCAACATCATAGATTTCATTTGTTTCACAGATATCTTGAAGAAAGTTCTCGTGGCGAAGTTTAAAGGCACCAATGAGTTCATCTAAAGATGTGGCCGTTTTAAGTCGATAATTTTTTGTTTCTAAGTCTAAAATGAGATGTGGTCGATAGGTGGCAAATCGCGGAGAAAGTCGAATTGAGTACTCTTCTATTGTATGTCCAAGACCTTCAAAAGCTTGAATTGAGTTAATTGTTAAAGTCGTCATGGGATCTCCTTTCCTGTTTGGACTTTTCGTTGAGAGATACTAAGAAGTCCGATAGAGCTTGAGTCCTGCTCCATAGGGATTTTCTATCAATGTATTCCTCAGTTGTGTGTAGCTTTCCTCCAATGGGACCGAGCCCATCGAGAAGAAATTTATTTGGATGAGCAAAGTAATTGATATCAGCAGCACCACCTGCATGATTTAATGAAGGGCGGTGATATTCATATTTTTCAATTGCATTCAATAAAATCTGAGTCTCTTCAATGGATTGAGACTCGCTCATTGGTGGGCAATCATCTTCAATTGTGTAGATGAGCTGTCCCAACTTTTGAGAGTAAGGGCAGCTCACAGTTGTCTTTTGAATAATATCTTCAAAGGCCTTATGTAAAATTTCTCGGCATTCAAAACTTGAAAACCGGGCATCAATTTTTGCAAAGGCCCTATCACAAATAGTATTAAAGCCCCCGTTTCCACCATGGAAACTTCCAACATTCATTCGCCTTTGATTTTCTTCATCATTAAGAGAATGAATTTTTGAAATAATAAGACTTAAGTGGTGGGCCGCATTGATATAGTCATTTCCAAAGCGCCCAGAGTGGGCGGCAATTCCCGTTGCACAGAGATGGTACCAACGATTACCGCTTCTTTTATTGATGATGGAACCGTCCTGAAGAGCGGGCTCAAGGCCAAGGATATAGTCGGACTCTTTTCCCATCCTAGAAAAGATCGTATGAAAACCAGTTGAACCCGTCTCTTCATTAGGTGAAATAACCACATTGAAATTGAGATGATATTTTTGATTGGATTGAAAAAAAAGATCTAGCGCTTTTAAGCAAAGAGTAACGCCTCCCTTATCATCCGCGACACCTGCTCCATGAATGAAGTGCTCACACTTTTTAAAAGGTGTCTTTTTTAGTGAGGCCACCACATCACTGTGAGCAATGAATGTAACAGTCTTATTGAGAGGGTGAGTGACTCTCTTTGCAATTAAGAGTGGCGCACTTTCAATTAAAGGATTTGAAATCATCTCAGTTTTAAAACTAAGTCTCTCAAACTCTTCTTTGAGTCGTAATTGTACCTTTTCAATCCCTTTAAGGTTCTTTACTTGTGAATCAATAGAGATGATCTCTTCCAAGAAATCTTCTCCAATGAAATCATTAAGGAAAAGGTCATTAGAAATCGGTGTGTGTGCTCTTTCTAAAATCAAATACATTCCTTATTAAATGTCTCTGATAATAATTAGAGCACAAAAATTGAGCTTTTTTTGTTATGAGTTGATGATCACTTTATTTAGATCTTGTTAGGCTTTTTTTATTCCCATAATTGTTACTTCATTTTTATTAGCATTTAATTGCTTTAAAATAACATGGTAGGGAAGAGTTGGAATCTTCTCTTTAAATTCAGTTAAAACATCGTATCCATCGCTTCCTTGAAACTTAATCGTAAAAACAAATTGAGAGCAATGCTCACTAACAACCCAAGTATCAATTAATTCCAAAATTCTTTGAGGCGTACAAATAATATCGGAAATCGCCCAATCAAGTGGCCTCTCTGTCTTATATTTGAAAGCATCGGCCTGAACAAATTCAACCATGGAATCGTTCATTAGGTCTTCTCGAAGTTCACTTCGATCGAGTGCAATAACTTTTGCGCCAGCTTGTCTTGCTATATAAGTCCATCCTCCCGGACAGGCTCCAAGATCGATGAGCGTTTCATCTTTTAAGATGGGTCTTTCAAGGATGAGTTGAGCTTCAACAATTTTTTTGAAAGCACGCGATGGAGCTTTTTTATTGTCTTCAACATTATTAAAGCCTCCCACAAATGGAGAGAGAAGGCTTTTGTATTGAGGAAGATCTTTTTCTATGGTGATTGAAAGAACGACTTCACGACTTGGAAGAATCATAATTTGTACTACAGAGCGATTGGCCTTCTTCTTTCTAGGGACGAAGATATTTTTCTTTCGAAGTTCTTTGATAATTTTTTCTTTAATGATTTCAGCGCGGCCAGTTTCTAGGACTCCGTACTTATTTGTTAAGCTAAAGACATCTAAGTTTATGGCCTCATTTTCTAGCGGTGCTTTGGCGATGAGTTCACTTGCTTCTTTTGCCTGTTTAGAGATTGATTCCTCTGTGAGCTTAGAAGTATTGATGAGGGCCGCTGTGGAAAAGGCAATATGAGTATCTTTTAAACTAATTTTGTCGTCGAGCTGGATGACGGGGACACCACTGATTCTAGTGAGCTTCTCTTTAGAGCACTTGAGGGTTTCAAGAATTTCTTGTTCTAATGGTCCAACCCAATCCTTATTCTTAGCAATAAAATAGTGCAAAACTTCTCCCAGCTTTTATCTTGATCGATAGAGAAAACTTAACTGATTCGCCGCTTTTTTGCACGTACTAGGTAATGTCTATATGTGTCATCTTGTGCAGCGTAAGTGTATGAAATTACGATTGAAATCCAAGCGAAAAAGAGCCGATTTGGTGATAAATTTTCTCTATGGGGCGATAACTTTTAAATATTTCAAAGAGTCCGTGATTTCGGCGAATATAATTAACAAGATAATAACGCAAAGGAGTTATGAATGAAAACTTTGATTAACACAACTGTGGAAGACTTTAGTGTACAAGCTTACCACAACGAAGACTTTAAAACAGTTACTCAGGAAGATCTAAAAGGTAAATGGTCTATCTTTTTCTTCTACCCAGCTGACTTTACTTTTGTTTGTCCAACTGAACTAGGTGACATGGCAGACAAGTATGAAGAGTTCCAAAAAATGGGTGTTGAAGTTTATTCAATTTCAACTGATACACACTTCACACACAAAGCATGGCATGACACATCAGATACAATCAAGAAGATCAAGTACCCAATGCTTGCTGACCCAACTGGTGCTCTAACTCGTGCATTTGGTGTTCATATTGAAGAAGAAGGTCTTGCTTACAGAGGGACTTTCCTAATGAACCCAGAAGGTCAAATTAAACTTGCTGAAATCCATGACAATGGAATCGGAAGAAATGCTGACGAACTTATGAGAAAAGTTCAAGCTGCTCAATTTATCGCTGAGCACCCTGATGAAGTATGTCCAGCTAAGTGGAAGCCAGGTGCGGAAACTCTTAAGCCAGGTCTTGATCTTGTAGGTAAGATTTAAGAAGTACTTTTGAATAAAATGCAAATGACTCAAGGCCTTCGGGCCTTGGGTTTTAAAAAGAGGTTTCTATGCTAGATAGCGCAATTATTGAACAATTAAAGAGTGTCTTCGGTGCCATCGATAAAAAGATCGAACTTGTGGCCTATAAGTCTGAGGACCAAAAGCAAGGTGAGTTGGAGCAGATGCTCGAACAAATTGCTTCGACAAGTGATCTTATCGATTATGTTCAGCTTGAAGACGCTTCTGCTATTCCTCGTTTTTACTTAACACACGATGGAAAAGAAAACGGAATCCGATTTGCTGGTATTCCTGGTGGGCATGAGTTTACATCACTCATTTTGGCCATTTTAAATTCAAACGGTAAAGGTAAATTGCCTGATGAACAAATTTTAACGCGAATTAAGAATTTAAAGGGTCCAATCGACCTTAAAACATATATTTCACTTTCATGTGAGAATTGCCCTGAAGTTGTTCAGGCCCTCAATATAATGAGTGTCTACAATGATAGCTTCACACACGAGATGATTGATGGAGCTTTTGCTGAGGATGAAATTCAACGATTAAAAATCCAAGGTGTTCCAAGTGTTATCGCTGAAGACAAGCTCTTTAGTTCTGGAAAAACGACGCTTATCGAACTTCTAAAGAAATTGGAAGATCAATACGGCAAGGAAGAATCTGCTCCAGTTAATAAAGACCTTGGAGAGTTTGATGTCGTTGTCGTTGGTGGTGGTCCTGCTGGAGCCTCTTCGGCGATCTACAGTGCGAGAAAGGGATTAAAGACAGTTATTATTGCTGAAAAAATGGGTGGTCAGGTTCAGGATACAAAGGGAATTGAAAACTTAATTTCTGTTCCTTATACAGAGGGACCACAACTAGCAAACCAACTTGCAACTCACATTGCTGAATATGATATTAAAGTTCTTGAGCACAGAAGAGTTCAAGAGATTAGAAATGATAATTTGAAAATTTTAGAACTCGATAGTGGAGAGTTCTTGAAAACTAAGGCCCTCATTGTTGCCACTGGTGCAAAGTGGAGAGAGCTTGGGATTCCAGGTGAAAAAGAGTACATCGGTCGTGGTGTCGCTTTTTGTCCACACTGTGATGGGCCTTACTACAAAGGTAAAGATATTGCTGTCATCGGTGGAGGAAACTCTGGGGTAGAGGCTGCCATCGATCTTGCGGGGATTGTGAAGTCGGTGACGCTCTTTGAATTTATGCCTGATCTAAAAGCGGATGAAGTCCTCGTAAATAAATTGAAATCACTTTCTAATGTGACAATTATTTCAAACGCGAGAACAAGTGAAGTTTTAGGAGATGGTGATAAAGTTGTCGCTCTTGAATACGAAGAACGCGAATCAGGTGAAATGAAAAAAGTTGAACTTGATGGAGTATTCGTTCAAATTGGTCTCAAGCCAAATAGTGAATTCATTAAAGATGTTGTTGAAGTCAATCGCTTTGGTGAAATCGTTGTCGATCAAAAGTGTCGTACAAATGTGAAAGGTATTTATGCGGCAGGAGATGTAACAACAGTTCCTTATAAGCAGATTATTATCGCCATGGGTGAAGGTGCAAAAGCATCACTTACGGCCTTTGAAGATCAAATGGTCTCCTCGTAGCGTTATTTGAGGATTGTGCATAGATGGTGAAGCTTAGTAATTAGTTCTCTCTCGAGATTGCTAAGCTTCACCTTCGTTTTTGAAATTACTTTCAAATCAAATTGAAACTCATCATTAATTAAGTACTTCAGCTTTCCTTCCCTAACTTCTTTTTCAACAATAAATTGGGGCAAAAGAGCTATCCCAAGTCCTTTAAGAACCATTTCCTTGTGCGAGAGAAGGTTATTTGAAGAGTAGCGAATTTGGGTATCTGGATTTAACTCTTTTAATTTCTCTACAACGGGAAAGTTTGCTGAGCGCTTATTTTCAACTTCTTTCGAACCAATAAAAGAAGAGCGCACTTTGTGAGAGTGAAAGTATTCACTTGAAATAACGACTTTAAAGCGAAAGGCAAAGCGCTCGATGATTTTAATACCACTTACTTTTTTAGGAGAGTGGAAACTAAGAGCAAGCTTTAAAGAATCCTCTTTCATTTTCTGAATTAAATCTTCAATAGTAGCACTTTGAATAATTGGGCGAACATGAGGAAAGTCTTTTTCAACTTCTCGAATAAGCTCTGGCATGATCTCTGATGCGATAAGATCACTGCAGCCAAGTGAGTAATTCTCTTTTATCGGAAGCCCCTCATTTCTTGAAAACTCTGCGATTTGATCGATTCCTGCAAAAATCTCCTCACACTTTGAGAATATATATTCTCCCTCTCTCGTTAACTTAACTCCACGCCCGACTTTTTGAAATAGCTGAACCTGAAGTGATTGCTCAAGACTTTTAACATTCTTACTAATGGCCGGTTGTTGAATTAAAAGGTGCTTTGCAGCAATAGAGAAGCTCTCGTATTTAGCGACGAAGAAAAAATGGCGTAAGTTGTTGAGATTTATATATTCCATAATGGAATAGGTTAAGGTCTAATTATATATTATTCAATAACTTTTCTTATCGGTATCAATTCTCTATAATTTTTACTAGGAGAAGAACTTGAAACATTTATTGACCCTTTTATTATTTTTCCCAATACTCTCAAGCGCCCTTACTGTAACGAGTTTGAACGTTGAGTGGTATGGAAGAGGCGGACGAATTAACGGTGATTCTTCACAAGAATTTCGAGATCGTGAGATTGTTCAATTCTTAACTTCTGAGATTCCTGTGAGTGATGTTTATGTCTTTCAAGAAATTACTGATCCTGTGCGATTGGCCTCTCTTTTTCCTGCACTAAATTGTTCAACATATGAAGTAGAGAGCCAATCACACCAATTTGTCGTTATTTGTGCAAAAGAAGATATTGTAGAGTCTTTTGATGCCGAATTTGAAGTACAGCTAGGTCGGGGAGGACTTCGACCGGCCATGATTTTAAACCTTAAAGAGAAGTCTACTTCTCAAGCAATCTCAATTGTAGGTCTCCACTTAAAAGCGGGCACAAGAGAAACCCAAACAAGACTTAATCAAATCGAAAAGCTTGCGAACTCGTTAAAGATTTCAAAAAAGAGTCTTATTATTGGTGATTTTAATACCTTTCCTTTTGATGTAACTGGTAATTGGAAAGATGATCATGAGCTGATGGAAGATATCCTTTCTCCTGTTGGTTACCAGCATATTGAAAATAGAGTAGCTACTTTTCTAGGGCGATTTCCAAAAACCTTAGATCGTGCGTTCTCTCGTGGACTAGAGATTCAATCTCTTCGTGTCTATGGACCTTGTCAAAAAGGCTCAGTACAAACCCCCTATCAAAACGAAAGATTTTACAATCGTAATATCTCTGACCACTGCGCTGTTCAAGTAAAGCTTTAAGGGGTACTCATGAAAGATACATCATTTGGTAGAATGAGAACTCTTGATCTCAATGCGGATCTTTATAAATTAGAACATCTTATCTTTGAAAGAGAAGGGAGATTTCATTCTCATTTAGAAGATGAGTATGTCTATGTCTTAAGTGGACAGGGTGTCATTGAAACGCCCAAAGAAAATATGGAATTATTGAGTGGGATGATACAAAAAATTCCCGCCAAAACGGCGCATAGAATGATTCCTGAAAGTGGAAAATCGCTTGAATGTCTTATTTGGTATCGAAATCCGGTTTAAAAGATAAGTTGAAGTTCACGATATCTTGATATGCTCATCTGCATTTCTTTTTTAAAGAAGCGTCGAAAGCTAACATCATCGATAAAGCCTAATTGAAAGGAGATCTCTTTAATAGGGATCTTCTTTCCAATTAACTTCTTTGTTTCATAGAGACGGTAAGTTTTAAGAATCTCTCTAAATGAACAATCATATTTCTCTTTTAAGTAGCGTTGAAAACTTCTCTTAGACATTTTGTAATGATGTGAACATTCTTCGAGAGTGAATTGCTCTGGGTTTGCTCTAGAGAAATAGTCGTATAAAACGGGTCTTTTTTCATTCTCTTGGTATGTTGGTTGATATTCTCTAATCCCTGGTCCTTGCAGAAAGTGGTTAAATGATCTTGCTACCTTGATTCCGTGAACCTTTTTGATAATAAAGCAGATGACATCGAGATAACTAAGAAGTCCTCCAGCGGTAACGAGTTTACCTTGTTCAATCAGTACGTGGTTAAGGGCCGGTTTAATATTTGGATATTTTTCTAGCAAATCATTTTGAAATATTCTGTGAGTCGTCGCTTTTTTTCCATCTAAAAGACCTAAGGATGCAAGCTTTAAAACGCCACCGCAACAAGCAATAACGTACTTTTTATCCGAAATGGCCCTGTGAATGAGATTCGCTTCTTTTTTCGTAGGAAGGTGAATATCAAAACTTGGAGGTAGAATGAGAAAGTCGACATTCTCTTTAGGAGATAATGGAGATTTTGATTGATTTGTAACTAGAAAGTCACTTTTATGAATTAATTTCTTCGCAATCATAAAGTGGTCGTAAAAACTATAGGTAATACTTTTAAGAGTATTTGAGTCATCTAAAATATGAATTCTTGTTGGCGTATATTGCATAGATTGTGTTTTATGTGACAGTGCCCAATAGGTCAAGAAGAGATTAAATTGAGGGAAAAGGATTATAATATGAAAGAATTAGTTGCTCCCTCAAAGTGTTTTCTCGTTAAGAACTTAATCAAACATGAATTTAAAGAATCTCTTTTTAAGCTTTCAAAAATGATTCATCTAAATAAAGTAGATTATCTAAATGAAGATATTTGGGAAATTCCAAAAAGCTCAAGAGTCGAGAAAATTCTTAACTTGGCCAATGAACTCTATGAACCAGCTCTTTTAAATCATGGACTTCGAAGTTATTCGTTTGGAAAGATGATGATGAAAGCAAATAATGAAAGAGTAGATGATGAAGTATTCTTTGTCGGTTCACTTTTGCATGATCTTGGACTTATGAGAGATTGCACACATACAACATTTGAAGTCGCTGGAGCAAAGGAGGCCTGCTCTCATTGTAAGGATGATTTTGAAGCACGTGAGCTTGATCTGATTCATGAGATGATTATGTACCATGATGCTATAGGGGTTGCTGAATCAAAGAGTTTAGAGCTTAAGTATCTTCACTATGGTGCGGGAATAGATGTTGCAGATCTTTGGACCCATCGACTTCATGAGGAAAATTATAATGAAGTTTTTGAGCGCTATCCTGGAAAAAATCATATCTCAGTCATGATTGAACTTATGAAAAAGCGTATGAAAGACAATCCAAAGATGTATCTTTCAACGCTTATTAATTTAGGGTTCTATGAAAAAATGAAATCTCATCGTCACGCTTAAGAGCTACATGAAAGCTGTGAGCAGCCAGCCGTTTTAAAGGCCCACTTGGGAGCTTTCTTAGGAAAGCTTTTAAGGTGCTTGTCACTATAAGGGTCTTTAAGGGCCTCTAGAAGTTGATCGAATGTCTCTCTCTTTCCTTGATTCAGTTCGCTAATGGCCTCGTGAAGAAGATAATTTCTTAATATAAAAGATGGATTGGATTTTTTCATTAACTTAAGAGAGCTATCACTAAAATCTTTAAGAGAAAGATATTCTTTTAAGTAGGCCTTAATTAAAAGCTCATCATCAGATGAGATGTCTTTATAAGAAAATTCTTTGATTTCTTCACGTGTGAGTTTATCGATGCTCGATTGATTATGAATCGTTTCAAGTAATTTAAAAAATGAAGTGTAATCGAATTCAAATTTTTCTAACACCTGAAGCGTTCTTTGAATGAACTCTGTTGATTTGTCACATTCTGTCAGTGAAAGTTTTTTGTGCATCATGAGTTCATATTTTCTATAAAAGATCTCTTGATATGATTGAAGAAGGGTCTTAATTTTGTCGTTATTCTTGTCTAATTTAAAAAGAGATTCAGCTAGCATCGCCAAATTCCAATAGACAACAGAAGGCTGTCTTCCATAGGCATAGCGACGTCCAGGAAGATCTGTGGTATTGGGAGTAAAATTAAGATCAAATTTATCGAGCATAGAATAAGGGCCGTAATCGATTGTTAAACCGAGAATGGACATATTATCTGTATTCATTACTCCATGAGTGAATCCGACTCTCATCCAATGAATAACCATATCGATACTTCGATGAAAGACCTCTGAATAGAATTTAAAATGGGAGTCTTGATCCGAAGGGTCTATTTCTGGATAGTAATTTTCAATTGTATAAGTGACAAGAGAGCGAAGATTGTCGATCTCTCCTCGGGCAGCGAGTAACTCGAAATTTCCAAAGCGAAGAAAGCTCTCGGCCATTCGGCAGACTACTGCACCTTGCTCGTAATCAGGATTTCCATCATAGAACATATCGCGAAGAACATCTTCACCTGTTAGGGTTAGACTTAATGCTCTTGTCGTTGGAACTCCTAAGTAGTGCATCGCCTCACTCATCAAAAACTCTCTTACAGATGAGCGTAGGACGGCCTTTCCATCGGCCCTTCTAGAATAAGGAGTTCTTCCTGCGCCTTTTAATTGTAATTCCCATCGTTGATTCACTCCCTCAACTTCACCAAGAATAATGGCCCTTCCATCTCCCAGTTGTCCGGCCCAGTGACCAAATTGATGCCCCCCATAGCAAAGAGAATAGTAGGGGATATTTTCATCGGGACTACCGGTTAAGATATCAATTGATCTTTGATCGAGTGAATCGATTTTAAGTTCAGACAACAACTCGCTAGAATATCCAATCAGTTTTGCATTGCTCGGCTGCTCAGGCTGAATTCGAGCATAGAGCGCATTGTGTGTTTGTCTTGGCATAAAATTAATATCATCTTCACCTTGGAAATTCTCAGTGAATGGTGCCTTGAAGCTGAGGTCTGTTAATGTTTTTTTCATAGGTTACACTTTCTTTTTAACTAAATTTTTTTCACTATAGCACATTAATCTCAATTCGTATGTTATTCCAAAATAGTATTATAAATGCGAGTTAATAACGAATTTATTATGAAAAACCTGAACCTCAATTACCTAAAAACATTTGTCGACTTGGCCAAGACATTGAACTTCTCAAAGACAGCACAAAACTTGAGTGTCGCTCAACCAGCTGTTTCAAGGCAGATTAAGGAATTGGAAGCTCAGCTTGGGAAGAGTCTCTTTATTCGTGACAATAAGAAAGTTCATCTCTCTTCAACAGGACTTATGCTTAAGCAGTCATTGACACCTTTACTTGAATCACTTGGTGAGAGTATTTCAATGGCCCTGGATAAAGAGGGAACAGTAAAAGGTCATATTAATTTCGCCTGTCCGCAAGAACTAGGTGAGCTTTTGGTAATTCCTATTATTAATCAATTTAGTAATCTCTATCCCGAAGTAACTTTCAATATTCTGTTTACAAAGGCAAATGAAATTCCAGAGGCCCTCTTAAGAGGTGAAATTGATTTTGGCATTTGTCTGAATCCTCTGGATCATGAAAATTTAAAATTCTATAAAGTCATTGACCAGGAATCGTATTTATTGACCAATAAGGAGAGTGAGAAAACGGGAGCCCTTAGAAAGCTTCGATATATTGGTTATCGAAAGAACGATCCTTTGATTGAAACATATATTCGAAAATTCTCTCCAAGAAGCTCTCTTTCTAAGATAGAAATGCCGATGACTATGAATTCTCACAAGGCCATCGTTGAATATATTGCAAGAACAAAAGATTACTATGCCGTTCTTCCTTATTATTCCGCTCCTGTCATTGAGGCCCTTAAAAGGAAAGATATTCGAGTGGCCAGTGAAAAGAAGCTAAAAGGAAGCCTCTATTTTGTGATGGTCGATCACGAATATACATCAGCAAAGAATCAATTATTTAAAGACTTCTTTATTAAAGAGATAAAGAATTAAAGATTTCTTTCAATTGTCTTTCTTATCTCGCGACTCATTGGTCCCATCATCGAAGGGTATCTCTTGATGAGCTTTCCATTTTTATCAAATAAGAACTTTGTAAAATTCCATTCAATTTCGTTCTTCGTCGATTCTTTAACAAGATACTTATAGAGTGCGTGTTTTTTATCTCCAGTCACAATTGTCTTCGTCGTGATTGGAAAAGTAGCTCCATATTTTAGTCGACAAAACTTGGCAACGTCACTGTCATTTTCCGGCGTTTGTGAAGCAAAGTCATTTGAAGGAATTCCTACAACTTCAAATCCTTTCTCTTTGTACTTCTTATAGAGCGCTTCGATATCATCGAGTTGTCCAGTTAGGCCACACCTTGTTGCAATGTTCACAATAAGAAGAGTTTTTCCTTTGAACTTAGAAAAGGGAAGTGATGTTCCATCTGTTTGTTTCATTTCAAAGTTATAGAGTTCTTGAGCAACGCTGTAACTTGAGAAGCAAAAGAGCGATATAAATACAGCTAATGATAACGTTTTCATAAGTATCTCCAGAGTTTTGAGACCCTATATTACTCTAAAGAAGTCGCATTGCCATCTAAAATATAATTGTTCGAATATTGACATAATTTATACTGCACATGGACTTACTAAGTAGTGGCAAATGGGAAAAATATGACTGATTTTTGATAGTTTTTTCAACGTGGTCTCGCGGTTTAGTATGGGTCATAATAGAGGGATGAAGTTTTTATTTATTCTCTCTTTGTTATGTCTTGTTGATCAGTCTTTCGCTCTTGATAAGGTTAAGCTTTACTTAAAGTGGAAGCATCAATTTCAATTCGCAGGCTACTATGTCGCCTTGGAGAAGGGGTATTTTCGTGAAGAAGGACTCGATGTTGAATTGATTGAAAGATCTAGAGACGTTGTACCAAAGGAGGTAATACATCAGCAAGCTGCTTCCTATGCGATTACTGACTCAAGTATCGTCTTAGATTATTTACAGGGGGCTCCTGTAACGATCGTAGCAAGTGTTTTCCAACATTCGCCTATTGTTTTAGCAACTAGAAAAGAAGATCAAATTACTTCACCGGCCCTTTTAAAGGGAAAAAAAGTGATGTTTCAAAAAGATGTCGATGATGCGGCCATTTTGACGATGTTTCAAACAGTCGATGTTTCTTTTGAAGATATCATTCATGTTCCTCATTCTTTTAAAAATGATGACTTAATTAATAAAAATGTCGATGCGATCAGTATTTATTTAACAAATCAGCCTTATTACTACGCCAAAAAGGGAATTGAAATTAATATATTGAAGCCCGACAATTATGGCGTTGATATGTACGGGGATATGATTATTACCACAACTAAAGAGGCGATTGAAAACCCTGATCGTGTTGAGGCCTTTCGGCGAGCGAGTCTTAGAGGTTGGAGTTATGCTCTTAATAACATCGAAGAAGTCGCTAATCTCATTCATTTAAAATATTCCAAAAGCAGTGAAGAACAAATTATTTTTGAAGGAAAAGAGACGAAGAAAATGATTTTGCCTGATTACATTAAGCTTGGTTCTACCAGTGAAATGAGGTTAGAGAAAATTGCTAATATCTATTCAAAAAGGCGAGAAATTGAAAGGGTTAGGGATCTTAAAGACATCCTTTTTGATAATATAAAAGACCGTTCCTTCTTATCAAATAAGACGATTCAATTAGTTCTCGCAGGATCATCATTATTTCTCTTTGTTACAATGACATTAGTCTTCTTAAATAGGCATCTTCGCAAGCTCGTTGATGATAAAACGAGAGAACTTGAAAAATTACATGCTCAAAAAGAGCAGTTCTTTTCTAATATGACTCACGAACTTCGAACTCCTCTCAATGGTGTTATTGGAGGAGTAGGGCTTCTAGAAGATACCTCTCTCGATAGTAATCAAAGGGAGATCATTGATGTTATTAAATACTCGAATAAAGTTCTTCTCGATATCGTAAATCAGATTTTAGATTTATCTAAAATGGGAAGTCGAAAGTTTAAGCTAGTAGAGGAGCCCATTAATATATCCCAAGTATTAAAAAATGTATCAAGAGTGTATGACTTAATGGCGAAGGATAAGGGCATTGAATTTCATTTTGAAAAATCTCTAGAAGAAAACATAATTGTAAAACTCGATGAAATACGCTTCGTTCAAATTCTCAATAACCTTTTATCGAATGCAATTAAATTCACTGAGAAGGGTTTTGTTAAATTAATTATAAATTCAGAAAAAAGAGGCGATTCTCTCTTATTAAATGTTGAAGTTATTGACTCTGGTATTGGATTGAATGAAGATCAAAAGAGTCATGTCTTTACTCCCTATAATCAAGCAGAAGGAATGGATTTTAAAAAATATGGTGGTACAGGACTTGGATTATCTATTACTAAAGAACTTGTTGAAATGATGAACGGATTCATAGAAGTGGAAGATAATGATCTTGGTGGATGTTCTTTTAAATTTAATGTCGAATTTAAAGTCTGTGATAATGAAGAGGAAATGAAATTAGAGCAAATCCTTCTTACAAAAGAAGAGATTCAAAAGCTCGAGCTAAAGGCCCTTGTTGTCGATGATAATACAATTAATCAGAAGGTTTTAAGTCGATACTTAGATCGTCTCCAAGTTCAAGTTGATTATGCAAGTAATGGTCAAGAGGCCATTGATAAAATTCTAGCGAATGACTATGATCTCGTCTTTATGGATTATAAGATGCCTGTCATGGATGGTATTAAAGCAACTAAAGTGATTCGAGAATTTGACCAAGAAATTAAAGCTAAAACTTATATTGTAGGCTGTTCTGCTAACATTCTTGATCACGACCGAGAGTATTTAAATTATCAAATGAATGATGCTATTGGTAAGCCAATCACTTCTGACAAGCTCCAGCAAGTCTTTACTAAATTTCATCAAGAAAAATTAGCTTAACTTTTCTCTTAGCCAAAGATTTACTTCTAAAAGAGCAACACTTGAGCCAAGAGCACCAAGTAACCACATTAGGCTCATTGTTAGATAGAGCTCAGCTCCAAAGAGGTAAAAACAACTAAGGGCCAATGAACTAATGGCAAGAGTTAAAAGGTATTTAGATTTTCTTAGGGACAATAATTCATTCGAATTCAATATTAGTCCTGCAAATAAACTTCCTGTTCCAAGAAAAATCGTTCCACATACCAACATACAAATTTTCATTCCATATGTATGGTGAATATAGTGATAGAACTCATGATTGTGAGTGAAACTCAGATTGAATTGAGGACAGAAAATTAGTGTTAACGTACCGATAAAACCATGAACGAGAAGAAGTTTAGTAAAGAGAAGAGACTGGTTAACGTTCAAATCACCATGAATTCGACTGATAATTGAACCACTGAGGGCCTCAGGCACTTTCGCGCTCGATTGGTTGAAGTCGTTATATTCTTTATTGAGTGTCTTTTTATTAGTCATATTCATCTCTACAAGTTGTTTCTACTTTATCATACGAACAGTAAAGCTCTTTTGTGACATAAAAAAGAAAAATAATTTTAAGTTATTGAATACATTGCCTTATTTTCTCAGGAGAAAATAATTGTCACAAATTTCATATCCTTTTCGTAGTAGTTAATGAAAACAACTGAAGGAATATGAAATGCGTTTATTTTATTTAGTGTTCTTAATTTCTCATGCTTCTAGCGCTTATGATTTTCAAGAGGTTATTAAGAAAGTAGGAGACCACTCGAGCGTTAAAGAATTACAAGCTCGTTCTAATGAATTGAAAGAACAGGCAAGTTCCGCAAATTCCTGGGGTGATCCCATGCTAAAACTTGCGGCTAAAAATTTTCCAAAAGATTCACTAAAAAAAAATGAAACACCCATGACTGGAATAGAAGTTGGGATTAGTCAAAAAATCTCTCTCGTTCCAAAATATCATTATAGGGCCCAAGGTATTGAAGAACTTTCTCAATCGAAGGTATATGAGTCAAGTGATCTCAAAAGAAATTTAATCAAATCACTTTGGTCAATTCTAATTGATAAAAAAAGAATTGAAAGTGAGCTTAGTATCTTCAAGGAGAATGCTAATTGGCTCAATAAGATGATCGCTGTTTCAAAGAAACTTTATAGCAATGGTAATCTTTCACAGCAGGCGTTGTTAGAACTTCAAATTAGACTTTCAGAATTAGACTCATCAATCAATAATAAGGCCATCGAGTTATCTCAATTGTCATCAAATTATCGTTACTTTTCTAATTTAGAGATGAGTAAGCTCAATGAAAAAACTATTCCATGGCAGATTTTAAAAAAGAATTCTGCTGGAAATGAAGATTTTAAAGAAAAATCAATACAACAAATACTAAAGGCGAGTGATCATAAAATTACTGCCGCGAAGTTAGATTTTATTCCTGATATGACAGTTTCTTTCGGATACACAAAAAGGGCAAATATTGATGATCGAGGAGACTTTGTCAGTGCTTCCATCAGCTTTCCTATGCCATTTTCATCGAAGAAGTATTCTAATCTCAATGCTGTAACGGAATCTAAAATTGCAGTTAGTAAGGCCTATCTAAATTATAAAAACTATAAAGAAGATCGACTTCGAAACTTTAATTTGGAAATTTCCAAACTTAAAAGTGAGTTAGATGTATTAAATAAGCGAACAGTCAAATTAGCGACAAGTTCTAAAGAAATTACAGCTAAATCATATCAGCTTGGAAGATCTACTTATTCTGAACTTCTGCAGTCAGAGCTTAATCTACAAAAAATTCTTCTAAGAAAGGCAAATTTGGAGGCCTTACTTTTAAAAAATTACTTAAGTTTAAAATATCAAAGAGGGGATACTCTACATGAGTAAGTTCGCAAAAATTATATTGATTAGTTTCATGGTTTCTCTTGTTTCTTGTTTAAAAGATAGCGTCGTAGAGTCAGAGCCTGCTGGTCACGAACATTCAAAAACAGAAGTTTATTATACGTGTTCAATGCACCCACAGGTTAGAGAGAATGAGCCTGGCAAGTGTCCTATCTGTCATATGAACCTCACCAAAGTAGAAGTGGAAAAAGGGACAGAACCAAAACAAGTAAAAGAAGAAGTTCAAAAAGAGCTATACCAATGTAAAGATTTTCCTGATGTAACGAGTGAAGTCGCTGGAGTATGCCCAATTGATGGAACACCTATGATTCCTATGATCAGATCAAAAGCTGCTAAAGTCGTTGCTAAATTAAAACTTAGAAAGGCGCAACTTCATCACTTTAAGCCAGAGGTCTTTCCTGTGACTTCAATGAAAATGAGTAAGAATATTCGTTTACTTGGTTCTGTTCTTCAATCTGAGGAAAAAGAAAGCAGTATTCCTGCAAGGATTAATGGTCGTGTTGAGAAAGTCTACGTGAAGTCGACAGGTAGTTTTATTAAAGCAGGTGACCTTGTTCTTGAGCTTTACAGCCCTAAGCTCATCGCTGCAGGAGAAGAGTATCTTCTTGCTCGTAAGAGTTATCTAAAAAATAAGTCAAACGAATTTAAAGACCTTATGAATCAATCGGAAGAAAGATTGAAATTATGGGGGATTCAGAAAGCGCAAATTGAAAGCTGGTATAAAAATAGCGAAGTACCAAGACAAATTAAAATTTATTCTGATTCCACTGGTATCGTCCAAAAGAGAAGTGCCATCGTTGGAAAATATTTTAAAGAAGGTCAAAACTTCTTCGAGTTATCTGATCTATCAGATGTATGGGTTGAACTAGATGTTTACGAACAAGACTCAGGTGTTTTAAAGCTTGGACAAAGAGTCGAAATGGAGTTTAATGCTATTCCTGGAGATATTCAAAAGGGTGAGATTGATTTTATTAGCCCAGTTCTTGACCAAACAACTAGAACATTAAAAGTTAGAACAACAATTAAAAACTCGCTTGGTAGATTAAAGCCTGGAATGATTGCAAGTGCCACTTTGAAGCTTGATTTTGAAGGAATGCCACTCGTTGTTCCAAGAAGTGCTGTCATAGATACAGGAAAAAGAAAAGTTGTATGGGTTCAAAGTGATGAGAGAAGTTATCAGGCCAAAACTATTTTAACTGGTGTTGAGTCCGAAGGTTATGTTGAAGTAAAAGAGGGTTTAATAGAGAATGAGAAAGTTGTTGTAGAAGGAAGTTTTCTTCTCGATGCTCAGGCTCAGCTCTTTGGCGGATATGAAGACTTTAATCAATCTGGAGAGTCTAAATGATTCAAAAGCTCATTGAATATACAATTAAAAATAGAGTCTTCGTCGTCATTGTTTTTGTCTTTATAGCTCTTTTTTCTGTCTATAGCTTAAAGACTGCAAGAATCGATGCTATTCCTGATATTGGAGAAAATCAGCAAATCGTTTTTACTAAGTGGGATGGTCGATCACCTAAGGATGTTGAAGAGCAAGTTACTTATCCTTTAAGCATTCTTATGCAGGGAATTCCAGGTGTAAAAAATATTAGAGGAATCTCTGCTTTTGGTTTCTCTACAATTTATGTGATTTTTAAAGATGATGTTGATTTCTATTGGAGTCGATCGCGAGTCTTAGAAAAACTGACAAGTGCTAAAGAAGAACTCCCTACAGGCGTTAATCCTAAGATGGGACCAGATGCAACGGGTCTTGGTCAAATTTATTGGTATACTCTAGAGAATAAAAAAGATAACCCTAGGCCTAAGTCTCTCTCTGATCTTAGGACCATTCAAGATTTTTATGTGCGCTATTTACTTCAAGGAGTAGAAGGAGTCAGTGAAGTTGCCAGTATTGGTGGCTTTGTTAAAGAGTTCCAAATTGACGTGGATCCACAAAAACTCTTTGCCTATGATACTCACTTTAGTGCGCTTATTAAGGCCATTAAGGAAAGCAATATCGATGTTGGTGCTGAAGTAATTGAAGATGGTGACAGAGAGTTTATTGTCAGAGGGAAAGGTTTCTTTAGGTCTCTATCTGATATTGAAAATGTCGTTATCAACATTAAGAAGGGTATCCCTATTCGTGTTAAGGATGTCGCGAGTGTTGGAACTGGACCTGGCTTTAGACGAGGGGCCCTTGATAAAAATGGCGTAGAATCAGTGGGTGGTGTTGTGACGATGCGCTTTGGCGAAAACCCCAAAGAAGTCATCGAGAAGGTAAAAAAACGATTGGAAATTGTGAAGCAGGGGCTTCCCTCCGGAGTCGATCTTGTTCCATTTTATGACCGCACAGAGGTGATTGAAAGAACGATTGGTACTGTTTATCGTGCATTAACTGAAGAGATTATCATTACTGTTTTTGTTATTCTCTTCTTCTTATTTCACTTTAAGTCATCTGTGTTGGTTTCTTTGACGCTTCCCTTTGGTGTTGGAATTAGTTTCATTCTAATGAAATTACTAGATATCGATTCTAATGTTATGAGTTTATCAGGGATGGTTATTGCGATTGGATCGATGGTTGATATGGGGATTATCATGACTGAGAATATTTATTCTCATCTCTCAGAAAATCCACACTCTTCAAAAGAAGAAAAAGTTCAAATAGTAAAAAACGCTGCTAAAGAGGTCGGTCCTGCAATTGTGACCGCAGTTGCAACAACTATTATTACTTTTCTTCCTGTCTTTGGTCTTGAAGGTAGTGAAGGTAAGCTATTTGGTCCTCTAGCATGGGCAAAAACACTCGCCATGCTTGGTGCTGTTATTGTTGCGATTTTTCTTGTCCCTTCGCTTTCCATTTATTTTTTAAAAGGGGATTTGAAGCCTGTAGAAAAAAATAAAGTTAGCCGAACGATTATTAATTTCTACGAACCTGCTTTGAATTGGGTATTATCAAATAGAAAAAAGTTTCTTGTGCTACCACTCATTTTACTCCTTTTTGGTGGTTTCTCTTATTCAAAGCTTGGAAAGGAATTCATGCCTTCTCTAAATGAAGGAGAAATTCTCTACATGCCGGTGACAACGCCTGATGTCTCTATGACTAAAGCGAGAGAACTACTTGCATACACAGATAAAAAGCTTAAAGAACACCCTCTTGTTGAAAATGCCGTTGGAAAATTAGGGCGAGCTGATACTGCAATTGATCCAGCTCCTGTTGCTATGTTTGAAACCGTTGTGAAATTAGTGGATGAATCGAAGTGGCCTGCGGGAATGACGATTTATAACATCATGGAAGAACTCGACCAGCATCTTCAAGTTCCTGGTTTAGTAAACGCATGGCTTTTCCCGATTGAAAATAGAATTGCGATGATTTCAACAGGTATTAAAACACAAATTGGAATTAAAGTTTTTGGAGAAGGTCTTAAGACTCTCGAAGATATTGCAGCAAAAGTTGCTAAGGAAGTTGAGTCGATTGATGGTGCCTACGGTGTCTTTGCCGAAAAAATCACAGGTAAACCTTATATTGAATTTGATATTGATAGAGTAGCAGCAAGTCGATACGGAATTAATACTGGAACTGTTAACCAGGTTCTTCAAACTGCTATTGGTGGAATGCCTATTGGTCAGTACTTTGATGGAAGAAAGAGATTTCCAATTAGGGTGAGATATAAAAAGGAATTGAGAGATCGTATTGATGAACTGAAGAAAGTTCTTGTACCGAGCCCACTTGGACAACATATCCCAATCAGCCAGCTCGCTAAAATTGAAGTTGTCACTGGACCAGCTGTTATTCAATCCGAAAATGGTCTTCTACGCTCTCTAGTCTTATTAAACGTTAGGGGACGTGATCTCGTAGGCTTTGTTGAAGAGGCAAAGGTAAAAGTAGAGTCAAATGTTGAGTTACCTCATGGTTATTCTCTTCATTGGGCGGGCCAGTATGAGAATCAGGTACGATCTAATAAACGACTTTTAATGCTTATTCCACTGGCCTTAATGATCAATCTTGTCATCATTTACTTAGGTCTCAAGAACTTTAGAAATGCAGCGATTGTCTTTAGTGCTATTCCTGTTGCTCTTTCTGGTGGTTTGATCCTTTTATGGGTTGGCGGATTTAATACTTCTGTTGCCGTTTGGGTTGGCTTCATTGCTCTTTTTGGTATTGCTGTTGATGATGGTGTCGTCATGATGACTTATTTGCAAGAAGAAATGAAAAAGCACAAACCTGATAGTTGGCAAAAGCTTAAAGATTGTATTCTTCAGGCCGGCAAAAGAAGAATTCGTCCTCTTGTTATGACGACAACGACAACGATCATAGCACTTTTACCGGTTATGTGGTCTACGACAACGGGGAGCGAAGTCATGAAGCCTATGGCCATTCCTGCTCTTGGAGGGATGCTCGTAGAATTAATTACTCTTTTTATTGTACCTGTTACATTCTCATATTTTGAACAAAAACGTATTCAAGGAGAACAAAATGTTTAAAACAATGATGTTAAGTTTAGTTGTAATGATTACAAGTTTTGGATCATTAGCAAAAGAAAGAATTTCTCTTTCTAAGAAAGAAATGAAAGAAATTGTTGAGGTTTTGAAGTTGAATGAAACGCTTCATGCTTCATTTTTTAAGTATGATGGAAAAGAGGTCGAAGCGGCAGCTACAAAAGTAAAAATGGCGATTGATAAAATTAGCAATAAAGATGTGGCCAAACTTCTTACTTTTTCAAAAACTAAGTTAAGTGAAATGAAGAGCACTTCTAAAAGAGAAGCTAATAATGAAGCTTATAATCTTGTTTCTATGGCCTTGATTCATGTGGTGAACTCTTATGATGTTGGAAAAGAGTACAACGCTTATTCTTGCCCAATGGTTAAGAAGAAGTGGGTACAAAACTCCTCTAAGATGGCAAAAGTACATAATCCCTATGCTCCTAGAATGCCGCATTGTGGATCACAAGATTCAAAATACTAAAGAGAAGGGTCCATATAGGGCCCTTTTTTATTGCATTTAGCTTAAAATAAGCATACCCTGTGGGGGTATAGAAGGGGGCGATATGAAAAGCTTTTTGTTTAATGTTGAAGGTATGACATGCGGTGGTTGTAAAAGCAAGATCGTAAATAAGTTAGAATCACAAGTTAAAACTATTGAAGTCGATCTAGATGATAAGACTGTTAAGGTTTCTTCTGAAACTCTATCAGGAATGGCCATCAAAAAAGAGATCGAAGAACTTGGCTTCACTATCACTAAAATGAGTAAGACGGATTAATGGAAACATTAGCGCTAAAAATTGAGGGCATGAGCTGTGCAAGCTGTGCCTCTTCAATTGAGAAAAGTATTTCTAAAATTAATGGAGTACTTTCATGTTCAGTCAATTACGCAACTGAAAAAGGTTATTTCGAGCTTGATAATGAATCACTCGTCGAAACTATTCAAACCGAAATAATAAATCTAGGTTACTCTTTTCAAGAAGGGAATGAATCCTCTAAAGATGCTAATGGTAAGGATGAAAACCTTAGAAAGTTTTTGATTTCAATTATTTTATCAATAGCTCTTTTTATTTTTGCAATGTGGCCTTTAATGAATTGGCCAGATCAGAGAACAAATTGGTTTATTCAATTAATTCTTGCAACTCCTGTGTGGCTTTGGATTGGGTCTCGCTTTCAAAAATCTGCACTTAATTTCTTTTTAACGGGTAAGTCCAATATGAATACTTTAATTGGTATTGGGACTACAGCTGCTTTCGTATATAGTTCATTCATAACTATCTTTCATGAGTTATCAGTAAATTTAGGATTAACACAAAAGGTACATTTTGAAGCTGTTGGCTTTATTATTTCTTTTGTTTTTCTTGGACAATATTTTGAAGAAAAGGCCAAGAAGAAAACGAAAGAAGCCCTGAATTCTCTTTTTAAGCTTAGCTCTAAGAAGGCCTTTGTAAAAAGAGGTGATGATTTTATAGAAGTCGATAT
Organism: Halobacteriovorax sp. GB3; assembly: GCF_028649655.1. Taxonomy (NCBI): domain Bacteria; kingdom Pseudomonadati; phylum Bdellovibrionota; class Bacteriovoracia; order Bacteriovoracales; family Halobacteriovoraceae; genus Halobacteriovorax; species Halobacteriovorax sp. GB3. The sequence goes on from NZ_JAQSLN010000001.1 coordinate 300,590, forward strand.
ATCTAAGGTTCAGGTTAATGATACTATTCGAGTAAAGCCTGGAGAAAAATTTCCTGTTGATGGAAAAATTACTAAGGGTGAATCAAATATTGATGAAGCAATGATTACAGGAGAGCCCATTCCTGTATCAAAGAAAATAGGGGACTCACTCTTTGCTGGAACAATTAATGGAGAAAGTGTCATTGAATATAATGCAACCAAAGTCGGCGGAGATACTTTTCTATCTCAGATCGTTAAGTTTGTAGAAACGGCTCAAAGTTCGAAGCCACAGATTCAAAGATATGCAGATAAAATTAGCTCAGTTTTTACTCCTGCTGTCTTAGTCATTTCTGTGATCACTTTCATTATGTGGTTCTTTTTTGGTCCTGAGCCAGTTTGGGGCAACGCAATCTCTAACTTTATCGCCGTTCTTGTAATTGCATGTCCTTGTGCTCTAGGACTTGCTACACCAACAGCAGTTGTCGTTGCAACGGGAAGAGCATCTTTAAAGGGTCTACTGATTGGTGGAGGCGAGGTTATAGAGAAGGCACAAAATATTGATGCCATCATTTTTGATAAAACAGGAACTCTCACTGAAGGGCGACCATCGGTTATCGACTATATCTGTACAATTAATCATGACAAGGTTCTCTTTGATGTTGCTTCAATCGAACAATTTTCAGAGCACCCACTTTCTAAAGCGATACTAAACTTTTATCAACAAGAATCAGATAGACCGTTAGATGAGCCTGATCTCTTTGAAGTTATCAAAGGAAAAGGTCTTGTTGCTGATCTAAATGATGATGAATTCGTTATTGGTAATATGAGTTTAATGAAAGACCACAAACTTGATGTTCCATCGGCTCTTTCATCACAACATATCGGTAGTACTGTTTATGTAGCAAAGAACAAAGAGGTTATTGCTTTATTTGTCATAGGTGATCAGATAAAAAAACAAGCGCTCGACTCTATTTCTAAAATTAAAGATATGGGAATACAAACTTGGATGATTACTGGAGATAATGAAGCTGTTGCTCAAGATGTTGCCAATGAGCTTGGTATTGACCATTTCATGGCCAACGTATTACCACTAGATAAATCGACTGCGGTTGAGTCTCTACAAAAGAAAGGGCTTAAGGTCGCTATGGTAGGAGATGGTATCAACGATGCTCCAGCTCTTTCTAAGGCAGATCTTTCTCTGGCCATGGGGACTGGAACAGATGTTGCGATTAATGCTGCTGATGTGACAATTGTTCATGGAGATATTTCAAAGGCGCTAGATTTTATTATTCTTTCCACAAAGACAATGAAAGTGATTAAAGAAAACCTCTTTCTATCGATGATTTACAACACTCTTCTCATTCCCATTGCTGCTGGTGTACTCTATCTATTCGGTGGACCCTTAATGCCGCCAGTTCTTGCAAGTGTGGCCATGGCCCTGAGTAGTATTTCAGTCGTTAGTAATAGTTTAAGAATTAGGAAGTTTATTTAATGAAAGGTGCAAATCATAAAGCATTGTTAAATCGTATTAAAAGAATTGAGGGGCAGGTTCGAGGTTTGGCCAATATGGTTGAATCAGAAAAATATTGTATCGATATTCTGACTCAAATAAAGGCGCAAAGAAGTGCTTTGAAGTCCTTAGAACTTGAGATTTTAGAGAATCATCTTCATCACTGTGTAAAAGAGGCCATCGACTCTGGAGATAATGATGTTGTTGATGATAAGATTAATGAAGTTTTAGAGATTTTAAAGAAGAGTTCTAAATCATAAAAGTTGCTAGGAAGAGTTATGAGTACAATACTTGAATCTATTTTTGAACTAAACCAAGTAAAAGAGCTTAAAGAAGCCTTGAAAGTGAATAGGCCATTTGTGGCCCATAATCTTTCTTTCATTCATGATGTTCTCTCTAAAAAGGCACATCTTCAGTCTTTGCCTTCTTTGATCAATCAATGGCCAGCAAAGGTTGATGTACACCTTCCAGATGCTTCTGATGAAATTAGTACTCTAGAAGTCAATTCAACAGACGCTTATAAAATGTATCTCAATAAAATGGGCCTACTTTTTAATCATATTGAAAGATATGATGATGAGTATAACGAATTACTCTTTGCTTTTATGATGGCGCTTGGTTTTTCCAAGCAATCTTTTGCTCGTGCTTTGGTATATGCGACACCTGAAGGTGGAGGAACTGCAACTCACTTTGATCAAAATATTAATCTTATTTTTCAATTAAAGGGAAAAAAGAGATGGTGGATTGCTCAAAATGAAACATTTATTAATCCACTCACTAGACACACGCTTCATCAAGAATTAGATCCAGAGTTAGCCTCTTATCAAGAAGCACCTCTACCTGAAAAAATGCCTGAAGATGCACAAGAGATCCTCTTAGAAGCGGGAAGCTTTCTTTTTCTTCCCAGAGGTTGTTGGCACAAGACGAGCGGGGAAGAAGATGCGTTGGCCCTCAATTTCACTTATACAGTACCTACTTGGATTGATCTTTTTGGTGCTGCTATTAGAGGTCGTTTGAGTGGTGATCCTAAATGGCGTGAAAGTGCTATTGGCTTTGATGATTTGAACACTTCCAGCGAAGCCGAGAAAAAATTTGATGAGTTACTTGATGAATTTAAGAGTGAGTTTACACACTGGCAAGCCGCTCAGATTCTTGGTGTTACTGAAGGAAATTAAATTCCGATTTTTTGAAAATTCAAATTTCGATATTTTTTCTGTAAATCTAGTGGTAATTCATCCACAAGGGATTCAACATAGGATTTTTGTACCAAGGGATCACTTAGGCATTTATTTATTTTTTCTATAACATCACTAGATTGAGCGGAACAAAGAGCATAGGCTTTAATTGGTCCCATTTCAGTATTTTCCCTTAGAAGAAGATAGCTAAATTCATTTCTTTCTGTTACCGATAGATTTCTCACGTGATGAATAAAGCTCACTGGATATTCGAAAAAGAAGTCAAATCTCTTTTGGTGAAGCATCTTATAAAAACCAACGGGATCAACGGCATTTCTTTTTAGAACACGATTTTCATATTTTTTAATCAACTCATTGACTTGTTCACCATAAGTACCCTTTTCGACCATACCTCCAATAAGAGATGTTTTTCGAAAGAGAGTTTCAAGTGATACCTTGTTATTCTTTCCTTTAAACTTCGCTTCATCTTCTTTTCGAATAACAATAAAAGCATTAGGAATCGTAAAAACAAGTTTTGAGATATGTTTGTCTGGATGAACTTTAGGCTCTGTTCCAAGGGCGGGGAGACAGTAGATACTCTTCTTACTGTCGAGAAACTTAAAAATTCTTGGAAAGCTACTCTGACCCAGTTCTACATGCTTATAGCCTTCAAGACATTGTTTAAATTGCTTTAAAACGATATCTCCAAACCCTTTATGATTGCTCTGATAAATTGGGGGATAGTCAAAGGTCATCCAAGTAATAACTTGATCTTTTGCAAGGGTACTTGAGTTAGCAATTACTCCTGTAAGAAAAAAAATGAATGGGATAATTGCGTTGCGAAGCATAGAAAAAGAATACTATTAGGGGGATGCAATTATCAATTTTTTTTTACAATCTGAAAGATAGATCATGTATTAAGGAATTAAATCTCTGTAAAAATTAATTCTTTAGGCATTTCATCTTCAAGAATTTTGTATAATTCAGCTTTTCTTTTAAATCGTGGTGTTAGCCAATTATTAATAGCTATTTCATTTAGAAGTATAGGGCTGCGATGGTGTCCTGCTTCGCGAACTTCTCTACGAGCATCTTTTGTAAGAAGGGAAAAGCTATTAATGATCTCATTAGGATCTTGTGGATTAATCCAATGATCCCAGATTCCTGCTGCAAAGAGAAGTTCTTGCTGATTCTCTAATGAGAAATGACCTTCTCTTTTCTTTTGCCCCTCTTTTTGTACCCATTCGTAAAATGAAAGGATAGGGACAATGCAATGAAATTTACCAAAGAGATTTTTATATGTTTTTCTTTTTTCTATTGTTTCTATTTTTGCATTGTAAGTTTTAATTTCTTTTTTTCGTCCTGTTTGATGATCAATCATTGTGTAACGATTTTCTTTTGAGAAATTTGGGAGAAGATTAAAGCGAAGAGGAACAATTTCCCTTTGATCATTTCTCCAAATTATTGAGGGAGCATAGTGGTTTGTGAACTTTCTTTCTTCTAAGCGAGATAAAATTTCAAAAGTCTTATCACTCATGTGAGCATTCATGAGTTTAGAGAGCTTTTTTATATCTTGAGGCGAAGTGAATGAGAAACACATAATCCATCCTTTTACTCATTATACACTAGTTGACCGTTGATTGGTTGATTGAGACAATTTAATAAATATTGGAGATAAAATGATTACATCAATCTTTATGGGTTTTTTAACTTTACTTTATATTAGAATTACTTTGTATGTGATTGCAAAAAGAAAGCAATATCAAGTCCTTTACGGTCCTGGTGAGAATTCACAGATCGCAGGGGCCATTGCTTCACATTCTAATTTTGTTGCTTATGTTCCAATACTCATTTTACTTATGTATTTTGTAGAAGTTGTTGGAAAAGCGCCAGGGTGGTTAGTTATTCCATTTGGATTGGCCATTTTCATTGGACGTTGTTTACATTTTCAAGGACTAAAAGAAAATGATGAACAGTTGAGTCAGCAAAGAGAATTAATTTTAAAAAAGCGTATTATGGGTATGAAGTTGACAATTTTTTCGATGATTGGTCTTTCTATATTAGCGATTGTATTGCCTATTAAGGAACTCTTCTTTTAACCAAAGTAATTGTGCTTTTCAAAATTCTTGAACACTCGTTTAACGACTTGACGGTGGTTTACTGCTTCTCTTGGAGCATTTAGAATAAATTTCTCGATTTCGCTCGTGCCTATCTTCGCTTCACCTCCATGGGCGAGAAGGTAATTCTCTATTTCTAATTTGAGATAACGACGGAGTGAATCTCTATAAATATCAGGATAATTGACAGGATAGGGTGAAACGATTTTTTTTCGAATCTTAATTATATTATCTGCAATATAAGCCGTTTTTGATTTTTCATGCCAAAGGGTCAAGTCACAATCGGTGTGACCTGGGCAAAAGAGAGCTTTCCAGTCAGGGAAAAAGGGAAGTTGATCACCATCACTTAAATGAAAGTCTATGCTGATTTTCTTAGGAAAACGAATGGGGCGTTTTTGTTTTTTCATTTTCTTAGCGACATAATGAGTGAGAAAGAGGTCAATCTCATATTTTAAATGTCCTAGAAAACCCTTGTACCAAGAATTAACTTTTGGGTGAGCTGCAATGTGACAGCCCCACTTGCTTTTTAAGAAAGAAGCTGCTCCCGCATGATCTGGGTGCATATGGGTCACTACAACTAGTTTTAAGCAATCAAGGCTGAGTTTGAGATCATTTTTGATAAAGCTTTCAATTGTTTCGATGTCTGCACGCGAGCAGCCATCGAGAAGGGCCAATTGATTGTCTTTCTCAACGAGATAGATTGACTGAATATATCCTTTAAGATGATGAATTTTCACTCTCTTACTATAACTTAATGTCTGAAATCTTGCCAATAGTCGTAGTGTTCGGTTTCAACTCTTTTACAGAGTGTGTCCATGGAGAGTATAATTTAATCTCAAAAAAGGACGTTTTATGATTAAAATTATTCTCACATTAGTAGTGACTTTTTTAATTTCTGTTCCCTTTTTCTCAACACCTGTTGGGGAACAACTTTATCATTCGTACCAAGAAACTGATCTTCATAGAACTATCTACTGTCAATATGTAGAGTGGTTTGGAGTAGAAGGTTTTGATAAATTAAAATTTTATTTACGCTGTAAGTTACAATAGGTGCTAAGTGAAAATATTGCATACATCTGACTGGCACATTGGACGCCAGCTTCATGGTATTTCCTTACTTGAAGATCAAAGACATATTTTAAATGAAATATTTAATCTTTGTAAGAATAAGAGTGTAGAGGTTCTTCTTATTGCTGGTGATATTTACGATCGTTCTGTTCCTCCTGCAAATGCAGTCGAGCTTCTTGATCAATTTCTGACGAAAGTAAAGAGCGAATTAAATATTCCTGTCATCTTGATTTCTGGCAATCATGATGGACCAGAAAGGTTAGGCTTTGGCTCAAATCAAATGAAAAATAGTGGCCTTCATATTGTTGGACCACTCCAAGAAAATATTACGCCAACTATTATAAGCGATGAATTTGGAGAAGTTTTCTTCTATGGACTTCCTTACGCAGATCCTGTCCAAGTTCGAGATAAATACAATGTTGATTTCAAAAATCACGATGAGGCCATGGGTCACTTAGTCTCTTTGGTTAAAGATGACTATTCAAAGAGAAAACAGGAGAGGACTGTTGTTCTATCTCACTGTTTTATCGACGGAGCTGAAGAATGTGAGTCTGAAAGACCACTTTCTATTGGTGGTGCAGATAGAGTCTCTTATAAACACTTTGAAAGCTTTAATTATACGGCCTTGGGTCATTTACACGGAAGACAGTTTAAGGGAAAGGAAAATATTCGTTACAGCGGAACACCGCTTAAATATTCGTTTTCAGAAACAAAACATAGGAAGAGTGTCACTCTCGTTGATCTTAAAGAAGATGGCTCAATTGAATTTGAGCAAATCGAACTTAGCCCACTTCGTGATCTACGTGTGATTGAAGGTGAATTAAATGATATTTTAGAAGCTGCTAAAAGTGATCAGCATAGAGATGACTATATTATGGCGAGAATTCTCGATAAACATGCCATTTTAGACTTAATGGCTAAACTAAGGGCCGTATATCCAAATACGTTACATCTTGAGCGCCCATCATTGTCTTCAGATCACAATATAGAGCTTAGAAAAGAGAATTTGAAAAAAAGTGAATTCTCAATGTTTCAAGATTTCTTTGAACAAGTACTCGATGAAAAAATGAATAAGCAGCAGCAAGAATATATGGAAAGTGTTATTAACGCACTTCATGGGGAGACTCGAGAGTGAGACCAATCCAATTAGAAATGTGTGCTTTTGGACCTTTCAAAGATACGCAGATTGTTAATTTTCAAAAATTAGGAGAGAACCCATTATTTCTCATTAATGGGCAAACAGGTTCTGGAAAAACGACTATTCTCGATGCTATTTGCTTCGCTCTTTATGGTTCTGCGACAGGCGTTGAGCGCGATGTTCGAGAAATGCGTTGCCACCTTAGTGATCCAAAAGTTGAAACCTATGTGAATTTAACATTCACGCTAGGCCAAACGACCTACCTTGTTGAGAGAAAGCCTGAGCAAGAAGTTCAAAAGAAAAGAGGTGATGGCTTTACTAAGAAATCTTCAGACGCAGCTCTATATGAGATTGGTCGAGAAAAGAAGTTAATCGCAAATAGAACTAAAGAAGTTAGTCAGTTCATTGAAGATCTAACGGGACTTAGCGTCGTCCAGTTTCGACAAGTAATGGTTCTTCCACAAGGAAAGTTTAGAGAACTTCTCATCGCTGATTCAAAAGATAGAGAGCAGATCTTCTCAAAATTATTTCAAACATATTTTTATTCAAAGATTGAAAAAGATTTAGATTTCAAAGCAAAAGATATCCGAGTTAAGAGAAAAGAGTTTGAAAATAAGATTGTTGGTAGTTTAGAGACTCTTTCTGTTGAGAATCTTGATGAGTTACAAAAGCTCACAAAAGATCTCGCTCCAGAGCTTGAAATTTTATTTAAAGAGAAAGAAAAACAGAAAGATGAATTTAAACAATGTGAAAAAGATTATCAAAGCGCATTAGCTCTCGATAAGAATATTACAGATCTTTCTAAAACAGAAATTGAATTAAAAAATCTTCAACTTAAAAAAGAAACAATCACTCAAGACCAAGCAACTATTAAAGAGATTGAACAGGCCCTTGAATTATCATCTGATTATACTAGTTATATTAATTTAGAAAATAAGTCCTCTAAGGACCTCCTTTTATTTGAAGAAATTTCTCATCTTTTTGGAGAACTTGCTGTAAAAAAAGAAGAATTTTCTAAGCAATACGATAATAAAGAATTACTTGAAAAAGAAGTTGAAGCCTTAAGTGCGAAAAGAGAGACTCTTGCCCGTTACTATGAACTTCAGCTTTCAATAATTAAAGAGAGTAATGAAGTCGAAGTTAAGACGAAGGAACGGGATAAATTACTGAATGCTCTTGAAAAGGATAATGAGAAAAACTCCAATCTAATTATTCAGTTTGAAGATCTTAATGAACAAAAGAAAAATCATAGCGCATATTTTGAAGCAAATAAAAAAGAAGATCTTTTAAAACATGAATTTTCTTTAAAAGAAAAGAAGTCTATTTTTGAAAAAGTGAATCTCCTTAATAAAGAGATACAAAATAAAAATGATCAACTTGCAAAAAATAAAAATGAAACGCTCTTACAAAAAGAATGTGTTGATAAGGCGACGAAACTTTTAAAAGAGTTACAACTTAAATGGCATAGAGCTCAAGCGTCACTTTTAGCAAAAGATTTAGAAGAGAACACTCCTTGTCCTGTATGTGGTTCTAAAGATCATCCTGCACCAGCAATTATCGAAGAGCAAGTTCCTAGTGAAAGTGAGATGCAGGAGTGTGAGCGCATATTACAAAAAGAGCTTGCAAATCTAGCTCGCTTGGAAACTCAGGCGAGTGTTCTTAGAAGTGAGATTGAAGGGCTTTCAAATGAAAGGAAAGCTCAGCAAGATCTTCTTGGCGCACTTAGTATAGAAGAATATCAAGAACAAATGAACGATATTAAAAGTCGACTCACTGAATTTGATGAATTTGAGATAAAATCCAAGAAACTGCAAAGTGATTTAGAGGCTCTTTCTCTTAAAAAAGAAGCGCTACAAAAAGAAAGAGAAACGATTGTTATTAAAGAATCAAAATTAGCAAGTGAAATTGAATTATTGAATAAAGGAATAGATGACAAGAAGGAAAAAATTCCAAGCGAATACGATGGACTTGAATCTATTAAAGAGAAGGGATTAGAAGTTAAGTCCTTACTTGATCGAAAGAAGAATGATCTTATTCATTTAGAAAAAGAGGCCCAGGAAATCAATGTGAACTATGCTAAAGCTCTTGAAAATCGCACATTGCGCGAGCAAGAGTTACAAAAAACTAGAGCACAATTGAAAGAAGCAAAAGAGACTTGGCTTTCGAAATTTTCAAAGAGTACTTTTGAAAGTGAAAATCACTTTAGTGAAACATTAAATAAGAAATCGATGCTAGAACAGCTAAGATCTGATGTTCAGTCCTATAAGACACAATTAAAGCTTTTAGAATCGAGTAAGGTTCGTCTAGAAGAAGAGATCAAGGGGAAAGAAAAACCTGATCTAGGTTCTCTCGAAGCTAAACTTTCTGCTTTAGAAGAGGCGAGTATTAAGAGCTTTGATTTATGGAGTGAAACGAAACGACGTTTTGACTCTTTGACTGATGGCCTTAAGAAGTTAGAAGGAAATTTAAAGACACTTGATAGTTTAGAGCATGAGTATAAAGTAATTGGAACTTTAGCTGATGTTGCTAATGGGAGGGTGGGAAATAAGATTTCTCTCCAACGATTTGTTCTATCTGTTCTCTTAGATGATGTCCTTCTTGAGGGATCACATCGCTTAAAGCTCATGAGTAAGGGGCGTTATGAACTTATTCGTAAACTTGATCGAGCTAAAGGAAATAAGGCCTCTGGGCTAGAAATTGAAATTAATGATATGCATACCGGTAGGATGCGATCGGTATCAACTCTCTCTGGTGGGGAGAGTTTTATGGCCGCCTTGGCCTTGGCCTTAGGACTTTCCGATGTCGTGCAAGCTTACTCTGGTGGAATAAAGCTAGATACTCTTTTCATTGATGAAGGTTTTGGCTCGCTCGACCCTGAGTCTTTAGACTTGGCCTTAAGAACATTAATTGATCTTCAATCAAGTGGACGTATGATTGGTCTAATCTCTCACGTTGAAAGTCTCAAGGAACAAATGTCCAAGAGAATTGATGTAAAAGCAAGTAAAGAAGGAAGCCAGGTAGAGGTTGTTAGCTTTTAATCTTCACTCTTGTGTGATCCATCACAAAAGGGAGCATTCATCGTTTTTTTGCACATGCAAAGACTGAAGCTCCCAGATTTCTGTGCTACGAATTTTATCGGTGAAAAGTCTGTCCCCTTATGTGAGCCATCACAGAATGGCTGCTTCTTTGAGAGCTTACATTTACACCAAAAGTAGGTTTTCCCTTCTTCTAATTCGACTGTTATTGGTCGTGAAAAATTGTCTTCTTTCATGAGGGCCTCCTCATCTAATTATGCGCCTCTTTGCTTGTGAATATGGCCTAATTCTAGCTTTTGAAGTACTGTTGTGTCGTGATTTCAGATGTTTAGATCGCGGTGATTTGGGAACACTTTTCAAATTTAGTGACAGAAGTTCAGGATTTCGATAGATAAGCATTACTAAGGAGCTTATATGAGAATCATTCTACCAACAATTCTTACTTTATTATCCTTTTCTGCATTTGCAGCATCTACAACAGTGCGCCCATTTGAAATTGAGTTCGTTGTTCAAAAAGATCTCGATGTTCAAGGTTCTGTGAAGATGTCTTGTCGCTATGAAAAAATTGTTTTTAGTGATTCTTCGGAATATGAAGCGACATATGAAGATCATTCATTGAATGTTTCGACAGAACCATTAGATTCTCAGTTTAAAAAAGTGACTCTAAGTCTTGAACAGACAAAGTCTATGGAAGTTACAGGAATTTTTAAGCCTACTAAAGGATGCTATTCGAATCTCAAACTTGAATTTAAAAGTTCTCTTTACGCAATTGGGTGGGCAAATCAATTTCATAGAGCAATCCAATTTGATCTTGGAACTGATTATTTTTATCAAGAGGGAGATCGTTCATTTGATCTTTCTGATTTTTCTAACCAATATGAAATGAAAGAGTTTTCATTTTTCTATAAAGCTGTAGGGAATTCTCAAGTAAATGTTTTTCTCTATGTTGATGGTAAGAGAGACCATGAAATCTTCTCAAAAAGTGCCGCAATTGACCCTAAAACCAAGATGCCATATCGATTACAATAATGATCAATAAGAGGCAGTATAATAAAAAGAAAATTCTAGGGTTAATCAAAACCTATCATGCAAAGAGTCGCCAAAAAGAGCGAGCTGTCACAGACTCTAAACTCAAAGAGATCCTTTCAAAGGGCAGTTACGAAGATACTTACGAAGGTGATATTGTTGTTAAGTTTCAAGGCTATCTCGTCTATATAACAGAGGAGCCTGCGCTCATAAAGACAGTCGTTGCACCAGAAAAAGCTCCAAAGAAGATTAAAGCATTCGATACAGGCCTTGCTGAGGATATAAAATTAAAACTCAACCTTAGTTCAAAATCTGATGACTCTAAAGACAGTTATCAGTTGGAAGAGGATGAGGATGTTAAAGAAATGAGTTTTGATGAATATATGAAAAAACATTTTCCAAAATAAAAGGCCCTCGTTGAGGGCCTTTCTTTTACCAGTAATATGTTGCACGCACTCCATACTGCCTTGGAGTATTGACCTGGTGATAATTTGCTTTATAAGTCGATGTTGAACTCGATGGTGAACCATCTTTTAAAAGATATTTCTTGTCTAAGAGATTTGTAACATAGGCTTCAATGAGAGTTGAGCCTAATGAATACTGAGCATTGAGGTCCAAATAGAATTGCTCTGGAACTGATCTCGTATTTTCGGCATCAGAATAAGATGAGCTTAGATAACGAGCTATTGGGCCAAGAGTAAGTGAATCATTGAACTTGTGCTGATAGCTTAACGATGAAGTCCAGTTCGGTGCATTTGGGAATTCTTTATTCTCATAGTTCGTATTATTATTAATAAAATCATCAAAGGCCGTCTTAACATATCCTAGATTTAAGGCCAGTTGATCTTTGTTAAAGAGCTTGTATTTAGCTTCCAGTTCACCACCAAAGAGGTGAGATGAAGAAGCATTTTCAACCTGTGAATCATAGAAATCTGAAGAAAGCTTTACTTGAACTTGTTGATCTTTCCACTTGATGTAAAAGGCATTAAATGAAAGGTTCAATCCCTTTTTTTCAAAGCGATATGTAAGATCGAGATTATCTGTGAATTCTGCTGAGTAATCGACGGCCTTAGCCTTTGAGCGGTTAATGCTAAGACCACTCGTGCGATAACCTTTCGTGTAAGCTACTCCAACAGAATGTTGATCAAAGTTTTTGATATAGGAAAGCTTTGGTAGAAAAATAACATCATCATTATCTCCACCGTAAGGACCATTAACTCCGTTTAGATAATTGTCGATCGAAGTATTTATTGATGACCCTAAATTCTGGGTTCTCTTTGCATCAACATGGGTTGAGTAATCATTTTTAACATACTCAATTCTTGCCCCAAGATTAAATATCTGGTCATTGTGATAATAGTTGAACGAGTTAAAAAGAGAGGCCGCAAATCTCTTTCTATTTGTAACTTGGTTTGTTTCTAAAGGTGTTGAACTTGAACCAATTGGATAGAGGATATTAAAGTCGTGCCTATTGTTGAGTTTGAATTCATGAACATGAAGCCCAAGCGTATTTTTGAACTTCGAAGAGCTCATACTAAGGCGATTTTCAAAACTCATAAATTGATCTTTATGTTGCTCTTTTCTAAGCCCTGCCTCGTCTGTCGCAAGTCCTTCTCCATCAGAGAGATGTTTTTGATAAGACTTTGAATAGGCAAAAACCATTGTGTTTTTAAGGTCCTTTTTGAGCTGATGTTCATAAGTTAAACCGTGTTGCTCGGTCTTAGTGGTTTCATCAAGTTCGATATTTTCATAAACTTCATAGAGAAAAGGGTCTGAACTTTGTACGTACTGACTGCCCGCCGTTTTTGTTGAAAATTTATTTGTATAAATAAGCTGGATATCATCATTAACTTGATAGACTGTACTAATATTCGTATTTAGGTTTTTTACTTGCGAAATCTTATCATTATTTGTTGTTGTGTTTTTGATAAACCCATCATCATTTTGATAAGAAAGGGAACCGCGAATGGCCATTTTATTAGCAATAACCACTTGGTTTAGGGTTGCCCCTAGCTCATAGTGATTATCTTTTCCATAACCAAGTCGAATCGAATAATTTTGAAAGTCCTCTGCCTTTTGCCTATAGACATTCACACTCCCTGCGAGAGAATTGACTCCTTGAGTAGTTGATTGAGCTCCTTTATGAACTTCTACTTGTGAGAGGTCCCAAGTATTGAAAGATCCCGCTTTGAGTGCAAGATCTGTTTGAAAGATATCATCAATAATAACGCTGGCCAGATTGTCTTTTTGAAAGCCTGTGACTCCAGTGTTATTGATTCCTCGTATACTAAAATTTGTGCCATTTTCATTAACACTGACATTCGAATTTGCATTGAGTACTTCTAAAGAATTCTTCTGTCCCGCGATATCGAGATCTGTAGACTTTAATACAGAGATACTTTGGACATTATCTTTAAGTTTATTGTTTTCTTTATTTCCTTTAACGGTAATCGTCTCAAGTCGCGTTTCATTTGCTTGAGTAAGTCCACTTGTTAAAAGGCTAAGGATAATAACTGCCTTGCTCATAGATTTCCTTTTATCGTTGTGTTTCATAAGTTAAAAAGTTTGGTACAAAATTGTTGAGTTCATATATATCTTCATTAGAGACTGAATTGGTGATCACTGCTGATCTCCAGGCCATGAGACTCGTTTGAGGCTCGGAAATTCCATGGCCATATCTTGAAAAGTTTTGAGCGAAGATTTTATTTTTATCATGACCATCCCACATGATTGAAAAGTCCTTGTTGATCTTGAATCTCTTATAAGGGTCAAAGTCAATAAGCTCTTGTATTGGTTCAATAAGAGTAGGGATCTTGTTTTCAAAACCTGTGCAAAGAATGACAATATCTGCTTTAATCAGTTCACTATTACCATCAAATGAATTCATTAATTGCAATGTATAGTAATCGTTCGTATCAATAACTTCTTTAAATCTTCTATAAGGAAGAATTTTAAAGTTAATTTCAGATTTTTCGATATTTTGCATGAAGTAGAGATCGTTATAGAGGTCTTGTAAGTAGGTTGGAGTATTTCCATCACTTGAAAGTCTTTGGTAGTTGACTATTTTCTCTTTGACCTCTTGTTTAATATCATAAAAATTTTCGACATAATTTGGAGTAAAGTACTCATTAGTAAAAGGGGATTCATCAAGTGGTTCTAGATTAGGTCGCGAGCTTACAAGAGTGATATTTGTGGCCTTGCCCCATTTGCCTTTTAGGGCATTCCTAAAGATCTCAACTCCCGTTTGTCCTCCTCCAATGATTGCTAGTCTCTTTCCTTCTAAGTTTAGTGAGCTAATTTCCTTAGACTTTGCATGGAAGAAGTTTTTTGAAAGGTATTTCCTAGAAAATTCCGGAATTCTTGGGCTAACACCTGTTCCAATACAGATATGTTTACTTTTGTATTTCTCTTTATCTGTTTCGATTGTAAATAAATCACCATCATATTTGAGAGATTCAATCTTAGAGTTAAAAGAAAGCTTTTGTGGCATTTGTCTCGTGACCCATTGGCAATAGAGTTCAAATTCTTTTCTTGTAACGACCGTTCTTCCCGTATTCATAAAAGAGTGGAAGAGTCCGTTCTTCACGAGATAGTTTAAGAAAGAATAGGGGCTTGTTGGATCAATCCCAGTCACTAAATCTTTTAGAAAGGATGTTTGCATATCTGAGTCTTTGAAACTGATTTCTGAGTGCCACAGAAAGTCTGGTTTCTGATCAAAGAAATGTGTTTTTAGATTTTGGTTCTTCTCACTAATAGCAGCGAGGCTTAAGTTAAAGGGGCCAATTCCAATACCTGCTAAATCAATTGGATTACACATATTTTTTCCTTTTTGCTCTTAGAGGGTTTTTCATAGGACTACCAAGTTCTGGTTTTGGTCTTAGAGTTTGGTCTTGATAGCCAATAGAAAATCGTACTTTATTGAGTAACACTTTCTGTATTGTTTCTTCATTCAATGAAGGAATAAGGGATTGCTTTAAATGAGTTTTTTCGTACTGTTCTATGACATGAGCAAGAGTTGAGTAAAAATTCTCTTCAGGGTAGGCACACTCTTTTAACAGACATGCTGAAAGAAAACGTAGAACAGAGACAAAATGTCCAGTTAGAAGGTCGTGAACAATATAGTGTGGTGGAAGATGATCAACGACTTTAAGGCATTCATGATTAAAAAGAGCTTTAATGAACTCAGGCATATCAGTGTTGAGTCTTAAATCTCCCTGAAAGTCTTTAACGATTAAACCAATTGGACGATTGTTTTCAAGAATAATCTGTGTATTCTGTCCATGAGCGACAAGTCCGATACCATACTTTGCTTGTAAATGATAAAGGGGAATGACGATATGATTGAAATATTGGGTTAACCACTGATCAATATTAAGAGAGCTCGTTTCTATGAGGTGATTGAGAAAGCTTTTTCCCGATTGGTCGACATAACTTAGGGCACCCGTCATGATGGCCTTCTGACCCTCTTTTAATTTGCTCTTAGTACTTTGGCGCCAATAACCACCGAGCATTTCTCTATAGCGGTAAGGAGCATCTTGTATGTCTTCATAGTCTTGTCCGACATAGCTAAAGGCTCCACAATCTTTGAGGGCCTTTGTATTTAGCTCTTTAAAAAGATCATCAGATTCGAGAATCGTTTCAAATGTATCACTTAGATCAACAGCTGTTTTGACAAATTTATCTGATATCCCTCGATAACAAGAGGTATTTAAAATGGTGATAGGTAATTTGATATCGAATTGAGATTCATTATCTTGATTTGAGAGTGTTCTAAGAGAAATATGGGGTTTGTAAAGATCTCCAAATTCACCTAGAAATAAAATTTCATTCATTTCGATTTCTTTTAAAAAGAAAGTCTTGATTTTATTTTCCCATTGCCATGGATGAACAGGAATAATGAGATAGTCGTGAGGATTGAGGTCTTTTTCAAGAATCTTTCGCTCAATTTCTTTTTGTTCAAATTCAGTTAAGTCACAATGAGCGACCTTCTCTAGAGGCGTATCAGAAAGAGAGACTGTTATGAGATCTCTTTTTATGGCCACACGTGTGAGTTTGAAACTTGAGTTAGCCTCTGGTGAGTATTGTTGCATTTCTGTTGGATTCCAACCGATTCTTCCTTTGTTTAATAGAAGCTTCGGATGGCCATTAAGATAGGACTCAATCTCTAAAGAGTTCTTACTTGCAAGTTCACTAACTGATGGTGACTTATTAAAGAAATGAGTATCACTATAAATTGTCTGTTTTAGTTCTTCCAAAAAATTGGCAAGAGTAATATCAGTCATTTGAGTTAGAAATTGCGTCTCTTTAAAAAATGAACTCGCTAAGAGTGGTTTCTCGTCATTTCTTTTTAGAGTTGATTCATCGATAATCAAATGGCCCCAAATACTCTCTTTTGCTTGAAAACTGTACTTTAAATTATTTTTTAAATGCAAAGTGTAGAATTGTTCATCTCTTTCTAGTGCATCATTAATGATCTCTTCAAAAAAGAGTTCAGAGAGCGATTTACAAATGAGATTTCTATTTGCGAGTTTAAAACTCATAGGTAATCTCCTGAAAAGAGTCGGTCTCTAGTGCATTCTACGAGAACAGCTTTTTTATGAGGAAATTCAAATTCTTTAATTTTTTTCCATGCAGGGAAGTATTCAGTGTATTTTAGAACTTTGTTATTATCTGAACGGGGCTCGGCCATAACTCTTTGTGTTCTTGGATCATCAACAAACATATAGTGAACTACGCTCTTTAAGACGGCATCAGTATTTCGTAGACCTAGAAACCTTCTATCTCCAATGAGAAAATGAAACCCTCTATCATAGTTCTGACTGTCATAGATAGGACCTAAACGATCTTCTTTGGTCCAATAGAATTCAAAGTAACCAGTTGGCTTACCATCAATGAGAAGTAAACATGGGGTTGTATGTTCATCCTTTAAATTTGTTTCAATATATTTAAGATGATCTTTTTTTTCACCTTTAAGTTCCCAGAACTCATTGATCCTTGCTTGATTGTGCCACTCACTAAAAATATCAAGATCAGTTGTTGGATCGATGACTTTGAAGGTAATTTTCTTTTCAATTTCATGGCTAAAACGTTCATAGACCACTTTACCTGCAGGTTCATTTGTTCTTTTGGGGTGAGTGATCGTTTCTGTCTTAACCCAGCTTGTTGTGAGTAAGGAATTCAGAGATTTTTCAGACCAATAGAGAGGGTTTTGAAAATAGTCATTTCTTTCTATACTCATCTTTCTATTTTTGAGTTTAAGCTCAACGATCTTCACTGACGGTTTAAAATGAGCGTGAAGAAGGGCCTTAAATTCTTCTGTTTCAATCTCTTCTTTATCTATATTAATGACTTCTTTCATTTGTATTCCTAAAAAATGGATTCTTAAGTTTCGTATATATTTTTGTTGGATCACTTTGCGTGTTTTCGTTAATGTTTTGAAAGCAGCAAAGAAAATTCCCTTTTTGTTTAACCGATTTGTTTTCTAAAAAATAATCAACTAAAAATGTGTCGAATTCTTTCTTTTGATAATCTTCTAAAAAAGTAATCATTGTAGAAATGAGCTCTCTTTCAAGTTCTTGATCAGTCGTCGATAGAGCACTAATTGTTGAAAATGTAGAGTTGATAAAAAGATAATAGCCAACGAGAGTCTTTGCCATTTCGTAGCTAACGATATTACCGTTCTCTCTTTTTAGAGAACTTACATGGTCTTTCATTTTTTCAAAGCCAAGCTCTGTATATCCTGTGCCTTGGCAATCTCTAAAAGTAACAGATTCTGGATAGCTATTTTTTAGATTAACGATGATATTCTGTTGATGGGCACCATAGAGGATTCCAAATTCCATCGCTGCATTTAAAAAAGGAGTTAGAATATTTTCTAAGTAGAGTTGAAACCATTTTCTTTTATCTACTTTTCTAAGATCAAAGAACGTTTTATTTTGATAAATACTTGGCTGGTTAATAGTAGAGAGAACAACTTGTTCAATATTCTCTTGTGTCTCAATATTTTCTCTAATGAGAACAATTGTATCGATTCTTAATTTGTTTTTACCGTCAAGAATGGCCATATAAGAGGGCTCATTCAATATCTTAAAGTTTTTGTTCTTTTCTAAAAACTTTCTACCATGTTTTGTATCCATGACATCGCAAACTTCCATTCCTCGTACTACTTCGACTTCTTGTAGGTGTCTTATAGAGTTGGTGATCTGTAAGCTAAGGGAAAATTTTAACATATAGTCATAATTTTCACTGTAAAGAGATCGCAGAGAGCTTGTTGCACCAAAGTGGCAGTTTTGATGGAGCGCATCTACGACGAGAATCGTTTCATCGTCATAGTATTTTTTAAATAACTCAGTTTCTTTGAAAATATTGAATTGCCAAGGGTGCATGGGAAATGGAGAGTAGCCACTTTTAATATCTTGTTGAAGATCTTTGATAAAAAAGTTCTCATTCCAATTTTTCTCTTGGAAATTTCTAGCAGAATTTTTAAAGAGCTTGTCTTTTTTTATAAGTAACCACTTGAGAGGGAATTTATTTGAATACTCTGGAGAGTAGAGTCTTTGATCTTTCTCGCTAAATTGGGCCTTACTTTTGGGACAAGGATGAGCGTTGTGACCTAGTAAAAGGAGTTGCTCTGCTTCAAGAAAACTTAGACTCGATTGATCCATGAGCTTTTTGTATTGGAGTTCTTTTTCTTTAATTATATTTTGAATGTTATCTCTACTCTCAAGAATTCGTTGCTCTAGTTGAGTTGTTGATTGTTGATCATTTTCAAAGTGCTTTAAGAGGGATTTGATAAATTCTTCAAATGAAATTTCTCTTGCTTGCTCTTTGATACTAACGATTTTACCTGTAAAGCGATGTAGGTAGAGAGATGACTCATATTCTAGCTCGAGTTTAAATGACTCTTTATCGAAATTTAAAAGAATATAATTTTCTCTTATTTCATAATTGTTAATCTCTCTAAGAAGTGAATTCATAAGAGGATTGAGTGAATGAATATTGGCTAAACTATTAAGCATTCATTTTCCCTTTTCTTGTCACCTAGATAAAGAACCGTCATGATCATTAAACCCATTAAAGCGAGTGGAATTCCATAATTTATGACTAATTGATATTTCAGATAGAGTGAGGCAATGAGAGATCCAAGAGTTGCGC
Source organism: Halobacteriovorax sp. GB3 (assembly GCF_028649655.1). NCBI lineage: Bacteria > Pseudomonadati > Bdellovibrionota > Bacteriovoracia > Bacteriovoracales > Halobacteriovoraceae > Halobacteriovorax > Halobacteriovorax sp. GB3. The sequence goes on from NZ_JAQSLN010000001.1 coordinate 319,789, forward strand.
CAATAATTTGAAGTGAGCTAATAAGCCCCAGTTTTATTGTCATATCTGAGCTAACTTGATCTTTTAATTTAGAAGTATAAGTCGCTGGCAGGAGGGCCACACCTGGCGTAAAAATGATAAAGGCCATTGCTAGATTTAAGTAGTTAAAGCCACTTATGAATATGAGGCTTCCTATAATTAAACTTGCACTGAGATAGTATGATGGTAGCTCTTTTCTTTTCAAGAGAATTTGAGCAATGAGTGCCATGAGTGTAGAGAGAAAGACTGCTATGGCCATGGCCTCTCCCGCACTAGATTTTTCTAATCCTAATCTTTCAAATTCAAAAGCGAGTGTCGAATTGATAAAGCCGATAAAGCACGTATAAATAAGAGCTGTGAGAAATGGGTAGGGCGTTTTCTTATAAAGGCCCATGAGAATAACAATAAGATTATCGTCTCTATTTACAGTATTTTTTGGTCTATAGTCTTGATTCATTAGAAAAGTGCTCATTAAGACGAGTGTAATAGCGAAGACGAGAAGATGAACTTTACTAAAAGGATATAGGGTAAATGAAAGGGCCGCCATAACTCGGCCAAGGTTTAAATACTTTGAATGTCCCACTATTTTCTTATAGATTTCTTTCTCATCGGCGTCTTTAACTCTTAATGCCTGCAATGTTGGTGGAAGTGCACTAACAAAAAGACCGTAGACAATACGAGAAAGAGCAAAAACGGCAATATGTGTTTCATTCCCAGTGAGTATTTGGATAAGAAGAAGTTGCGAGACGACAAGTCCAAGACAACCGATCAAAATAACTTTCTTTGCACCGATCTTATTCATAAGCTTAGACCAATGCGGGGCCATGATTAAAAAACAAAGGGAACCAATGGCAAAGATGATGACGAAATAATGAGCATCAAGAGTAAGAGCATTTTTAAGATTGGGAAAGAGAAGAAGAGCGATCAGCTGAGTAAACGTAAAAAGTGAAGTAAGGAGATTAAGCATTTTCAGGCTCCTCTTCAACTTTTGAGTTGATCATAAAAAAGAAGAATATAATCGTAATAAAGAGAATGAATGAAAAATAGAGTGCTAGATTCTCTTCTATGAAAAGCTGTACAGCTATTGAACTTAAAATAAAGAGTGAAAGGGCAGATGTAAGTAGGTAAGGGCGATGCTGCCACTTAAATCGCGCTCGTAACTTTCTTTTTGATGTTCTTTGAAAGTAGGCCGGTTTCTTTTTCTTAAAGAAAAAAAGTGTAATAGCACCTACAGGAAGCCAAAATGAAATGAGAGAGAAAACGAGCCAAATGATTTTTAATGCATTTCCACCATAATCACCAAAGTGCAGAGGTTCAGAAAGTAAAAGGGCCTTAAGATAGAGAGGGAATTCTCTAACGGCTTCAATCTTGCCACTTTCTCTATGAACGATGGCAAGAGAGCTAAGCTTTTCTTCGAATCGACCTCTTCCTTTTACTAAAGCTAAATAGTGCATTGGAAGAGAGAATTCTGTATCGGCAAAAGCGATGAAATCGAGATCTTTATTTGGAAATCTTTTATCAATTGAATCAATGATCTGTGCTAGAGGAGCATCTTCTACAGTTCCATCAACTTCTTTATATTGTTCTCTAAGTTCTTTGAGCTCAAAATATTGATAGGTCTTTATCAGTGTACTATTAAAAGCGAGAAAAGAACCTGTCAGGGCAATGAGAAAGCACCATGAGAAGGTAAACATTCCAATGGCCTTATGAGTATCACTTAAAAAGAAGCGAAAGCTTTCTAGCCTGATACTTCCAAGAAAAGAATTCTTTGAAAAAGGGCGGTAGATATAGAGTCCACTTAATAGAATGAAACAAAAAATAAGACCGAGAACACCAATATAGAGTTTGCCTAGAGTTCCTAACAAAAGATCGCGATGCAATTCTAAAATAAAGTCAAAGAAATCATCTTCTTTCGTTTGTGATTGAATAAACTTATCTTGAACGAGGTTGTACTCAAGTTTAATTGCGCCTCGAAACTTTTTTGTTCCATCTTTTCCAAGGCGAATCTTTAAAATATCCGAATTTGATTCATCGACAAATGTAGAGAGGAGTCGTGCATTGGGATACATTTGCTTAGCCTGGGCAGTGGCCCTTTGAATTTGATGGGAATCGAGCTTAACAGACTGATGTTCCACAGGAGCTTTGTCATCGAGAAAAAAGCCATCTTTAAAAAGTAGAATTGTACCTGTGGCCATCGTAATTATGAGATGGAAAGCGAGGAAAATCCCCAAATACTTATGTAGTTTATAGATTGTTTTAAACATAAAGAGCGTTCAAGTTCCTTTAGAACCTATGATTATTACGCTGCTTTTGAATGGTCAATAAAAAGTTTGATGTATGGAACAAAATTTTGAGAAAATAGATAATTATTATCTATATGCGACTAATTCACCTCTAAATTAACAGTCTTGGCCTTGACTTTCTTATTTACGAGAGAGATTCCAATGATAACAAGGGCAATTCCAATAAGAAGAGATGACTCAATTGACTCGCCGAGTAGAAAAGCACCAAAGGAGACTCCAAAAATAGGAACGAGGTTGATAAAGGCCGCTGCTTTGGCCGCTCCAATTTTTTGAATACCTCCGTAATACCAAATAAAACCAAGGCCAGTTCCAAAGGCTCCAAGATAAACGACATTTATCCAATCGAGAATTGTTGCCGTTTCTAAACTTTGAGCGAGTCCATTTTTAAGACTAAAAGGAAAGAGGAGAATTGTTCCAATAATACAGGCAAACGTTGTTGTCTCTAATGGTCGCAACTTTTTTAGAGCAACTTTTCCAAGAAGAGTGTAGCTGACCCAACTAAGAACGGCTCCAAAAAGAAGTATCTCTCCCTTATCAATTCCACCAGATGTGATGGTATGGAGATCTCCCTTTGTGATGACAATAAGGGCCCCTGTCAAAGCGGTAAGAGCTCCAAGAATTTTTCCGGGAGTGAGTAGTTCCTTAAGAATAATCGCCGCTAGAAAAGCTGTTATTGTCGGATTGATTGCGATGATAACCGAGGCCTTTCCAGCCTCAACATATTTAAGACCACCAAAGAAGAAATAATTGTAACTAAATACACCTGTCAAACCTAAGAAGAAAAGCTTGAGCCACTGTAGGCGTGTATATGAAGGTGTCTTCTTCTTTGAGAAAAAGAGTACGGGACTTAAAACTAAACTGGCCGTTAAAAAGCGAAGAAATGAGATGGTAAAGGCAGAGTGATTTTGTGCGAGCATTCTCCCTGAGATAAACGTCCCACCCCATAAAACCATAACGGCAACTAAAAGGGCATAAGTCTTAATAAAGGATTCGTTTTCTTGGGATGATGTATTCAAAGGTGGCTCCTAGCAATAAGCACCCTCAGTATAGAACTAATCGGTGCTCATTGCTAGAAACAATTTATATCGCGATTTGCTTATTGTAGTGAAAGGCATATTTTTTAAAGTCTTCGACTTTATTTGTTGAGGAAACTTCATGATTGAGAATTTTTTGAAGATGTAATCCTAGTGTTTTTGCAAGTTCCACTGGAACGGCATTTCCAATTTGCTTGAAAACTGAAGTTGTACTTCCTTCAAAAGAAAATTCATTTGGAAAGGATTGAATCGCCGCGGCCTCTCTCGCTGTAAGATATCTATTTTCCGTTGGGTGAAAGTACATTGTTCTCGAAGTGAGGATTGTTGGAGCTTGCTCTTCAAGGTTAAGACGCTGAAGTCTTGTCTGTCTAAAGCGAGACTCTCTCAATTCTTGCCAATTAACATTGTAGTGGAGCTCACTTGGAAGCAGTCTAATTTCATCTCTTTGATAACGAATTCCTTCACCTTGTGGAATATGAGAAAGTCGTTTCTTGTCGAGTTCATTTTTAAGTTGGGCTTTCTCTACCAGATGGTGATTGGCATCCTTTGAAATAGAAGAAAAAGCTTCGGCCACTGTTTTTAATGGCCAACTTCCTCTTACTCCATGTGTTGGATTTGGAAAGCTTGGTTCAAATTCATCTTTAAAACCAACGATGATTGTTCTTCTTCTCTTTTCTGGCACGCCAAATTCTTCTGCACTAAGTACACGCGCATCGACGTTATAACCTAGTTGATGAAATTCATCGAAAACTCTTGTAAGAACATCTTTATTTTTCTTTGCAAGAAGACCCGTCACATTCTCAATAAGGATACCCTGCGGCTTAAAGAGTTTAACGAGACGTAAAAATTCGAGAAAGAGTAGGTTTCTTGGATCTTCTGACTTTCCTTTACCAACAGTTGAAAAACCTTGGCATGGAGGTCCTCCAACGATGAGGTCGACTTTTTGATTGCCAACCATTTCCATGATTTTAGCATTATCAAGCTCACGAATATCACCACAGAAACTCTGTGAGTTTGGATGATTTCTCTCGAAAGTTTTCATGGCATCACGGTCGTGATCAATTCCAAGAAGACAGTTTAACCCCGATTGCTCAAGTCCATAAGATAGACCTCCGCAACCACTAAATACATCAATAAAGTTATATGTTTTTTCCATAACTTTATTGTCTCTTAATCTAGGGAATTGGCCTAAGGGGAAAAAATTGCCGATTAGATATGGACGCTCTTAAGCAGCGTCCATTAGATGAATTTTAATATCTTTGAAACCTTCATTCTTTTCAAGGTATTCTCCAAAAGTCCATAGGGCCTTGTTGAATTCTTGAAAGAAGTTTTCTCCTAGATCAAGCTTTTGAAAGTAAGGAACAAATCTTTCGAAATAGAAGATTTCCATTTTCTCTTCACAAAAACTTGAGTCTTTTCCACCTTTAATAAAGTGAAAGGCCTTGAAGATATGCTCATTAAGAATAGGGAAGTCACTTGGTGAAATACAGTGAAGAAGAAACAGCTTCCACTCTGGATTTAAACGAGCAAAGTGCTTATCAAATACTTTCTGATCAAATGAAGATTTAAGAGCGTTAATTGTCTCAATCTTCGCCACGACTTTTCTTTCAAAGGCCTTTCCCTTGAGTTGGCAAAATTGATCTTGATTGAACCATTTAAAAAGAAGATTAAGATCTGTTTTTGAAAATTTATCTTTCTCAATGATTGGAGAGTAGCTGAATTCTTCCATTGGTCTTTCTGAGTATTTATCAGACCAATAAGTAAAAAATGATTGGATTTCAGTGTGATCAAATTTCGGGATTACGTAATTCATAGATTCTCCAGTTCTCTCAAGGTAATGGTGCTCTTTTCGTAAGAATGGGAAGGAACCTAAGTACTTTTTATTTTCCTAGGCACTAAAAGGTAATTCCAGCTGGTTTTTAAGCATTTGGAATTTGCTTTTAATAAGTTCTACTCTTTGCTTTGATTTAGGAAACACCAATGAAGTAACGACAACGCTTCCCTTAGAATCTAAGTTGGTTGTGAATTCAATGTAATGGTGAAGGTGGTTCATGGATAATTTTCGATAACTCGCAAGAAATTGCTTAGAATGTCCATCCTCAACAACGAGTGTATTCTTTTCGAAATTTATATCAATGACTTTCCCGTAGCGCTTCAAACTTTCTCCTCTCAAAGAGTCTTTTCGACAGTCTTTGAGAGAAGTTGAGTTATTTGTTCTTATTTATTCAGGTAATAATCTAATTGTAGTTCTTTGAAATATTCTTCATAAGGAGTCATTGCTGTTTTATTAGATCCTGCAACGTTATCACTTTGATAATAGACTGATTGAATTTTCCCATTTTTTCCTGTCTTATCATCGAGACTGATAACATGAGTAACTGTTCCAACAAAGTAAAGTTGATTATAAGGATTTTCAATTTCTTCTTCACTTAGATCAGCATTGGAAACGATAACTCCACCACTAGCACCTTGATATGAAGTCGCATCGAGATAAGGATTAATATAATCATATCTAATACTTTGATCGTTACCCTTTAATTCAGTGTATGTTAGGGCCCTTCCATTTCTCCCTTTAATTGAATCTGCACTGTAACCGGCGACGAAAGTCTTTGATGCGTAGTAAGAGAATTCATCATAGTCAATATAGAGATCATCAAGAATAAGAAATGGCTTTACCTCATTAAAGGAAACCTTATTATCAAGTTTTAAAATTGTGATATCACTTTCGCCAGAAGTTCTTACTATATTAGCATTTCTTTCGATCAATTTTCCGTTAGCTAATTTCGTAACCCATTGGATCGATTGAACTTTCTTGCCTTTATTTGTAAAACAATGATCTGCTGTAAGAACGAAGTCTGAGCTCTTTCCTGGTTTATTTGAAATAAGACCAGATGAACATTCTCCAATTGATCCATCTTCAAATGTGATAAAGAGTTTTCCAACAGCATCAAGATGTGAATCCTTTGAAGTCTTCACCTTTCTTGTATCAGTTTTCTTTAAAACGTTGAGATCACGAATATAGAGAGTACCATCTCCCTCGTTAACAAGCTTATTACTAGCATTTCTTGTGAAGTTAGCAACTTCTTTCACTTGATCTGAAAGCTCTACTGATGGCCTTTTCACTCCACACTCTGATGCGAGTGTTGAAATGTTAAACACTGTTAAGAAGATGATCGATGTAAAAGCTAGTTTCTTGTTCATAAGTCACCAAAAGTAGTTAATTGATACTTATATAGTTACAAGATTGATGCCAATTACTTAAAAGAGATCATGATAAGGAAATTCAATACTCGCTTGCCCTAGCGGAATAATTCTTGTTTTATCCGAGCCAAGAGAGCCCATGGAGTTAAAGAAGATTCTTCGATCTTCGGAAAGATTTAAACTAATTCCACCTTTAATTGTCCCAAGGTAGTAGTACTGAGAATAGGGGTTTTTTACTGTCTTGTCTCTTTTTGAGAGATCGGCCTTTACGATGAAAGCTCCTCCACTTGCCCCTTTATAGGTCACACTCTCAAGGTAGTGTGAATCAAGAAATGTCTTAAGAGTAAAGGGTGCTCTTTCATTTCTCGTATAAGTGAGAATACTTCCTTTTTGTCCCTTAAGCCTATCTGAGCTATATCCGGCCACTATCGATTCGCTTGTAAAGTCGCTTAAAATCTCTCGAGCTTCAAATGATTCGGGAGGAATGAGTATAGGTCTTATCTTTTTAAAAGAAATAGGTCGATCTAACTTTAATAAGAGTAGATCTGAATGCAAAGCAGATTGAAGGACTGTTGCAGTTCTTTTAATGATCTTCCCACTTGCAAGAGTTGATTCCCATTTAACAAGTAAAAGAGAAGATTTCTCATTATCAAAACAATGTTTGACTGTTTGTACGATATCAGAGGACTCCCCAGGCCTTAGAGCAATGAGAGTTGATGAGCACTTCTTGTAGCGATAGTCTTTGAAGATAACTTGTATTCTTCCAATGGCATCGAGGTGTGAGTCATCACTGGTTTTCAAGAGTCTATGGTCATCTTTTAAAAGCTCTTTCTTATCTGTAATAAAGGTCGTTTCATTTTTATTAATATCCTCGGCCAGTGTTAAAACATTAAACACTGATGCAAAGATAAACAATAAAATGGGAGCGAGCACTTTCATAAACTACCTTAATTTCAAAGTCGTATTAAATAATATTCAATTCACATGCCACTTTATTAATTGAATGGCAAAAAAAGTTGGCGGCCTTTCGAATCTTCTTTTAACGATTTAGAGGTCAATTTAGTTTTTTACTCAGGTATTAGGGTAGGATGGACGATAGGTACATAGAATGAATTTATATAAGTTAAACCTCTTCCCATTACTCCTTATTTCACTCATGCTCTTTTCTTTAGAGTCGATGTCTTTCTATCTTAATGATGAGCATGAATATATTTGTATGGGTGCTAAAAATAAGAAGCTAAGAGAGGTTGAAGTTTCTTATTGTGTAAAAGAGCCTGTTTATGAAAATAAAGAAGCCTCTGATGAGTTAACAGAAAATGTTTTTAAGTCTGTCGTAAATTATAAAGAGGCTACATTTCAAAGATACTGTGCTGACTATAGAAAAGAGCGAGCGGTGAGTCTTGAAGTTTTCTCAAAAGATAAAAGTGATAGTTTTCAATATAAAGGGTGTCATTGTAACTTTGCTTCAAGAGGAAAGGCGAGGTCATATTGTCGTGAGACAAATAATGATTCAAAAATGTACTACGATGCCTTTACTCTTTCTAAGATTCAATACTTAATACTTTTGAATGAAAGTGATCAGTGTCAATTAACAAAGAGCTTTACTTGTCAAAATAAAGAGGAGATGGAATCAATCTATAATTCCTATACTGTAGATAAAAGCTTTTCATTTTCTACACTTATTAACTCTAGTTTAACGAAGAATGATAAAAAAGTTTGTCGCGATATTCAGGCAAACTTAGAAGGACTCTGCTCATTAAATAGAGAATCAACAACAAAAGAGATTCTACCACTCTTTTCCGAGGCTGAGTTGGTCCCTTTTTCTCGAGAAAACGTTACTAACTATACTAAGCTATATACGGCCTTAAAGAAGGCCTCTAAATTTTCTTGTTTCTTAAATAAAGTCCCTATTAAAAAAAGTGAGAACCTTAGAAAATTACAAGAAATGCGTAATAAGGAGAATGAAAAATTTAGAGTGTTACAAATAACAAATCATTCAAATAGAAGTGCACCAACTTTATCAAATATAGAAATGGAAAGAAGAAGTGAGAAACTTGTATCAGCATCTCAAGTTCTAGAAGTCAGTGAAGAAATCGTAGAAGAAGTCAGCGAAATTATCGAAGAAGGAAATTACACAAGAAGTAACGCTCCTAAGAAAATTCTTCGCCTAGAGTCACGCCTTAAAAAACTCCTAGGATATGATGATATCGATGTTTTTAATGATGATCCAGAATTGATTATGACTAAGGCCTATCTGGTCAGTAATGATAAAATGATTGAGGAGAGTATCAAGCGCGTTGATAAAATGACAGATGATATTCAAAAATTAAAGAAGAAAAAACCTGTAGCGAAGGCAAAAAAGAAAGTGGCCGTACCTAAAAAGAGTGTTGCAGGCTCATCGAAAAATTCGTCTTCTCCATCACGAGTTAGTGCTCCAAGAAAAACGTACGAAGTTGGTACTCACGATGTTCAGGCGCCCGTTTCTTATGAGCCTGTGAATGAAGTTCAATATGAGTTTCAAGAGTTTGATGCCGATAATAAAATTGTTGATTTAAAATCATCTACAAATAAAGGTGACAGTCCATCTTCAAGTGATACTGGGGCCGTTGAAAATACAAGAGCACCAAGTTCTGTGGCCGGTATTAGTAGTTCAGCTTCTGCTGGAGCAAAGGCCAAGAGATCGGCGAGTGGCCTTAATAATGCACTTTCAAGTGTTCAGGGCTCAAGAGGTCCACTTAGTTTGAGTTCAACGAGAGCTCCGATTTCGCGCAGCTATCTCGCTGAGAATGAGAAGAGAGAATCTAATATTTTAAAAGAAGATGAAGATGTGAATTTAAAAATTATCTTTTTAGAGAATAAGAAGATTTTGCGCGTCTATGAAAAAGATGAAGAAAGTTATGATTTAAAAGATGAGATGGATGTGAAGCGATTTGTTGAAAAATCTCCTGAGTTAACTGAAAAGGTAAAAGAAGAGGGGATGAAGTATTTTAAGAAGTATGCTTATAAAGATCTTGTGAGATTATTAGAACAATCGAAATAAAAAAGGCTCCCAATTGGGAGCCTTTATTTTTAGTTTTGAAAGAAATCAATACTTGTAATTTTTGTTACGTCCTCTCCACGACAAGAGTCCATTTGACAGTAAACAGGAGCTTTACAACTTTTCCCGTTAACTCTTTTCCACTCGTAGTCAGTATGTCCACGAACAAGAATCCCTTCTACTGTTCCTGATGCTGCATTGAAAACTGCTGATCCAGAGTTTCCTGCGAATGTATCAAGGTTTGTTTCAAAATATTTACTTCTAGAAGCATCTCTTACGAAAGCATCTCCAGCAACTTTTGTTGGAAGACCAGTTGGGTGACCAATAACGAGAACTTCTTCTCCAACTTCGATTTCACCTTCATAACGGATATTAAGGGCCGCTCTGTCTGTAACTTCTCTGTCTAATTCGATAACAGCGTAGTCATCCTTAGTAGAAGAGATTAGCTTTCTCTCAACAAGTCTCTTACAGCTATAAACGCTGTTTTTAGAAATGATGTGCTCTTGTTGCCCAGCTTCGTTCATCTTGTAGTCAAATACCCACTTTGAATCTTTACAAGCTGATTGGCTCGTTACACAGTGACCTGCTGTTACCATATATTGCTTTCCTTTGTGTCCTACTAGGAAACCAGAGCAATTGGCCGCTGTTAATTGACCGTTAAATTTTTCACCGCTACAAACACTTAGTTTGCTACCACTTAGTTTAACCGTACCATCGTTAAGGTCTTCTACTCTATAGTTTGGAATCATTCCCGCAGTTGAAGATGCAAGGTCAAGGTGTAGCGCTCTTTCTACTTCGAATAGGTCTAATCTATTATCTTCACCGTAAACTACTTTATCGACGGCCATAGTGTTGAAAGCTGACATAAGGATTGCAGCTGATAAAATCTTCCTAATTTTCATAATCATCATCCTTTGATTTTTTTAGTGAATAATTAATTATCCATCGTCCAAGGATTTGGCGAAATAGGGAAATGCTCATTTTGACTAAATGAAAGAAAAGGTTAGTTTTAACTAAACAGAAAATTAATGAATGCTAGAGGAAAGAAAGCGGGTATTTAACTTACTTTTTTAGGTTGTTAAATAGAACTTGAAGTCCGTGCTTCTTAGGACGGTCTTTCTTTTTGATCTTCTCTTTAACAATTTCGATTGGCTTTGCAATAATATCTTCGCGCTCTTTTGCAATACTAACTTTAAGAGTACGACCATCAACTTCTTTTCCATTAAGGGCTTCAATGGCCTTTGTGGCATCGGCAAGTTTAGGCATGATCACAAAACCGTAGCCCTTGCTTTTTTCAGTCTTATTGTCTTTTACGAGGTGAACTTCCTTAACATAACCGTAACGAGAGAAGAGGTGTTTAATTTTCTTTTCGTCTCTGTTGTAATTGAGGTTACCGACGTAAATAGTGACTGAGCTTGGCTTTTTCATAATGCGATCCTTGTAGAGACCTACTTATAGCCTTAAAGGAAATTTAGGGAAAGAGAAATCTTGTGATTAGGTAAGAAAACACAGCAAGAAGAGCTCTCACTGTGTTTTTTGATCGTTTTTTATTTACAGCTAGCGATACAAGAGTTTAGCTGTGGTCCTGGTCTGTGGAATGTAAGACAAGTGTCGTAACATTGCTTAAGAGTCAGGTTTGTAAGTTGGTAAGAAATAGCGTCACAGTTAGCATCAACTTCAACACCAACAAGGTATTGAGATTGTGTTGTTTCGATGTTTGCTTGAAAAAAGTCTAGCTCAACTTCTTTCGTTTCAACGTTCCAAAGTTTAGTTGCAACGTCATACTTGATTCCTAGTTCTTGTGATAGGTAATCAACAGCTTGAGTTTCAACAACTTCTACTGGACAAGAGTTAGCAAAAGCTGTGCTCATGTTAAATGCAAGAATAAGTGCGAGTATTGTTTTCATAGAATTCCCTCCATTTGTGAATAGCCCTTGATCTCAAATATTCACATATTTTGTCAACGGTGGATTGGGGATTTTATGGGAAACTTAAAGCTAAGTTAGGGAAATAAGAAGGGCCTTGTGATAAGGCCCCTTTTTCAATTTAAGATAGTAGTGAGTCATCGACAAGATTTGGAAGAGTGACTTTGAGATTAGGCTCTTTTTCCATGGCCCTTTTAATGGCAAAGATGGCCCCTTCATTCCTGGCCCATGCACGTCGATTGATACCGTTATTTACGTCCCAAAAGAGCATTGATTTAATTCTTCTATCACAATCTTCAGAACCATCGAGAACCATTCCAAAACCACCGTTGATAACTTCGCCCCAGCCAACGCCACCACCGTTATGAAGTGAAATCCACGTTGCTCCTCTAAAAGAGTCTCCAACGAAGTTTTGAACCGCCATATCGGCCGTAAAACGTGAACCATCATAAATATTTGAGGTCTCACGATAAGGAGAGTCTGTTCCTGAGACGTCGTGATGGTCTCTACCAAGAACGACTGGACCTTTCAGTTTTCCATCTCTAATGGCCTTATTGAAGGCCAGGGCGATTTCAATTCTTCCATCGCTATCGGCGTAGAGGATTCTTGCTTTGGAGCCAACGACGAGCTTATTTTCTCCGGCACCTTGAATCCATTGAATATTATCCTGCATCTGCTGTTGAATCTCACTTGGAGATTCTTTCATGAGCTTTTCTAAAACTTCTGTTGCAATTTTATCTGTTAGTTCGAGATCTTCATCAAGTGAACTGGCACAGACCCATCTAAAAGGTCCAAACCCATAATCAAAACACATCGGACCCATGATATCTTGAACGTAAGAAGGGTATTTGAAATCACCATTTTCTTTCATGATATCAGCACCAGCTCTTGAAGATTCAAGAAGAAAGGCATTTCCGTAGTCAAAGAAATACATTCCCTTATCTGATAGAGCATTAACAGCATCGACATGTCTTCTAAGAGTCTTTTGAACTTCTTCTTTAAACTTCTCTGGATCATTGGCCATTAATTCATTTGACTGCTCAAATGTTAAGTCAGCTGGGTAGTATCCACCGGCCCAAGGGTTGTGAAGAGAAGTTTGATCTGATCCAAGGTGGATGAGCATATCTTCTTCTACAAAGCGCTCCCAGAGATTGACAATATTTCCTTGGAAGGCAATTGAAACGGCTTCTTTATTGGCGCTAGCTTCTTTAATTCTTGGAATAATTTTATCGAGATCATCGTAGACTTCATCAACCCAGCCTTGTTCGTGACGAGTTTTAACGGCCTTTGGATTCACTTCGGCAATAACTCCGACACAACCGGCAATAACAGCGGCCTTTGGTTGAGCTCCACTCATTCCTCCAAGTCCAGCTGAGACAAAGATTTTTCCTGCGAGGTCTGTTTGTCCATTGGAAATCTTTCTTCCCGCATTGAGAACCGTAATCGTTGTGCCGTGAACAATTCCTTGTGGACCAATGTACATAAAAGAACCTGCCGTCATTTGTCCGTACTGAGTAACACCTAAGGCATTAAACTTTTCCCAATCATCTGGTTGAGAGTAATTTGGAATCATCATCCCATTAGTGACGACAACTCTTGGGGCTTCTTTGTTTGATGGAAAGAGACCTGCTGGATGTCCTGACTTTAAAACGAGAGTTTGCTCGTCAGTCATTTCACTTAAGTACTGCATTGTTAAAAGGTATTGCGCCCAGTTTTGAAAAACAGCTCCATTTCCACCATAAGTGATAAGCTCATGAGGGTGTTGGGCAACGGCGTAGTCTAAGTTATTTGAAAGCATGAGCATAATCGCTGCTGCTTGTACTGATTTATGTGGGTATTCGTTGATTGAGCGTGCGTGAATTTTATAATCTGGACGAAAGCGATACATATAAATACGCCCATACTTTTCAAGTTCTTCTTTGAATTCTTCAATTAGCTCAGCGTGAAACTTTTTTGGGAAGTAGCGAAGAGCATTTCTAAGAGCAAGTTTCTCTTCTTCTTTATTAAGAATCTTCTTTCTTTTTGGAGCATGATTAATTTGTGGCTCATACTCTTTTTTAGGGGGAAGTTCGTTAGGGATCCCTTGAGAGATCGCTTGTTGGAATTCTTCTCGAGTCATATCTGTCTTTCCTTGAAAGTTCGTTTCATTGGCATTTTTAAGCCTGCGTATCTTAACTTCCAAAAGACAGATTTTCAAAAAAAGAGAAGGCCTTTTTTAGTTAAGGCCTTGATATTGAGTAGACAAAACTATTTAACGCAGGATGTATAAAACTCTTGAAAGTTGAGATTGATCTCATCGTAAGAGTAGGCGTAATCAAGAGAGCGTAAATCTCGTTCGTAAGCGCTAATGACAGCACTAGTCAAACAAGGAACGTCAATATCTCTTGGAGATTGAAAGTGATTTCTAAGCCAAGATCTCGATTTGGCAAAATGAGTATAGGGATCGAGATAACTTGCAATCACTGACGGCGAAGACTCGTACTTTCGAGACTGTGCAACGAGCGGATTTCCTGTCACGTTAAAAACAGTTTCATGCATGATATTCCAATCATTGTAATAGATGATTGAAAGTGTATCGGCAAAAAACTCTTGGTAGGGAACAAGTCTTCTAAATGTGTTTGTTTTTTCAATAACGTCTTTTAGTTCACGATCGTATTGGTAAGCTTCTTCTAGAAAGTTTAATTCTTTTTCATACTGGGCCTTTCTCGTATCAATTGCAGGTACTAAGGCGTGGTCTCCTTGAGAAATAAAAGACCTTCTAGCGCTATCGAGATGACTAATTGATTTTTTTAAGTTTCTAATAGAATCACTCAAATCACTGAAGCGAACAGATTCTCTGGCCTTGTAGTAAAACCAAACGGGCGATTGCTTAAAGAGATTGGTATCAAAAATTTGATGGGCAAATTCGTGAGTGATTGCCTCTAACTCGGTTGTCGCAATATTGAGGACACCTTTTTTAATATCATAACTGGTCCCAACAGTTGGGCGATATGTGATTAAGACATCTTGTGGAAATGCTATTTGATCTTTTAAAAAATCTTGAAGTCCTTCAATCTCCTGCTGAAGTTCTTGTTTAAAAGTCTCAGACTCAAAGTAATAGAATTCAACTTCGGCCTTGGTAACTTGGGCCAGTACTAAAAGAACGAGTAATAAGATTAGATTTTTCATGAATCTTAAATAACATAGCTAAAAAATCTGAGAGGGCCATATTGTATCTTATACACACCTGCAATTTATTCGTAGCCTTTTATTGAAGGATAGATAAGTTAAGTGTATGAAAATTCGAAGTTTACTAGCAATGACATTCTTACTCAGCTCATGCCTTATTAACGAACATGATGGGAAGGTCGCTTTTGTCGACTCATCGATTGTAAATGGACAGGAGTTAGAGAGCGATCAAAGAGAGAGTTCTCTTTTTATTGAGATTCGAAAGAATAGCTCATGCAGCGGAACTCTCATTAAAAAAGATCTTATTCTGACTGCAGCCCATTGTTTAGTTGGAGCTAAAGTTGGGCATTTAAAAATTAAATATAAAAAGAAGACTCTTAAAATTGATTCTTTTTCTTTTCCTACACAGTATCTCTATGGTGATACGGCACGAGACTTTGGCTATATTAAGCTGAAAGAAGAAGTTGAAATAGATGATGAGAAAATTCCTGGAACAATCGGTGCAAATTATTTTTTATTAGAAGATTTTGAAAATAAGAAACTCGAACTTGTGGCCTTTGGTAAATCAGAGAGTTCTCGCTCCATTGGAAAAAAGCAAAGCGGCTTTTCAAAACTTATTAGTTTCAATGATAGAGAGCTGCTTCTCGTTGATTATGCAAGTGCTTGTAGCGGCGACTCTGGTGGAAGTATTTACGATGGAAAATATCTTATTGGACTAATCACCTCAGGGCAGGAGTCCTGTGAATATGTGACAGGCGCTATAAGAATTGATTTTGCTCTCAATTGGATACACTCAGATCTTACAATAAAAAAAGCTCTTGAAGATCAAGATAATGAGCTGGCCTTGAATCTCGCTCTGGCCGTTGAGAATTTGAATTATCCTGAACTTTTGGATGAGAGCTTCGACTTGAAAAGAAGCTTACAAAGACTAAGATCAATTGATTTCTTAGAGAAAATGGTTCTCGCTGATAATTTTATTTCAAAAAGTGAAATGCAAAAACTCGAAATGGCCTTTCAAGATAGTCCTAGAGTCTTTAGTGATCTACGCATTTTTCTTGCCATTAACTATGATGAAGTTGATGATTTTGAAAAGGCGAGAGAACATCTTTTCGATGTCATTAATCAGGGACAAATCTTTTATCGCGCCTATGCTTACTTTGCTCTTTATGAACTTCATGTGAAGAGGAAGTACTATAAAGAAGCTGAACACTTTCTTTTACAAGCTCAATATCTCTATCCTCATGAAGAGGCCTTCCAAGTTAATCCTCGATAGCGAGAGCTTCTTTCACTTTATCAAAAATAAAGTCCATAAAGAGCTGTACTCTTTTTGGTTGCTTACTTCTATCTGTAAAGAGCATTTGAAAAGGGGAGCTATCTTCTGTCCAACTTGGAATAATTCGAACAAGTTTCTTCGATTCAATTTCTTTTTTCACAAGGAAATAGGGGATTAAACCAATTCCAGAACTTTTTAGACAATATCGTTTAATTGTTGGAAAAGAGTTTGATCTCATGATGATTCTTTGATTGTAGGGAATCGAACTTTCTTGTTCGTAGCGAGCAGAGATAAAATAGAGCAGATCATGTTCTTTAAGATCTTTTACGTTCTTTGGTTTTCCTCTTCGTTTCAAATAATCGGGACTAGCAACGAAAATAGATTTTGTTACGCCAATTGACTTTGAAAGGAGAGAGGAATCTCTCAGTTGGCCTGCTCGAAAAGCGATATCAATATTTTGGGCATTCAAATCGAGATAGTCATTGGTATAAAGGAGATTAAATTCAATAAGCGGGTAGAGTTTTTGAAAATCGATGAGGAGGTCTTCAAGAACTTCGTGTCCAAAATCTTCAGGTGCCGTAAGTGATATGACTCCCTTGGGTTCCGATTTCTCGTGCATTAATTGATCAAGAGCATCTTCAATATCGCGCAGAGAGTGTGAAGTCTCTTTAAAGAGTTTTAATCCGGCCTCAGTTAGAGAGATTGACCTAGTCGTTCTTTTAATAAGTTGCACCCCTACGTGTTCTTCAAGACTTGAGATTGCCCTTGAAATTCTCGATTTTGGCTGCTTTAGGTGAGCCGCGGCCTTGGTAAAACTACCAAGTTCTACGACCTTCTGGAATGTTTTCAATAGGTTAAGATTCATACATTGTTCCTTATATGAAATAGTCTATTTCAAAAGTGTCTCCTGTTGCAACAATTAAATCTCTGGCAAGATAGTTTCATAAACCAAAAAGGAGTATAGAAATGAAAGGATTATTTTTTGGAGCACTACTTTTGGCCACAAGCGCATTTGCTGGAAATGTTGATACAGCTAAGAGTGAGTTCAAATGGAAAGGAACAAAAGTGACGGGTGAGCATTATGGACTCATTAAAGTAAAAGACGGTAACGTTGTTCTTAAAGATGGAAAAATTGATAAAGGTAATGTTGTGATGGATATGGGCAGCATTGATGTAACTGATCTTAGCGGAGAGTGGAAAGATAAATTTCTGACACACATTAAGAGTGGTGACTTCTTTGAAATTTCAAAATATCCAGAAGCAAAACTTGAGATTAAAGGAATCAAAGGAGATAAAATCCAAGGTGTTCTTGAAATCAAAGGAAAGAAAGGAAACGTTGAGATTCCTTATAAGAAAGACGGTAAAACTTATTCAGGTAAGCTAACTTTCGATAGAACAAAATTTGATATGGTGTACGGATCAGGTGATTTTTTCAAAAACCTAGGTGATAAGATGATTCACAATGAAGTTCAAGTCGACTTCAAAGTTGTCTTGAAATAACCTTTTTGGTTTTGAGGGCCAGTTTTGAACTGGCCCTTTTTTATTATTTAAAATAACCAATGAGAGTTTCTACACCTTGACCTGAACCACCTTTTTGAACCAGGCTTGGCTTCGCTCCACTTGTCCATCCAAAAATATCTAAGTGTGCCCATTTCGTCTTTCCAACAAACTTCTCTAAGAAGAGAGCAGCTGTAATTGATCCACCAAATCCTGTTGAAGCAGCATTGGTCATATCGGCAAAATCAGATTTCATTGCTTGAAAGTAAGGATTATAAAGAGGCATTCTCCACATGAGATCACCCATCTCTTGAGAAGAGTGAACGAGCTTTTCTGCGAGTTTGTCATCATTGGCAAAGAGACTTCCAATATCTTGTCCAAGAGAAATCTTTCCTGCACCTGTTAAAGTTGCAACATCGATAAGAACCTCTGGTTTAAGATCAAGGGCCATATCAATAGTATCAGCTAGGGCAAGTCTACCTTCAGCATCAGTATTATGAATTTCAACTGTGGCACCATTTCTTGCTGTGAGAATATCACTTGGGCGTGTTGATCTTTCACTGATGGCGTTTTCAGCAAGAGCAAGATAGAGGTCAATATTCTTTTTAACGCCAGAGTTTTCTAGCCAACGAGAGAGGCCAACAATTGTTGCAGAACCGCCCATATCTTTTTTCATGAGTCTCATTCCAGCGGCAGGTTTAATATCTAATCCACCTGAATCAAAAGTTAGTCCTTTTCCAACAAGGGCCGTCGACTTTCCTTTTGCTCCCGCTGGGCGATATTTAATATGAACAATTTGTGGTGGGTTTTCTGCTGAATTCCCAACGCCAAGAAGAAGACCACATTTTTCTTTTTGAAGTCTCTTTTGATCGTAGATAGCAACCTTGATCGTTTTACTTTGAGCATACATCTTCTTAACTTCTTTTGCATAAGAAACTGGGTGAAGAATGTTTGGAGGTAAGTTAACAAGGTGTCTGGCTTGGTTGATCCCTATAGCAATATCAGCTGCATTTTTTATAAGCTTTGAAGCAACTTTTTTCCCATTACTTGTAAACGCTGTCTTTCCTAATTTATAACTCTTTTCATAGTCGTAGAGACCTAGGTCTAATCCAACGAGAGAACCTGTGATCATATCGTCGCTACAATTCATAAAATTAAAGAAGACGTCTTTTGATTTTAACAGAGAGATTTCTCTTGCAACTTTTCCAAGGGTCTCTCTAGCATTAGAGTAGTCGCTCTCACTTAGAAGATTGTCGTGTGCTTTATGTGTACTCGCTCCAAGAACAACGATGACAACGGGACCAGTTTGTCCTGTTATAAATTGTGTTTTCTCTTCTAGGTTTTTTAGAGTCCATGCAGGGAGTTGCTTTTCTAGTGTTTTTTTAAGTGACTTAAATTCTGACTTTGGGCAAATGTAGATGTTTGATTGAGTATTTTTTAGATTGCTCGATTTTTCTTTTGTCGCTAATGACGACTCGATTTTAAAATTCATGAAGTAAACTTCCTTTTTTCAGTTGATCTGGGGATACTATCAAAAGGAAGGTGAGAAAGTGAAGCCTCTTTTAGAGGCTTCTTATCATTTCAATATATGAGATAAACTCTTGGTTTGCTTTGTTTGAAAGATCATCCTCAATAGAGAGATTATCGATAATGTTTTTTAGCACTGGGTCAATTTTTAAAGGCTCATTAATTGATTCTAAGAGGTTTTTAGTCTTGGCAAAGCCATCGAGTTTTTCCAGTACATCTCTTTTAGTCGATTCATTTCCACCATTAAATGTCGACTTCATTTGAAATGTTCCAAAGGCACCATTTGATAACTTGAAACTAAAGGCCCTAAGCTTTTGTGCTAAAGTTAATTCTTTTAACTCCCCAGTAGAATTCTTTACAGCTAGGGCAAGCATCATATTCATTCTCGCCTGTAAAAGAGCAATGGCGATATCTCGGTTTTGACCCGCATTAACAATATGCTCATAATCTTTTAGTTCGCGACCTTCTTGTTCTTTAATGAGAGCATTTCTTAAAAGATCGTAGAATGAAACCTCTTCAAAGCCACCAATTGTTTTAACGAGATGCTTTTGATGATGGTTATTCATGTGCATCACTATACTTAGAGCATAGAATGCCATTTCATAATTATATTCTTTAGCATCGGTATCGATAGGACTCATCTCGTTTGGATCCAAATTTAAAAGAATGGCTAAATTCGATTGACCATAAATATGATCCCAGATTGAAGCGAGCTTCATGAAGTATTCATTAACGGCATCGTAGAAGAGTTTCTCTCTCACTTCTTTTGTGTCGTAAGTTCCGTTATTTGTCCAAAGCTGATACTCAAAGCTTTGATAGAAAGCTGAGGCCGCGGCAATCTTATCTCCAAGAGATTGATTATCACTTAAAACAATTTGCATCATTTTATTTCGCGTATCATGACTTTCTTTCGTTCTGATTTGCGGATACATATTATTTGTCGTGGCATTCATTTGGTTTGTTGTATGACTCATCTTTTGAGTCGTATTAGACATATCCTCAGTGAGGTTTTCCATTTTTTTTACTTTAGAACAAGATACGAGTGCTGATAACGAAACAAGAGTAACGATGGCCCTTTTCATTGAATCTCCTTAATGACTAATTATTCGTTAGTTATAGCGGAAATAATGAATATTTAGGTGGAGCTTGTAAAAATTGCAGGGAACCTGAGGGGGCGTTGGGACCAATAAGCTATCCTAACGCCTTAAGTTTATTCATTTTGCACTAGAGCAGCTAGCTCCTCCAAGGACGCAAAATTGAGCGCAAAATTTATGGTTAAGTTGAACTCTGGACTTTGAGTCCTTCAAGGTTGAACCTAAATTGAATTGCTCATCATAAGCAAGAAGAGTGCAGGGGAGTACAGTTACTGAAGCATCGCCCTTTCTTTTAACGATCATTCTCTCTGTTGCACACATTTGGTCGTTTGGTGACTTATTTAAAATTGACCAGCACTCTGTTGTAATTTCTGGAACGTCACGATTTAAATCCATCTCAGGAAAGACGACAATTTTTTTATCACTCAATGAAAGAGGGATATTCCATTTCTTAAAAAGGTTTTGATAACATTCTTTTTCTTGTTCGAGGCTTTCATTGGTCAAGCTTCTGCCAGCAATTGAAATATTAAAACTTTGATCACAAAGCCATTTGATTTGTTCTAGTGTTTTATTAAATGTTCCCTTGCCTCGCTGCTCTTCGTGAATGTCTAAGGTGTGATGATCGAGTGATACCCTAATGTGGAGCTTGTCACCGTAGATTTCTTTAATCTTAACTAACTCATCGAGGTGGCGATTGATCACCCGATAGGCATTAGTTAGAACGAGAACTTCAAAATCGTGTTTTAAAATAGTTGAGAGTATTTTAGTAATCTCAGGATTCAAAAAGGGTTCACCGCCAGTGAGGCCGATATATTCAACGGGATAATTCTCAGATTTTATTTCCTCTAAAAACGGAAGAACCTCTTCATTAGTAATATATTCTAAGCGGTCATTTGTAGGACTCGATTCAATATAACAGTTCTCGCATGTGAGATTGCAGCGAGTCCCTGTATTAATCCAAAGAGTTTTTAAGGCCGTAAGATCGACGTAGGCCCTCTCTTTACCCTGGAGAGTTTTAAAAGGGTGAGTAAATTTCTCATCTTTCTTACTTTGTAACATAGTCTTCATCCTTAAAAATATCTTTATTCAATCATAGCATGCACAAATTCAAGGCGCATGGGCATGCAACTTTTTGTATTTCATAATAATCTTGATTATGCGCCTTTTCTCTTAGTGATTTCTTAAGGGGAAATGTGACAAGAATCTTAGGAAATATTCACGGATGTTGTTGAAGTTACGGAAATAAGGTCTTGATTTTAAATTAATTAAGAATTTAGCTGATTTAAATCCTTAATTCTAAATCCTTTCTATATAATATTAACAATATATGAACACTAACGATGATCTTATTTCAAAGTCTCGCTTTCCCATTGGACTGAATCTTCTGATTTTGATCTTTGCTTTTGCTGGGGGCTATCTCATTAATCACCTCTATATAAGAGGTGAGAAGAATGATTTAAAACTATCAAATGCACAGTTGGCCAGAGGGATTAAGCAAAACTTCTTCTATGATGAACGCCATAATATTTTAAAAATCGTTGGTGTTAACGATCCTATCTTAAAGGCCTCTCTTCAAGGTTATGATGTAGAAAAAGATGTCTCTACTTTACTCAATAGTATTCAAAATGAATCTGGCGCATCAATTGTTTATCTCATAAATCGAGAGGGCGTTGTTATTCAGTCGACCGATTATACTGAGGGAAAGAGTTTACTTGGAAGAAATTATTCTTTTCGGCCTTATTTTAAAAAGGCCATTAAGGGAATTCCCTACGTTTATACCGCCTTAGGAGTGACTACGAAAAAAAGGGGTGTTTATTATTCAGCACCTGTTTATCAGATGCCTGAAAAGAAAGGTGAAATCATCGGAGTTATCGTTCTCAAAATGAACTTAGATAATCTCGATGGCATAATGAATGCTCATGAAGAATTTATCACTCTGGTTAATCCGCAAGGAGATGTTTTTGCAACCAATAGAAAAGAGTGGTTGTATAAGAATATTGATGCCTTTAGTGAACGAGATCGAATCTATGATCTTAAACGCTATGGAGATGTTGAGCCTAGTAGTATAGAGAATTTTGTTATTATTGATGAAATGTATGTCGCTATTGATGGCAAGAAGTATCTATATAATGTTCAAGAGTTCGAAGTCTTTAGTGAAACTTGGAAAGTACTCTCTTACAGTGACTATCGTAGTGACTTTCCTGTTTATATCTTAGTGATCTTTACAATTATTATGCTCATCGTTTTCTTTTTAAGTAATACGATCTTCTTTATGTTTAAAAAATTAGAAGTGGCAAAGAGAGAAGCGGTAGATGCAAGTCTAGCAAAAGGTCAATTTCTTGCGAATATGTCACATGAAATTAGAACGCCGATCTCAGGGATATTAGGGCTTTGTGAAATGCTGTTAGAGGATCACAAGATAGTTCCTAAAACAAAAGAAAAGCTCACTTCGATTCATCAGGTCGCAAACCACCTTCTCTACATCGTTAATGATATTTTAGATTTTTCTAAAGTTGAGGCAGGTAAGCTCGACTTAATGGAAGAGGATTACGATTTAGCTAAACTCTTAGAAACGATTCTTTATCCCATATCGTTAAAGGCCCATGATAAGAACCTTTCTTTTTCCTATCATATTGATTCAAAACTCCCTCTTTATATTAAAGGGGATTCAAAGAGGCTTGGCCAAGTTCTTACGAATCTCGCTGGAAATGCTGTAAAGTTCACTGAAAAGGGGAGAGTTGAAATCGATCTTAGGCCATATGGACAAAGTCTCTTAGAGATTAAGGTTTCCGATACTGGAATTGGCATTAAAGAAGATGATCAAAAGAAACTCTTTGAATCCTTTGTCCAAGCTGATCTTTCCACTTCTAGAAAATTTGGTGGAACAGGACTAGGATTGGCCATTTCTAAAAAGATTGTTGAGCTGATGGGTGGTCGAATTGAGCTTGAAAGTGATTTTAATAAAGGAACTGTTTTTAGAGTTCTTATTCCTATAAAAGAAGGACAAAGAGTTGAGCATGTCGAGACTTCGAAAACACTTCTCTTTGAACCGCACCAATTTAAAGTTTTACTCGCTGAGGATAATCGAATTAATCAAATCGTAACACGCGGTAAATTGCATAAACTCGGTTTTAAGGTTATTACTATTGCAGAAGATGGAGTTCAAGTTTTAAGGGAATTTGAAAAAGGGATTTACGATATTGTTTTCATGGACTGTCAAATGCCTAATATGAATGGTTTTGAGGCGACAGAGAGAATAAGGGAATTGGAAGAAGACATTAAAACACATATTCCGATTATTGCTCTAACTGCCAATGCTATGAGAGGCGATAGAGAAAAATGTCTTGAAGCTGGCATGGATGAGTATCTATCAAAGCCAATTAATGAAGATGATTTAATTGCTTGCTTAAACTACTTACATATAGAGAAGAAAATTTGAAAAATAGAGGACTCATTATTGGGCATGGTCATGTTTCTGGCTTTGTTGTGGAACTATTAAAAAGTGAATTTCAACTCTTTGGTACAAAGAGAATAATACCTAGTGAGCAAGAAGAAGATATTGAGATTATTTCTTTAGAGCTAGCGCAAGAGGATTTTGATCCTCGACTTTTTGAAGATTATCACTTTGTTCTCTTCTTATTGCCTCCAAGAGAGCACTATCTCAATTTTTTGATCTCAATGCACGAAAAGAGCTCTATAGATATTCCTTGGATATTTACGAGTTCAACATCTGTGTATGGTAGTGGGATTGTTAGAGAGTATTCACCTAGAGAAGGCACTGGTCGTAATAGTGCAAGTTTAATTGAACTAGAAGAGTTCTTAGAATCAATTAAAAGAGATGTCGTTATTTTAAGGCCTGCCGGTCTTGTGGATGAGAAGAGAAATCCTATTAACTTTTTTAAAAAGGCGATTGAACAAAAACGTGAAGTTCAAGGTGGTTCTTCTCCTGTTAATCTTGTTCACTCAAATGACGTTGCCCGTTTTATTCAATTTATTCTTGAGAATAAGATTCGAAAGGGTGTATTTAATCTCTGTAGTGACACCCATTTAGAAAAAAGAGAATTCTACGGAAAACTAATGCAACATTATCAGATGGAATTACCCCGTTGGTCTAAAGAAAATGGATCTTATAAAGTTGTTTCCAATGAACTCTCTAAGGAAAGTGGATTTCACTACCTTTACCCCGATCTCTTTTCTTATTTCTTAGATTTTTGAGTTCCATTTTCAAATTTTGTCCACATTATTTTTAAAAGGCCGATCATTTTTTGAAATATCGTGTAAATCTTTCAAAGCTTGATCGCCGTAAGCTCAAGGATATATCAGTGTTTACGCTTGCTTAGAGCATTTTAATGAAGCTTAAAGATTCCTAAGTTTTTTTGACATGGGTTTAGTGAGGCCTTAGGCTGAAGTTCAAACAACAGAACTAACATTCACTTTTTTCAATTATATGTTTTTAAAATTGAGTACTTCTAAATTGAAGTTAAGGGATTTCTATGTCTTTTTTTAAGAAAATCAGATGGGTTATTAACCCAAATGTTTATATCGGATCATCTCTGATTATTTGGTCATTGGTACTAATGTCAGTGATCTTCACGAAAGGCTCGACTGAGCTTTTCACAAAAGTTCACACGGCTATTATTCATAATTTTAGTTGGCTCTTCATCGGTGGCGTCGCTATTTTTCTTATTTTTAGTGGTTGGCTTCTTATTACAAAGTACGGTCATATTCGCTTAGGTAAAGATAATGAGAAGCCTCAATTTTCTTTTCTAAGTTGGATGGCAATGCTCTTTAGTGCTGGAATGGGAATTGGCCTTCTTTTTTATGGTGTTGCCGAGCCGATCATGCACTATTCAAACCTTCCAACGGGAAAAACTTTAACGGCATCTACTGATGCAGCTAAGGCCATGAATATTACTTTCTTTCACTGGGGACTCCATGCATGGGCGATTTATGCCATCATTGGACTAGCTCTTGCCTATGGTACTTATAGAAAGGGAAGAGCATTGAGTATTCGCTATACACTCTATCCCTTGTTTGGAAAAGCTATTGAAGGGCGATTAGGTGACCTTATTGATATTCTAGCTGTCGTAGGTACACTTTTTGGAGTTGCCACCTCTCTTGGCTTTGGTGTTACTCAGATTAACTCTGGTTTAAATTATGTTTTTGGAGTTCCAATTTCTGAAACTGTTCAAGTAGGACTCATTGCTTTTATTACCCTCGTGGCCACAATTTCTGTTGTTACAGGTATCGATAAAGGGGTTAAGCTTCTTTCTGAATTCAATATTATTGTTGCCATTGGTCTACTCCTATTTGTTTTCTTTGCAGGACACCCCAATGATCTTATGAATCTCTACGTTGAAAATATTGGTACTTATATTAGAAACCTACCTCAACTAACTTTTAGTACTGGGGCTCGTAACGATGGGACTTGGATGGGCTCATGGACACTTTTTTACTGGGGTTGGTGGATTGCATGGTCTCCCTTTGTCGGAATGTTTATCGCAAGAATCTCTAAGGGAAGAACTTTGAAAGAATTTGTTTCAGGAGTTCTTTTTATCCCAAGTTTGTTTACTTTCTTTTGGATGACTGTATTTGGGGAGAGTGCCATTTCTATGATTAAAGATGGATCGGATAAGCTCGAGACAATGGTCAATAGCAATGTTGCAGTTTCTCTTTATGCTTTTTTAGAGAACCTTCCAATGTCACAGATTACTTGTGTTCTTGCTATTTTAGTTGTTTTCTCTTTCTTTGTTACTTCAAGTGATTCGGGCTCATTTGTTATTGATATGATTACTGCTGGAGGTGATCCAAATCCTCCGACACATCAAAAAGTCTATTGGGCCTTTATGGAAGGTATCGTTGCTGCTGTTCTTCTTTGGACAGGAGGTCTTAAGGCCTTACAAATGGCCTCTCTAACAGTTGCCCTTCCATTTTGTGTGGTCATACTCTTTATTTGTTTGAGTCTCTATCGAGAGCTCAGGGCGGAGGCCTTGGGATTAGAACTTGATTTTGAGACAGAGTCCGAAGAGGATGAACGGTCAATTCAATCTGAAAAACCATTAACGACATAAGAAAAAGGCCATTAAGTTGGCCTTTTTTATTGGTTTTTCCAATCTACTTTTTTATAGGGAATCAATAACGCCTCATCAAGTGGTGTTTTACCATCTTTGAGACTACGACAAAAAGATCTCTTAGAGTTCCAATGTGATTTTAATTGAGACCACTCTTTATTAATTTGAAAATCATCTATTTCTTTTTTTGAGATGATTTGACGATAGAGATTGAAACTATATCTCTTTGTTCTTTTCATTGTTTTTCTGTCGACACTAACAAGACCAAATTTTGGGCAATAACCATCTGCCCATTCCCAGTTATCAGTTAAAGTCCAATGGACGTAGCCGAGAACTTTTTGACCCAATTTAATTCTCTCTGAGAGTACTTTTAGGTGGGAGAGTAAATAACTTGGACGTAGATAGTCTTCATTATCGGCAATACCATTTTCAGTAATGATAACGGGAGTATTGTTATAGCGAAGCTGTATTTCGTTCAAAATCTTATCAAAAGACTGTGGTGAAATTGATCGACCGGCTTCACTATACTCTCGATCATCTCTAATGCTTGGCCCTTTAAAGCCAATGAATTCTTTCCCATAGTAATTCACCCCAATAAAGTCTTGATGATCTTTTATCTCATCAATAAATTCAAAATTAACTGTGGAGTTAAAGATCCTTGCCATAGGTGAAAGTAAAATATTATCAGCTTTATATTTAGCAAAATTATGAGCAACTCCTGTTGGAATCTTATAACTTTTGGCCAATTGATAAATGGACTTGTGCGCCAAGATAATTTGATCAAAGGCCTTGTAATAAGAACCTTTGTAGAGTCCAAGATTTAAAAAGCGAAAATAACTTCCTGACTCAAAAGGACTTGGCCAAAGACCATCGACCATACCCAAAAGTAAATAAACATTGGCCTCATTAAAAGTGATGAGATAGTCGATATAAGGATGAGCTCTTTCTAAAATGATCTTTGAAAACTCATAGAATCTAGTTTTTGCTTTAGGATAGAGCCAACTTTTCTTTTTGAGCATCCATTTAGGTTCTGAGTGGTGAAAGAGGGTTAGCATAATTTTAAGATCATTCTCTTTGATCAGCTTAAATATTTCAAGATAACGATTTAGTGCTTGTTCATCGAATTGGCCCTCTTGTGGTTCTATTCGATTCCAATCGATACCAATTCTTATGACTTGGATTCCTAATTCTTTAGCAAGTTTGATTTCAACTTCAGGCTTAGTCCAAAATTGGAGTCTTTTCTCTGGAGAATCTTGATTATGATAAGCACGAACATGACCATTCTTTGCAAAGTCTAGCCACATATCATCTAGCTGATCTTCCACATGTCCTGGAGCATTGGCAACGGCAAAGAAAAAGTCTTCAGGAAATGAATAGGGTGTTGCAAAAGTTGTAATAGAGATAAAAAAGAGAACTAGAATCTTCATTAGTTTATTTTAAAAAAACTAAAGCATCAATTCAAGTTGGGATTTGATTAGGATTATGGCCTTCTCTACTTTTTTATCCGGAGAAATTCCACAATTGATCCTAATGCAGTTTTTATAGGTTTTATTCGAACTAAAGATATGCCCAGGAGATATTGCAACATCCTTTTTAATGAGCTCTCTATAGAGTTCAAATGAATCAACTTTCTTAGGAAGTTGTAACCAGAGACAAAAGCCTCCTTCTGGTCTATTGATGCTGACGATGTCCTTTAAATGAGTCTCAATATAGTTAGTAATTTGCTCGATATTGTGTTCAAAACTCTTGTTAAGCTTTTTCAAATGACGATCATATTGATGACCATCTTTTAAGAAGTTCTCTATCATCTTCTCGTGAATGATCACGCCGGAAAAAGTTGTCGCCAATTTTAATCGTTTATATTCATTGAAATACTTCTTTGGAACAACTGCCCAACCGACACGAAATCCTGGTCCAATTGTTTTAGAGAAGCTACTGCAAGAGAAGACGAGTTCATTTTTATGATCATAGCTTTTGAGGTTAGTAAGATTTTTTCCCTGATGGGAGAGTTCTCCATAAGTGTCATCTTCAACTAGTGGAATTGAATATTGGTGAAAGAGATTAAATAATTTCTTTTTTTCTTCATCTGAAAGAGTTAGGCCCGTTGGATTATTATAATTAACCTGAAATATAGCGGCCTTAATATCTGGATTCTTCTTAAGGAGAGACTGAATCTTTTTTAAATTTATCTTATTCTCTTTTTCATGAACTTCAATGACCTCTAAATCCAGCTGATCGATAATATTATGTGTCCCAAAAAAACAAGGGACTTGAACCATCACTTTATCTCCTGGGCGAGTAAGGAGTTTGAGCGAGAGAAAGAGCGCTTCTGTTGCACCAAAAGTTGTTATAATGTCAGCGGCACTAACATTATTTTCTCTCAGTTGTAGTCTCTTTGCTATCTCGGTTCTAAGACCTTCTTCTCCTGGAGGGTAGGCATACTTTCCATTGAGGTTCATAAAAGAGGACTGTCTAAGGGAAACAGAATTAATAACTTTCTTTAGAGGAAGATAACTCTCAAGGCGAACCGCTGTTCCAAGAGGTAGAATTTGAGGGGCACTTTCTGTTTCTAGGAGATGGGCCAAGAGGTTACTGTAACTGAGACTCTCTAAGTTCTCCTTGGATTTATTCAACGTTTCAAGTGGGGTCTTTGAACTTTGATTATCTTTTACGTAGTGGCCAGAGCGTGGCCTGGTTTCAATTAAGTCTCTTCTTTCTAATTCGATGTAAACATTGACGGCCGTCATATGAGAACAACTAAATTTATCACATAATTCGCGCACCGATGGGAGTCGCTCCCCTATAGTGTAGGTTTTGTTTAGGATTGAGTCGCTAATGAGATTTGCGATCTTAATAAACTTGGCTTCACGCTTTGCATTCATTCATCTGTTATACCTAAAAAAGATGGAAACTGAAACTGTTATATTTAACTAAAGAGCGATAGAATAGGCGAGATAAAGAAAGATTTTATGGAGTAAACAGATGCCAAAGAAAATGTTTTTAATTTATTTATGTTTCTTTTCGATATTTCAGGTTTCTGCTGGAGATAAGTGGCTGATTAATAAAGATCACTCTCATGTGAATTTCACAGTACCTTATATGCAGTTTTCAGAGGTTTCTGGACGATTCCTGAGATTTCAGGGTTCTATGAACTATAACAGAAAGGAAGACTCAATCTCTAATATCTATGTCGAGCTCGATGTGAAATCTATTTTCACAGGTAATAAAATGAGGGATCAGCATTTACGTGAAAATGATTTCTTTGCCGTAGAGCACTTTCCTAAAATCGCTTTTAAAGGAAAGAAGGTTAAGTATGAGGGGTATGATATTACTGTCATTGGTGATCTCTCGATGCATGGAGTAACGAAAGAAGTTACTTTCAAGGGAAAGAGAACTGAGTTACAAAAAGATACTTGGGGTTATGAAAATATGTTCTTTACTCTCAAGGGTAAAATTAATAGAGAGGACTTTGATCTTCAATGGAATAAGACATTAGAAGCTTCTGGCTATCTTGTCGGGCGTGAAGTTGAAATTGATCTTGCCTTTCAAATGCAGCCACAGGGAAGACTAACTCCGTTTAGTAAACATAAAATTCCCGATACAAAAGTGATTCGCTTACGTGAGAAGCTTTCACGAGGTGAGATTTCTCGTGAGGAGTACGTTGAACTCTCTGGAGAAAAACCAGCTTTTGAAATCATTAAAGAAACAAGAACTGTCGAGATTCCAACTTATCAGAAAAAAGAATCTGCAAGCTCTAGAGAGAAACTAGATAATGTCGGATCTGCAAAAGGGATGGTTGATGAATCGAAATCTCATAAGTATGGCTATATTCTTTTTGAAAGAGAGACATTTGCCTATTATTTAAGTTCTATGTTTCTAGGTGTCTTAGCTCTTTTTGGAACAATCTCTCTATTTAAAATGGTTTCGAGAAGTTTTGAAAATACAGGGCTTAAGTACACACTTCATTTTCTTCTATGTTTTAGCTTCTTTCTCTGTAGCTATATCGTAACTTTCGATGACTTTATGCAATTTTCAATAGCTATTTTTAAATAATGGCTAAAAGAAGTGGTCTGAATTCAGGCGCAGACCACTTCTTTATATCAATCTATTTCTGCAAAAATTTCTGAAGGTTTTTTTCTACTGACAGATCGAATGATCATACGTGAGATTAAGTAGATAAATCCCAGTGTTAAAAAGAAGATCCCTAAAGATGAAAGAGAGCCAACTGTTGGAATCGTATCAAAAACGATTTTTGATAAAAAGAAGGCCACTGATTCTGCAATGAGGATTCCCACAAAAAGAGAGGTCGCCGATAGGATTAGAATTTCAATCGTTAACGACTTTTCGATATCTTTACTTTGAATTCCAAGAACCTTTAAGAGGTGAATATCTTTTTGTCTCAATTTAAACTGATGATTAATAAGTGAATATATAACAAGTAATCCAACTAAAAGAGTGAGAATCGCCATGACAACGAGAATCTGGGCCATACTTGAGATGATGGAACTTATTTTTTCAATGACTCTTTTAACATCAATAATAGAAACGTTTGGAAAGAGGTTACTTATTTCAGTTTGGGCCTGATTGAGATCGACAGTATCTTTAGCCGTCACGGCCATAAGATATGACTTTGGAGCCAACTCAAGAACGCCTTCTCCAAAATTGATAAAGAAGTTTGGAATGAAACTTGTCCATTTTACATTTCTAATTCCGACAATCTTCGCTTTAATAGGCAAGTCGAGGACATCAAAGAGAAGTGTATCTCCAAGATCTACACCGAGTCTCTTTGCATAACGTCGCTCTAAAGTGATCTCTGCTGGCTCTTCAAGATTAAACTCCTTGACCGCTTTTGGAAGTCGTCCTCTGACAAGAGATTCACTGGCATCGAGATATCCTCTGTAACTGAGATTAATCCCTCTATTGCGCATGCGTATGGCGCGTTGTTCTTCTCTGGTTAGCGCTTGCTCTGTTGATGTTTTAAGAGGCTCTCCGTTGATTTCGAGCAGTCTTGATCGAACCATAGGAGAGGTATTTAAATCTTCTAATGAAAGTTTTTTAAGGAGCTCCAGTAGGTTCTCTTTTTGATCTTCTTGGATATCAAAGAGGAAAAATACTGGGCTTCGAGAGCTTGAGGGACTGATCTCTTCTTGAAGATTCGTCCTAATCAAAGGAATCAAAGCGATAAATAGTGTCGATAGTGTTAGTGAACAAAAAATAAAGAGGGTCGAAATCTTGTGTCGAATTAAATACTTTAATGACAATTTCTTTGCAAGAGATCCTCTCCATTGAATGTGTGATAACTTTGATAAAATCGTAGCACCCAAAGGAAATGCCAGTAGAACAAAGAGAAAGATGATTCCAATGAATAAGCTTCCAATGAGAAAAGAGTGGGCCAGATAGATTGCTAGAGGCCAGTAAAAAAGAAGAACAGGTAAATAAAGAAGCTTATCTTTTAAACTTGAGCTCATTTGTTCATCAAATGAAAAAAGAACTTTATGATCTATATTCGTGTAGGGGATAACGAGTGCTGGAGCAATCGTTAGTGTTGCCATTATTCCAATAAGAAAAACGACAAGAGATTGGAGGTTGAAAAGACTTACTGGAATTTCAATTGCCAAGGCATTTGCTATAAATGTTGAAAGTATAAGTGAGAGAACAGTCCCTAGAATGACACCAAGTAAACTTCCAATTGTTCCAAGAAAAAATAATTCGCCAAAATAAACTTTTTGTACCTGAGACTTCTTAAGCCCGAGAAACTTCATAATAGCAATTTCTTTTCTTCGGCCATGGAGGAAGCCTCTAAATAGATAGACGAGTCCAAAAGTTGCTAAGAATAGCCCTGCGAGAGAAACAAGTCCTAAAAAGTCATTGAGATAGCCAAGAACTCTTCCCACTTGCTGAGAGGAGGTTTTAGGTGTGTTGACCCTAATAGATGGTTCATCGAGAGCTTTCGTTATTTTCTCTCTTAATTTCTCTTGATCAATTTTTGCATTTCTTAATTTAAAGTGGTGAGTATATGAGATTGTACTTCCAGCTTGATTGAGACCACTTAACTTCAGTCCTGCTGAAGATATGTACATCCTTGGGGCCAGTGCTCCCATTTGCAAATTCTGTTGAGCATCGTCTTTAATAAAACCTTTAACAATGAAAGTTCCTGAACCAATTTTTAGAGTTGATCCAAGAGTAAGTCCCAGTTGAAACTTTAATTCAGGGTAGGCATAGACGTGGTTCTTTTCAATGTTTCTTAGACTTTGATCATCTTCTAAAACAATTTTACCATAGAAAGGAAAGTTATCTTCGATGACTCGTAAGTTAATAAGTTTACTCTTATCTTCCTTTCTAACCATAGAAAACATCGATAGGACGAGAGAGTGATCACTGAAATCTAGATTTTCTTTGACGATTTTTACATGCTTATCTTCAATCTTTCTGCGCGCACCTATAGAAAGGTCTGATCCTGAGATACTTTTTGAACGCTCTTTAAGTTGAGAATCAAAGCTTGTTTTTAATATCTCAATTGCACTCAGTCCCATCAGACCAATGGCAAGATTCAATATAAAAAAGAAGATAAAGCGCGGAGAGCTTTTTAGTTCTCGTTTAATGAGTCTAATAAGCATTGAGTTTTCCTTCTTCTAAAATCAGAGTTCTTTGACACTTTTTTGCTAACTCTGGATCGTGAGTTACGAGAATAAGAGACATATCAGTTGATTTAACTAAATCGAAAATCAACTCC
Organism: Halobacteriovorax sp. GB3; assembly: GCF_028649655.1. Lineage (NCBI taxonomy): Bacteria > Pseudomonadati > Bdellovibrionota > Bacteriovoracia > Bacteriovoracales > Halobacteriovoraceae > Halobacteriovorax > Halobacteriovorax sp. GB3. The sequence goes on from NZ_JAQSLN010000001.1 coordinate 352,670, forward strand.
ATTACTTCATTTCCCGTTTTCTCATCGAGGCTTCCACTGGGCTCATCTGCAAGTAGAATTCTTGGAGTCGTTGCAAGAGCTCTTGCTATGGCAACTCTTTGCTTTTCTCCACCGCTTAACTCGCTAGGAAAGTGAGCTTCTCTATGGGCCATCCCTACTTTTTCTAGGAGTTGCTTGGCCTTTTGCTCAGGATTGTCTTCACCTTTGATCTCAATGGGCAACATGACATTCTCAAGAGCATTTAGGTGATCAATGAGATGAAATTGTTGGAAAATGACACCAATGTGGTGACTTCTTAGATAGCTTATTTCATCTTCAGAAAGAGTTGAGATTTTTTTATCAGCATAGAGAATCTCTCCTTCATCGAAACGGTCAATACCACATAGAAGTGAGAGAAGTGTTGATTTTCCACTCCCTGATTTTCCTAGAATTGCTATGGTCTCTCCACTTGAAACCTCAAGGTTTAGATCTTTAAGCACTTGAAGCTTTTGTTCAGCTTGGTGATAAGATTTTGAAATATTCTTTGCTTGAAGAATCATTTTTTATCCTTTTTGAGGGCCGTGAGTAAATAGGGCTTAACTGTGTTGGCCATGATTTGATGACCCTTTTCATTCGGATGAATTCCATCTGCTTGATTAAGTTCTCTTATTCCGGCCACATCTTTTAAAAGAAATGGAATCATATCAAGTTTATATTTTGTTTTAAGATCGTCATAGATCTTTTTAAAGCCATCAACGTAGTCTTTCCCATAATTCGGTGGCATTAGCATTCCTGCAAGTATGACGTGGATGCCATTGTCTCTTGCCATTTTAATTACTTTTTCAAGATTGTTCTTCGTGGCCTCCAGCTTAACACCTCTAAGACCATCATTGGCACCAAGGGCCAATAGTATAATGCTAGGCTTTGCTCTTAGATACCATTTTAAGCGACTAACAGCTGATGCACTTGTTGATCCACTGATGCCTCCATTGAGAATTTTGACTTCTTTACTTAATTCTTTATTGATTTGTTTACCTACGAGATACGGGTAGGAGAGTTCTTTTTTTATTCCATAACCAGCGGTTAAAGAATCACCTAAAAAGAGAACGGTCTGCGCTAATGATTGAAAAGAAAATAAGAATAATATCGTAAGAAATAGTGACTTCAAAAGAGCTCCTCAATGTTTTTTAAATTCTAACATCTAGGCACTCTCTTGTGTCAGAGAAATGTCAATTTAGGAGCTCGATACCACTAAATTCATTGACTCAATGGCCTCAATTATATCTTTGATATGATCGTGTCCTTTTGTTTCTAAAGTAAAGTGGACAGCTGTTTCCCCAAGGTGAGTATTTGAGAATGTTCTGTTGTGATAGATATCGACTATGTTTGCTCCGTGTTTTGCAATTTGTGAGGAGATATCACTAATAATTCCCGGAGCATCTGGAACAATAATCTTTAGATTGCAAATTCGACCATCTTCGCAAAGTCCTCGTTCAAGAACTTTAGAGAGAAAGTTGAGATCAATATTTCCACCGCTGACGATAATTCCAACCCTTTTTCCATCAACATTTTTGATCTTGCCAGCACTCAGGGCTGCAAAGCCAGTTGATCCCGCACCTTCTACAAGAACCTTTTCAATTTCTAAAAGCTTCACAATGGCGTGGGCCATTTCAAGTTCTGTCACTGTGACAATTTCATCAACATATTTTTGAACAAGTTTGAATGTATTTTCTTTAACAGTTGTTACAGCAATACCATCAGCAATTGTTTTCTTTTTAGGAATTTCTACGATTTTACCTTTTGCAATGCTTTCCTTCATGGCCGGCATTTGTTCGGCTTCAACTCCAATAATACGAACCTTAGGATTGAGAGTTTTAAGTGCGAGTGAGACACCTGAAATCAGACCGCCTCCACCAATGGGAATAATAACGACGTCGAGATTTTTAACACTCTCAAAGATCTCTATTCCAATCGTTCCCTGACCGGCGATAATATCTGGATCATTAAAAGGATGGATGAAGGTCTGTCCTTCTTCTTTTTGGATTTCTAAGGCCTTTTGATAGGCTTCATCGTAGAAGTTTCCATGAAGAATTACCTTCGCTCCAAATTTCTTTGTTCCTTGAATTTTAGAAAGAGGAGTCGTTTCAGGCATGACAATTGTCGCATTAATACCAAGTTTCTTGGCCGCAAGAGCGACACCTTGAGCATGATTTCCAGCAGAAGAGGCAATGACACCATTGTCTTTTTCCTCTTGAGTTAGCTTCTCCAGACGATTGAGAGCACCCCTTACTTTGTAGGCACCTGTTAGTTGTAGATTTTCTAACTTTAAAAAGACGGAACAATCCGTTTGTTCACTTAGGAGTGTTGAATAGGTTGTTGGGGTCTTGATGATTTGGTCTTCAATTCGACTTTTTGCATCAAGGATATCTTTAAATTCAATCATATGCTCAAATCCACTCTAGAGTTTTATGGATGCATCTTAAAACATAGAGTGGATTTAGAAAAGAAAAACAGAGGTCTATTTCTTTTTATACTCTGCTTCAAAAGTGTCTGGTGCAACTTGACGTGGCTCTCTCGAATGGGGTTCTTGAGTGTTGTAAGGATTGGTGCCTTGTGAGTGGTAGCTAAAGCCTCCACCACGTCCAAAAGTACTAAATTGAACATTTCCGCTTGCGACTGCTTTTTGAAAGTAAGACTTTAAGAAAACAGCTAATAGATGTCTTGTTCCAGGAAAAACCATCGATAGTCCAAAAATATCTGTTAGAAACCCCGGAGTTAAAAGAAGGAGACCGCCACCAAAGACGAGTAGTCCATGAATTATTTGATCGGCCGGAAGGGCTCCTTGCTCTAGGTCTTTTTGCATTTTAGAGAGAATGGCAAGGCCTTGTGTTTTTGCAAGACTAGCACCAATCACACCAGTGAGAAGAACAATAAATAGGGTATTGAGACCACCAATTTGACCACCAATAGAAAAGAGTAAATAAATTTCTAGAGCGGGAATGACGGTAAAAAGGAGAACTAATATTGAAAACATATAACCTCAGTTTGTTTCACTTAAAAACATAAGATGGGATTGCCTCTATTATTGTCAAGGTAAGCTATTGAAAATATTTTCTAAGTTCAAGAAATTAGGTGATATTTCCGATAAGATCATAAGGTTTTTTAAGAGAGACTTATGCGATTACAATGTCTTATCATTCTATTTTCTTTTTTGTGTTTATTGAACACTGCTGCGCATGATGGTTGCGCAGAGATGAATGATACGCCAAGTGCTCCTTTTGACTCTTCCTTAGAAACGATTCTCCAACTCACTTGGAATGTGGCCGATGAAAAGGCCATGAGAAATCCTCACTGTAAAAGAGAAATTCCAAGTATTTTAGAGATCGAAAAATTTTTAAACGAAAAGGCGGTTGGAAAAAAAGAAAAGCGATTGATTGCAGGTCAAGAAATTGAAGGTGACTCCTATCATCTGGATCTCTTAGAAAAACTCATTTATCAAAAAGATACTTTCCACAATCTTGTAAAAGATGAATCGATACGCATTCAAAGTATAAAAAAATGTAAAAAAGCCTTATGTGCCTTAGAGAATCTTGCCCCATCAAAAGAAGTCTCTCTTAAGCAAGCCTTTTTACTTTCAAAGTATGGATTTAATAGTTCGCCTTATGTTTTTAAAGAGGCAGAATTTTTTAATCATGATGAAATTGATGATGCTCTAAGGGCCCTAGAGCAATATCCTGATTTTGTTTTTCCGTTAGAATCCAATAGACAATTTATTCGCTATCCAAAAGGTGTAGAACATCCTGAGAGCAAAACAGCTATTGCGGATGCTACGATGTCATTTTTTGGCAATTGGCTTAAAGAGCCTTCTTGGAAAAGAGAGCAACATGTGTTTCATGAAGTGGCCCATCGCTTTGCGATTAATTTCAAGTTGGATGTTGAAACTGATTGGTTAAAGCTCTCAGGTTGGGAGAGGGCCGATGGTGATCAATGGACTAGAAGAGAGAGCAATCAAGTATCGCTCTATGGTGAAACGAATCCATTTGAAGACTTCGCTGAAGCTGTTGTCTCTTATCGTTATCGTCCAGAACTTTTAAGAGAGATCGCCCCTAAGAAATATGAATATATAAAAACACTTATTTTTCAAGGTGTAGAGTATCTCGATGAATTAAAATGCGAGGATAGATCTGTCATTGCTAAAGCTCAGCAGATCGTTGATTCGATCTCTTTAAAAGACAGAGAAGAACAGGCCTATGCCTATGAAGCAGTCGATATGTGTCATCCGCTTTTAATTAAGACATTCTTTGTTCAACAGTCCTACAAGCATGATAAGAACGAAAAAGAATTGAATACATGCCTTAAGCAAAGCTTATTTGCTGTTCAGCTAGGGCAAAAGTTCAATATGAATTTAGAAGAGTTGGCCCTTTTAAAAATTAAGGGGATTGCCTCGAATGTTAAAGTTAGGCCATCGCTCATGAGAAAAATGAAATCTCTCTTTTTTACAAATCTTAAAGAAGAATTAGTTCAATCATATGATCAGTTTGAATCTAAAGATATAGTAAAAAATGTGATCAATGGAGCCCTCTCTTGTAAAGATTCTAATTTAGGAAGTTCGTCTCTATTTTTGAAATCTCCATATTTTAATTCATTTTATGCTGTCGATAAGAATAATGAGAAGCATTTTCAAGATTTTTGCCGAAGATCAAAAGGCAATAGCTATACCAATGATCGAGACTTTGTCTCCGATTATCTCGATGAAATTGGTTTGAGATTTCTTCAATAACTTAAAAGTTTACAATGACCTTACAATTGTTTCATTGACTCTCAAGTCGATTCTAAAGGAGAATACCTTTAGATAAGGAGCTCCAATGAAATCAATTCTAATACTGGCCTTGAGTGCCATTTTTTCATTTCAAACATTCGCCGATTCGACACTCCAACAGAGATTGGATCAAAGAAAAGATAATGCTAATAAGAAAAGACCAGATGAGGTCAAAAAAGTGATGGATGATGCTCTAAAAGAGCTACAGAAGGCGGGAATTGCTGAGGCTTCTCTTAAAAAAGATACAATTGTTCCAAGCTTTTCTATTGATGGAAAAGATATTAGCGAATTTTATAAAGATGGAAAAATCATTGTTAGCTTTTATAGAGGTAGCTGGTGTCCATACTGTATGATGCAATTAAAAGAGTATCAAAAGTATTACGATGAAATTCTTAAAAAAGGTGGAAAGCTCATTGTTCTAGCTCCCGATACAAAAAAAGAAATTGCTAAGACTAAAAGAAATCATAAACTTACTTTTCCAATCTATTCTGACAAAGACAATCAAATTGCGAAGAAATTTGGATTGGCCTTTAAGCTTGATGAAAAACTTAAGAAGCTCTATACAAAATTTGGAATTGATTTAAAGAAGAACCAAGGAAACGAGAACTTCGAACTTCCTCTTCCTGGAACTTATGTGATCAACAAAAAAGGTCAAATTATTTACGCTTTTGCCGAGGCTGACTATACAAAGAGAGCTGAGCCGAGCGAAGTGATTAAACTTCTCGATTAAGAGTATTATTTTTTTTTGAAGATAAGCATTCGGTTATTAGCTGGCATTTCATGGTCAGCTAGTAACTCTATCCCTTCTTTAAGGAGGAGTTCACAAACTTCTTCAAAGTCTCTAATCCCCATATGAGGCGCTTTCATTTTCAGAAATTGATCAAACTCTTCATTGCTCTTACTGGTAAATCTTCCTTGGTAATTAAAAGGGCCATAATAAGCAAACAGAGCACCATTTTTTAAATTCTTACCTAGGTCTTGAAAGAGAACCTTTGCTTGATCAAAAGACATAATATGCAGTGTATTCGCACTGAAATAGAGATCATAGTCCTCAGCAGGTAAAGGCGTTTGACCTGCTTGATAGTGAAGAGGTGATAAAATATTTACGAGATCTTCTTGATCGTTTATCCAGCTTTTTATTGCTTGGTGGTTTTCAAGAAGATCACTGGTTTGCCACGTGATATTTGGAAGATTTTCGGCGAAATAAAGGGCATGTTGCCCTGTGCCCGAGCCAATCTCAAGAATATTTAAATGTTGATCTTTGATGAGTTCTTTTAAAATCTCAAAAATAGGTTTCTTATTGCGCTCACATGCTGCGGAGTATGGTTTTGTCATAGTTATTATTATGGAGAATGCATCGAGGGTGGTCAATGAAATGTTGCGCTGTCTTAAATTTGCCAAGTCACGCTAAAAGCATTGTAATGTTATAGCAATAAATGACTTCGATAGATTGGAGGACGCGTGAAGCGCTATATTTTAGTTTTGTTAATGTTAGTCACTTCTACTTTTGCTTCTGAGTGGGTTTTTGTTCAAGAGTATGAGGGTGTAAAATTATTTAAACTCAAAGAACAAAAAGATGGAATTATTCCTTTTAAAGCAACTTTTGATTCAACTTATGAGCAAGAAAAATTTGTACAGCTCTTACTTGATTATCAAATGAAAAAGGATTGGTCTCCAAAGCTTAAAGACGTTAAGCTCCATAAGCAACTCAATAAAAGAAGTTATGTTTTTAGTGAGTACTATTCTACTCCTTGGCCTTTTTACGATAGAGAGTTTCTTCTAACAGGTGAGATCATTAAGAACGGTGATGTCGTTCATTTTAAAGCAAGCCAATTTGATGATTCTTCATATGCTGATGACTCCCATGTTGTGGCCAATGTTCAACTACTTGATGTGGCCTTGAAGCCAATTGAAAAGGGAACACATATTGAATTTCGCTTTATTGGAGATATGGGCGGGGTGATTCCTTCTTGGGTCTCAAATATTATTCAAAAAAAGTGGCCTGTTCGCTTTATCCAAGCAATGGAGAAAACTCTGAGTATGAATAAACAAAAAGTTTCAAAAGAATATAAAGACTATCTAGAAGATATTAAATAGAGGGAGAGATATGAACGTTTTTATTAAGATAATTTTGTTATTGGGACTAGTCAGTTGCGCAAGTACGTATGATAAAAATATTCCTGTCAATAAAGACAACATCCAACCGGGTTCAAATGTCACACTTGGGGGAAAAGATGTTTCTTTGTATAAGGGCAAGCACCCTTTAAAAGTTGGAAGTAATTTTGTCGATCTTATGAAGACGATTAACTTTCCATTTGAATTTAATAATAAAGTTACTGTCATTAATGTTGTTCCTTCAATTGATACGCCAGTATGTGAAGCCCAGTCCCACATTCTAGGCGAAACAGATATGCTTAAAAAAGGAATTGATCTTGTCAGTATTAGTCGCGATCTTCCAATGGCACAGAAGAGATTTGCTAAAGAGGCGAAGTTAACTAATATTCGCTACCTTTCTGATTATGCTAACGGAACATTTGGACGCAGCACAGGTGTTATGATGAAAGAGAAGGAGCTTCTTGCAAGGGGAGTGATTGTTCTCGATGCGAAGGGATATATTCGCTATATGCAATTTATTTCTGAAGTAACTCAATTACCTGATATGGTGAAGGCCTTTGAAATCGCAAATCTACTCGTTAAATAAGTGGTCAAGTTAGTTTTAATTCAAATCTTATTTTGTATCGGCCTAGGTTTTTTACTTGGGCCATTGTCTCTTAGTTTTATTTCTCTTTTTATTCTTATCGATCTTTTTCTTACCGTTTTACGTTTAGTCAAAAAAGAAAAAGCTCCTTTTTCACGCTATCTTATTGGTTCTCTGATTTCTTTTTTTAGTCTCTTTTACTATTTTGATGCCTATGGTGGATTTGCCTTAAAAGAACAGGGAAGAAAAGTGAGAGTATTAAGCTTTAAAGAGCAGAGAGAATGGTTTAAAGAGAAGAGAACGCCCTATCCCTGTCTGTTCTGTGAAGAGTTTCACTTCATTGAAAAAAGAGAGCATGCTCCTTATCCTATTCTTTATCTTAATATCTACTATCCCTTCTACCGGAAGAAATATGACTTTGAGACAGGTACTGTTAAGAGGTTTTAGTTCTTAAAATGGGACTTTCTTCTTTTAAATGCTTCGTGAAGGCATCCATAACGATTTTGTGCATAGGTGCTTGGGTTACAATATAAATGTACCAAGGTAGTGAAGGAATAAATTCATGAATGGCCGCAATCGTATATTCTTTATTCAAAACTTGTCTAAATTCGAGCCAACCAGTGTGAGTCGTCTTTGATAAAAGACCTCCGATAATGTGAAATTTTTGACGATCTTGATCGTACTTACCTGGAATATACTTAAGAATCAATAGGGGCGTATTAGGCATAAATGACAAATGAAACATAATCTCGTCATGTTGTTCATTTGTTTTCACATGAATTAAAGTCTTCATATAAATTGGTAGCCATTCAATATATTCTTTCGCAATAAATTTACAGTCAATATCTTTAATTTTTGGAAGTCGTTGTATCGAACGTACTGAGTTCGATTCTTTTAGTTTTCTTTTTATTCTCGATCTTTTTTCACGAACAGTTGTCGAATTTATCTTTTCGATCATTTTCGCAAAAGTTCGATATTCAATATTCTCTCTAATAAATGGTGATTGGGTGTGGGAGTCAAAGTGACAAAGTAAGCTATCGACAAGTGGTGAAACGAGTTCAAATGTTGATTGCCCAAAAATGGTAACCCAGAGTTTGGAGAATTTAACCGAATTTATTGGAACAGAGAGCATTGCTCGCTTTAATTTTCCCTTGTCAGCAAGAGTCCTTATCAATTGCTCATAGGTGAGATTTTCCCCATTAATAACATCGATGGTTTTATCGTAGTGTTCTTGGTTTCCAATACACTTTGAGATAATGTTAATGAGATCATCAATATAGATGACTTGCGTTTTATTCTGTGTCCAGTTGGGTAAGACCATAAAAGGCAGATTGTTCACAAGAGATCGAAGGATTTCAAAGCTGGAACCTCCTTTTCCTACAACCATACCTGCTCGTAATATTGTTGTCGGAATGCCCGTTGCTTTTAAAACGTTTTCAACTTCTTTTCTACTTTGAAGATGCTCACTTAATTGTCCATTTGGAATGAGTCCTCCAAGATAGATAATTTGTTTCACATTATTTTCAATACATGAACGAGCAAAATTATCGGCTAGGAGAAGATCTGTATCTTTGAAATTACCTTGAAACAATCTCGTTGAAGGAAGCATTGAGTGCACGAGATAGATGGCAACATCTGCTTCTCTAAGGCCATTTCTTGTACTATTGAGAGAGAAGAGATCGACTTCCCGCCAGGTAACTTGACTGTCTTTACTCTGTCGCAAAAAACGAGAAAGCCCAAGTACTTCAAAGTTTTCTTTAATATTATCGATGAGATGATTTCCAACAAATCCCGATGCCCCGGCAATGGCCACTTTAAGTCCCATGAGTCTCTCCTTTTGAACTAAGATCATTATAGCCTAGATCTAAGTTAGAAAATCATTCGTCTAAATACCGTCTAGAGATCGATCTTTACTTAGAGTTGAGGTAGTCGCTCTTACGTCCTTTAAATTCTTCCATGGAATTATTAACCCCAAAGAAATTTAAAAGAGCATCAAAAATTGTAGGAGAGAGAACTTTTATCAAAAAGATACTAAAGATAAATCTTGGCATAATTAATCGTGGTTTTTTCTTATCAATTGCTCTAATGATTTTATCTGCAACATATTCTGGTTTTAAAATAGGAAGGAGAAAAGGGAATCGGGTTTTAACTCCATCAAACATCCCTGTGTTTATATAAAAAGGACAGACAGCCGTTGTGGTTACATTACTTTTCAGTTGCTTCAGCTCTAGTCGTAAGCTTTCATCCATATTGAGAATTGCTGCTTTTGAGGCCGCATAGTCTGAGAGCTTTGGAACTCCAACATAAGAACTCGCTGAACAGAGATTGACGATTTGCCCACTATCATTTTTAAGCATGTACTTGAGTGCCTCAGCACTTAGATAAAAGGGAGCATAGACATTTATTGAAAATGTTTTTTCGATATCTTTTTTCGTTAAATCAATGAAAGACTTCCCACTAACAATTCCTGCATTATTGATAAAAATATCTGGTTGAAAATCTCTGATGAGTTCTTTCGCTTTCTCAATATCATCATCAAGGCTTAGGTCAGCTTTTAATGTGCGAATTTTTTTATTGTCTGTTTTTATTTTATTTAGTGACTCTTCATTAATATCAACAATGGCAACACTAAAATTTCTCTTCAAGTATTTCTTTACAAGAAGTAGTCCGATTCCCGATGCTCCACCTGTAATAAGTACTTTATTTGCTTTCATATATTTTCCTTTTTTTATAGTTTAATGAGCTTTAATTGAATTTGAAAGCTTCAAATTTGCCTGCAATTAAGCTAGTGTAGGAGAGTGTATACTTTAAGACCATATCAAGAAGAAGCCGTTCAGCGAACGGTATCTCATTTTCAAAAATCACTTGATCCAGCTGTCGTCGTTTTGCCTACGGGAGCGGGAAAGAGTTTAGTAATCGCTGAATTAGCTCGCATTGCACGAGGTCGTGTTCTCGTTCTCGCACACGTTAAAGAACTTGTTGAACAAAATCATGGAAAATATGAAAGCTATGATTTGAAGGCCGGAATTTACTCCGCTGGTCTTTCGAGAAAAGATTCAAAATCAAAAGTTATATTTGGAAGCATTCAATCTGTTGCACGGGCCAAGGATGACTTTTTCAAAGACTTCAGTCTTCTGATTATTGATGAATGTCATCGCGTTTCTTTAGAGTCGGATACTCAGTATCAAAAAGTCATATCAAAGTTACAAGAAAATTCAAAAAGACTTTGTATCTTGGGACTAACGGCAACGCCCTACCGACTAGGAATGGGATGGATTTATAATTATCATTACCACGGTATACAAAAGAGTGAGTTAGAGTGCTTTTTTAAGCGTTGTGTTTATGAGCTTCCTTTAAGCTATATGATTCGCCACAATTATTTAACTCCTCCAATTAAAATAGATTCCCCTGTTGCCTGCTATGATTTTTCTAGCTTAGAAGTCGGTGCAATGGGACGCTTTGAACCTCGAGAAATTGAAGAAATTCTCTTTGAGCAAAAAAGGGCCACTCCCGGAATTATTGCTCATATCGTAGAACAGGCAAAAGATCGAAAAGGTGTGATGATTTTCACTTCTACTGTTCGCCATGCCAAAGAGATTATGGAGTATTTACCTGATGATCAATCGACTCTGGTTGTAGGGGAGACGAATTTAAAAGAGAGAGAAGAAATTATTTCTCGCTTTAAGCGACAAGAGATAAAGTTCTTAGTGAACGTTTCCGTTTTAACCACGGGCTTTGATGCTCCCCATGTGGATCTTATTGCGATTTTAAGACCAACGGAGTCTATTAGCTTGTATCAACAAATTGTGGGTCGTGGGCTTCGTTTATTTGAAGGGAAGAAAGACTGCCTTATTCTCGATTATACGGGACAAGATCACGATATTTTTATGCCTGAAGTAGGTGAGACGAAACCTTCTGGGGACAGTGAAATTGTTCAAGTTCTTTGTCCTCTTTGTGGTCATGGCAATATCTTCTGGGGCAAGACAGACGAAACGGGGGCGGTTTTAGAGCACTATGGTCGAAAATGCCAGGGGGCCTTTGAAGATGAAGACACTGGAGAAATAGAATATTGTGACTTTAGATACCGCTTTAAAGAATGTGAACAATGTGGATGTGAAAATGATATTGCCGCAAGAAATTGCAGACAATGCCAAGCTGTTCTCGTTGACCCTGATAAAAAGTTAAAAGAGGCCATGGAATTAAAAGATGCTCATGTCTTGAGATGTGACCATATGGCCATTAGTGTAGGAAAAGATAAGAACTCGCGTGAAAGACTTGAGATTCGCTATTATGATGTTGATGCGAATTATTTAAGTGAGTTCTATCTCTTTGAATCAAAATCACATAAGGCAGCTTTTTTTCATACTTTCACTCGTTATCATCTGAAAAATCCCGGGGCCAAAGTTTTCTTTAATTCAGCTTCTGAAGTTGCCAAGGGGATTGGTCTTTTTCGTTTTCCTAAATTTGTGATCGCCCGTAAGAAAGAGCGCTTTTGGAAGGTGCGCGAAAAGATTTTCTAAGTACTTAACTTCATTAAAGAAAACTTGATTTTATATCGCTAATTTCTCTTCTTATGAGCAATCTTATCTTTTTCAATGATGATTATTTAACCGAAATCGTTTAGAATAATTGCTCGAGAGGAAGCAATAACAATGAACGCAAATTTAACTAAGCTTGGAGAGTTTGAAGAAGTCGAGATGGAAGATCTCTATAAAGATCGACTATGGTCTTCAACGAAGTCTTATATTTTTAAGACTTACTTCGCTTGTTGTTTCTTCTTTGTTTGGGCCGGAATTCTCGGTGATTATAATCGCCACTTCTATATTGGTAGTGCCGATATCTTAACAAGCCTTCGCGTGATTCTCCTTCTTATCTCAATTGGCTTTTTCATTCGCTACAAAGATGAAGCAACGAGACCTAGGAATTTAGAGTATTGGCTCGATTCAATGAAAGGTCTTTCTACTTTAGTTATTATTCTCTTAACCATTTGGACAAAAGGAACAAGCTTAACCCTTCTTCCTGGTATCATGATGATGGTTGGTAGTTTTTTTCTCATCCTCCCTGGCAGGGCAATCTCTTCGATTCTTTGTGGTGTTGCTCTTTTTATAACATTTCTCTTCTTTCAAGATCCTGAAAAAACATTTGGTCCAAAGATTCATTTGTATATGTCCTTTATGCTTCTTGCCATTGAGATTTTACTCTTATTTTTTAAAGTTAAATTTGAAGGTACAAGAAGAAGAGAGTACTTCACTCAGCTTAGCCTGAAGGAAGTTAATCTTGCTAAGGATAAAATTCTCGCAACTCTCGCTCACGATATAAGAAACCCCTTAATGACGATTCTTTTAAGAGCAGAGAGATCTTTAAAAAGAAATAAAGACAACGAATCCCTCATGAAAGATCAAACTGCGATTGTATCCTCTGTAAAAAAATTAGATCTTCTTATAACTGACTTAACTGATTGGGCCTTAACAGAGATGAGCCCAGGGGAGCTTGTGAAGAGAAAGTCTTGTGTCTCTCAAACAATCGTTGATGCTGTCGACTTTGTCGAAGAAGTTGCCCAAAATAAGAAATTAACATTTAATGTTGATATCGTACCTTTTGAATTTGATCACGACCAAAAGATGCTGACGACTTGTGTGAGAAATCTTTTATCTAATGCAATTAAGTTCTCGCCCTCTGAAAATGAAATTTTCGTAAGAGGAAATGTGAACAAGAGTGCTTATGTTATAGAAGTTGAAGACCGTGGTCCAGGAATGAACGAGAAACTTGTTCAGCAAATCGTTCAAGGCAAGAATATCGTCAGTTTAGATGGTAGTTTAGGCGAAAGAGGTACTGGGCTTGGAATGAAACTCGTTCACAATATCGTTTCAAGACACGGTGGAGAAATTGAAATTCTGTCCTCTCTTGGTAAGGGAAGTACTTTTCGTCTGATCATGCCTATCTAATGTCAATTTTTTGTAAAATTCTTTTTTTCCTAGAGACTCAAAGAAAGTTCTCCCGTAAGATTGTCAAATCGCAATTTGTTTTCTTTAGGAGTAAAAATGAAAAACATCTTTATAACATTAATTTCTCTTGTTTCACTTTCTGCATTTGCTAGCAATGTAGATCTTAAAAAAAGTACATTCAAGTGGACGGGAACTAAGATCACTGGTGAGAAGCACTTTGGAAAAGTACCTCTTAAAAGCGCTGATATTAAGCTAAAAGAAGATAAGCTCGTCGGAGGTTCTTTTGAAATGGATATGACTGGAATTACTGTTGAAGATATCGAAAGTAAGGAATGGGCAACGAAGTTTGTTAATCACATGAAGAATGAAGATTTCTTCGTTGTAAATAAGTACCCAACATCTAAGCTTGTTATCAAGTCTGTTGAAGGTGATAAGGTAAAAGCTGATATGACTCTAAAGGGTCAAACTAAGCCAGTTGAATTTACTTATAAGAAAGATAAAAAGAACTTCAAAGGAACACTTGTTTTCGATAGAACTAAGTTTGGTGTTAAATATGGATCAGGCTCTTTCTTTAAAAACCTTGGTGACAAAGTTATCAATGATAAAGTTTCTGTTGAATTTGACGTAGTCCTAAAATAATTTCTTATTTAAAAAGGTCTTTCTTGTCTTCTAAAAAGTCGAGAAAGGCCTTTGTCTTTGGTGAGAGATAATCTCTCGATGGATAGAGTGCGTAGAGGGGAACCTCTTCACCTTTATACTCTTTCACAAGAACTTTCAATGTTCCCTTTTGAATATCATCTGTAAACATAAAGCTTGGTACATAACCAATTCCTAGGCCTTGAACGACGGCATTTCTAATAATCGTGAGGTTATTTACAGATAGACGAATATTTTTTGGGCGTAGTTCAACAGTGACATCATCTTTTGCAAATTGGAAAGCACCTTTTGATTTTTTTAAAGCATGAGAGTTAATGATCCATGGAAAGTTATTAATCTCTTCAAGTGTTGTGGCCTTTTGAAACTTCTCAAGCCACTCGTCATTTCCAACTAAAACGAATTTTCCTGTCCCAACTTTTTTACTAATAAGATTTGAATTTTCTTCAATGAGTGGAGCAGGTCGAAGAGCTAAATCATAGTTCTCACTAATAATGTCATCTTTAATTGTACTGAGATTCAATTCTATATTGATCTTTGGGTAGAGCTTTAAAAATTGAGGAATGATTTCGGCCGAGACAAATTGTCCAAGAGCGATGACGGAGGTAATTCTTAGTTTTCCTTGCGGCTCATAGTGCAGAGATTGAACGAGATCTTTTGCATCTTCAAGACCTTCGATGAGAGGTTCAATTCTCTCGTAAAAGGCCTGTCCTTCTTCAGTGAGTGATAAAGTTCGAGTGGTTCTATTGAGTAGGCGAACTTGAAGGCTGTCCTCTAGTGATGTCATTCGTCTTGAAAGTTTTGATTTTTGTACGCCAAGGGCCTCAGAAGCTTTAGTGAAACTTCCATATTTCAATATCTTAAGGAAGAAATAAGCGTCATTAAAGTCCATGAAAACCTCTCTTCTTTGTTCTATAAATAGAACAATCATTTCCATTATGGGCTATTTATTGTTTCTAGTAAAACATTTAAGATGTTCTCAAGGAGAATCTTCATGGCCAAATTAACTACTGGTTCTGAAATTAAGCACATGATTCACTTAAGCTTGCCGCTTATGGTGGGGATTCTCGCTATCTTTGGTTTCAATCTCGTTGATACATTCTATGTTAGCCAGCTTGGTAATAAATATCTGGCGGCCATTTCATTTACTTTCCCCGTAGTTTCAATCATGGGAAGTATCGCTTTTGGTTTAGGGCTTGGAGTGACGAGCTTGATTTCAAGAGCTCTTGGTCGAGGTGATCAAGATAAGGTTCAAGAGTATGCAACGGATGGACTCTCTCTTTCATTTATTATTGTGACTCTTTTAAGTTTTGTAGGCTTCTTTTACATTGATCCACTTTTTAGATTACTTGGAGCTAGTGAGGAGTTACTACCGCTCATTCGTGAGTACATGGAGATTTGGTTTTTCTCCATGATGTTTATTGTTATCCCAATGGTTGGTAATGGCGCTATTCGTGCGACGGGAAATACTAAATTTCCAGCACTCGTTATGATTGTTGCCGGTCTTATCAACTTTCTTCTCGATCCCATATTCATCTTTGGACTCTTGGGATTTCCAAAGATGGAACTTCAGGGGGCGGCCCTTGCAACTGCCTTCTCTCGGCTTGCCACTTTAATTGCCTCTCTCTACTTTTTGCATTTTAAACTTGGCATGTTAGTTTCGCCCTTTCGAAGTTTCAAAAAGACATGGGAAAATTGGAAAGATATTTTAGAGCTTGGAATACCTGGAGCGATTAACAACGCTGTTGTTCCACTGTCTATGGCGCTTCTCACTAAAATGGTTGCTTCCCATGGGCAAGACGCTGTGGCAGGTTTTGGAGTGGCCACAAGAATTGAGGGCTTCATCATGATCGCCATCATTGGTGTTGCCGCAAGTTTATCACCTTTTATTGGACAAAATTGGGGGGCCAAAGAATTTGGTCGTATAAAAAAAGTCATGGCCACGTCAAATCTCTTCACGATGATTTGGTCAGTTTTTGCCTTTATCGTCTTTCTTTGCTTTTCTGGTGACATTCTCTCTTCATTTTCAGCAAATAAAGAAGTGCAAGACGTGGCCCACTTTTACTTGGTGATCATGATTCTCACATTCATCTTTGAGGGAATCATGCTCAATATCAACTCATCCTTTAATGCTATTGGAAGACCCAAAGTCTCGCTCTTTCTCAATTTCTCTCGCGTAGGATTTGTTTACGTGCCTATGGCCTATTTTCTCGACCAGTACTATCAAGTTGAGGGAATCTTCATCGCGGGGGCCATCGCTAACGTAACTATTGGAATTCTCGCCATTTTAGTCTTTCGTAGTAAATTTTTTAACAGTAAGACAATCTAGTTCTTCCATGGTACAAAGCTCTCTGTAAGGAGAGATGTCATGAAGAAAAATTTTGATGACTTGGAGTCATGGGCGCCAAAGAAACTAAGAACACTTAGAAATAACTTAAACAATAGAATTCAATCTTATAAAAATAATCCTTCTAATCCGAAGGTTCTAAGCGAAAGCCATATGCTTTATGGGCTCGAGCAAGATGAGTGTGAACAACTTCTAAAGAAGGTTAAAATTCTCATACTAAAAGCAAAGTAAATAATAAAAAGGCACTCACTGAGTGCCTTTTTTTTTGGGAATGTATCAAGTTGGAAGATTACTCTTCTTCTACGTGAAGATCACCGATCAATTTAAGAGCATCACTTGTTGTGAAGATTCCAACAACTTTCTTACTTTCATTGTGAATAAGAATCGAGTTGATTTTCTTTTCAAGCATGAGCTTGGCAATAAGAGTTACAGGTGTATTTGTGTCTACTGATAGAGGATCTTTTGTCATGATATCTTTACAGCTCATGTCATTATTTCCCCAAACAGTGACAAATTGAAGGTCTCGATCACTGATAATACCAATGGCATCACCATTAGCGATTACTGGAACGTGATGGATTTGGTTTTTCTTCATCATTTCATACACTTTAAAAACTGAGGCCTCTGGCTCAACAAAAGTTAAGTTTTCTGTGACATAGGCCGTTGCTCTTAGTTCTTGCATTATTTTTTTCCTTGTTTTCTATTTAAGTGAATTATCGTCAAAGATGCCTAAAAAAAATATAACCTATCTCACGTTTTTGACTGTTTACTCGCATAAATAACCGCTATACTGTGGGGGCAATTTTTTTTGAGGAGCCCCATTGAAAGCTGTAACGAGTAAGGAAACTCTCGATTATTTAACAAAAATCGCCAAACATTTTGATAATGTTGTCGAACTTATAAAGACAATACCAACGATGAATTTCGATGCTCTTATACAAATTGAAAAGAGTATTGAGGCCCTGCGCTTAGAAGCAAAGTATTGTAAGTCAGATGACCTTCCTGGAATCATGGATCAATTGAATACTCAACATGATCTCGCACGCAAATTTTCAAAGGCCCTTGAATTACCTGAAATATCATCACCCTTTTTTGGTCATATGCAAATTAATCAAAAAGGTAAATTGAAAGATATCTATATTGGACATAAGTCTTTCTTTCATAAGACGATTCCCTTTAAAATTTTGGATTGGAAACAAGCTCCAATGGCCAAGATGTATTATCAATTTGATGAAGGGGATGAATTTGATTTCGATGTCGAAAATCGAACAATTGAAGGAGAGATCGTTCAAAAATCTGTGATTACGATTGTCGATGGTAAACTTTATCGAATCGATCGAGACGGGGAGAGTTATCTTTTAAAAGACAAAAATTGGTGTACTTTACAGGCCAGTCAGATCGTACTTTCTGGTGGAGAGGGAAGTTCTTACCAGGACCTAAGCTTTGGAACAGGGATGACCGACTTTGATTCTCCCGATGTTATTTCACTGCTTGATAAAACTCAGTTTGAAATTGTTAATAAGGATGCAAAAAGTCCTCTTCTTATTATTGGTGGAGCAGGAAGTGGAAAGACCACAGTCTCTCTCTTTAGAATTGCTCGTTTGGTTGAGAAGAAGGCGTTCTATCCCAATGAAGCTGCCGTGCTCGTTCCTAATGAAGGTCTGATTCGTCTCTCTAAGTCTCTTCTTGATAAGATAGGACTCGAAAAAGTTAAAGTGAAAACGATTGAGGATCTTTTATCACAATTACTATTTCAAAATATAAAGAATTTAACTAAGAAAATTCATGACAATACTCTTTTATCTGTTTCTCTCATAAAGAGAAATCCACTTCTATTGCAAGCAATGAAGGAGTATGTGAAAAATGAGAATAAAAAACTTTCTGAAAAGATGCGCAAGTATGGAGTGGATGTGGACTTCAATAAGAAGCCAATGGACGCTCTAGATGATGCTAAGATTGCTGTTTTCGAACTGAATGATCCTATTGCTAAATTGAATGCTAAGAGTATTCTTGATAAGGCCTTTGATATCAAGAACTATTATTTCAACTTTTTAAGTTCAACTTTTCTCTATGAATATCTTCTCAAGAACTCTGAAGGAAAAATAACAAAAAGGATGATTGAAGAGCTTAAGGAGTACACTCAGAGACAACTTTCTAAACTTGATGAAGATAGAGAGTACTATGAAAGAGAAGTCGATGGGAAAACAAAAGATCGCAGCTATCTCGATAGAGAAGATGTGGCGCTCTTGTTAAAGTGTATCGACCTTAAAAGAGGTTCTCTAATAAATCAAAGAACAATGCGTCCTTTCAAGCATCTCTTTTTAGATGAAGCGCAAGAATTAAGTGCAGTTGAATTACAAGTTCTTTCTAAGATCATTACTGATAAGGGAACATTCACTGTGGCAGGTGATGCTGTTCAACAGATTGATCCGACTATGAGCTTTCAATCTTGGGAAAATGTTCTGACAAATCTTGGTATTGATGATCACTCAGGAATTACAAAGTTAAATGTCTCGTATCGCTCTCCGCGTGAAATTGTAGACTTTGCTCATACAGTGCTAGGGCCGCTTGCTCCAAGTGAGAAACCCCAATCTAATAAATCAGGTGCTCCAGTTATTAAAACGCAAGTACAACACCTTGGTCATGCGGCCATCGTTCTTTCAAAATCTCTTGATGATCTCATTAAACGAGAGTCGAGAGCTTCTGTGGCAATAATTTGTAACAAGAAAGAAACAGCGCGAGCTCTATATCAAGAGCTTGACTCTCTTTCTCAAGTTAGGCTTGTCGAGAATGCTGATTTTAGTTTTAAACCAGGTGTCGATATTACGACGGTAGATCAGATTAGAGGTTTAGAATTTGATTATGTGATTATACCAGATGCAGATAGAGAGAATTATCCAGAAGGCCCTAGGGCGAGAAAGAGACTGCATCTCGCTGCGACTAGGGCCATTTATCAACTTTGGGTTCTTCATCCTGCCCAAAGAACGACTCTTTTCTAGAAATCAGAGACTTCAGAATCGTCACTTTCTTCAAGTGGCGAAGACTCTTCAGACGAGTCGATATCCTCAGAAGAAAGAGTAAAGGCATCAGAAGTAGAGATTGAGCTCTCTTGTTCTTGCTCTTTTTTCTTTTTCTTTTTTTCCTCTTCTGTTTCTTCTTTTGCCGTTTCTGTAGTAACTTCTGTATTGATCGTAGGTTCACTATTGAAAGACGTATCAGCTAAAGTCTTTGTAACAAAATTACCTGAAATGACGATAAGAAAAGTAGCAATTAAAAATAGTTTTGTAGTCATGGGAAACTCCTTTGTTTCACCCATATTTTCTACGAAATTTAAATTAAAGATAAATCGTTTTATTTGCCTAATCAGTTAGGAAAAAGCTAAGTGGATTAACTATGGACTTCAACTTTCCCGAAGGAAAAATTCTCTCTAAGAAATACGAAATTGTTCAACGTTTAGGTGGTGGACTAGAGGGCGAGGTTTATCTCGTACGAGAATTGGGAACGGGTATTGAACGTGCTGCAAAGTTTTTCTATCCAAGCCATGATTGGAATAAAAGAAAGATACAGTCCTATGCTAAAAAGCTACACAAACTTAGTAGCTGTAACTCACTCATTAAGTACGTTTCTAAAGAGTCGATGATCTATAATGGACAAGAAGTAACTTATCTTCTTTCTGAATTTGTTGAAGGGTCTACCCTTTGCCAATACATGGATCTCTACTATAAGAAAGGTCTGCCTTTTTACCAAGCACTTCACATTCTCTATGCAGTGGTAAAAGCGGTAGAGGAAATTCACTTGAAAAAAGAAGTACATGGAGATGTGCACGAAGAGAATATCATCATTCAAAAGTCGGGGCTGAAGTATGAGATTAAGCTCATTGATGTTTTTCATCAGCGCAGAGGTGCCATCCAGGATGATGTTATTCATATGTGTCAGCTACTTTATTATCTTGTTGGTGGGAAAAAGAAATACGCCAAACAGCCATCTATTATCAAAGGAATTTGTTTGGGGCAAAAGCAAACTTTGATTCGAAAGAAGTTTAAAAACCCAACAATGTTGAGGATTTACCTCGAAAATACTCCCTGGGAAGAAGTCTAGAATCTTGTGTCAATTTATTGATCGGCCTATGGAAATCCTTCAAAGTCTCTTATTTTGAGACCCGTAATCGTATAAATTCAAAGAGATAAGTAATTTTGTAAAAGGATCGCTCATGTCTTTGAAGGCATCACTTCTCATTGCCACACTTGTTTTCTCTACTCAATATGCTTATGCAGGTAAACGTAGAAAGGCCACTGATTTTGGCAGAGAGGCGCAGAAGAAATCACTTAAAAGAAAAAAAGAGAAGAGAAAGAATCAGTGCTTTAATGCAGCGGAAGCCTTTCGCCACCAATACCGTATTGAGGAAGCTCTTTCTCATTTAGGAATTTCCTTAAAGCAAAAGTTAACAGAAGAGCAAAATAGTCTCGTTGATAGTGAAGTCTTTCAGGAGATTTTTAATTTAAAAACTGATGAAATAGGACATCTTCTCTTTGATCTAGCTGAACTTGGTTATGAAGCATCTAAACAAACGCAGACGAAGCTTGATCAAGCTGTCTATCTTGCTGTTGATAATTCAACGATTCATGATTTTAGTATTATTTTAAAAGGAGCTTCTCGCTTCTATAATGGCAATATTGAAGACTTTGTTAAAGAAATTATGGCGCAAAAGGCAGAGAGCTTTATTGCAGAGGCTTCATTTCTTTCGCTTCATTCAACAACTCGATCTCTTAAAAATATAAATATAGATATGACCAATAGCTTTATTCAGGGTCTGACAAAGCGATTAATTTATTTTATAGAATCGAGTTCTCAAGATAATATACTTCCTAACGTCTTTAGTTCACTTAATTATCTCGTTCTCGACCATGCCGAAAACAAAGGGGAAGCACTTAATAGCGTTCTTTTGGCCATTGTTGATCATTTAGAGATTAATAGTGAAGAAGAGCTTAATATGATGAGTATGATTGCAAGAAAGTACTTTCATATGGTTGATAAGAAGTTTGTTGAATATCTTTTAACTGCAAAAGATTTTGATCAACATCTCATTGCAAATGATCACATTGCTCGTAATATCGCAATTGCAATGCATGGAACGAGATCCTCTTATGAAGTAACAGATGCTCAGAAAGAAATATTTAAATCGAAATTTCGTGCCGATGAAAATCCTTCTGATAAATTAATTGAGTCTTATAACATTGCTCTAAATCTTATGGGCGCTAGCTCGGAACAAGAGGGCGGAGTTGGAAAACTTGCAAGTCTTTTAGAAGAACCTATTACTAATAAAAATAGATCACTCATTCTTTCTGAGATTACATCGGGAAGTGAAGAGGAAGTAGACTATGCTGTTCAAAAATTTTGGGGTGATGAAAGAAAAGATAAAGTCTATGCAAGAGCACTTGCTAAGATAGTAAAGAAAGATTTTTCTAAATCTCTCAGAGTTAATAATCTTGTTGGAAAGGGACTCCTCGTTAGTCGTTATGGAACTCTGAATCCTGAAGCGGCCAATCGCTTCTTTTTACGACTCAATGACTTTAAAGACGTAGTAACTCCTGAACAAATGCGAACAGTGGTTGAGATATTAAAGAAAATGCCTTCAACTTCAACAAATGTGCATAAACTTGATAATCTTGAAAACTTATCTCCTTACTTAGAAGTTATAAACAATGACACTCTCTCTTATATCCTTTCTGATTTAAAAGGGGATGGTCTACTGCCAGAGAAAAAGACGTTAGAAAAAATCGCCGCTGAAATAGAGAGAAGAGCTCCTGAGTTACAAGGACAGGAAATCTCAAAATTTGTTTTTAGTATCTCATCTTTCGATAAAGAACTGGGGACAAAATTAGCGAAAACTCTTCATCCTTATCTCATCGATGATTTGCAAGAAATTGAACTCTCTTACATTGTTCCTTATCTTCAGGCGATCAAAGATAAATGTCCTGAGTGTGTTGAGTCCGTATGGAATCGTGTTAATTGGGGTGAAGCTAATATTGATCACGAAGATATAAAAGTGATTCACTCGCTCTATTTAACGAAATCTTACATGCAAAATGTTTATGGTATCGAATTATCAAATAAAGGGCTGCCAAATATTGTTCGCAAAGATAAGAACTACTTTGAAAATCATTCTGATTTCAAAATTTCTAATTTTCAAAAGAACGTGGAAAGCTTTATTCGAAATGAGATTAGTTCCGCAGTTCTTCGTGAACACTTTGATCAGGACTTGTTGGGCCATATTGATATTTTTATTCCTGAGCACCACTTAGTTGTTGAAGTTGATGGACCAACTCACTATTTTATGAATAAGGCGGGAGAGTATATCCCAAGACCAATGGAGCAAATGAAAGAAGACCTTCTTAAAGCAAAAGGCTTAAAGGTCATTCATGTTCCATTTCATGAGTGGAATAATAAATTTAAAGGTCAATTAAGAACGTTATTGAAAGAGCTCAACTAGATTGAGCTCTGACTTTACGAGTCTCTCTTTTTGAGATTTAGTAAAAGTTTTAATTTCGTATTCTCTTTTTGAAGCCGAACTTCTATTTTCTGATTCTTCCACATAGACGATTTCTTTAGGTGTGTTTGAACGAAAAAAACGCGCACCTTTTTTTCCCGATTTATGCTCATTAAATCGCCTCAATACATCAGTTGTTATTCCTGTGTAGAGTTTATTTTTTGTCGTTCGAATCATGTATATGTACCACATAGAATTTAGGGTATAATTTAAATTATTATTAGGGAAGAGCTAATGGATGATCGATCTGAACATGAAGAGTTTAAGAAATCATGCCGTCTAAATCGCAGATGGCAGCTTTGGGTGAAAACAAAGACCTGTGCTCTTTGTGGAGAGGTTATTGAGGCCTATAAGGACTCTTCTGTTGATCATATTGTCCCCCTTTCTAAAGGAGGCAAGGATAATTGGTCTAATATTCAAATTACCCATCGTCATTGCAATCAGTTAAAGGATAATTTAAACCCTTTGACCTTCCGATTCTTGAACTTCCTAAATAAATATCTTTTTAAAATAAAACCTCGAAAAATTAACAAGTAGTGTGCAAGCTTGCGCAGACTTTGTTAGAATAAGCGAAACAATTTCGAGGTTATTCATGCTTAGTATTTCAAATGTCTCTAAGATTCTAGGGGGCGAGAGCCTTTATTCTTCTGTTAGTTTCCAGATCAACCCTGGAGAGAAAGTTGGTCTTGTTGGTCCAAATGGTGCCGGAAAAACAACTCTCTTTCGTATGATCATCGGTGAAGATCAACCCACAGAGGGGCAAATTAGCTTTCCTGATAAATTGAGATGGGCCTATTTTTCTCAAAAAGTAGGAGAAATGGCCGGTAAGACTGCTTTGCAAGAAGTTATGGAAGGGGATGCAAAAGTTAAAGAACTTCAAGTTCAACTTGATGAATTCCAAGAAATGATGAATGACTACGAAAAGTATTCGGACGATGAGATGAATGACATTCTCATGAGAATGGGTGATGTTCAAAGTGAGTTTGAAAAGCGTGGTGGATATGACCTGGAAAATAGAGCGGAAGAAATTCTAACAGGTCTCGGTATTCTTCCTGTTGATCACCAGAAAAAAGTTGAAGATTTCAGTGGTGGTTGGAAGATGAGAATTGCTTTAGCGAAAGTTCTTGTTATGCAGCCAGATCTCATTCTAATGGATGAGCCTACCAACTATCTCGATATGGAAACAATACTATGGCTTGAAGAGTGGTTGAAAGTTTATCCTGGAGCTATTTTCATGACGACCCACGATAGGGATTTCATGAATAATGTTTGTAAAAAAACGATTGAAATTGCTCATGGTAGAGCAACTGTTTACTCTGGAAACTATGATTACTATCTTCAAGAAAGAGAGCTTCGTCTGACTCAGTTAAAGGCGGAAGCACAAAGACAAAAAGATATGTTAGCTAAAGAAGAGGAATTTATCGCAAAGTTTAAAGCGAGGGCCTCTCATGCTGCCCAAGTTCAATCTCGTGTTAAGAAATTAGAGAAAATTGATCGTATTGAAGTTCCACCAGAGGAAGAGACGATTAGCTTTCAATTTCCTGTTCCGCCAAGAGGTGGGGATGATGTTATCGTTTTAAAAGATCTTTCTAAGTCTTGGGAAAATTCCAAAGGTGAACATGTTAATGTTTTTGAAAACCTAACAACACTTGTAAAGAGACAAGAAAAAGTAGCTATTGTCGGTGTCAATGGCGCTGGTAAGTCGACTTTATTAAAATGTATAAGTGGTCAAACGGAACCGACGAGCGGAGAAGTGAAAGTTGGACCAAGTATTAAATTAGGATACTTCAGCCAATACTCTCTTGAAGTTCTCGACCCTGAAAGTTCTGTCTTTGATGAGGTTCGTGCCGTTCTGTCACAAGCATCTGATGGTTATATTAGAAACTTGCTGGCTGCATTTCTCTTTAAAGGGGATGATGTTAAGAAGAAAGTTAAGTATCTTTCCGGTGGAGAGAAATCGAGACTTGTTATGGCCGTCCTTCTTTCTCAAAATAACAACCTTCTGATTCTAGATGAGCCGACAAACCACTTAGATATTAAATCGAGAGAGGTTCTATTGGATGCTCTTAAGCGCTATGAAGGAACAGTTCTCTTTGTAAGTCACGATAGACACTTTCTTCATGAACTTGCTGAAAAAGTTTATGAAGTAGACAAAGGGGGAGTTACAATTTTCCCTGGTGATTACAAATATTATCTCTCAAAAGTTCAGCTATAAAACTGCCGAAGGTTTAGAGATAAATTTAGAGAGTACCTGTGATAATTTTTGAATTTCTAATGGCTTTGGAAGAGCAAAATCAAACTCTTCTAAGGCCCCAATCTTTTTAATAAATCCACTTACAAGAATAACGGGAATACTGGATTCATTATTCTTGGCAAATTTTAAAAGATCGTGACCATTATAATTTGATCCTTCAAAATGAAAGTCAGTAACGATTGCTTGAATATCTTCAAATTCCATTTCCGACTCAATGAAGCTCTCAACACTTGGAAAGTCGATGACATCGTATCCTAAGCTGTTAATCAGATCAACATTAACACTTCTAAGCCCATCTTCGTCTTCGATGAGAACAATTGTTCCTCGTCCTTTTACAACATCTTTTGTGAACTTAATGAAACTCTCTTCCATTTTCTGATCAGCAATTGGTATGTGAATGATAAAAGTCGTTCCAACTCCAAGATTGGTTTGCACTTCGATCATTCCATCTTGCATAGAGAGAATCTTCTTACAACTGGCTAATCCTAGACCAGTACCATTGTCCTTTGTTGTGAAATAGGGGTTGAAAATATTAGGGAGAATATTTTCTGGAATTCCTCCTGCATAATCAGTCATCTTAATGCAGGCAAATTCTTGATTCTTTCTTGATTCAAGTTTTGTTTTAGAAATTTCAATTGTAAAGTTTGGCTCTTCAATTTTTGCTTGGTGAGCATTAATAATAATATTATTGATGAGTTGAAAAAACAGACCTTCATCAAAGAGAACTTTTGGAGAGCTATCGATGTAGTTGAGTTTAATTCTCATTCCAGAGCTCGTCGAAAGAAGGGGAAGATGCTCTTCAAAAAAGTGCTCAAGGTCCATGACCGAGAGAAATTTTTGTTCTTCCTTTGTGAAGGAAATAAATTTATTGGCAATATTTTTAGAACTATTAATCGCTGTGGACATTTTTTTGAATGTCTTTTCTAGGAAGTCCTTATTATCAATTCTTCTTTGGGATAGGACTAAGAGTCCCGAGAGGACAGAGAGAGAGTTGTTAAAGTCGTGTGCAATGCTACCGGCCAATTGAGCAACCAGATCGAGCTTCTCTTTCTTTATATTTTCTTCTTCAAGAAGAACTTGTTCTGTGATGTCTTTGAATGCTCCCAGTAGACCAATGACTTCACCTTTCGAGTTTTTCATTGGCATTTTATTGGTTTCTAGCCAGTGAACGAGGCCATCACTTTGAAGTTGTGTTTCACGAATCGCAATTTCGTTTTCACCTGATTCCATGACTTTTTTATCGTAGGCCTGAAAATGTTCGGCCATATCAACCCATGGAAGGTCGAAGTCACTAAGCCCAATAATTTCAGAAGGGCAATTCAGTCCTGCAACCATGGCGAAGTTTTTATTACAGCCGAGGTAGCGAGAGTTTTTATCTTTCCAAAAAATATAAAAGGGTAGGCAATCGAGAACTTCTTCGAGAAATCTTTCTTTATCAAGAAAAAATTGCGAGTCACTATTTTCAATCATACGTCATCCTTGAACAGGGAAATTGTAGCATTAATTTGTGGAAATGGTGGTGTTTTTGTTTTTGTGTGCTGCGTAGGGGGGGATTTTCCTTTTTTAGACATGCGTTAAGTGTCCGTATTTGGATTGGGAAAACTCAGATTTA
Source organism: Halobacteriovorax sp. GB3 (assembly GCF_028649655.1). Lineage (NCBI taxonomy): Bacteria > Pseudomonadati > Bdellovibrionota > Bacteriovoracia > Bacteriovoracales > Halobacteriovoraceae > Halobacteriovorax > Halobacteriovorax sp. GB3. Next base: position 379,525 of record NZ_JAQSLN010000001.1, read on the forward strand.
ACGGCATGCTTCTAGTAGCTTTGAGTGTTTTACGATAAAAACTCTTGAACATTGGGAATGGAGTTTAACACACATGAATGCAGAGTTTTTTAAGTACGCATTAACCGCACTTTTTGTCGCGGTGACTTTTTGGTTTTCATTTATTGGAATGAAGCGAACAAAAGGTCTCAAGTCTTTTTCAATTGGAAATAAAGACATGAGCCCACTCTTAGTCGGAATCACGATGGCCGCCTCAATCTCCTCAACGGCGACATTTGTTATTAATCCTGGCTTTGTTTATAACCACGGCTTTTCAGCATATCTTCACTATGGTGTAGGTGCTTCTCTTGGTATTTTGACGGCGTTTCTTCTTTTAACAAAAGGATTTCGCCGCCATGGAGATAAGACGGGCGCCCTGACTATTCCTGATTGGATTTTTCATCGCTATGGCTCTCGTAAGCTTTCCCTCTTTTTCGCTGGAATTAATCTTTTAAGCGTCACGTTTGTTGTCCTTATTTTAGTTGGATGTTCAATTTTAATGAGCTCTATTTTTCCTGTCTCGCAAAAGATGGCCTTAGTGATTTCTCTGGTTTTCGTCTTTAGTTATGTTTTAATGGGTGGAACATATGCTCATGCCTATACAAACAGCTTTCAGGGTTTAATGATGGTATTCATTAGCCTTTTTCTCTTTTTCCATGGCATTAAATATTTCGATGGTGGATTTTTTGAGAGTCTTCAAACGGTAGGTCCTAACTTTGCATTACCATTTAATACGGAAAGTAATTTGTATTACGATTTCTTCTCAGTCTTTGGATCAAGCTTTATCATAAGTTTTGCATTGATGTTACAGCCTCATATCTTTACAAAAATTCTTTATCTTAAAGATGATAAAGATATTACAAAATTTATCTCAACGACTATTATCGTTGGAGTTGTTTTTAGCTTAATGCTCTTTATTGGCTTCTATGCTAAGCTCTCTGGTCTTGCTGCTATTAAACAAGATGCTGTGGTTAGTGAATACATTATTAATGAATTCTCAGGAACTTCTTGGGGGAAGTATTTTCTTACCTTTGTCACTCTAGGTCTTCTTGCCGCAGGTCTTAGTACTTTAGATGGTATTCTTGTTGCCCTATCAAGTATGGTTGTTAATGATATTTACAGACCCCTTGCTGGTAATAAAATCACCAGTGAAAAACACGGTCTATGGCTATCTCGTCTTGTTCTCGTTGTGATTGGACTTGTGGCTTTTTCTCTTGCATGGTCTCCACCACAATTTGTTGGTCTCTTCGCGCAAAAGGGTGTCTATGCTCTTGCCGCTGCCAGTGTTGCACCCATTGTTTTTGGTGTCCTTCTCAAGAAGACACTGCCAATTTGGGTCGTCGCTACTTCAAGTTGTATTGGTTTTTTTGGTCATTTGTACTTAAACCTCTTTCATGGAATTTATAACCCTAGTGTTAGTAGTTCATATAGTATAATTGCCTCAATAATGTTTATGGCCTTTTGTCATTTCATGACTTTCGGACCAAAATTAGAGCAGGCACCTATTACACTAGAGGACTAGATTCATGATTAATAACGCTCATGAGCTTCAAGAGGTATTTTCAAGTCAAAGAGACTCATTTTTAAAAGAGCCTTTTCCTTCACTTGAGTTGAGAAGAGATCGTTTAAAACGATTAAAGAAGCTTATTCTTGAAAATAAAGAGGCCCTAACAAAGGCCATGAGCGAAGACTTTAACCATCGTAGTGAATATGATTCACTCTTTGGTGATATCTTACCTGTTATTAATAATATAAATTACTGTTTGAAGAACACAAAGAAGTGGATGAAAAAAGAGAGCCGTCATAGTGGTCTTTCAATTCTTCCATCACGTGTGCACGTTCATTATCAACCAAAAGGGATTATTGGAATTATTGTTCCTTGGAACTTTCCGTTAATGCTCTCTTTTGGCCCACTTTCTTTTGCCCTTGCTGCTGGAAATAGAGCGATGATTAAGATGTCTGAGCTTTCAACTTCTTTAACGCAGCTTTTAGAAGAAATTGTTCCAAAGTATTTTACAAGCGATGAGGTCATCTTCTTTGGTGGGGATGCTCCTATGGCCCAGGCCCTCACAAATCTCCCGCTTGATCACTTACTCTTTACTGGTTCAACTCAGGTCGGAAAGTATGTGATGAAGGCCTGTAGTGAGAACTTAACACCTGTTACACTTGAACTTGGTGGAAAGTCCCCCGTCATTGTCGACTCTAGCGTTGATATTGATTTTGCGGTATCAAGACTTTCTTATGGAAAGAGTTTAAATTGCGGACAAATTTGCGTTGCTCCTGACTATGTTCTCGTAAAAAAAGGACAGGCCTATCATTTTGCTAAGAGCTATCAAAAAAAGATAGAGCAAATGTATCGCGATAATCCGAGTGATTACACTTCAGTTATCAGCCCCTCTCATTTTGATAGAATTCGAAACTGGCTTGTACAAGCACAAAGAGACGGGGGAGAGGTTATTGAATGCTTAGAATCTCTAAACGATGAGAGAAATCGTAAAATGGGTCCTAAGCTCATTTTAAATCCTTCACTTGAATCAAAAGTTATGACGGATGAGATTTTTGGTCCGCTATTACCTATCATTGAATATGAATCAGTAGATGAGGCCATTCAATTTGTTCAAAATAGACCAAGACCACTAGCTTGCTACCTCATTTCAAACGATGGCAAAGTTAAGGAAAGAGTTTTAAAAGAGATTCATTCCGGGGGGGTTGCCATTAATGATACAGTTATGCACGTGGCAGCTGATGATGCTCCTTTTGGAGGAATTGGTCCTTCGGGCATGGGTCATTATCATGGAAGAGAAGGGTTTCTAACTTTTTCTCACGCTAAGACTGTTCTTAAGGCAAATCGTTTTTTTACTTCAACATTATTACTACATCCTCCCTATGGAAGTTGGATTCAAAGAATTATTGCGAAATTCTTTTTAAGGTAAATGAATGAATCCTTTTTCTATGCTCTCAGATGAAGAGCTTATGGCGAAGTATAAATTAGGTGAAAGTGAGGCTTTTGATGTTCTCTATTCTCGTTTTCATCAAAAAGTTTATGCCTACCTTGGAAAGAGGCTTGCTAGTCAAAATGCCGTTGATGAAGTCTTTCAAAATGTCTTTTTAAAATTTCATAAGCAAAGAAATAATTACAATTCAGACTATGCTGTTTCTAAGTGGGTTTTTACTATTGCCAGAAGTGAACTCTACGACTTCTGTAAAAAGAAAAAAGTAGAGGTGATAGAATTCGATGAAAATAATCATGGTGAACAACAAGATACGAAAGAAGAATTAGACTTAAGTTCATTAAGTTCCAGAGAGCGTGAGGCCATCGAAGGTCGTTACTTTAAAGATTTAGAATACGAAGAGATTGCAAAGGATCTCAATATTGCTCCAGCAAATGCAAGAAAAGTAATCTCTCGCGCTATGACAAAGCTTCGAAAGAAGTTTCTCACTAAAGATTAAACGAAGAAGGCTAGGCCTTCTCCGTTTTATGAATATAAATAATTGCGATTAATGAACTAAGAGATAGCCCTAAAAGAGTAAAGGCCAGTGGCTTTCCTTTTAATAAGAGTGCACCGATTCCAAAGTTAAGACCAAAGAAAGCACATAGAGAAAGCAGCCACATCATAAGACTTTTTTTCATGAATTCGCCCTTTGGTAAATTGAACTTTTCTGTGATCTTATTCCAACCCGCTGATCCTGGTCTTACTTTTAAAACGAAATCTTTTAGTACTTGATCATCTGTTGCGCTCGTTAGAAATGTTACTGTTACCCAGACAACAGTTGAGAAGGCAACTGTGATGAGAAGCTTGTCTGTGTAGATCATGTCGTTTGCATAAATCTTTAACACTGTAGCGCAAAGACCTGAGGCTATCATTCCTGAAAACTCTGTCCAAGCATTAGCTCTCCACCAGAACCAACGAATAATCCATGTGAGTCCAGCACCACTTGCAAATGTTAAGAGAAATTTCCAAGTCGAAGCGACACTGTCGATATTCTTTGAAATAGCATAAGAGACAATCATAAGTAATAGCATAACGATGCGAGAAGCAAAGACATAGTGCTTTGGTGTCTGATCTTTAACCATGAATCTCTTGTAAATATCGTTGACGATATAGGAAGCCCCAAGATTGAGGTGAGTGTCGATAGTAGACATGAATGCACCAATCAAGCAAACGACAACAAGTCCAAAAAGGCCGTGAGGCAACACTTCTCCCATCATTCTTGGATAGGCCATTTCAGGGTCTCCTGATTCTCCTAAAAGAATAATGGCACAAAGGCTTGTGATTATCCAAGGCCAGATTTGAAAGCAATAGGTAAGAGATGTATAGAGAGCACTTCCTTTGAAGGCATGTTCTTCATCTTTTGCTGAAAGCATTCTTTGAATGTGCTTTCCTCCACCATCGGCATATTTATGGGCCCACCATTGAACAAGAATATAGACGAGAAACACACTAAAGGGCATGAGTGTCGAATTATCAAAGTCTGGAAAGAAATTTAAAAGGTCTGCTTTTTCTTTTCCCATTGAGCTTAGTGATGTTGTCAATTGATCGAGACCTCCAACTTTCGCAACTGAAAGGTAGGCCAAGATAACCGAACCAATAAGGGCTATGAAGTATTGAAAAAGGTCTGTCATGACGACGCCATAGAAGCCACTTGAAATAGAGTAGATGAAAACAACGCTAACGCTCACGATCATCGCCATTTCAACATTGAGGTCGGTGACGGCCGTAAGAACTTTATTGAGTGAGAGAAAAACCCAGCCAATGATAAAGGCATTGAAGATAACTCCAAAGTAGAGTCCTTTAAAAAGTCTTAGGTATTCAGCGGCCTTACCACTATAGCGCTGTTCAATGACTTCAGCATCAGTGAGAACCCCTGTTCTTCTCCATAGTCTTGAAAAGAAAAATGTGACAAACAGTGCAGAGATAGCTGATGCCCACATGAACCAGACGCCACTGATTCCTTCTTTTTGCACAAATTTACTGACAGCAAGGGGAGTATCAATACTAAAATTTGTCGCGGCCATAGAGATTCCGACAAGCCACCAAGGCATTGTCCTTCCACCAAGAAAGAAGCTATCGACAGAGTCTGATGCCTTCTTTGTTAGGGCCATTCCTGCGATGAAGACTAACAAGATGTAGACGCCAATAATGACGTAATCAATCGTAATGAGTGTTCTCATTAAAAATTTCTCCTCTCAATTTTCAAGAACCTTTGTCATCTCAGAGATTAAAATTATTGTCTTTAATTATCGGCCCATGTGATCATATTTACTCATCTTTTTTCACCGATTGGTGTAAAATATGATAGAATTAATTCTCCAAGGGAGCATCGTTTTGGGTCGATCAAAATCTTATATTCGTGAAGAAGCACTAGAGAAAATTATGTTCCTTTTTTGGCAGGAAGGCTTTAGCGCTATGAGCTTGAATAAAATTCAAGATGAGACAGGACTCAACAAAAAAAGTCTTTATAACGAATTCGGTTCCAAAGAAGAGCTCTATTTCTTGTGTCTTGAGTACTACTTAGCAAGACAATACGAATTGTTTAATGAAGTTCTTCTTAAAAAGCCTCTTGGTATGAATAACATAGAGGAGTTCTTTAATGACTTCCATCTAGAAGATGATCACCGTGGATGTTTTGCTATAAAGACGATTGTTGATTCGGGTAGTGTTCCTAAGAAAGCTCTCGAATTAGCTATGGAGTCTCAGTTAAATTTGGAAAAAAATATGACTCTCAATTTAATCGAATCTCTAGATGAAGTTGAAGCTCAGAAAAAAGCATTTTTACTTGTGACTCTTTACAACGGCTTGATGGTTCAAGCTCAATCCAATTCTAATACAGATAAAATAAAAAATCTGCGTCCTTTAATCGAAAGTATCTTAAAGTTATAACCTCCTTAAAAATCTACATTCTCAATAGATTTTGAAAGAGCTTTGAACATTCTTCCTGATTGCTATGAGATGATTAGAGTAGGGAGGAGAGTATGAAAGCTTATCTCGTGGGCCTTTCTCTTTTGTATTCCACATTATCGATGGCCAACTCCTACAAGGAGGAGAGGATGAATATGGTTGATCGCTATATCAAGGCCCAGGGAATAAATAATGAGAGAGTTCTTGAGGCGATGGAGCGAATACCAAGACACGAATTTATCCCTAAGCAGTATCGAGAGTATGCCTACGATAATACGCCTCTTCCCATAGGTCTTGGACAGACGATTTCTCAGCCCTATATTGTCGCTTATATGACTGAGGCCTTAGAGATTAAAGAGAGCGATCGCGTTCTTGAGATAGGCACAGGTTCAGGTTATCAAGCCGCTATTTTAGGAGTTCTTGCTAAAGAGGTCTACAGTGTTGAACTCTTATCTGATCTGGCCCAAAGAGCAAATGATAAATTACAAAGTATTGGTATTCGAAATATCAGTATTCGTATTGGAAACGGCTATAACGGCTGGAGTGAGAAGGCTCCTTTTAATAAAATCATAGTTACAGCTGCACCAAAAGAAATTCCTATTAAACTGATTGAACAATTGGCCAAAGGAGGAATGATGATTCTTCCAGTTGGTGAGATTGAACAAGTACTTTTTCTTATTATTAAAAATAGAGATGGAACGATTAGTAAAAAGGAATTACTACCCGTTCGTTTTGTTCCCATGATTGAACCACTAATTCAATAGGAGGGTCTATGAGCCTACCAATTAAAGTTCAAACTTATTTAAATGAACATAATTACCATTATAAACATATGTCTCATGAACCGACAGAAACGGCACTGGAGACGGCCGCTAGTGTACACTGTCCGCAAAGAAGAATGGCCAAAGTTCTTGCTTGTCGAATTGATGGGGAGAAAGGACTTCTCGTTCTTCCTGCAAATGAGCGATTTCATGCAGAGTCTTTTAAAGATTCTACAGGAACACGACATATTGAATTGATGAGTGAGAGTGAAATGGAGATGACTTTCGATGATTGTGAAGTCGGAGCGATTCCTCCCTTTTCAGAGCTTTATAATGCAACGATTTTTCTTTCTAACCATTTTGAAAAGGATGGCGATATCTATTTCAATGCAGGAACACATCGAGATCTTGTTCGTATTCCTTATTTGGAATTAGTTAAAAATGAACGTCCAATGATTAGCTTTTTCTCCGTTCCAATCAAGGAATGGGAAACTTATAAAGACGATTATATACACAATTTCTCTTAACGCTCAAAAGGCAAAAGGTTTGCATAAATAGGTGTCGATATATGGAGAGTTTTTTATAAACTCTTCATCTCGACATTTATAAGAAAGATAGAGTTGGAGCCCTGTTAGGGTCATGGCCCCTCTCATGTAGTAGTGGAAGTGATAGCGGCTAAATTTATTTCCGTAAGAATTGAGATAATCAGTTTTAGAGTATCTCTCATTGAACCTTTGTCTTTTTACAAATTCTCTATAATTAGGTGCAATGGGCTCGAAGTAACTTAAAAAAACGGACTTCAGATTCTCTTCTTTCATATTCTCAAAAAGCTCTCGGCTCATTTCATCCCACAAATCTTCAGGAATAGAACGCAAGTATTTCCATTCAGCGGCCATCGCTCCTTGTTCTTGAAAATAACTTACCTCTAAATCATTGTTATATCTTTCTAGATGATTGAGTGCTCTTTTTGGTTTTTTAAGTAAGGCATCTTGAAAAGCTTCATGCTGAATAACGTGAAATACTTCATGAAAGAGAATAACGTAGACCAGAGGTGAATCTAGAATCTCTTTACTGAAATAGAGGACAATTTGGTGCTCTCCATCTTCTGATGTTAAAAAGGCCGTTGCTCTATTTTCCTTTTTAGAAAGTTTTTCATAAACTCCAGGGGGAAGATCATATTTAGATAAATCTCCATCTGTGGCAACAAAGTGAATATGATTAAGGGCTTCTTTAACTTGTAAAGAAACTTGTTGAGAATAAGGTTTAAGTTCTAGCTCAAGCAGGTGATTAAAAATTGACCTAAGCTTTTCCTTAGAGTTGAGAGTACTGTCGATCATTTCTTTGACTTTAGTGAACTCTTTGTTTCTTTGAGATCTCGAATTAATTTGCTTTTGAATATTTATAAATTCTTTTTTGAATTTTGCGTATTCCATTTCATTTAAATAGAACTTGGGATTGAAGGTGTCTGAAATAAACTTGAAACAATCGCTTGCTAGTGAAGAAGGACTTCTTTCTTGTTGAAGCTGAGTACAAGAATTGAATATAAGAGTAAGAAGAAGAGATCCAATGAATAGTAGGTGACTTCTTTTGTCGGGCAATCTCAAGTTTATTCCTTTTACGAGCTATTAGGAGTGTTATTTCAGCTAGCTAATCGGAATATAGCAGAGAAAATTTAGGCCCAAAAGGGCCTAAAGCTTATAGAATCCACTTAATCATGAACTTTGGATTATTTTCAACTTGTCCACCACTTGAAACTGGAGTCCCGTACTTTCTATTCCAGTATTGATACTCCATACCAGAATAAAATGAATTGGATTTTCCAAAGAAGTGACCAATATCGAGGAGAATTTGTTGAGCAGTGTGAAAGTGAGATTCCACAAGTGTGCTATCTGATTTTGTTCCTTCTTTTCCGTGAACGATATCGATATAAGCACCCCAAGTCATTCTTATCTTTTCATGAAAATCAAATTGCTTCTTATAAGCAATGGTTGTTTGAAATGTAGATCCCGTTCTTGTTGGATCATTTCTAACATAGAAATTTATTTGAAAAAATTGGAAACCAGCAAAATTTAAATCAACTCCAAGACCGTAGAGTTGCTTAACCGCTCTTGATGTATCGAATTCAAGAGTATTGGAAATGAGGACATCTTGAACGAGACGATCTCTATTGTAGAAACCAAATATTTTTCCAAGAGAAAATCGAGGAGACCATTCTCCGTAGAGAGAGGGTGCTTTTTGTTTTGAGTCAAAGTCGGCATTAGTTCCTTCAAACCAAAAAAAGTTATCTCCATAACTCCAGCCACTCGCGTGTTCAAATGTTAATTCCGTTTGATTATTATCTGAGCCAAATTGCTCAGAGAAGTTACTTCCCTTTAAATAGCTAATTGAAGTTGTTGACCAGTCTGCTGCAAGAGTTGAACAGCTAAAGAATGTTACTAAGATTAAAATCCATTTTTTCATTATCCCTCCCAAGAATATATATTTATGATAGCGACATTCTTTATGAGAGACAATAAAAGAAAGGAGTGAGAAGAAATCTCACTCCATTTTTATTCAGATACTTTTAAATCGATAAATTCAAATTTAGTGACATCAATGAGACCTTGGTCTGTGATTTTGAGTGTCGGTATAACTGGAAGAGCAAGGAAGGCCATTTGGATAAATGGTTCATCAAGCTCAACACCTTGTGCTTTACAAGCTTTTTTTAGTGAGACAAGTCCTTCAGTGATTTCTTCAGCACTTTGTAAGCTGAGAAGACCTGCAATTGGAAGTGCTAAATTGGCCTTGAGTTCTTTATTTTGACTCACGCAAAATCCGCCACCTTGTTCAATCAATTGATTGATAGCAAGGGCCATATCCTCATCGTTCTCACCAATACAAATGATATTATGAGAATCATGAGCAACACTAGAACAAATTGCTCCTGATTTCAGACCACTTCCTTTGACAAGACCAATTGTGATAGGTGAATTCTTTCCATATCTCTCAACGACAACAATCTTTTTAACATCATCTTTTAAAAGGTCATTTGTGTATTCAAGCTTAAGGTGGTTTGTGATGATTTCATCTTTAACAATTTCCATCACATTATATTTCGATCCAATTTCAAATTCATAGTGAAGCTCTTTTGCTTGAACGGCAGAGCGTTTCATTGTGTTTTCAATTGGAGGCTTTGAAAAATCTAGCTTAGAAGAAAGCTCTCCTTGAAGGTTCATCTCGCTAACAAGTTTTCCACTTTTTAATACATCATCGATTTCAACATTTTTTAAATCTTTCAGAAGAACGATATCGGCAACTTTCCCAGGAGCGATTAGTCCTAGTCTCTTTAGTCCAAAGTGCTTGGCAGCAGAAAAAGATGAGAGTCTATAGGCCACATGTGGTTCTACACCAAGTTCATTTATCATCTTCTTAATAAGATAATTAATGTGTCCTTCATTAAAAATTTCATATGGATTTCTATCGTCAGTACAAAGAAGGCATTGTGATGAATTGAAATCTGTTACAAGTGGAGCAAGTGTTTTTAAGTTCTTCGCAACAGAACCTTCTCTAATAATGAGACTCATTCCTTTTTGTAACTTTTCTTTTCCTTCATCTGCCGTAACGGTTTCATGACAGTTTTGAATTCCTGCAGCGATGTAGGCATTAAGTTCTTTTCCTCTTAAAAGAGGGCAATGACCATCGAGATTCAACTCATCAAAGGCCTCTAATTTATCGAGAACATCATCATTAGCATAAATGACTCCTGGAAAATTCATCATTTCAGCGAGACCAAGTGTATTTGGATGTTTTTTGTATTCATCCATATTCTCTAAATTAAATTCTCCACCATTTGTTTCAAAGCCAGGAAGGGCTGGAACACAAGAGCTAACTTGAACAAAGAGATTTTGCTTCATTTGTTCACTACATCTTAAAAACCAACTAAATCCTTTGTCTCCCATGACATTTGTAATTTCATGGGGATCGCAAATAGCCGTTGTGGTTCCTAGGGGAAGAGTTAATCTTTCAAATTCAAAAGGATGCATAAGAGATGATTCAATATGAAGATGGCCATCAATAAAACCTGGAACGGCTATTTGTCCCTTGGCATCAATTGTCCTCTTTGTTCTTTGATCATCGTACTCTTTTCCTGTCCCTGCGATATGATTTCCTTTGATCGCAATAGAGGAATCAATTAATTCACCGTTAACGAGATCAAGAATTTTAACATTTGTAATCAGAAGATCGAGTTCTCCCTCTCCACGCGCAGCACTTAAAAGTTCTTTCATCTCTTCGCGTGTAAGTTGTTGTGTATTCTTAGTACCTAAATTCCCTTTAGACATATTTCTTTCCTATAATAAATATTTGTTCATTTCTCCAATCATAGCCCATTTATCGAAGGGTTCGCAATTATCTGCATCCAATTTGTATAAAGGGGTAAAAAACGATAGGGTGAGGGGGAGAGAAGACTATGAAACACTTAAAATTACAAGATATCGAAGATTATGAAGCCATTAGTGAGCTTTCTCTTTCTAATGCGCAAAAAAGAGAACTCCTAAAAAATGAAGCCCTTTTCTCCTTTCAAGAGATGACCTATGCAAACCAACTGAAGGTTTCTACGATTATCGATAATCTATTTGATTTTAATGTTCAATCGATCGAGCAAGAAATGCTAACAGAAGCTAAAGAGAAATTTCCAAGTGGAAATCAGCGATCTTGGGGGCGTTCTATGCACGATGATCATCAAACCTACGTCGGATTGAGTCCGTCAATTCTTCAAACACCGTATTGTGAACTACAAGAAATTGTCAATGAACTAGAAATTGAAAAAAATGAAACAGTCATTGATTTAGGGGCCGCGTATGGCCGTATGGGAATTGTCTGTGAGCAAGTTTGTGAGACGATTGAATTTATAGGTTATGAGTATTGCAATGAACGAGTTGAAGATGGCAATAATGTCTATGAAGATCTCAATCTAGAAAATAAGTCCTTAGAGCAACAAGATATCGTCAGCGAGAGTTTTGATCTTCCTGTTGCGGATTATTACTTTGTTTATGAGTTTGGCCATTTAAAAGAAATTGAAAAACTTTTTGAAAAGCTTAGAGAAAAATCTAATGAAGAACAATTCAAAGTTGTTGTCCGTGGAGAAGGGGCCAAGAGTATCGTTTTCCATAAGCACCCTTGGTTAACCGTTTTTGACTATAAAGAAGTTGGAAATTGTCTAATCTTCTCAACTTTCATGGAAGACTTATAAGAGATCATCGAGATTTAAATTTAAATTTGATTCATTCTTACATTTAGGACACCAAGTTCCTTTTTGACTTTTTTTTCCTAAGACCTCGAGTGCCGTCGCTTTCCATTTGTGCCCATTTTTACACTTCCATAAGTAGGACGTTGTCGTGCTGACATACTCTTTTGAAAGACATTGACCTCCATGGCTTAGAGCGTATTCTTGAAGATCTTCTAAAGTAAAAGTGCGCGACATGAGTAATTCCTTGGTCTATCGAGGTAGACTTTAAATTAACTTAATTTTCTATCCTTGAACAATTCTTTTCTCTCATCGTGATAAAATTAATGATGATCAAGAGGTGAAATATGAATTCTTTACTGAGTTGGATAGATCAAAATCCTATCGAAGCGAGTGTCATCGGACTATTTCTTTTCTTTATTCTCTTGTTTATTCATGATGTCTTCATTCAAAAGAAATATGCAATTTTGCACAACTTTCCCATCGTTGGTCATCTTCGTTATCTTCTTACTATGGTTGGACCAGAGATGCGCCAGTATTGGGTTGCCAATGATAAAGAAGAGCAGCCTTTTAATCGATCAGAAAGAGAGTGGATTTATTCTTCTGCAGAAAATAAAAATAGTACTTTCGGCTTTGGTACGAGTGAAGTCATTTACTCTATTGGTTATCCCATTATTAAAAATGCAGGGATTCCCTATCCAAGCGAGAAGGCCTTTTATTTAAAAGATAACAAAACAGGGATTCCCTGTTTGAAGGTTATGGGAGAGTTTAATAATCGAGAAAAGAAGTTTAGACCGAAGTCTATTATTAATATCTCCGGAATGTCTTATGGCTCTCTTGGAAAGAAGGCGATTAGTTCTCTTAATCTTGGCGCTAAACTTGGGGGCTGCTATCACAACACAGGAGAGGGCAGTGTAAGTGATTATCATCTTCAGGGAGCCGATATCATGTGGCAGATTGGGACGGGCTACTTCGGTTGTCGCGATCTCGAAGGAAATTTTAGTATTGATACTATGGTAAAAAGGTGCCAAGAAATTCCTCAAATTAAAGCTATCGAAATAAAGCTCTCTCAGGGGGCAAAGCCAGGCAAAGGGGGGATTCTTCCAGGGACAAAGGTTAATAAAGAAATTGCTCGTGTTAGAGGAATTCCCCTTGGTAAAGATTGCATTTCTCCTAATGCCCATAGTGAATTTTCAAATCCAAATGAGCTCATCGACTTTATTGAAAAAATTGCTAAGGCCACTGGTCTTCCCGTTGGGATAAAGGCCGCTATTGGTCAGGGAGATTTTTGGGAGGAGTTAAGTGATCTCATGCTAAAAAGAAATGAAGGTCCGGACTTTATTACAATTGATGGTGGAGAGGGAGGTACGGGCGCTGCTCCTCTAACTTTTGCTGATCACGTTTCTTTGCCTTTTAAGATAGGGTTTTCAAGAGTGTATCAGATCTTTCAAAAGAAAAACCTCTGTCAAAGAATCGTATGGATTGGATCGGGGAAACTAGGTTTTCCCGATCGCTCAATTGTTGCCATGACTTTAGGGTGTGACATTATCCATATTGCTCGAGAAGCAATGATGAGTATTGGCTGCATTCAGGCTCAAAAGTGTCACACCGATCATTGTCCTGCGGGGATCGCAACTCAGAATGCTTGGCTTGAGGGAGGTATTTCTGTTGAGCGCAAGGCCTTGAACTTTTCAAATTATCTCATGCAGCTTCGAAAAGAGTTACTACAACTCTCGCATGCGGCCGGCTACGAGCACCCAGGACAATTCACGGGTGAAGATATTGAGTTTAGTAATGGGGTTAATCATTTTAGTACCTTGAGAGAAATCATGGGCTATGAGAAAGAGCCTTTAAAATTTGAGAGTATGGAGAAGCTCTTAAAAGAGTAGATTAAAGTTTAAGAGAGGGATATACTCCCTCTATGTTTGAACTCACTCTTTTAGAATATTGCGCTCTTTTTAGTCTTGTTGCCTTTGCTGGATTTGTCGACTCTGTCGCAGGCGGTGGAGGACTGATTACAATTCCCACTTACCTCGCTTTTGGTGTTCCCAGTGAATTAATTCTTGGAACTAATAAATGTGTGAGTACATCAGGGGGATCTCTTGCTATTTATCGTTACTTAAAAAATGGTGTTATCAATTTTAAAGTCATGATTTATGCTATTGTGACAGGTCTGATCGGTTCAAGTATTGGAACTCAATTGAGTCGTCATCTTGACTCTAAGCGAATGGTTTATCTTCTTATTGTATTGGTTCCCTTTGTTCTCTTTTTAAATTGGTACAAAGGAAAGAGTCTTAAAAAGAAATCTGATGCCGAAGTTGAAGCACTTAGTGCTAAGCAAATGATCCTTCGCTCTAGTCTCATAGGGCTTATTATAGGCTGTTATGATGGATTCTTTGGCCCTGGGACGGGAACATTTCTGATTATTGCCCTCGTCTTCTTCATGAACATGAATATGGTGGAAGCATCTCCCAACGCTCGAGTTGTGAATTTCACTTCGAATATAACGGCCTTCGTTATCTTTCTAGCGAAGGGGCTCATTCTCTGGAAAGTTGCGATTGTCGCCATTGTTGCTTCCATGTTCGGAAATCACATCGGAAGTGGCCTTGTTATTAAGGGAAATGAGAAAGTCGTTAAAATTATCTTCAACTTCGTTTTAGTAGGACTACTTTTTAAATCGATCCTTGATTTGATTCAGCAATAGATCTAAAATAGTGTTAGGAAATTACGAACGCTGCGTTCGAAATAATGTTCAACTTAGGCTCAAAAGAGTACACTTTTTCCTATGGCACGAGAAAAAAGATTAAAAGAAGTCAATTGGAATCATTTATACTGCTTTCATGAAGTAGCGAGATCTCGATCACTTAGGGCCGCTGCTGAAGGTCTAGGCGTTGCTTCCTCTACAATCAGCGAGCAGCTTAAAAAGCTTGAACACTTTCTTGAAAAAGAGCTCTTTAATAGAACCTCTAGGGGAATGAGTCTAACTGATGAGGGAAAAAAGCTCTTTGTTAGAACAAAGCAAGTTTTTGAAGCAGGTTCTAAACTTCTAGACGACTTTCTCACAGATGATATTGGTGGCTATCCCGTTTCTGTTGGAATTGAAGATACCATCTCTTCTGATATCTCCTTAGAGTTTACCTCACAGTACTGGGACTTATTCACTCCCTTTGGAGTTGTTAATACATCAAGACAGGCCGAGCACGATATCTTAGTAGAAAATATACTGAACTCTCATATTGATTGGGGAATTTCAGTAAAAGAGCCTAATAGAAAGAGACTTGAGTCTAAAGAAATTGGTTCATTTGAAGTGAGTTTTTATTGCTCCGAAGAGCTTCTTGAAAAATTCAAAGACCCAAAAGAGATCATTAATAACATTCCTTTTGCAAAGAGTTTTGAAGATAGTCTTACCAACAAAATTATTGAAGACTACTTAAGACTTAATGGATGTGCTCCTCGTGAAATTATTTATAGTGATCATAACGACTACATCAAAAAACTCTGTTTAAGAAGTCGATGTGTTATGGTCATGGCAGAAAACCCTCTCGAGGATTATTATCAAGGTCTTGCCAAGATTGATCTGGATGAACCTCTCAAAGTGAAGCTCTTTGCTATTTGGAGAAGAGATCACGAAAAGTTGATTTCAATTAAAAAGCTGAAACAATTAATTCACTCGAATATCAAGCAAGTTCCTCTTACTTATGATGATCACGACCTTCAAATTGAAGTTTCTGATGTCGCTTCGGATCTTCTTGTTGATAGTGATGAACACGAGAAGTGAAATAATTATCAAAATGAGAAAATAATAAGCACTTGAGTAGCTTCTTCTATATACTTGGTCTCAGTTCAATAAAATTGGGAGATCTTGTTTTGAAATCTATTATTGTCCTCATTTCACTTATATCCTCTTTAAGTTCTTATTCAGTACCAAAACTTCAATTTATCGGTGAGCAATCATTTGATTCATCAAAGATATTGAATGGATTAAAATTTGGAGGAATTTCAGGAATCGTAAAGGCCGATGAATCTACATGGTATGCCATAAGTGATGATCGTGCCGATCATGGTGTTGCTCGCTACTTTTCTCTAGAAATAAAAGAGAAGGATCGTTCTTTATTCGTAACTCCCAAAAAATGGATTGAACTTAAGGCCCAAGATGGAAAAAGCTATGAAAAGGGAAGTATTGATTTTGAAGGGATTACTTTACTTGGCAATGGAAACCTTCTTATCTCTTCTGAAGGGGATCATCGATTTGAAAAAAAGATTGATCCAGCTTTAAGTGAGTACAAGTTAAATGGAGAATTTGTTAAGACGTGGACTGTCCCAGTTAAATTTCTTCCCCCAAAAAGAGGACTTCGAAACCGTGGAGTTCGTTTTAATCTAAGTCTTGAGTCCCTCGCTGCATCCGATGATCAAAGCCGAGTTTTTACAATCAATGAAGAGCCTCTTGTCCAAGATGGAGAGCTATTAGATAAAGAAGATGGAATTGTTCGCATCGTCGAATACAATCGCTCAAAGCCTGTGGCCGAATATCCTTATCTTGCTTCTCAATTGCCAAACCCTTGGAAATTTCCAGAAGCAAAGGGAAATAATGGGGTTGTTGATCTTTTGTATTATGAAAAAAATCAAGTAATCGTAGTAGAAAGGGCCTTTTTAAAAAACAATTATAAAAATGTGATTCGACTTTATTTAAGTGAGCTTGATGCTAAGAAAAATATAAAGATGGTAGAGTCACTAAAGAAAAGTAAAGTGGTACCTCTTAAGAAATCTCTCCTTTTAGATTTAGAAACAATTCCAACGAAGCTTGATAATATTGAAGGGATTGCGTGGGGCCCAAAGTTAAAAGATGGCTCTCGTACAATTATTCTCGTGAGTGATAATAATTTCTCTTCCAAGCAAAGAACTCTTTTTCTTTTCTTTAAATTAGTTCCTTAACATGATTGTTTAGTTCATGCCCTCTCGCTATAATAGGGGGCATGAATAATTTCAATGCAATCAAATATCATGAATCTGAAAATAAATTTCTTGGAAGTGAGGATGTCTCATTTGAAAGTGAGTCGTTACAATTTCAAGATCAAAATATTTCATTTCAGTCACTTAAAATTAGGTTGAGTGGAGCTAATAACTCTCTTGTCTATTTTTATTATACTGATAGTGAATCACCTCTTTTCTACATTAGAAGAAGTAAAAGGCTGATAAAGCTTTTAAAGGAATGCAAATTCTCTAATCGGGAAGAATTCAATAAGTCCCTTCTTACATATTCAAATCATCTTGGAATGCAACTCTCTTTAGCTGTTGTTATTCTTACTTTCATTGCAGGTACACTTTTTCTGTTAAAAAACCCTCTTATAAATGGTCTTTCAAAAACAATCCCTTATAAGTATGAAAAGATGCTTGGAGAAGCATTGTTTGAATATACGCAAAAGGATGATCTTCTGATCTCTGATAAAGAGGTTTTGGATGAACTTCATTATATTTTAGGCCCGTTGATTGAAAATCTTCCAAAGAATTACCGTGAACCTAAAATTTATATTTCTAAGAGTTCGAAGTTAAATGCCTTTACCATGCCAGGTGGGATTATTGTTTTTAATGAAGGTCTTTTAAAAAGAAGCACAACTATTGAAGAAGTTCAAGGCGTCGCAGCTCATGAATTTGCTCACATGAGTGAGCGTCATGTGATTAAAAATATCTTTAGCGCTGTGGGTGCCTTTGCTGTTTTTGATGTTCTCATTGGTGATATGAGTGGCTTTATCGCCGCAGTACTTGACCAGGGAAGTTTTCTTCTTAGACAAAGTTTCTCTAGGGATTTTGAAAGAGAAGCCGATAGGATTGCTCTAGAGTATTTAGAGAAGTCACAAATTAGTCCGCAAGGCTTAGTTGATATGTTCACAAAGATGAAAGAAGAGCATTCTCTCAGCTTAAAAGAGGGAGAGAAGGCCCTGAGCTTTTTAAATACTCACCCAGATACGGATGAAAGGATTGAGACAATAAAAAAGAGTCCGTCTGCGTATTGGGAAGTAAAGTCAGATTATCCATATGATAAATTTATACAAATGCTAGAGAAGGTAAATTAATGAATGTTCAAAAAGAAGGTGGAAGTTCATTTTCATTTCTTAGAATTAAATTAGCTAAGGGAGAAAAACTCACAACTGAGTCTGGTGCAATGGCCAGTATGGACAAAGACATTGAACTTAGAAGTCGTTTAAATGGTGGTTTTTTACAGGGACTTATTATGAAGTTTCTTGGAAAGGAGTCGCTTTTTATTAACACTTTTCAAAATAAATCAAAAGTTGAAAAGGAAGTCGTTCTCACTCAAGCTACGCCTGGAGATATTAGAGAAGTCGTCCTTGATAATGAAGAATTATTCATTCAGCCAGGTTCATATTTAGCAAGTACTTCTGGAATCAAATTTTCTTTGAGATGGGCCGGATTCTCTTCGTGGATTGCGGGTGAAGGTCTCTTTAGAATTCGCATTTCGGGTAGTGGAACTTGTTGGTATGGCGCCTATGGTGCTGTCATTGAAAAAGAAATAGATGGTGAATATATC
This sequence comes from Halobacteriovorax sp. GB3, assembly GCF_028649655.1. Taxonomy (NCBI): domain Bacteria; kingdom Pseudomonadati; phylum Bdellovibrionota; class Bacteriovoracia; order Bacteriovoracales; family Halobacteriovoraceae; genus Halobacteriovorax; species Halobacteriovorax sp. GB3. The sequence continues at coordinate 397,972 of NZ_JAQSLN010000001.1, forward strand.
GTTGATACAGGACACCTTCTATCTTATCCGTCGACAATAAAGTTAAAGATTATGTTACCTGGTGGAGTTTTTTCTAGCTTCTTTGGTGGAGAAGGATTTGTCCTTCGTCTCGAAGGAAAAGGGACTGTCAAATTACAAACTCGAAGTATTGAAGGACTTGCCAGTTGGTTAAATCCTAGGTTTTGGAATTAGGAGCATATTTTGAAAGTAGATATTCAATATAGACCAAGTAATACAGCTGCTAAGATCACTCTCAACACTGGAGAAGAGTGTACGACAGAAGCTGGATCAATGATTTCGATGTCATCTGGGCTGACAGTTGAGACGACAACTCATAAGAAGGGAAAGGGTTCTCTTTTAAAAAGTTTAAAGAGGGCCTTTGCAGGCGAGTCTTTCTTTTTAAACCACTATGATTCAACAAAAGAAAACAGCGAGCTTTGGATTTCTTCTCATCTTCCTGGAGATATGTGTGAGGTTCAATTAAATGGGGTCGGACTTGTCGTTCAGAGTTCTTCGTTTATGGCCTGCTCAAAAAATATAGATCTCGATACAGGTTGGCAGGGGTTTAAAACTCTTCTCTCGGGAGAAGGACTTTTTTGGCTTAAACTTAGCGGTAGTGGAAATGCCGTTTTAAACTCTTTTGGATCAATCTATTGTGTTGATGTTGAAGATGAATATATTGTCGACTCTGGGCATATCGTAGCATTTGAAGAGACTTTGAATTTTAAAATTTCAAAAGCAGGATCTAGTTGGCTACATAGTTTTATGGGTGGAGAAGGTTTTGTTTGTCGCTTTCAAGGGAAGGGAAAAATTTGGTGTCAATCCCATAACCCATCGAGCTTTGGGCATTCTTTAACTCCCTATTTAAGACCGAAAAAGAGGTAATGATGAATTATAAATTTGATATACTAGCAAAACCTGATTTTAGTTCTGTTAAGATAACAATTCCTGCCGGTGAAAAACTCAAGGTTGAAGCTTCTTCAATGTCCAGTATGGATAGCCACATTTCAATGAAGACAAAATTGAAAGGTGGTCTGGGAAGATTTCTTTCTAATGAGTCAGTTTTTATAAATGAGTTTACGAGCGAAGGTGCTGATGGTGAGATCATGCTTTCTCCTGGGCCCTCCGGTGATATTTCTCATTATGATGTAACTCAAGGTGATCTCTTTCTTACTTCGTCCTCATTTGTCGCTTCGGGATCAAATGTAAATATTGATAGCAAGTTTCAAGGTTTTGCCAAAGGGTTCTTCTCTGGTGAAGGGCTATTTATTATGAAGTGTAGCGGCCAGGGAGATGTTTGGTTTAATAGTTATGGTGCCATCATAGAAGTTGATATAGAGGATGAGTACTTTGTAGATACTGGCCATATCGTTGCCTTCACTTCTGGACTCGATTATGAGGTGAAGTCATTTGGTGGTTATAAGTCTTTTTTCTTTTCAGGAGAGGGTTTCATTGCTCGCTTCAAAGGAAAGGGGAGAGTTTGGATTCAATCAAAGCAGCCCTATGCTCTTGTTTCATGGGCAGATCGATATAGAAGAATTGAAAAGAGAAATAATAATTAAGAAAGGGCGATTTACTCGCCCTTTTTATTTGCGTCTAGACACGCTTTAATTGCATTTTGAAAGAGAACATTTCCATAAATGGATGTGCCCTTATTTCCGTTTAGATCACCCCAGCAGCCACCATGAGAGTGGATACCAATAATCTTTTGGCTAATCACATCAACAATAGATGAACCTGAATTACCACCAAGAGTATCAGCTCTGTGGATGATTTTAGTTTGATTAGAAACGAAATTTAGAATTGGCCCAAAAGAGACTTGCTGAGCAAAGTTTCTCTCTTTTTCTTTTTCATCATAGTCACGCCCATATCCAGCGATTTGTATTTGATCACCGGCCTTTGGAGCCCTCTTAGCAATGTTATAAAAGCCATAAAGATCACCAGGAGCTTTCATCGTTAATTTATTGTTCTTTACAGAGTAAACGAGCCAGTCATTTCCTGGACCATTGTCCTCATGACCATAGATTTTATCTAGCTCATAGATATCTTCTTTTTTAGAATGAATAAGTCTTCCTGTCACAGGATGAGACTCAGGTGTATTGAACTCTGTTAACCAGTTGTCAGTCATTTTACAGTGACCAGCAGAGACTAAACAATTCTTTCCAATAAGTGTTGCCGTACAAGGCGAATAACTCGTTAGACTTTCAACCATGCGGCCAACTCTTTCAAGACGAGATGGAATACGATTGTCCTCTTGTCCACAAATGGATTTGTCGTTTGCAAATATTGTGACCGAGGCAAGAAGGAGAAATTTAAGCATAGAAACCTTTTAGTAGATCATTGTTGGTTAAGCTAAACTTAATTTACGCGACACGGCTTTGACAGCAAATTTTGTGAACGTATAAAAAATACATGCTCTCAGGAGTTGTGAAGGATAATTTTACTTTGTTTAGTCACTGATTGTTCAATTCTTAAATTGATAGTGATTAATGATTCTTATGAAAAATCTAATCCTTATGTCTATTTTGGCCCTCACTATTAACTCATCATTTGCTAGTGGTTGTGGAACGACTCTCGAATGTGAAAACCGCGCGATCGAACTTAATACAAGAAGAAACTCCCACATCTGTGAGTTTCAAAAAGAGATTCCAACATTCAAAGAAAAAGAAATTAAAGGAAGCATTCGTTATATGGATAGCTTTAGTGGCTCATATCACTATGATGTTCTAATGAAAGATGGCAAGACGATTTTCTCAGTAAAGCTTCACCTTCGTTCATTTGATAAATTAGAAGACTGGCAAAAAGACTATTATCGAGAGCAAATTTCCATGGCCCTTGATATGTGGAATGATGCAGTTAGGCCTCACTATCCAAATTATGAATTTCAAGTTGAATATGTAGAAAGAAGCGAAGCCTATTTTCGTCCAAAGCTTGTAACGAATAAGAGATGGCATGGTCGTGGGCCTTATTATGCCGGTTGGTTTTTTTACTGGAGTCCACGAACAATTGCGCATGAATTAGGGCATATGTTCGGACTTGATGACGAGTACCATAACTCTCTTGCTTCGAGTACATCAGTTTGTGATAGAGAGTCTCTGATGTGTAGTAATGGAAATCCTAATTCTTCGTTGAAGAAATACCATTTTGATATACTAACAAAAAGAGCTCTAGGAAGTTGTGTGGAAAACGCTACTCGATAGTCATTGCCGTAATCGTAATGTAGTCGGTGTAGAGACCTGATTGTTTATTATTAACATTTCCGATTTTTACACTGACAGTATGAGCATTTCCTTCTTCCGGAGTGACCCCATTACTTTCTGCTAGGGCCTTACTCGTAGGTAATTTCTTCTTTTTGCCATCTATTTTTAAATCGTAGCTAATTTCATCTCCATTGACTTCATTCTTCATGACTCCACTATTAATAGAGTCAAAGAAGATCATGTAGCCGGCATTTGAGCGGACTCTAAGATCGAAAGATAGTTCTTCATTTTTCTCTAACTCCCCAAAATCTAGAGTCTGTTCCGTGTCATTAATGTTAAATGGCGCACCTTGATCGACAAGAGAGATGTCGACGACTTTTGGAACGAATGTTGAGACCGAAATTGAATTTCTGGCGGAAAGTTCATAGCGATTATTATTTCTCTGAGTATAAACTGAAACTTGAACAGAATCATTATAGAGTCCACCTCTGACAAGAGGAGCTGAGCCATTTGTCGGAGGACTTAATTTTGAATAGTAATTCAGTGTTCTTGGCCAAAAGGAGTGAGAGCTAACGATGGTATCGTTAGTTGTTTGTATATCTTGGGCATCCTTTAGAACTTGTGTAGCACTACTATCTTTGTAGAAATTGTAATCGACAGTTTCCCCAAAGGCGTGAGTGAGCTTACGATTGTAGGAGTTTGCATTTCCTTTAGAAAAGGTCACGAGAAAGCTTCTAAAGTAGCAGCTAAAATCTGAAGTTCCATCGACAGTAAAAGAAGTATTAATCACTTGACCTCTTGAAGACCAGTCAAATGATAGATCTTGAATTGTTAAATTTGCATCACAGGCAAGAGACCAATTGGTAAATAGGATTAAAATTGATGTTAGGATAATCTTCATATAAATCTCGATTGATTATTCAATGTTAACAAGGCCAATATCCTTGAGTCCTTGCTCTTGCGCTGTAATTTTAAAGCGAAACTTCTTATGTTTTATATTGTTGAGCTGTATTTCATAATCTCCAGCAGTCATTCCTTCCACAAGAAATTCACCTCTTCTTCCAATAAAAAAGAGATGAACTTCTTCTGTTTTAATATTTGTTATACTTCCAGTCTTTAAAGTTAGTGCTTGGCCTTTTAAACTCATCATCCCTTTGAGAACTACACTTCCTGGTGCACCAATTTTAAGATAGTGACCAGTTTTGTATTTTGGGTAAATAGCTAAGTTCTCTTTACCAATATTATAACCTTCCTCTAACTGTGATGTATCAAAACTTAGAAGCTTGTAGTGAAAAGGTGCTAAGTTTGTAAGGACGATATCATCAGTAAGGGAGTTTTCACCTTCGTTGTATCCCGATGTTGTTCTAACACCAATTTTTTGCCCTTTGAGGTATTTGTTGGGGTTAATAATGGCAAAACTTCCGCGAACAGGTTGCCCTAAGCGAACTTTGCTACCGACCGCAAGAACTGATCCTTCAAGTTTGATCGTTGTTTTTTTAGAATCCTGACCCGTTTCGTTTTTATCATAGCGATGAGAAAGTGAAATATTTGCTAGAGGAGAGTGGTACTTCAGAGAGCCTTCCCCCGTTGTCATTTCATTTTGCTTCGTGACAGAAACATTTGAGCTGAGAGAGTTAACTTGCTTTGACGTTGTCTTGGACCACGTTGCACGCTTTGTTTGAGAAGTACTATCATAATAAGTTGTGACGTACTGATTTTTTTCAGAGAAATTTATTGTTACAAATGCGTAGAGTGTTTCATTCCAATTAGAGTATTCATCTTTTTGTTTTGAAGCATAAATATTGGCATTAACTCTTCTGGATATTCTCGTTGAAAGTGATCCCGTTATTCCATATCGATCATTAAGCTCATCGTATCTTGCTTTTGAAAATTGAAGTGTTGCTCCAATTGATGAGTTACTAAAAATACTTGTGTTAACAGATGTTGTAAAAGTCGATGAAAGATTATTTCTTTGATTTAAGTTTCCAAGAGTGGTGAAGTCTTTGGTCGTATAATCTAAACTTGTAAAGAAAAAGAGGTTTTTCAAAAGATCAATTTGCGAAAGATTCACTTCATATCTAAAAATACCATAGGCACCATTTCGATCAGTATCAAAAGTTTTACTAGTTGCGAGACCTAAAGAGAGTAGTCCCCACTTAGTTGCATAGGTCTGATTTGTTCCGAGGATTCCTTGAAATTTGTCACCTTGAGAATAAAATTTTGATGTAAGCTCTTTTGTCATACCCCTTTCATAGTAGAGAGAGAAGGTTGGACCATCTTCTGTGATATATTTCTTATTTTCTGATTCTTGATCAGATTTAATTCCAATAGCATAGCTAAAACGATTAACACCTTTTTCGATGAGATCAGTGGAACTAAATTTTGAAAATTGAAAGGTTTTTTCAATTCCAGAATCATCTTTTGCCACAACGAGAATATTATTGAGACCACTTTCAAGAGGTACACCAGTTAGAGTGTGCTCTCCTGCTTGAAAATACGCGACTTTTACAAGTCGAGAATTTACATAAATTTTAACTTGTGATCTTTCTTCGAGATAGAACTTATGCTTATAAGTTGGGGTTGTTTTTATATAAGGATTTAGTGCAAAGTCTTTAGTCCAGGAGATTCCAAAAAGATTTCGATAACTTTGTTTTTCAACAGTCTCAAAATTAATGTCTCCTAACTCTGCTCTTTGTTGTCTTTTAGAAGAGTGCCAGAGAAGACGAGTGTTGGCCCTCTTTAGTTTTGAATCATTACTTTCATAATAATGTTCACTCTCTAGGGTATAGTCTTTAAAACTGTATGCTGGATAGAGATTAAGTCTCGTCTGACTTTCACTTGTGCTCTTTGAAACAATCTCACTTTGAATGAGATAGTTCATATGAAATGAGTGGCGATCTGGGTACTTAGAACTCTTAGACCAAGAAGGAGCACCAAGATCTAAACTCCAGTCCTCAATTCGCTTAATTTTTGGATCAATTGTTAGAATGAGTTTGAGTTCATCAGCGAGATAGACAACTTTTACTCCGAGGTTTTTAAGTTGGTCTGTTTTAATGTTGTCGATGGCCTGAACTTGATTGAGAATATCTTCTTTTACCAATTGCTTTAAAATATATAAAAGATCTTTTGTGTCGATATGGTTGAGTCTTTCGAGAAGTACATTTGCTTTAACTTCTCCTCGATACTGCCCTTGATAGAAAAGGGGAATCTCAAGAACTTCTTCTTTAACTTTCTTCCCAAAGACTTGTTGATAAAGCTTACTCATATCCTCGATGGGATAGGCATTGTTTGATAAAAGTAAAAGAGAGAAGATTATTTTATTGTTCAAAATCTAAGTCGACCTTTTTAACACGTTCACTTGATGGCAATTCAACTGTAAAAATTCTTGTTTTTCCTTGTAGAATATTTTCACCTGCAAAGTTAGGTAGTTGAAGTTTTTCAAGTGTTACTTTCTTCTTTGAATTCAAAGTGAAAATTGCTTTAAGGTCATGGAGTACTTGATGGACATTACCTTTATTTGAAATTTCAAGTGTTAGTTTTTTACCTTTCTGTTCTTTAACTTTGATAGCAAGATCTCTTTTCTCGCTAGAAGGTGAAACATAGACAGCAGCAATATAGCGCAGTAGTAGTTTAATTCCTTGCTTTTTCTTTGCATTCACATTGATTGGTAATTGTTCAGCGATCAATCGAAAAGATTGTTCATCTTTGATTTCTTTATCTCCTAGCCACTGAAGTCGAAGGCTCCTTTTTTCTTTTGGCTTCAAAAAAAGTTGGCTAGGGTAAACTTTAAAAAGTGAACTTGCCAAAGGGTGCTTTTCTTTTCCAAATTTATCCATTTCTCTTTTGGCCATTGTGACTTCTACGGCAATCACTTCACTGGACTCATTTTCTACATAGACGACATTTTTGAAATCACTTTCTTTTTTTAGTGAGAGTGTCATCGGCGAGAGTTTAAAAGCATGGGTCGTAAAAGAGACAATAAGAGCAATAAAGAGAAAAAAATATTTCAACGCGAACCTTCCGTGGTTACTTAAGAATAAGAAAGAAGGAGTTATCTTCACTCCTTAGTTATTCATTATATTAAGAGTAAGTGATCTTTTAAAGCTCTTTTCTTTGCTTTTTAGAACAATCTGATAATTATTTTGATTAATTTTTTGAAGTTTCCATTTCTTTGAATGGGAGTGAAGAGAGACTTTGAATTTTTGTCTCATATTATTCTCAGTAGAGATAAAGATGGTATTTTTTCTTTTGAGATATTGGGCCTTCGCTTCAAGAGTTCCTTGCACTTGGGCCCTCAAATAGAGGTTACCGCTCGTTGAGGCAAGTGAGGTGAGGGCAATCATGAATAGGGATATAAAAAAAACCGACTTCATTAGTCGGCTTTTCGGTATAAAATTTAAAAGACTTTAATTAGTTTGCTGAGATTGTGAAGTAGACAGTGTCAGAGTATTCACCAGCAACAAGAGCTGTTTGAGCTTGACCAGTATAAGAGATCGTTACATCTTTATCTTCGTCATAATTTCCAGCAGTTGTTGTTGAGAAATCAGATCCTGAAGATAGATCAACAGTATTTGTTCCATATTTCATCGTATATGTTACTGAACCAACTCCACTGCCGTCTTCGTGGTTAAGTTTCCCAGAGTTTTGAGATTCTACACGTACTTTATATCCCGTCTTAGAGTTTGATACTTCATTAACTGTAGCGACCTTTAGATCAGTTTGTGACTGAGTAAGGTCCAGTTGAGTTGCAACACTTTCTGCTTGAACATCAATTGAAAGAAGTTCCTGAACGACACCTCTTAGTGTCAGAGTGCCTTGAGTGGCAGCGAATGATGTTGAAGCTGTAAGGGCGATAAGTAGGGCAAGTGCTGATTTTTTCATTAGTCTCTCCTGTTGTTTTTAGATGATCTAGTTGTTTCGCTTGAGTGATCATTTCCTAATTAATTCTATGCAATCAGAGGGCCAAAGTTAAGGCAGGCAAGTTTTTAGACACTTGCGTTAATAAATTTAAGATATTGTGTAAAAACAGATGATTAGTGTCTAAAAGTTAATCATGCTTAAACTAGATTGTTAGGAGAGCCTAACTTTAGATTTAAGTAAGAAAAGAAAGCTATATGCTTAAAATTTAGTTGGACGGGAGGCGGAATTAAGTTATTTTGCTCTTGTTAATTAAGTTTTAGAAAGTAAGGGGCAACCCATGTTTAGTACAGTAAGCGTTAAAGAAATTTTCTCAGTGACACTGATTCTTTTTTCGGTCATCGATATCTTAGGGGCCATTCCAATTATCGTTGAACTTAGAAGAAGGGAAGGTCATATCGAGTCAGGAAAAGCGACAATCGTTGCAGGTTTACTGATGTTTCTTTTTCTCTTTATTGGTACTTCTATTTTAAAACTCTTTGGTGTGGATGTTGAGTCCTTTGCTGTTGCGGGGGCATTAATTATGTTCCTTTTAGGTCTTGAGATGGTTTTGAATATCGAAATTTTTAAACCCGATCCTGAGCAATCGTCTGGTAACTCAACAATTGTTCCTCTGGCCTTTCCCCTTCTTGCGGGAGCGGGAACGATGACGACACTCATCTCTTTAAGAGCTGAGTATGAGAAAGTTAATATCCTGGTAGGGGTTGTTATCAATCTTATTGTGGTTTATCTCGTTTTAAAGTCCTCTGGAAAGATCTCACGCATTCTAGGGCATTCTGGAACACTAGTTCTTAGAAAGGTCTTTGGAATCATTCTTTTGGCCATCGCCATAAAATTAGCAAAAGGAAATTACACTCAGCTAATTTAGAACATCTGTCTTAAATTTAGACAGTATTTTTAAAAAGGTATTCCTAATTTCAGATGATTAGCTCTGGCACAAAGCTTGCTTACAATTTAGTCATATTTTAAATTCAACAAAAGTTAATAATGAAAGTATTTAGTATTTTAAGTTTAATCATTTTCTTACTCCCCCCAAGTGTATGGGCCAGTGAAGCTGATTTTATCAATCGCTTCACCGGCCTATTACAATTGTCGTTGAGATCAAGTGATGTCTTTATTAGTCATTACATTGATTGCTATGAGGGGAATGAAGAGGCATTAAAGTTAAAAGCTATTAAAGACACTGAGGCCTTCTGTAAAGATAAGCTCTTTGATAAAATGGACACCTATAAAGAGCAATATAGAGAAATGCGTATTCTTCTCTCTCTTGCTGAAACCTCATTTGAAGGTGACTCTCATCAATTGCATATCGATTGGTTTATTGATCGCAAAAAAGATCAATATTTTCTTCCTCGATACATGAAGTTACATCCAACTCATCTGTTCTCTAAACTTGGAGATTTAGAAGAACTCTCTGATAGAGAAATTGATGAATCTATTTCTAGACTTAATCAGTACTTTAAAAAAGTTGCTTTAGAATACTTTGAAAAAGATTTAACGAATGAAGAGCTCAGAGAAAAAATTGTCGCTTTAAAAGATTTCGAGAGAGCTCTCTTTAGAAAGCATCTTCACTTTAAGTTCAAAAGTTTTAGAGAAGGTGTCATTAAGAAGTACAATCAGCTACTGAAAAAAAGTCCAGTCATTGCTTTTATTGAAGATAAGGGCGAGGACATTACAAACAATGATATCAATGAGGCCTTCAAGAAAAATAGAGAGATCGTTAAAGAAGTTACTGAAGATGTTTTAAGCGATATTGATGAAGTGACGGAATATTCTGACTTGAGTATTTTTATGGGGTTTAAAAATCTCGTGGCCAGGCATCGCCAGCTTTTTCCTGAGGATGAGGCCTACCTTGATAAGACTGAGAAAATGTATCAAAGAAAGAATATGTTCATTCATGGCTCGATGGTTGGTGTAACCATTGGCGGTTATGCAATTTGTGAAATGATTAAAGTTCGAATGATTTTTAAGGGACTTTGTAAGTTTACTCTTGGTTTTGTTCCCAATGCTGTCTATGTCTATGTTGATGAGATGGAATTGGAGAGATTATTTAATGCCATGTTTGCCTCGGCCCATGGGGAAGTGGCACTTAGAAATGTCAATGAGCTCAATGATCTTGAATTTGCACGTGCGTTAAGTTGGATATCTTTGCCCTTCTATACCGGTGCCCCAGAAATTATAGATTTCTTAAGGTTGTAGTCTTTCTTAGCTTCTAATAATAATTCCTATCCGAATTGTTAATATTCGTTAACAATCTAACTCTTTTAAACCTAATTCGTTGCAGCTATATTAAGAAATATTGATTTTGAATTCAGGGGAAAGGAATCAGTCTTGAAAATTTATTTGAAAGCGAATAAATTTACTTGAGGAGTATCGGAGTTACGAACAGGAGAAGCAAATGATTCAAGAGGAAAGGGAAGCTGCCAAAAAAGCTGCCGGCGTCATTCGCTGTGCAAGAAAAATGAACAACCTGACTCAAACAGATATCTCAGAGATGCTTAAAATCTCTCAGGGGACTGTTAGTAAGGTTGAAAGTGGGGACTTGATTTTAAGTTCATACCACTGGATGAGGTTCTGTGAAATTTGCGGAATTTCAATGGAGACAATCGGAACGGGATACATTGAGCAATTTGGATACACGCAAGTGACTTCAAATCGTCGTATCGGAAAGTTTCAGCTCTCAGCAAGGTATGCCAATAATGCAGGAATGAAAGTAAGAGACTTTCTTCCTCTCATTGATGCCTTAAAGAATAATCTAGGAGAAAAGGATTGGAAGTCTTTTTCTAAGAAGCGATTCAAAATTGATGAAGATTACTTTATCAATCTAGATCACCAGTTATCATTCTATTTTGTCCAAGATCTTATCGAAGAGATGATTAATCAGCACGTCGAAGTTTCTACTGAGATGATTGCCTCTTCGACCTCTCTTGAGAAGTTAAAGAAGCAAATTTCTACATTAAAGTCGAATCCATTTGACCAAATTAGGTTCCCTGATAAATACTGCCGTTATTTAAATGGAGACTTTAATTTGGTTCCAACAGATGAAAATGAAGACCGTATTCACTTTAAGTACATTGGAAAGAAGCACTTGAATGGTTTTAGAGTTAATCAAGAACTAGCGAACAAGTACTTCCAATACAAGCAGCAGTTTTTTGCACAGCTTTTACGTCCGTTGAATATCGACCTTCTCGATTCTAATGGACTAGAGGGGAGCTTTGTCGCTCATATTGCTCATTCATGAATATAGATGAATTTAATCGCAAAATTTGGTTCGAGGTAGATCGTTTAGGCGAATACCTCGAATGGTCTAATGAAGATTTTGGCCATTACTTGAAGATGTCTCAATATGAGCTGAGTTCAAAGCGTGCCAACAATAGCGAGATCCCACTTTTAAATCTTACTCAGTTCTGTAGTGAACTTGGAATTTCTATTGACCTACTCCTCTCTGGAGAAGTCGATTTAGAGTGGCTGAAATATCAAAGACAAGGAAAGCGCTTCCATATTCCAAGCAAGTATAAAGAGGGAAGCTTTTCAAAAATCAGAACTTCTTCAAATGTTTTAAAATATCTCGATGATCACTATCTCGCTCAATCGGAATTTCTTTTAAAAAGACTAGGGCTTTCGCGAGAGATGTTCCTCACGGGCGATGAAAGTATCAGTATTAATTGTCTTGTTGAGATGACCAATTACCTCAAGACACAAAAAATGAAAGAAGATGAATTCATTAATATTGGATTCGCTTCATTTGAAGATAATAAAGGGAGTCTCTTTGCTAAAAAGCTTTCAGAGTTCTCTTGTGCTAAAGAGATTATCGAAGCTGTTATTTATGAGAACTCTACTTCCTATGATTTAAATTTTCGCTATGAAATAGAGGAAATGAATAGTCGCTATACCATTATTTCAGAAAGGCCAACTCAAGAGGCGCAAGATGCCCTGTCTCGTTTAAAAGTTGGTACTTACGAGACAGAGCTTATTAAAAGTGGTGTCTTGCGTGGACTACCTCGTTATATTGATCAAAAAGAACTCGATGGCTTTATTGTAAGTTCTGTTCACAAGGGTCACGATAAAACTCGCTATCAGCTAAATTTTTAAGCTGCGCGCTTGAGTAATTTCAATTCTTTCTTACTTGATATCACAGTCTTATTATCCCATATGTCTTTAAATTTTTCGGCCATTTCAAGAGCGTAAGGATGATCAAGTCTTGATAGTCGCATTAAGCGTACTTGTTCTTCAAAAAGAGAGTACTGACTAATGAGAGGGAGATCTTCTCCTTTGTTCTGGATTCTCTCATATCCCCAGGAAGAGAAGAATTGGTCGGTCTTGTATTTTACAACTCCTGAAGAGTAGACGATATCGCTTTTGAATTCTTTATGAAAATTAACGTGAGAACAAATAAAAAGCTCCTTTAAATGCTCTGTTATTGCTCTGTCTTTTCTTAGTGAGGGAAGGATTGTGTAGGATGAGTCCCAGCGAGCTTGTAATCCTTTTTTATCTGCTTGCTCTAATTCATTCACAATGATTTGAGAGTGCACATTTGCTTTTGATGAATTTAAAAGCGAAAGCAATGGAAATTGAATTCGGTGGAACTCACTTCTTTGCGGTGTGATTGATTTAAAACCGGCGACAGGGAGATATCTTTCACCGTATTTAAAACACATTAAAATATGAGTAGCGATGAAATCAGCGGTATCGACAGGGAGTACACCATATTGATAGCCCGTTTTAAAGCCATCAACTTTAAGTTGAACCGTATCGTTTAAAATATCACGTGTTCGGGGGTCGTGTAGTGTGTCGTATGGGCAATCGAGAACAACGATATGAAAATCTAGCATTGAAACCTCTTTTGTGTGTCTATTTTTTAGAAAGTTGCTGAAGCAATAAATTTATTAAGAAAGAGAGTGGACTCATCCTTCTTTTGTTCCTCAATATAGAGTTTGCAAAAACGTTCATAGTCTTCATGGGAACCAAGTGCTGATGTTAATTCTTCTTTTGCGAGATGAAGTCTTTGAATATTATTTTCAAGTTCTAGTTGTCGCTGAATCCCTTGGAAGGTGTGAGATGTCATGGTCCATTTAATATTTTTAAATCCTGCTTTTTTTAAGTAAATTGATAATTTTCTTCCAGCAAAGAGATCGACTGTCAGATTTCTTCTGAGTGTTTCAATATAAGATTGAAGTTCAGCATTTTCACTCCAAAGGTTGATAAAGCAGCCATCAGTATCGACAAGGCAAATCTGACCATTTGGATTTAGGACTCGTCTAAACTCTTCTGTTACCTCAACAGGGTGACTGAGGTATTCATAAACAAAGCGGCAAAAAATAAAATCATAAGAATGGTCGGGTTGATCTATTTTTAATAGATCACTATGGAAGTAGTTAATCCTAGAATTTGGATCTGTATTTTGAGCTTGCTTCAATCTGAGCTCGGAAAAGTCGCAGGCATGAATTTCTGAGTTGGGTAGAGTTGATTCTAAATAGCGTGAGACCATTCCTGTACCACAGCCTGCATCTAAAATCTTTTTCTTGTTTCTTAGAGAAAAGTTTCTAAGTTCTTCTTTGTAGCAATAACCGTCGATAAGACTTTGTTTCTCAAGTCGAGAATACTCTTCACTCTTATCCATAATGTAATTTGGTGAACGCATGGAGGGCCCTCTTTTTTTGGATATTATTAGGATTTAAATAATATCGGAGCCCTTTGTACTTATTTTTAATAGTTTTTATTTATGAAAGAAAAATTTTAGTGATTTCAATTATTTGATCTGGAGCTTCTATGTGAGGATAGTGACCTGACTCTTTGATAAGTTTGAAATCTAGATTACGGTTTAGGTTAATGATGGGGTCGTGTATCGAATAGAGAACAAGAGAGTTCTTCTCATCAAAATTTTCTATGAGCTCTAGGGGAGCTGAGGCCCTGATGGCCAAGTAGGAATTGATATTAAAACTATACTCATCAGTGAGAAAAGAATAGTAAGCGGCCATAACATCTTTATTTACCCAATAGTTGAGAAAGAGCTCTTGGTAAGTTCCAACTATTCCTAGTGCTTGAATTCTTATTTCATCAAAACTTCTAGTAAAACTTTGAGTTAGTTGTTGTAATTGATCATACTTATCTTTGTCTTCTCGCTCAAAATGATCTTTTGCGAGCTTAATAATATTTAAGTCTGTATTTAACGGTTCTAGGTCGGGACAGATGTAGATGACTTTTTGGTTTTTAAGACCCAATTTCTTAATGAGTGCCAGTGCATATTGAGCACCAAAAGAGTGGGCAATAAGAACTGGAGGATTTTGAAATTGTTGAAACTCCTTAACTAGACTTTCGATGGCGATGTCGAATGAAACTTCCTTGACTTCATCTCTTATTTCAGAGGGCTCATTCCAAAAAGTGATTCTAAGATCGTTAGATCGAAACTTCGATTCGATCATTCTCTCATCTGCATGTGAATTAAGACCTGGTCCGCCATGGATAAATAGTAGATTCTTCATAGGCCATTTATACAACTTTTATTTTCTAATGTTAATTAAAAGAAACAAATCACCAACATTCTGTATAGATTTTTGGGTAAAATAAATAAAATCCTTAGGGGAGGCAATTATGGGGCACGTCTTAACAATAGAAAGAACGTTTAGAACTGACCATCATAAGCTCTTTTTGGACTTCGTTGATCCTAGAAAAATTGAACACTGGTTTTATGAGGAAGATTATTGGACAGCTCAAGCAGAGGTCGATCTAAAAATAAGAGGGAAGTACCGAATTGAAATGGTGACAGATATTGGAAACTCTTTTGTTCATTATGGAGAGTTTTTAGAATTTAATCCCGCTCATACCAAATTAAAATTTACTTGGAATTCTGGTGTTGTTGAAAACACTATTGTCGATATCGAATTTCGAGATCTTGCTAGAGCACGTTCGATGATTCGCATCCATCATGGGATGTTTGAAAGTGAAAGCTCTCGCGACAAGCATGAGTTAATTTGGAATAAGTGCCTTGATCATTTAGAGAAATATGTAGAAAATCCTACACCTTTTCCCATTTATCAAGACCCTGATTACAAAGACTCAGACGATTTTGAAGAAACTCGAGCTAGTTGACGATTAATTTTAAGAAGTAAGCTCAAGGATAGGGTAAAGAGAAAAAAGACGAGAACAAAAGATATTTTTGTTCCGAGGATCTCGTTACTAATTCCAAAGATGTAGTGAGTAAAACTAAGTCCCACACCAATGAAGGTCATGACTGCTGTTGTCATGTATTCACTTCTATCTTGATAAATTTCACTTATGTAATTCATGGCCACTGGAAAAAAGTAACTCTGAAAAAGACCTATGAGAACGTAGAAATACGGTGAGATTAAGAAACCAAGAAGAAAAGATGTCAGACTCGTTATCAGAGAAAAAACTAATATAGAGCCACTGCTGTAGCGCAGATTGATAAAACTAAAAGAAAGTCTCCCCAGACCTAAAAAAGCAAAGAAACAGCTTATCGAAAAGGCCGCTTGGTTTGGTGTGAATTGGTAAGCTTTCTCTAAAACATAGGGAAGTCTTGATGAAATAAGAATTTCTGCACTCACATAACTTGCTAGCATGACTCCAAAGAAAAACCTTTCGCTAAGAGGGACAGACTTTTTTAATGGAGACTTATTGATCTTAATCTTTTTCAATCCATTCAAAAAGAAGCTGATAAATAAAACCACAAAAGCGGCGAGACTAACGACAAGAAAGTATTCTTTCCATGTGAGAGAGTTACTAATAAAAAAAGTTAGAATGAAAGGAGCTGCAAAAGAAGTTGCTCCATAGACAGAATGAAGTCCGGCAAAAAGCTTTCTTCTATTCTTCTCATTACTTCCACTGGCAACAAGGATATTCATTGTAATTGTACAAATGGCAAGGCCTACTCCCAAAAGAACAGAGGCGAGAATGAGAAGAGGGAATTGATGTGACTGCCCACTATACCAATAGAGAATTCCACTCATACCTAGTAGGGCCAATGAGTATCTCGTTGCCTTAATTGGACCAAGAAATCCTAGCCAATAACGACTCGTGAAATTGAGAATGAGTCCAGAAAAGCTGGCCAATGAAAAAATGAGGGCCCCTTTAGAGGTTTCAAGATGAAAGTCTTTAAGAATTGAAGGGTAAGCTGGTCCTCGACCATTGTCGAGAAGGCTAAGAGCAAAAATTGCACCGTAGGCCAAGAAGAGGTAGGCTTTATTCATATTTATTCATACCCTTTTTCTTGTCTCTATAGCTATCGTTCTTTAATAATTGACCTGTTGAAAGTCCATATTTTTCCATACTGTTGATTGAACTCATTAATTCTCTCTCTTCAATACGATCTTCAAAAAAATCGATATAGCTTTCGATTTTTTTAATTAATTCTTCACCTGATTCATGAAGAGCTTCAATTCTAAATTGGTGTAATCCGTAGGGAAGGACTGTATTTAAAAGTCCTGAAGCAGACTGTGAAGTAGCATTGAACATTGTGTTACGGCACTCTTGATCAACTTTAATATAATGTGAATTTCCAAATTGATCTTTTAATTCCATTTTGTGCTTTTCACATGGCTTTCCACAATCTCTAAAGCTAGAGCCATTACTTAAAAAAGCGGCAAATACACAGTGTTCCATATGAAAACTTGGCATATATTGGTGAATAGTTAATTCTAAATTTTCTGCAGGGCCTTCTTTTAGCATCGATAGAAGCTGGGCCTCATTGAGATCATAACTGACAGAGAGTGATTCGAGTCCTTTTGAAAGAAGGTAATTGGCACTTAGAGCATTGGCGACATTTAAGCTAAAGTCTCCTCTTAGAGGTAACTCTGGATTATTCTTTTTCAAGTAGGAAATAGCACCTAAATTTCTCACAAGAACAAAGTCTGGATTAAGTCTGAGAATATGATTGAGGTGATGGTACTCTTTTGGTTTTAAAATTCTTGTTGTTGCAATAGCGCATTTTATATCAGAGTTTGAAAGCTTCTCTTTGAAAAGCTCTATTGTACCACTAAGAAATTTTGAAAATTCATAATCGAGTATGATGGAATCGATCTGTCTTGTCTCTTTGTCTGTGGTTGCTAAAAATTCAATTAATTTCTCTGCTTGAAGAGGTTCTCTAACAAGAATATTGAGTTTGGAGAGATTCTTTTCATAACTTTTTATCTCTCTATTTCGTGCAATCTCATAATCTTGATAGAAAGTGATCTGGCGATCGATTCTCTTCTGATTTAACTGTTCTATGGCCTTTCTTCGCAACACTTTGAGCTCTTTGTTGTTTAAGAAAGGTTGTGTCTTGTTTGTTATGATTTCAATTTCTTTCAACTCATAGGCACTTTGAGAAAGGGCACTAAGGGTTTTTTTTGACTTATTGAGATCAATTTCTGATTTAGCTTCTTCAAGAGGAGATTCACTAAGGACTGTGATTGTGTTCCCTAGGTCGTCTTGGATTGTTAAACTCGCTTTCTTTGAAACTTCTGCCAAAAATTCAATTGAAAGTGGAATTCTCTTCCAAAAATCTCTTGATTCAAAGCTCTTTACAGTTTCTTTTTCTAGTTGAGGCGAAGAGGTTAGATAGACGGTATCGTTTACTTGGATTTTTCTTAAGTCAAAATCTTTTGAAAAACTTAGCTCATACTTAGATTGATTGAGAATTTTTACGTCAAAAACCTTCGCTCCAAGTTCTCTTTTTTTTCCATTTTCAAAGGCAGTAAAAAGAAGACCTTCGCCTTTTAGGATATTCCTTTGAGAACCAATGATGAGTGTATTTCTCGTTTTATTTAAAACCTGACCTAATTTCAACCCTCTATTACTGCCGTAGCTTCCATCTACTAATTGCTGATGATCGACCCCATGCAGCCAACCACTGAAGAATCCTCTCGAGTAGGAAATGGCCATTTCTTCAATACTCTTCTTTAGCGATTCAGGATTGTATTGGTCATTAATTACTTCTTTATACGACTTTGCCGCTGTTGCCACAAAGCTTGGCGACTTTAATCGCCCTTCAACTTTGAATGACTCTACACCCATTTCAATGAGCTCTGGAAGCTCATTTATTCCACAGAGATCCTGTGGTGAAACAAGATAATTCTTATCAATGAGATCTTTCTTCTTTCCATCGACAATCATTTCGTATTCAAAGCGACAACTCTGAGCACATTGGCCTCTATTGGCCGAACGTCCACCAATACTTTCCGAAGTAAAGCATTGACCAGAGTAAGCAACACAGAGGGCACCGTGAACAAAAACTTCTAGTTCTTTTTGAGTCTTGCCACGAATTTCCTTTATCTCTTTAAGAGAGTTTTCACGACCAAGCACAAAGCGTTTGATATCTAGGTCATGAAGTAATTCAATGGCCTCACTATTTGTTACGGTCATTTGAGTCGATGCGTGAATTACTTGTTGGGGGGAAATGGCCTTAATTAGTTGAACGAGACCAAGGTCTTGAACAATAAAGGCATCAATTCCAAGAGGCAGAACTTTTAAAAGAGTTTCCTTCGCCTTTTCTAATTCGTTTTGAAAAATGAGAATATTGAAAGCGAGATGAACTTTCACTCCGTAGAGGTGGCACAGGTCGACGATCTCTTTTAGATCATTAATACTATGGTCAACTGTTCGTCCACGAGCGTTGAATCCTGGCATTCCAAGATAGATGGCATCTGCTCCATTGTGGATGGCAGCTCTGGCCATGTCGATATTTCCAACAGGCAATAGTAACTCAGATTTCTTCTCTTTTTTCATAGCGTTATCATTAGCAAAACTCTTGGATCGAGACAATGAGAAAGCCATAAGGTGGGAATTTTATTTACTTTTTTGGAACTGGTAACTCTTT
This sequence comes from Halobacteriovorax sp. GB3, assembly GCF_028649655.1. Lineage (NCBI taxonomy): Bacteria > Pseudomonadati > Bdellovibrionota > Bacteriovoracia > Bacteriovoracales > Halobacteriovoraceae > Halobacteriovorax > Halobacteriovorax sp. GB3. The sequence continues at coordinate 416,902 of NZ_JAQSLN010000001.1, forward strand.
GAAAAAAGGACTAGAATTTCCATTAAATAAGGAGCTTTTAATGAAAATTTACGGATCGACAACTTCACCCTATGTGAGACGATTGCGCCTTCTTTTGGAGGGACAGAGCTATCAATTTCACAAGGTGAACCTTATGGATGAGAAGGATCGAAAATTATTGGCAGATCTTGGGCCTATTAAAAAAGTACCTATTCTTGAAGACGGTGAGACTGTTCTCTATGAATCACGAGTGATCTTTAATTATTTGCAACAAAAGCTAGCTATAACAAAGAATGAGAGCGAAAAAGAAAATACTCTATCAATAATTGATGCTCTTAGTGACTCTCTGGTTATTATTTTACAGTTGAAATGGTCTGATGTTCCCTTTGATGAATCGAAGCTCATCTTCAAATTACAAAAAGAGAGAATTATTCAATCTCTTGAAGTGTTAGAGGAAATGGTTTCTCTTGGAAAATTCTCTGCGTGGGATTATCAAGCGATGTGCCTTTATTGTCTGATCGACTGGATTCTCTTTAGAGAGGTGTGGAACCTGACTGAGTATGAATCGTTACAAAAATTTCATGCGACTCATCGTGAAAAAGAGGTCTGCCAAATGACAGACCCTAGATTGTAAATTAAGAGATAATTGATTTTTTTATATCAAACCATGCACGATCGAGTTCCTCTCGATCGTCAGGGTGAGAGATTTTTATAAGCTCTTTTGCTCTTTGATTGAGAGTTTTTCCAAAGAGATCAGCGACACCATATTCAGTAACAATGTAGTGAGCATGGGCGCGAGTAGTGACAACGCCAGCTCCTTGTCTGAGTTTTGGAACGATTTTTGAAAATCCTTTTACTGATTTAGATGTGATAACTGTGATTGGTTTACCTCCTTCAGAAAGAAAAGCTCCTCTCATGAAGTCCATCTGTCCACCAACTCCAGAAATGATTCTCGATCCAACACTGTCAGCGCAAATTTGACCAGTCAGATCGATTTCAACAGCTGAGTTAATCGCAACGACTTTAGGATTTTTCTTAATGATTGCAGGATCGTTAACAAAAGATGCTGAAAGCTGAATGATAGATGGATTGTCGTCGATAAAATCATAAAGCTCTTTAGAGCCCATAACAAAGCCCGATACCGTTTTTCCTGGATAGACTTTCTTTTTTGAATTTGTGACAGCACCAGATTTTAGTAGTTCTAAAATACCATCAGACCACATTTCTGAATGAACACCTAAATCTTTGTGATCTTTAAGAAAGTGGCAAACTGCGTTCGGTACATTTCCAATTCCTACTTGAATTGTCGAGCCATCTTCAACAATCTCAGCGACACGTTTTCCAATGGCCAATTCCGTTTCACTCAGTCCTGTGCAGAGAACTTCTTGAATTGGACGATCAATCTCTGTATAGAAATCAATTTGAGAAGTATGAATAAATCCATCTCCGTGAACTCTAGGCATTTGCTTATTGATAAGAGCGACAACCTTTTTAGCTGCTTTTAATGCCCCTAGGGTAATGTCTACACTGACACCAAGAGAACAATATCCATGGCGGTCAGGAGAAGATACTTGAATAAAAGCTATATCGACGGACTTTTCACTATTTTTTAAAATATAACTTCCCTCAGAGAGAAAGCAAGGAGAGTAGTCGATGTTATCATAGTTAAGAAGTCTTCTTACATTTGATCCACAGAACAAACTTGTTATACGAAGGTTTTCTCCTAGGTCTTGAGCGAGTTCACGATAGTCATTTTCTGTGTGGATATGTATAAGCTCTATTTGTTTTTCAATACCAACGAGAGAGTCAAGCAGTTCAGTTGGTGTTGCAGCTCCTCCTTGAACAAAAATTCTGGCATCATTTGGAATAATACCGTGCAATTCCTTTTGATCTGATAATTTCTTCATTTGTTTTCCTTTTATATTTTATAAGAAACTTTATAATGTCGATTAGTGTTTGATACTATGATTCACATCATAATTAGATTTCATTTATTATAAGGTATAGAAGGTTCTATGAATATTTTTAGTTTGTTAGGTGTAATGGCCCTTGCTCAATTCAGTCCTGGTCCAGATATGGCGCTTCTTCTTAGAAATGTTCTTTCTCAGGGAAAGGGACGCTCTCTTGTTACAGTACTTGGAATCGTTGCCGGATTATCAATTCATTTTTCCTTGTGCTCTTTAGGTCTTGCTAGCTTACTCAAAGTTAATGAATCTTTATTTTTGGCCATCAAAGTCATAGGATGCCTCTACCTTATTTATCTTGGTATATCAGGTCTTCTCGCCAAAGTGTCACAGAACGGTCAAATTGAAGAAAAAAATCAGATTAGTTATATGAAGGCCTTCACACAAGGCTTTGTTTGTAATGTTCTCAATCCAAAGGCCACGATGTTTGTGCTTAGTGTTTTTACAGCGCTTGCAGGAGATGGACTAGAGACGAAGACTCTTTTTTTCTACTCGGGACTTCTATTGCTTGAAGCCTTGGTTCTTTGGTCAGTATTTGTACTTTTTGTTAGTCGGAAAGAAGTGATTGGGAAGATTAAAAAAATTGAGGCCCATATTGCAAAAGTGCTGAGCCTCATCTTGATTATTTTAGGTGGTCTTGGAATTTACGAAGGATTCTTTTAGAAAGTTGCAATAAGGCTTGTCGTTATCTTTCTGTCGTAAGCTGTTGCACCTTCTGTTGGAAGATTATCTTTTTTCCATTCGTATGTAACTTTTAGAGAAAACATCGAGTTGATTGTATTTCTAAAACTAGAGAGGACATTGAGTTGCCAGTCTTTGCTTTCATCAAAGTTTGGAACATATTCGACCTTCGTTTCAAATGAAGTCGTCTTATTATAATCAAATTTATAAGAAGCTTGTAAGAGGGCCTTGTTGAAATATTCTTTAGCTTGTTCAAAGCGTTTTTCAACAGTATATCGATAGGCAACTTCTGATTCAACAGAATGTTTGTCTGATTTGTGTAAAATAATATTCGAACCGACATCTGTGTTGTAGCTTGTTTCTATACCAGCGAATTTATCACCTTCAATAATTTCTCCGAGAAGAAGACCAACCCTTTTAGAGAAACGATAGACATAATTTGTATGAATATCCCAATTTCTTGAACTTAAAACACCTTCAGAAGTCCCGTAAGTGTAGTGTCCTCCAAATTTAATCTTATGTAGATTCTTCTCATAAGAGTTCTTAGAAATAAGATTGTATGTTTCAAGTTGTGAATTACCACTTGTATTAACAAGTCCTACTTCAGCTTCATTATGAAATTCAGCTTGAGCTAATGGACTAATAAAAAGTGCGATGAGTAACAGACGTCTCATAATTTCTCCTTCATTTTTTGTTAGAAATAGTCTCTACAATTTAATGAAAGGTGTCAATGAGACGTCACTAAACTAGTTTTTCGAAAAGTAGACAGAGGCCCTATCGATATAGCTTTTCATCTTTTGCTCAAATTGTTCAGGGTTGCTTTTAAGCACATAAGGCTTTTCTTTTTGGTAAGTGTAGATGTCATTGAGCTTCGGATAATGTCTGAGAATATCAGTAGAGTAAGTGTTGTCTAAAAAATGAATTCTCTGAAGAAGGGGAATGAGTGAAGAATCCACGAGAGAAAATCCATCTTCTAAAAATGTTTCTCTAGAGTTAGCCGCCATTTCAAGCCATGAAAGTTTAGACTTTAATTGATGAGTCTTTTCTTGTACTTCTTTTTCACTTTTTGCCATCATGATTTGAAAACAAAGTCCTGTTAAGTCTCCGTTGTATTCTATCCAAGATCTGGCCTTTGCTCTTTTAAAGGCATCTTGGGGAAGAAGGTTTGAGCCAGTTATATCGTCGATATATTCATTAATAACTGATGACTCAAAGAGGACGTCATTATCAATACAAAGTACTGGAACTTTTCCTGTTGGCGAAAGCTTTAAAAACCATTGCGGTTTATTTTGAAGATCAATATATTCAACTTCGTGGTGGATGTTTTTAAAAAGTAGTGTGATTGTTGACCTTTGAACATAGGGACAAAGTTCAAAACTTATAAGTTTCAATTTATGCATAAATTCTCCTTCATCTATTAGGATAACAGAATCACGACTGTGAAGGAAAGTGTTTAGATTAAATCTATTTTAGAGATAAAGAGTACTAATATTACAGTTATTAGTTTTTAGAAGGTATGCGCTTGGCAAATTTGAAGAGTTTTTCATTATTCTCTTGGTTCCAAAAGACAAATTGGAATGATTCAGCTTTCTTGGCACTATAGCTCATTCCCTCCAAAGAATCGAAACATTCCATATGAACTTCAATTTCAAGTTCGGAGATGAAGTCTTTAAGAAAGATCGCTGAAGAGGTTTGGCGTACATTTGTAATATTAATTTTTTGAATATCACGGTAGTTCTTTGGGCAAGAAAATTCACTCAATATCGCTTCAGAGATGTTGAAATTGTGTTTTCTTTGTTTCAGGTAAATAAAGGTATCACTTTTTAGATGGCCTTCTGATTGCGTTACTTTAAGTTGGTAATTACTTTGTCCAGGAATATCAAAGCTATGAGACTTGAAATCTAGTCTTGCCATCGCCGCGACTTTTAATCCTAGGTGATGAAGAAAGTCATGATCTTCAATTCCTATTTGGTGACCTACTTCATGAACAATAAGGGCCGTAATATAATTCATATTAACTAGATCGAGCATATTATAGAGTTGAGCAATATTAACATAGATTGGAAATTCATCTGTAAAGCCAGTTCTGGCTACTCTTGGAGTATTTGATGGGCCTTCATAGAAAAAACCAGAGTACTTCTCATCTATAAAAGCAAACTTATCACTTTTATTGATATTGATTTCGATAACCTCACTCATCTCTTTGAGAATTTCTTTTTCTTGTTTTGAAATATTACAATTTTCTTGTTGAATACAAACTTCTAAGAGGTAAGGAAGGTTATTATAAGCAGAGTGAAACATCATTTCGACAATTCCACCGCCATTACCAACGACATCACCATCACCACTTTTTGCCATGACTTCTTCAAGTTGGTAGATTTCTTTTTGAAAAGCGAGGTTAAGCCCAATCCTTTTCATTGGATCTAATCTCTCTTTAAGTTCTTTAATCTTTGAGGTGACATCCAACTCTTTATTTTGATGAGAGTCATTAAGATCTTCATTGGCAAAGATTGAAAATTGTAGACTTGAGAATAGGAGAAAAATGATTATTTTTTTCAAGTGACGACCTAGTGTTTTAAAATGGGTTTAGTGTGTGGAAAAAATTGAAATCCTAGTTGATAAACCTCATTTCTATTTTCACCACTTGCAAATTTATTATTAAATTCTTTAATGAATGCATGGATTTCATCTTTTGCTTCCTTCGCTCTTTCTTCATCAAAGCAAAGAGTTAAAGATGAAAATTGCCTTCTATTGCACGACTCTTCATCGAGAGAGTCTAATGCTTGAAGAAGCATTTCTTTATGATGGATCTGAATTGTTTTTGATGGAACATCTTGTGTCGTGATAATTCTTTGAGCACTAATTTTAAGATTTCCATCTTCCGTTTTGGTAATGTACCCAAGTTCTAAGAGATCATTAATGGCCTTTTTAATTTGAACCTTAGAAACTTTCTTTTTAAGTCTCTTTTCAATCCACACTAAGTCATTAATAAATTCACCTGTATTGATTAGCTGCTTGATTGCAATATAGTACCATTCACTAATCAATGAGAATTCTTTGAGAGAAATATTAAAAGAAGTATTTTTCTTTTGGATTTCATGAATCTCTTCTTGAATTTTAGAGAAATCAAGTGATCTTTCTTTGGTCTTTTCTAGTTCTACGAGAAGACCAAAGTAGCGAGATTGCTCTTCATCTAGAGCAAGTAACTCACAGAGCGCTTTCATCATGTCTTTACTTGGATGTCTTTGTCCTTTTAAGACCATCGAAAGAGAACTAGGGGATTTGTAACCAAGTCTTTTGGCCCAAGATGCTAGATTATTTGAACTATGGCTATAGAGTCCATTAGGCATACAGGCACTAATGAGAAACTCTCTATAGTTAGAGAAGTTATAAACCTCTAATGTCCTAAAATTTAAGTGTTCTTGTGTCATTTGACCCCCAAGTCTTTAACTATTTACTGCTTTCTTGAATTCTGTTCAATAAAATCAGTAAAGTTTGTAAAAAGGTTAGCATTTTCATGAAATTTTAGTGGTTTAACTCGTTAAAGTTTACGCTCAGAATAGCCGACAAGAATGGTATGAAATACGTGTTTTCACCCATTTTACTATTCATTCTCATAACGACAGCGCGAGCAGAGTTTCGTGAAATTAGTGATTGTGGGGATAATCAGAGTGGTCTAAGTCAAATCAAAGACCTTGGTGGAGTCACTGTAATTGGTGAAAAAGATGATTATGGGGAGTGTTTTTTTACGATCTCTCCCAATACAAATTCCAATCATCGTTCATTAACATTTAAAAACGATGGAAAGATGAATGTCTTTCTCGACTATGGGAAAATTGGGGGAGCAAAAGAATATGGCTTCTATCCTGTTCAAAATAAAGTTCAAGTCTTTTTTGATGAAGGAAGTGGAAAGATAAAAGTTATTCATGCCTCAGGTGATGAATTCTTTATCAATTCAAGTGACGGAAGTATCGATGAATCGATGACAACCGATATCACCATTAAACAACATGAACTCAAAGCGGGATCCAATGCTGGATTCTCTATGTTTGCACCAAATAATATTCTAATCAATTACGGTGCGACTTTGCATAAATCTCCAATTGAATATCCACATAGAGAAATTCTTTTAGAAGATAGGAGAGGTAATTATTGTTCCGTTAAGGCCAAGGATATCCACTTATACAAAATTCGTTGCTCCGAAGATCATCCCGTATGTGGATGTGAAGGAGATCTGACTAAAACGTGTGATGTTCCAAGTAGTCAGATTAGTGGTGCTTCAATAGAAGATGCTCTAATGAAAAGTGACTTTCCAGAAATTTTATCGACTCTCTGTCCTGACGTATCTCTAAAAAAAATGCCTGAGAGAAAGAGAGTAAAACCAATTGTTCCTGTAAAAGTTGAAAAACCTGAAGTGATTGTTGCACCAGTGCCACCAGTTGACCCTCCTAAAAAAGAAGTTAAGACGCCAGCACAATTAGATCTTGAAGCTCGTAGAAGAGCTAATATTGAAGCTGCCAAACTATTATTAAAAAATACGAAAGCACCAAAAGTTGTGGTTCCTGCTGAATCTGAGACAGCTAATGTTAAAGAGATTATTAAACCTAAGAAAAAACCGAAACAACCGCTTGCTGAAATACCATCACTTAATGTTAAGAAGAAGCCAATTGTAAAGCAACCAGTCCCTGCAGTTGTATCAATTGAGATACCGGCTCAAGAGATTGAACAAGCAATTGTTCAAAATGACTCTGAAGAAAAGAATGAATTTGATCTCATTTCATTTGATCAGGATCTCGAAATTCCTGAGGCCCCTGTACAGCTAGTTCCTAAGAGAGCTCCTACTGCTAGAAGTGGTGCTAGCACATTGAAACCAGGCAAGAACCCAATTCAGCCTGTCGCTGTGATTTCTCCTGTTAAACCAGGTAAAGAACCACGCTTTGATAGTATTCCTGAAGTGGCCTCTTTCAAAGAAGATCCGATCGATACGCAAATTGCAAAGGATCTAAATCTTAATTGTCGTCTTATTTTAAAGGACTTTTTTGATGATCCAAAAAATCAGGATGCCATCAATGAATATATCCAAACTCAGGGAAAAATTACTTTACACCGACTGGCCTGGACTTACTTAAAGTCCTCTGAAGCTGATGCTAGACCTGTTGAACAGGTGATTAAGGACCTCCTGATAAAAAGAGATCCAAAGTTACATAAGAAGTTCATAGATAAGAAACTAGGTTCAAAGAACCAAAGGCTTCTTGAAGTTATGAGTGAATTAAAAGAGGTGAGTGAAAGCTATTCATCTAAAGAATCGATGCCTTATTCCCTAAAGTACGGAGATGTAAAAATGATGGAACTTCTCGTTCGATCCGAGAAGAGATATGGTCCAACTCCAGAAGTGGGAATGATGAATTTTCTTAATATCATTTCAAATTCCTACAAGAGCCGTCTTAAAAATAAGAGACACAATAAGTTAAAAGTAGAAAAGATACTTACTGGTCTTGTTAGTAAAATGAATTCTTTCGAAAAGAGAGTCAATCGTTACCTTGTTCAAAATAATTGTACAAAGCAATCTGATCTCATTTCATGTCCTAGAAAAGAGGAAGCAAATGAGCCAATCGATTTTAGTAAAGTGAGTCAAATCCAAGAAGATATTGTTGATCAAATTTATGCTAAACAATTTGAAAGAGACAAAGAGCTAGAGAATAATTTTAAATGGGGAAATTATTGGCTTCATGTAACAAATTAATCGTGCTCAACTTTTAACTGGCCACAGGCCGCCAAAATATCATCACCTTTTGTTGTTCGAACCATTGTGTGAATGCCAAATTCAGAGAGTTTTTCTTTAAAGAGATCGACTTTCTTAAGGCTTGGTCTTTTATAAATTGATCCCGGAAATTCATTGAATGGAATAATATTAACGATTGCACGTCTATTGGAGAGAAGTTTACCGAGCTCTTCAATGCTTTTTTCATCGTCATTTAATTGATCAATAAGAAGATACTCAAAGTTGATGAACTGCCTTTTAAGCAGAGGTATTTTATCAAGAGCTTCAAAGAGCTTTTCTAAATTATAGGCCTTATTTAGAGGAATGAGCTCATTTCGAATCTTATCAAATGGAGAGTGGAGCGAAAGGGCTAAATTAATACGCGGGAATTCATGAAAGCGTTCTAATCCTGGCAAGTAACCTGCACTTGAAAGAGTAATTTGTCTAGGTCCAAGATGAGCTCCATTTGGCTCGAGAAGGATCTCCACTGTTTTTTTGACTTCATCAAAATTGTGAAGAGGCTCTCCTTGACCCATGAAAACAATATTAGGACTCACTGCTTTATTGGGATGGTTTTCCTTTAGCCAATTCCAAGCTTGAATATATTGACCTATGATTTCTTTGGTTTCAAGATTTCTTGAAAGTCCCTGAGTACCTGTAAAGCAGAAACTACACTTCATGGCACATCCAACTTGTGAAGAAAGACATACCGTAAACTTTTTATTAAAAGGAATGAGGACCGTCTCAACTCTTTTTCCATCACTCATTTCCATAAGGAATTTCGTCGTTTGATCATCTGCGTTTTGAATGGTTACAATCGTTGGGAGAGTGAAGTCAAAAGTTCTCTCTAGATAGGATTGTAGGTCTTTAGAAATACCTCTCTCTCTACTAAAAAGGCCATCTCTCTTTTTGTAGAGGATTTCATAGATATTGACAGCAGCAGACTCTCTTAGACCTTCTTTAGAAAGAAGCTCTTTAAGTTGCGATAAACTTTTTGAATATATTGAGTCTAAATTAACTGTCATGTGCCATTTTATAGCGGAAAAGGGACTTTCAGTCACTAGAATGACTAAATTTTCTTGATAATGGGTGAGGATATCGTATTATTTTTCTATGAAAATAAAAACTGTTGTCTTGCTTCTCTTCATCTCGATTTTGCAATCGTGTTCAACCACTCCGAAGGTTCACCATCAAATGCAATATACAAGTGAGTCTCTTGGAATGGACAGGATGAAATTAGGTTTAGATGTATCAAGCGTTGAGCGCTTTCAAGTTGCCCAAGACTTGCGAAGAGACCCATTAGATAAGACTCCGCGAAAGCAAGATTCCTATTCTTTACTTTTTTACGGTTCAAAAGGAGTCACTGACTTTTGGGATCTCGATATGACGGTTGGCCCGGACTACCCAATAACAATTGGTTCAACAATCCAGCTTTTTGGAGCTCCCTATGCAGGCGCTGGTGCCTCTAATTTTTCTCTAGCTCTACGTCTCAGCGCTGGAATCTCAGTGACAGCTGGCGAGATTAAGGCAAGTTCAATTCAAACATCTAGTAATGTGCAAAAGAAAAGAGAATGGGTCATGAATGGCTATTCGATTTACTGGGGCCTTAAAGCTGGCTACCGCTTTGTTGCACCTCTTTTAAGTTACGTGGTCTTTTCTCGAGAGAGAATCGGCTATTTTATTGATTTTATGGAAGGGGTTGAGGAAGAATCTGACATTGACCTCCATCATGACCTTTTAGGAGTCGGGTTCGAATATAAGCTTGGACTGCTTGGGCTTGGGCTTGTTGTTGCCAAGGAGGAGTATCAAATTGAGCAAGATCGCGGGCAAGACTTTGATGATATCTACTACGGGTTAAACCTCTCTGTTCTCCTGTAGATATTACAAAATATCTCTCATAAAAATCTGAATCCATGTTAGATTTCTTGGCATGGATATAATCGCTCAAAAGCAAATTCGCTCATTCTCTAATTTCCCAAAAGATCACTGGGTCTTCCTGTGTGTCATGCAAGTTCAAAAAGAGTTAAGAGAAAGAGGAATTCTCTTTGAGATCAAAACTTATATCGGAGATGACTGGTATTGTTTAGATCATCAGATCGCTATCAGTATTCCTTTTTACCTCTATGATCGCAGTTTATTTCGCTACATCAAAAAATATACTTGTGCAGCAGAGGGAGGGTCTCAAAAAGAAGTTTTAAAAATTCTAAGACATGAAGTTGGTCATGCTTTAGAAAATGCTTTTCTACTTAAGGAAAACTCGAAAAGGGTTTTGGCCTTTGGAGATAGTTCTAAAAAATATCCTCGTCGCTACTTTGCCAAAGCTTCTCGTTATGATTATGTTCACCACTTAGGGGGTGGCTACGCTCAGTCTCATCCAGATGAGGACTTTGCTGAGACATTTGCTATTTGGTTGAGTTCTACAAAAACGACGAGAAAAAAGTATAAGTCTAAGGCAAAGATGAAGCTTGAAACGATGGATACTTTAATGGAAGAAATTAAAGGAAAAAGAGCTCAACGCACGCGCGCCATTCAGACTGACTCGGCCAAAAAAGATAGAAGAACGATTGAACATTATATTAGAGAGAAAGTTTTTGAACGTGGTAGTTCTTTAAGAACTGTTATGGGAAGAGCTGCCAAAGAACTATTTTCAAGGTCTCAAACGACTCAAAATACTCAGGCACTTCATTTTTTAAAGAGTGAGAGAAAAAAGATTGCTTTAAGGGTTGAAAAGAGAAGTGGAATCCCTATCATATATAGTGAAGCTTTGATGAAAAGGTTTGAAGAGATTAGTACGGTTTGGAATTTAGAACTTCGAACTTCAAAAAGGGAAACATCTAAGTTGATGGAGAACTATTTGCTCTCAAATGCTACTCATCTTATAAAAACAGGTCACTATAAGGTTCCTATGTGAAAAGAATTTTAATCATCACTCATCCAACGTTAATTCCACCAAAACAATACAGCGAAAACGATTTAGAATTTCAAGAATGGGCAACAGAATATGATATTCAAATGGCCTTATCAGAACTAGGTTATGAGTTCGAGTTTTTCGGTGTGTATGATAACTTAAAAGAATTCATGGAAAAGCTTGAAGAGTTTTCTCCCGATGTTGTCTTTAATCTTCTAGAGGAATTTCAGGGTGAAGTTAATCGCGATTTTCATATTCCAGTTCTACTAGAAATGATGAATATTCCCTACACAGGCTGTCGCCCAAAAGGGCTTATGATTGGAAGAGATAAGTCGCTGACAAAGAAAATTCTTGCTCATCACAGAATCCGAACACCTTCTTTTACTGTTGTTAAAAAGGGGTCAACATTAAACGTTCTACCTAAGAATTTAAATTATCCTATGATTGTTAAGTGTCTTCATGAAGAAGCTTCAAAAGGAATTTCACAAAGTTCTCTTGTTCATTCTTATGAGAAGCTCTTGGCACGCGTGGATTTCATTCATCAAAGCATTGGGGATGATGCCTTAGTTGAAGAATTTATTGAAGGAAGAGAGCTCTTTGTAGGGATGATGTTTCAAAACTCTATCAAGATCTTTCCAGCTTGGGAGCTCGTTTTTGAAAATAGCGAACAACCAGAAAAAGAAATCTATTCTAATAGAGCAAAGTTTAATGAAAAGTACAGAGAGAGGCTTGGGGTAAGAACAAAGGCCTCAAAGTTAACAGCTAATCAGCAATCCAGATTAAAGCAGATTTGTAAGAAGGCCTATAAAAGCCTCGGACTCTATGGCCATGCTCGAATTGATTTTCGAATGAACTCGAGAGGGGATTTTTACATTTTGGAAGTTAATGCGAACCCCAACCTCGGTCGCCTCGATGAATTTTCTTTGAGTGCTAGGCATGCAGGGATAAGTTATGAAAAACTCATTGATTCTCTTATCAAAACCTCTTTAAAAATTTCTGAGTAAGATTAAGGCTTGTTGGCTAAGTTGCCGATAAGTCTTGCATGAAGTCGATTGCAAAACTCAATGAATTTGGCGAGAAAGTAGAAAACTCAGCTTTTGAACTCTTTCGCTCAACTACCGTCAGGCTCTTAAATGGTTTTTTTCTTTTTAAAAAGAGAAAGGGTGAAGTCGTTGCAGGTGCTTCGACTTTCTTCACTCTATTAAGTTTTGGTCCACTCATTCTTCTTTTAATTTCTCTATTAGGACAACTTTTTGACGATTCGTCACTAGCGCGACAATTCGTTTTAAATGGTATCAACTTGAGCTTTCCAAAAATTGATCCGTGGATTTTGCGAAATATAGAATATCTCGTCGATGCCCAATTAGGCGCTAAGGGGAACAAAATTATACAAATCCTCTTTTTATGTGTGACCTGTATGGGTGTAAGCACGACATTTGTTTTTGGAATTAATACGATCAGTAAAGTTGATCCCGATGGAGGGCTCATTCGCGACGATCTAAAATCGGCCATCGTAGGACTCTTTGTCGCTCTTTTTCTAGTTGCGCTAGTTGTCCTTTCACAACGTGATGCTATGATTGACTATATTTTAGATACCGGTCTTGGCCTAGATTTTTTAGCTCCTCTGATTGAATCAAATGTATTCACTTGTTTAATGTCTCTCCTTTTTTTCACTTTCTTTTATAAGTGGAGTGCTTCTATTGCTGTGTCGATGAAGGATTCTTTCTATGGCGCTATGACTTTCATGTTTTGCTTTATCGTTGGAAAGTCTGGTTATTGGATTTATTTAAAATACTTTAAGGAAGATCTCGTCTCTGAGTACGGGCACTTTTATAATTTTATGGTAGCACTCATCTGGGTTTATTTTCTTATGTGTGCTTTCTTTTATGGTGCAAGTGTTGCTTATGTGACGAATAAGAAAGTTTATTCAAATAGACGGAGAAAATAATGATACGTTTTTTACTTTGGGATATGGCCTTTAATCTCTTTAAAATTGATATTAAAGAAAGACATCGCTATTTAATTGAAAAAAGTAAAAAGATGACTATTGATCTTGGTCGTGGAGTTATTTTTAAATATGGTAAGGCCGACTATGTGAGATTTAGAGAGCAAGTTGAAAACTTCTCACTCGACATTATTGCATGGTCGCATAGTGAGAATTTGAGATTTCACGCTTATAAGAACGACACCTATATTCCATTTCTTATGGTTATGGAGTATGCCAAGAAAACGAATCTCGATTGTCATAGCGTCTTCAAAGAGATTCTTGAAATTTCTCTTTGGGATAAAAGTTATAATACGTGGAGAGTTCCTATTGTGAATTCCTTTGAATCTAAACTTCTCATTCCAAAGAAAGAGTCGATTGAAATTAAAAAAGATGTTTTAAATGAATTTCACTATGTACGAGAAGATTATAGCGATGAATTTTCCTTTTTCATGGCCATGGCCACCGCATTACTTGCGGAGGGAAAAGTAGACAAGAAAGAAAAGGAAGTTATCCAATATCTTTTTTGTGATCATCTAAAATCTCTTAAAAGTAGTGTTAAAGGTCAGTTAAATTATTTACATTATATAACAGGCCGTCATCAACTTTCAAAAGATGAACAAGAGAAAGTGATGGCCTTCTGCTCAACCCTGATCACTTGTGATGGGGAAATTTCTAAAAAAGAAGTTGCTCTCTTTGAAATTTTTCAAAAGGAATTTCAGCTTGGGCATGAAGATTTAAAAAACATTAAGCAATACAGTGGCATGTCTATTGAAGATATTTTCTATGGAAGCTCGCCAAAGCTGATAAGTTACGCTCTTTACTTTGGATTATTAATCATAGCTTCCGATGATAAAATACACGAAAAAGAACTCTCTCTAATTAAAAAAGTTCACACAATTTGGCAATGCTCTAAAAAAGATCGAAATGATGAGGTTTTTCACGCCCTCCTATGGGTAAGGTTCATTGCAAAAAGAGGAATTGAATTACCAAAATTCTATCAAATCATTAAAGACTCGCTCTTTGTAAATGAGGATATCTTCAATACTGCAAGAGATTTTCTACTTCTTCTTGATGAAGGGGAAGGAGACAAGAGAAGACTTTGGTCAAAGTTTCTTTTAAAAACTCAAAAATATCTTCCACGTACTTATGAGGTTCAAAGAGATTATAAGACTTATAATGAATTATTATCTTTTTGTACTTTTGCTTTAGAGTACCCCCTCAAAGAGAAGATGATGGGGCTTATAAAAAAACAAGTCAAAGAGGTTCTCTATCAATTAGATCAAAGTGATATCGAGAAGTATCTTTCAGTTGTCTTTGATATGGTTCTACTTGATGGAAAGGTCGAGCTTCTTGAGGATCAATTTGTGATTGATCTTTGCTGTCACTACGATATTTCAGATGAGCACTTCAGAAGAGAGCTTTTCTTCTCTTCATTTATCCATTCAAGTCAAATGGTCATCTCTGAATTTATAAATTACTCACTTTTTAAAAAAGTTTAGTGTAACAATTTATGAATTAGGCTCACAGATTATAAAGTGAGGAAATATATGCTCTGTAAGGTCTTGATTTTTATTGTTTTTTTGATGGCACAAGTAAGTTTTGCTAGTGAGTATAAGAAAGCGACATTCGCCGGTGGTTGTTTTTGGTGTATGGAGCCTCCCTTTGACAAGCTGACTGGAGTTGTCTCTACCACGTCTGGCTACATTGGTGGGACCATGAAAAACCCAACTTATCGCGACGTCTCTGCCGGACATAGTGGTCATACTGAAGCAGTAGAAGTTCTCTACGATCCAAAAAAAATTTCTTACGATGAACTATTAAAGGTCTTTTGGCGCAATATTAATCCAACGACTAAGGATCAGCAATTTGTCGATATTGGCCCACAATATAGAACGGGTATTTTTTATCATGATGATTTTCAAAAAGACCTCGCCTTGAAATCAAAAGAGGAACTTGAAAAGAAGAAGATCTTTGGAAAGAAAATTGTCACTGAGATTACAAAGGCAACAACATTTTGGCCTGCAGAAAAGTACCATCAAGATTACTATATTAAAAATCCTGTACGCTATAAGTTTTATCGCTGGAATTCTGGGAGAGACCAGTATTTAGATAAGATCTGGAAAAAATAATTACTTAATAAATTTTTGAATCTCTTTGACCGCTTCATCTAGATGTTGATCAAGTGTATGGCCAGATTTTACTCGAGGTTTTAAGCTATGATCACCATCTTCTAGCCAATGAATTTTGATTTTCTTCGATAGGTTATATTGGAGTACTTCCTCTTTATTACCCATAGAATCTCTTGTTCCTTGGAGTATCAGTGTTTTCTTTTTAAAATCTTCAAGATGAGCGATGCGATCATTAGGTTCTTTGCCTGGAGCATGAAAGGGAAAACCTAAACAGATAATTCCTTTTACCATTGATAGATCTTCCAAAAGGGTGGCCATTCTTCCTCCCATGGACTTCCCTCCAATATAGAGATTTTTGTCTTTAAACAAAGTTATAGCATCCATCCAAGTCTGGAGAAGTACTTTCTTTGTATTAGGCGGTCTCTTTTTTCCATTGTGTCGTCTTTCATTCATATAGGGGAATTCAAAGCGAACAACTGTAATATCCTTTTGGACAAGTTTTTCGACGATTTGATTCATCCAGTCACTATCCATTGGTGCACCTGCTCCATGGGCCAAGATAAAATAATTTTGATTACTCTTCTTTCCATCGATTAACAGGTCTTTTTTATTCATTGTTGCTCCAAATTTGTATATAATGACTCATACTATAAAATATTATGAAATAAGAAAAGAGTCCTCCATGATTTCACTTACTCTTGTCGTTGGTTTTTTAGGATCGGGAAAAACGACACTCATCAATCAACTTATTCAATCCTTTCCAAAGAAATATGCCATCATCGAAAATGAATTTGGTGAAATGAATATTGATGAGAAGATATTAGAAAGTGATCAACAAGTTGTTTTCGATATTAGTGATGGTTGCCTTTGTTGTTCAGTTAAAGGTGATTTGGTAATTAATCTAAAAAGAATCCTTGATAAAATTGAAGATGTTAATCACATTTTTATTGAAGCAACAGGAGTGGCAGAACCTGGTCCTATTGTTGAGACTTTACTCGCGAGTGATTTTTTCAAAGAGAAATTTCTTTTAACATCAGTGATTAGCGTTATAGAGAAAGAGAGTTTCTTAAAAAATAGACATGGAGAATTTTCTAATCTTTTTAAATCTCAATTAGCTTTTTCTGATATTATCTATTTTTCTAAAAGCTGGGATCATCATATTAATCAGGCAAAAGATTTTATCAAGCAAATTAACCCTCAGGCTAATTTCTTTGATTCTATTGAAGGACTCGATTTTAATCAAAGTTACCTCGATCACAAATGGCATGTGGCCAAAGAAGTCGAAACTTATCCTTTCTCTACATTCTATGCTCTTTCATGCCGTGATGATGTAAAAATTGAATTCAAAGAGAATACGAAGGGTTGTTTTATTCCTCTAGCGAATAACCATCAGACGAATATTGATGAATCAAAAAAGATCTTCAGTTACTCGGCCGAAAAGGCGCAAGATGAATTAGTCGAGCTGGATCATCTCTATCAATTTAACGCTAAAGCTTATCAAGTTGACACGGAAAATTTTAGCGAGATACTACTGGCCCTAGGCCATCATGTAGACTTTGAGCTTGAAAATGCCGAAGTTCTCTCACAGCACGAGTTTTTAAAAAAGAGCTCGCTCATCATGTTTTTAGGGTCGTGTTCCTTTGAAATAGAAGGAGAGATTGATTTAGAGAAGTTTCAACTCTTTCTCAATTACACAATGATGCAATATGGAGACAATCTCTTGCGTTGTAAGGGGATTATTAATGTCTCTAAGGATCGTTCACTTCTTTTTCAAGGGGTTTATAACTCTTTTGATATTCAATTATTTGAAGGGGAGAGACCTTTAAAATCACAATTTGTTTTTATTGGTAAACACCTCCGTTCTGAAGTTCTAGAGCAAGGGCTTCTCAATTGTCGAAAGGATTCCCAGTGAGCTCTTGTCATCATTATGAAGAAAGTTATTGTCGCTCATGCCAGTTAATAGGTAAGGAGTATCAATTAGGTTTAAAAGAAAAAGTGTATCACTGGCGCTCCCTTTTGGAAATTGACTCTAATTTAATAGAAGAGGTTTTCTATCCCAAAGAACCGCTAGGTGGAAGAAATAAGGCGAAGATCATGGTCGGTGGAAGCGTTGAATTTCCACGATTTGGCTTTCCTGATCCTGAGAACTTCAAAAAAGTTCGCCCGCTTGAAAATTGCCCGCTCTATTTGCAAGGAATGAATAATATTTATCCCGTTTTAAAGGAGCTCGTTCGTTCATATCAACTTACTCCCTATAATGTAGAGCTAAAAAAAGGTGAGTTGAAATATATTATTTTCTATCAATCAGAAAGTACGAATGAGAAATATTTGAAGTTCATTGTTCGATCAAAAGAATCATTAGATCGTTTGAAAAAAGCACTTCCATTTTTAAAAGAAAATATTAGTCAACTCAAAGTCGTCTCAGCTTCTCTACAGCCCGAGCATAAAGCTATTTTAGAAGGGGAAGAGGAGATATTTCTTACTGATACTACGAGAATAAATAATAGAATGAATGATCTTGAACTTCCGATTTCAACGAGAAGTTTTTTTCAGGTAACAAGTGAAGTTGCTTCCAAACTTTATCTTTCTGTACAAGAGCGAATGAGCGAATGCGACTACGCTCTGGATCTTTTTTGTGGAGTGGGAGGTTTTAGCTTTCATCTTGCTAAAAAGGCTAAAAAGGTTTTTGGAGTTGAGCTTTCTAAAGATGCTATTGAATGTGCAAAAGATGCTGTTAAAAAAAATAACCTTTCTCACATTGATTTTCTCGCTAAAGATGCCTACGATTTTTTAAAAGAGCAGAGACCTAAAATCGATACGCTTGTTGTTAATCCTCCTAGACGAGGACTGGGTGAAAAATTATGTCGCTTAGTCGAAGAATTTGAGGCAAATGAAATCTTTTACTCTAGTTGTAATCCAGAGACATTGAATAAAGATCTTTTACTCCTTAGCAAATATGAAGTTATTTGGGCAAGACCATTCGATATGTTTCCTTATACGAATCATCTCGAGTTCTTAGTTCATTTAAAAAGGATAGAGGTTTAGAGTATGCTAAGAAATTTCTTTGCTTCAATTGTTTGGAGAAACAGCGGTAGAAAGGCCTTTCAGTCTATTTATAAGGAGGCCCTTCGCTCGAAAACGTATTTAAAATATATTGAAAAAGTGCATGGCAGAGATTCTTTTTGCTATAATATGCTCTCTAAGAATCAATACGAAGAATTTATCGCACAAATTAAATCTCTAGAGAATACTAAAGATAAAGTCGCCCTAGATATTGGTTGTGGTCCAGGTCTTATGGCCCAAGCATTACAAGAAAAATATTTTAAGAGAGTTATTGGTCTCGATTTTTGTGAAAAAATATTTATTGATCAAAGTGACAAACTTGTTTTGGTTGAGTCAAATATCGAGATGATGCGTTTAGAAAAAGAAAGTTTCGATTTTATCTATTGTATCGATTCTTTTTATCATTTACGAAATCCAAAAAAGGCCCTGAATAAAATTTTAAATTCCTTAAAAAAAGATGGTCTCTTTGTCCTTTTTTATAGCTTTACAGGTGAAAGTAAAATGGCCCCCATGCTTAAGTCTTGGGGGGTTGAGGGAAAGGTTGATATTGTCGATTTTACTGATGATGATCTCTCTTTTTGGAAATCTTCAAAGCAGGCATTGAATAAGTTTGAGCAAGACTTTTACAATGAAGCTTGTCAAAGAGTATTCAAAGCGAAGAAACTTGAATGTGATAAGTTTCTAAAATATCATGAAAATGGTGATATCCATCGTAAAATGCTCGTTTTAAAGCGTCTCTAGAAACTTAATCAGATTTTCTTTTAGCTCTTCTTCTGTTAAGTGTGAGCTATTTTTATAAAAGCTATCTTTTAAAAGTTTAAAGTACTCTTTATTCTTATCCAGAAGTAATGTTGGTACCTTGTGTGAAGTTGAAAAGTACTCTTCTATTTTTAAGAAGTTATTACCACGACAGAAGTCTTGATTTGCAATTAAACCTTTAGTATTTTCTGTTTTAAGATGTTCAAAAGCACTTGCTAGATTTTGGCATTTAACAATCTCATAAGGATCGAAAAGATCTTCGTAATTACCAATCCAACTAGCACTTCCTAAAATAACAATTTTTTCTTTTTGCTCTTCAGATTTTTTCATTGGAATAATATCGATAGACGTCTCTACTTCGGGTGTCTTTTCACTCTCTTTTCCATTTAAGATGGAGCGTGAAAGATCAATGACATAAAAGAATTGTTGGATTTCATTCTCGCTTAAAGATTGGTCAATCTCTTTGTCTCGCAGGCTACTCTCTAGCTTATGCATCCAGGACTCAATTTTATAAAAGCCAAACATGGCCGATGATCCCTTAAGACTGTGTAGGCAATTGAGAAGTTCTCGTTGAAATGAATGGATTAAAGACTCTGGTGAAATGGTAAGACAAACTCTCTCTATTTCATCGAGTATCTCTAACGCATCTAGTTTGAATTCGTTAAGAATGTCTTGGTCGTCCATTTTTCTCCCCGATAGGCGATAAAATTCATTTATGAATTATTTGCATCATTCTCTTCTTCGTATCATTATAAATCTAACTTAAGTTCTTTATAAACATGATATATGTCCCTGTTTTTAAAGGATAGTTTGCAATTCTTAATAATTAAAGAACTTAGATAGATAGTCTTTAGGGAAGCTTAATTTGTTGTCATTTTTTTTAAAGATAAAATTGAGCTAAGCTTGAATTTTTGTCCTATCTTTTAAAGATATTTTCCAAGTTTTCGTTCTTAAAATGAATACTACAGAGATAAAGCCCGCTTCCTGGAGCGATAAAACCAAGTTTTAAATTTGATTTTAAGCTAAGAGATTCTCTTATTTGCTCTTTTGTAATCAATCCTCTTCCAAGATCAATGAGTGTTCCGACAATGAGACGCACCATTTGTTTCATAAATCCGTTGGCCTCAATTTTAATGAGATAGGACTGTTCTATAGAGAGGCCATCGATGAAATGGGGATTTTTCTCGATTGAAAGAGCTTTAATTTCTCTTTCCATTGTCCCTTTGATGGGACTTCTATATTGGTAGTTGTGAAAGGAATGAACACCTTTAAAAAGCTCTAGGGCCTCGATCATGGCCTCGATATCAAGTTGTTCTTTGAAGTTTGGACAAAGCTGGGAGCTGAAGAGATTATCACTTTGTTGGTTAGAGAAATAGTAGCAATAACATTTACTTTTTACTGATTGAATCAGTCGAAACTGAGCGTTTGATTTAATAATTTGTTTTATGTGAATATCGCTTGGAAGCTTCTTATTCAAAAAGTCTTTTAACTCCCTTTCATCTATTGATTCATTTAACTGCAATTTACAAAATTGATCCAAGGCATGAACTTTTGAATCGGTTCTACTTGCGCCCAGTAAATGGAAAGAACCTGGTCCAAATCTCTTTTCAAGGACTGTTTCAATGGTGCCACTGAGTGTTGGGAAATTCTTTTGCTTTTGCCAACCAAAGTATGCGTTTCCAAAGTAGCTGAGATTGATTAAATAATAATACTTTTTGTTTTGTTCCATAATTCCTCTAGATAGCTGTATTTCTATAAAACGATGAATAAAGAGAGTAAAGGTGAATATTAATTTGATTTACTGACTTGTGGTCATTAAAATGAGTTTACGTTAGCCCAATGGAGTATAAAATATGAAGCCTTTAAAAACAGATGAAACAAAAGTTAGAAGACGTTCGCGTACAGCAATCGAAAAGAACGAAAAAAAGAAGAAGATTGTTGAAACGGCCTTAGATCTCTTATTTAAAGATCAGGGAGGTGAGCTTCCATCTGTTGATAATATTGCAAAAGCAAGTAGCGTTGCTAAGGGAACAATCTATTTATATTTTAGAACAAAAGAGGAGATTTTTCTCTATGCGATGGATGTCTATTTTAAAAATTGGTTTAACGAAATTAAAACCGCACTTAAGGAAAAAGAAGCGATTAACTCAACAGAATTTTCTCGCATCTTTTCATCTCCTGTTCTTGATAACGAACAATTCTTAAAACTTGCTTCTATGAAAAGACTTGTTTTTCAAAGAGGACTTAGTAGTGAGTTGATTCTCTCACACAAAGATATGATTGTAGCTGGTGTTAGAGATGTCGCCTCTGAAATTTCTAGAATTACTTCGAGAACAAATGAGGAGTGTGAAAAGTTGATTATGCGCTCTTATGGTGTCGTTCTTGGTTGTCACTATATTTCATATCCACCAAAGGGGAATATGACGACTCTTTCAGAAGAAGAGAAATCAATTCTTCTACTCAACCTCGATGAAGATATTAATCATATTCTCAATTGTTTGTTTGAACGTTTTTTAAATTAATAAGGAGTTGTCATGGCAAATGTTGTCATTACTGGGGCCAATAGGGGAATTGGTCTTGAATTAACAAAAATATTTACTAAAAGAGGCGACTCTGTAGTGGCCCTATGCCGTGAGGCATCTTCTGCACTTAGAGAGACTGGTGCAAAAATTATAGAAAACTTTGATGTGACTAATCAAGAGTCAATTGATTCCCTTAGTGAGAAAATTGATGGTGTTGATCTTCTTATCAATAATGCAGGTATTTTTTTGAATGAGACAATACAAGCGTTGGATTTTGATTCCATTGAAAAGCAGTTTCAAGTGAATACTCTTGCACCCCTTAAAATAACAATGGCCTTAATTAAGAATTTAAATCAAGGGTCCAAGGTTTGTTTTGTTTCTTCTCGAATGGGATCAATCAGTGATAATACTTCTGGGAGTTACTATGGTTACAGAATGTCTAAGGCGGGATTAAATGCTTTTGGAAAGTCGCTGGCCATGGACCTTAAAGGGCAGGGGATTGCTGTTGCTCTTTTACATCCTGGATATGTACAAACGAAAATGACTGGCTTTAATGGAGAAATTTCTCCGACAGAAGCAGCCGAGGGTTTATCAAAGAGAATTGATGAGCTGACTCTTGAAAACTCTGGTGGTTTTTGGCATTCAAATGGTGAACAATTACCTTGGTAGTTTAAAATACGGATGGGCCTAGATCAGGCCCATTTCTCTTCCTTTTTGCATCAGGTCAGCTTTCTCTTGCTCACTCATATTTGCAAATTGCTCTTGGAGTGCGCGCAATTGCTCTGGACTCATCGAAGACATCATATCATTAGCTTGTTTCATCATATCCTCTTTGGACATATCGCCAAAAGCTGAGTCTTGGGCCAATGATTTTTCAAAGACAACTTTCTCTGTTTCAATTGTATAGTCAATTTGATGATCAGCTTTCATCTTTTCTAAAACGTTGTTGAAATTAAGACCTCTGTTATCGGCCGCTTCATACATTTTTTCAACTGGAAGTGAAACACGCTTTTGTGGAAAGCCATTTGATTCTAGTGTCGCTATGATTTTTTCAATAAATTCATTCATCTCTGTCTCCTGCTAAATTGAAACGTCTATGAGAATCTATCGCTTTATGAGGGAAAATTGAAGAACTTTTAAGGTCTTTTTGTGAGTTATTAACGGATAATAGAGAGAAGGAGTATCTATGAGAAGTATCGTTTTAGTTGATGATGAAACAGATATGTTTCCTCTTTTTAATATTAAATTTAAAAAAGAGATAAAGAAAAATGAAATTAAATTTATTTTCTTCTCCTCTGCTCAAGATGCACTGACTTTCATCAAGGGGACCCCGCCGGATAAATTTCAGTATATTATCAGTGATATCAATATGCCTAATATGGATGGCCTTGAATTGTTGCGAGAAATTAAAGATCGGGATCAGCATCAAAAAGTCTATATGATTTCAGGGCAACAGAGTCTCGATGCAAAAAAAGAGGCCAAAGAACTAGGGGCCGATGGTTTTTTGAAAAAGCCAATTAACTTTCAAGAGTTAAAAGATTTACTTCTTAGCTAGCTATTTCTTTGTGAACGAATTCTTCTGCTAGAAAAAGGGCATTCTCTGTTAAATAAGAAAAACTCAAAAGTCTATCGTTGAATTCTCTGTGTAGTGGTCTTCTATAGCGAAGAAGTGGGCGAGTGGCGGCCCTCAGCTTCAGCTCATCTTTGATAAAGGTGTCAAAGATATGAGCGGCCAGATCTTTTTGACCTTTTGAAGCTGACTCCCAATATGTTTTTGCCATTGTCTTTAATAAAATTTCTTGGTGTTCAGCTTCTGTCACTCGTTCTTCAATGAGTGGTAGAATACTCTTTGAAACAAAGTTAATCGCTAACTTTTCGTCTTCATAAGCGCAGTAGAGAATAATTCGCCCTAAATCAAAGAACATCGTTTCTAAAGCATTTTTAAGTTGATGCCTATGCGACTGTAGGGCGTAGTGAAAGAAACTCTCTACGGCAAACTTCAGATGAATAGGGTTGTTGATTAATAGCTCAATGGCAAGTCGGTAGTAGTAACTAATTGATTGAAAGCGATCATTATCCTTGGCCTCAACCGCACGGTTGAAAAGAGAGTTTAATGTCATGAGATGCAGATCAATTAAGGTTTCTCTATTTTGATCGATGGCCTCATCTAATGTTTCTAGAAGTTTTTCACAGTAAAAGGGAATGATTTCATTATTTTGTTTGTTGAGATTATTGACGATTTTAGTGAGCCTGCCTATGAAATAGGCCTCAGGCCACTCTTTTTCTTTTTCAAGATAAAACCTTGCTTCTTGAGAGATCCCAACGATAAATGAAGGTTCATAAAGTCTCCATGTACTTTGCTCTTCTTCGTAATTACTAATGAGATCATTGACGATTTCATAGGAGCGATCAAAAACCATATAGATGAGATGTTTGTCATCTCTTTTTGCTGCTGTGTAAGCGATATTGGAGAGGACTTCAAAAGACTCAAAACAGCTTTCTTTAAATTCTAGAGGAACAGCTTCTTTTCTGATTCGATTCAACTTTTTAAGAACTTGGTGTTTAAGAAGGGGGAGAAAGTAGCTCGGTTTAATAAATTGGCTTACATAGTACAAGTAGGGAATGATCCCACCAATGGCCAGACAGCTAATAACGAAGCTCGCAAGGTAGAGGCCATGATAGTATGGATTTTCTGGTGAGGTAATATTACAAATCATAACCAAGAGATTAGAGATAAGAATAAACCCCATTCCAATAACTGTTAGAGGGTGGGTCACAAAAATTTTAGAAATACGTGCTGTATAGAGATTTGAAGTGAGTGTAATAATTAATGCCATTGAGGTTAATAGAGCAGAGAAAAAGGAATTGAGCATCCTATTGGTTGCAGCTAGTCCCGAGGAAGGAGAGTGAATATCATTACTCCACAAGAGAACTGCTAATCCCACTGAGAGTGTATAGCCGATGACAAGCAAGGGAATGATCTGGTAAATGATTCCCTTTTTAACTCGCTCTAAAGTTAGTTTCATTAAAATGACTCATCTAATTCTTTTTCAGGCTCTAAGACATAGTGAAACATCTCTATTTTAATATGCCGACTCGTTTTAACACTAACGATGAAATCGCTATCATTGAATTCGACACTATAAGTTCTTCGACCGTTTTTATCGCAAAAATTATCGAAGCAATTAATAATCCTCAAGCTTTTATATTTTGTCCTCTCAAGAGATTTTAAAATCCCTGTAGAGTCAAAGAAGAAGATTCTCATATCAGTAACAACGAGAACTCCATAGATGTGCTCAGAAAAGCTAGGGCTGAATCTTCCAAGAAGGGCCGCTTGTACTTTTTCTTTTGGATGAAAGATATTGGGCGTCTCAATCATTCTAGAGACAACAATGGGCGTGAACATTTTTTTACACTCCATCATTTTCATATCAACACGCTCTTTTAAGAAGTGATTCATGGAGTTCTTGCTCAAAGTCCAACCTTTCATATAGTAGTAGACTTCCTCGGCACTCGTTGCATCGTCATCGATAAAATAGCGATAGACATTTTGATCATTTCTAACTTCTATGATTCCCTTTTCATGCACAGGTACCGGCATGTTGACACTGATAATATGTTCAAAGGGAATGGTGTGAATGATCTCCGATTCACTGGCAAAGAGGTAGTGGTCTCTTGTGACGTAGAGCCTACCTTCGAGGCCTTCGTAGGTTGAATTTATATAAAATGGGGCATTGGTTTCAAGTTCATCTATTGTTGCAGCGGCGATACCCATGAGAAGCTCCTCTGAATGATAAACGTTACTAGAGCCTATTGTATAGGCTAGCTCATTTAAAATTTATAAATGTTTGTCAAAGTTTTCTCATAGTTAAGGAATTTCATAGACTTTAATAAATAAATTTATTTTTAAAGTGTAAATATCTCATTCTGTGGCGAAATTGAGCAAAAACAGCTATTCTATCTTCTCAATTTCTAAGGTGATACTGATGGCAAAAAAAGACAAAAGTAAGACGAAACTCAGTTTTGATGATTTTTTTAGCGAATTCTACTCGTCGAGATGGGACACGCTTAAAAAGGCCATGATTGAAAAAGACTTCAAGGTTTGGAGACGCAATAAGTTTAGCGACTTAAAGATGTGTGAGTCATTAGAGCTTAGACCAATAGAGTGGTTGGAGTCTTGCTATTATCCTGGAGAAAATAGTGAGGATTTAAAACTCTGTGATGAAAATGGAATTCGTCTATTTTATGGGATGGACCCTGCGAGTATTATTGTGGCGAGAACGCTTGCTATCAATTCGGGTGATGAGGTTCTCGATATGTGTGCTGCACCTGGGGGAAAAACACTTGTTCTCTTTGAATCGCTCGTTGATGGAGGAAATCAAAAGAGTAACGAAGTCTCTAGAACGAGACGCGATCGCTTAAAGAGAGTTATTCGTGACTATATTCCTGAAGAAAAGAGAATGCGTATCTCTATCTCTGGTAAAGATGGCCTTCGCTTTGGCCTAGACGAAGTTGAAACCTATGATAAGATTCTTGTGGATGCCCCTTGCTCGGGCGAAAAACATATTTTAGAAAGTGAATCTGAGCTTTCAAAGTGGACGGTAAAGCGAACGAAGAGGCTTGCTGGTCTTCAGTATGGACTTTTGTGTTCTGCTCTTTTAGCGGCAAAGAAAGAAGCTGAAATTGTTTACTCGACTTGCTCTATCTCCCCACTTGAAAATGATGATGTTCTCGAAAAGCTTCTTTCAAAGAAAGGAGATCAGTTTGAGTTTTCTCCATTAGAAGGTCCTATTTATGATCTTGGGGAAAAAACGAAGTATGGAGTTATTTTTCTTCCTGATCATTGTGGGTTCGGCCCACTGTTTGTTAGTCGATTAAAGAAAATCAACTAGAAGCAGAGTCATAGTGAGCAATGGCCTTTTTCCAAATAAAGATTAAGAATAAATAAGACGCAACGATGGCCACAAGAAGCCCTAACAGTGGACTAACGCTTATTGGTTGCAGCAAGAATTTTACAGGTGCTGAACCAATGACTAAAATCGGGAAAAAGAAAGTGAGGGCCCTCTTTGCAAGTGGGTTATAGATAAAATCAGGCCAACGGGCCAGTTGCTGAAATTGCATTCTAAGTACATTAATTCCAAGTCCTTCTGTTAACCAAAACATACTTGTCGTAATGATGAACTCAATGATTGCTAAGAGAATAAATGAGAGCAACACCAGTAGTGGAAGTGAAATCCAAGAAACAATTGGTAAATCTACTTTAAGTCCATAGTAAATGAGCGCACTCCAAGTGAAGATGATATTAATAAAACTCGATGGCCGAAAATAACGAAAAAAGACAATAAAGATCGAATGAACGGGCTTTAGGAGAGTGTAGTCAAGTCTTCCTGTTTTTATATCTTCAGATAGTATCCAGAATGATTCGCTAAGAAGAGTCATGTGAAGATGATCTATTGTTAGCATAAAGGCCACAAAGAAAAGTAATTGTTCTCTATCCCATGGACCAATTGTTGAAATGTGGTCATAGATGAAGCTCACAGTTAAAAGAGCACTCAAATAAAAGAAGATATCCATGACAATGAGAAGAACAAAGTTTAAGCGAAAACTTGATGCCTCTGAGACACTTGTTGCCACGTACATTTTATAGATACTGAGGTAGTGTTTAATTGTATTCATCTAAATTCCAGCTGCCGTGTAGTTTTTTATTCCTCTTTTCCATATTAAATGATTGAGAAGAAAAGCAATCATTATCCAAAGTCCAATCACTGCTATGGCGATTGGAAGTTTCGAGTAGTCACCTTCAAAAATCTTAACAGGGTAGTAGGTGAGATAGGGAAAAGGTGTCCATTGAAGAAGATCGACAAAGGCCTTTGGGTAAAAATCTAGTGGCAAAATTGCCCCCGATAAAAAGAGTGAGAGAGTTTGCAAGATGACTCGCAAAATCCAAGTTTCTTCCAGCCAGAAGGCCAGAATTCCGCAAAGATATTGTAAGAGATACCAAAAAAATGAGATGTAAAAACAAAATAATATTCCAATTGCAAGTTGGGAGACGGTTAAATCCGCAAGGAATCCAAAACTTGATATAATTGCAATTGTCACAAGACTAATGAGTAATTGTAGAAATTGAAAACTGAGAAAACTTGCCGTATGAAATTCCCAAAAGTTAAAAGGATAAATGAGGTAACTTGAAATTCTACCTAAGCGTATATCTTCAGAGAGATTCATCGAGTTATGACCTTGGGCCAAAAGAGATATAATAAGGGTCCAGATATGATAGTGGATCATTTCTTGAAAATTATACCCTTGAATGACCTGTTGCTCATCGCCACCATAAATTGATGACCAAAGATTATACTTAATGAAAAAGAAGACAATGGCAGGGCCAATAACTTGTAGGAAGAAATTTAATCGATAGGCCGTGTATTTAGACCAACTAATCTTAATTGTTTGCCACCACTTTGCAACATTTTTCATGCTATTGATCTCTCGTCAGAATTTCGGGATTGGCCATAAGGGTTTTCATAACTTTTTCAATAGGCATTTTCTCTGTATGAAAATCTGAAACGGAAAATGTCGAAAGAATTTCACTGGAAACTTTGTTGAGTTCATTTTCATCAAGTTTCAATTCAACTTCCATTTTGTTTTCACTCCATTGGCAATCGTGATTTCGCCAGAATGAATGTGCAAATACTTGATCGTCTTGAAAGGTGAATGTTACCGTTTTCTTTTTACCGAGAATTTTTTCAAAGTCTCTTATGGGACCATCGAATCCTTTCTTCCCTTTAAAGATAAGAACAATGCGATCACAGAGAGCTTGTACATCCGCCATATAATGAGATGTGAGAATAATCGTAACCTTATTTTTTTGATGGTATTCTTTGATGAAGTTTCTAATATTTTCTTGGGCCACAAGATCAAGTCCAATGGTTGGTTCATCAAGGAAGATTATATCGGGAGAGTGCAGTAAGCTCGCCATGAGCTCTAGTTTCATTCTCTCACCCAAAGATAATTTTCTAACATGGACGTGAAGGAGTTCTTTGACATCGAGAAGAGTCGACATCGATTCAATTTTTTCTTGAAAAATATCATCTGGTATTTCATAGTACTTTTGAAGAAGAGAAAGTGAGTCCATGGCCGGAATATCCCACCAAAGTTGAGATTTTTGTCCCATGACCAAGGCGATCTTTTTTCGAAAATCTTTATTTCTCTCCCATGGATTATGACCATTCACTAATAACTGCCCCTTAGAGGGAACAATAATTCCTGTGAACATTTTCATAAGGGTTGTTTTCCCAGCACCATTAGGCCCTAGTAATCCTATGATTTCGCCTTTTTTAATCTCGAGATTAAAGTCTTCAACGGCATTTTTAGTGATATAATCTCTTTTAAAGAAGGTTTTGAATGCACCTAAGAGTCCAGGTTCTTTTTTGTAGCTTCTAAATTGTTTTGTGAGTCCATTTGCTTCTATCATGGTTGAATCTTAAGTTTACGGTGACAGATATTCAATCCTTTTTAGGAGTAGCTTTTGCTAAATTTTAAAAAATGGCGATCTTACAACTTGAGGCTTATTATTGAAGAAGTGGTCCTTCTTTCGATTCTCTGTTTGGTTAGTGTCATTACGACCTATGTGATTTTTGGAGATATTTTTAGTGCGCTCTTTTCAATGATCATTCCTATCCTTTTTACTTTTCATTTGAAAAATAGTTCCCAGATTTTACTTCGCTACTATCGAGCAAGGCAATTAGATCGAGAGGATTTTGATTCTATCTATTCTATTGTCGATGATCTCTCTGTAAGGGCTTCACTTGATCAAAGACCTAGACTGTATTTTCTCGATACCTTTCAAATTAATGCTTTCACTGCTGATTTTGGTGAGTATTATGGTATAGCCATTTCTCGAGGTTTGATCAATACGATGCAAGAGAGAGAACTTAAAGCTGTCTTGGCCCATGAAATATCTCATATCTCTAATCGAGACCCGCTTTTTTTAAAAGTAACAACCGCTATTTATAGCTTTATCTCTTTTGTCAGTACGGCCATTCATATTATTTTAATTCTCTGCTTACCATTTTACTTATTAAACTTAATAGAGATACGTTTGCAGCTGGCCTTTGCCATCATATTCTCGCCGTGGATACTCAGATTCCTTATTTTGGCCATCATGAGAAATCGAGAATATAAGGCAGATCTCAATGCAAGTCTTCTTACTCAAGATCCTCTGGGACTTGCCATGGCCCTTAGAAAGTTACTTCGATTACAAGGGCGCTTTTTGAATCTCTTTTTTCCTTTTCGTCCCAATCAAAAAACGAGCATGCTCGACACTCATCCAACGACAACAAGTCGTATTTCTCGCTTACTCGATCTTGAAAAAAGGATGTAACGTTTTCTCTTGGAATCTCACTCAATGAAAAGGAGTGGCAAGATGTTGACGTGCAAGAGGGTCTATACACTTTTATGGTCTAGTGAAGATTTACATTTTTGGCAAAAATGTCGTGTTTCTCTACACTTACTTATATGCCCTAATTGCCGTAGGGCCCAAGAACTTAAAGATCGGTTAGATATGGCCATGAAAAAGGTTCAAATCAAGTATGGGGATTTAGAAAAAATAAGGAAACTAGAAGATGAAATTCTTGTAAGTGTTAGAAATTACGATAGGAGATGAGTGTCTCTCTTTTTGACAGTAAGGGAATCTTTTTCAAAGTCTCTGCACAAAAATCTCTGTTGGCTAAAATTTTCTTAAGGAGGCCAACGAGATGGTTCAAAAACTTTGTGTTCTATTTTCTTTTCTAGCAATTCTTCTTTCATCTGCAAAAGCAGATGAGTTTAAGATTGGAAATGACAAACACGAGGTCAAGCTCTCTTGTGCTTTTACAAATTGTCTTATTGTTGAAATGAAAGATGGAAAAAGAGAAACTCTCTTTGATGGAATCAATAGAGACCAAGGCAAAAATCTAATTGATCTCTCTTTGAAATCGAATAGCTCAAAAATTTATTTTCCTATCTCTTCAAAGAAAATGAACTCAAGTAGTGGGTTGGCACCTCTTCGTTTTGTCTTAGATCTTACTCATATTGCTTTTGTACAAGTTCCAAATATCCTATCTCAAAAGATCGCCCGTCTCTTTTTAAAATTAGATGAGGATGGAAGCCTATCTTGGCTTTATTCTTCATTTCTTAAATCATTCAAGACGGACTCAATCGCAACGACATTAAAAAAGATTAAAAATCGTTCTGTTTAATTTCTCGTATTTTCCTCTAGCAGTATAAAATGAAATTATGTTTTCTTGTGTGAAGGAGGCTCTAATGAAGAAGAAAGTTACGATTAATGTCTATGGCAAGGTTCAGGGAATCATGTTTCGCCAAACTTTTATTCGGGCCGCAATCAAAAGAGAGCTTGATGCCGGAGCCACAAATGATCCCAATGATAGAAATCATGTCACATGTTCAATGGAAGGAGATGATACGATAATTGAAGAATTGATTCATGATTTAGCTCAATTGGATAAACTTAACTCATGGGGTGCTAAGGTTGATAAAGTCGAAAGACTTAGTGACTATCTCAATTATTCTTCTCACGAAGTAACGACTGAAAATGTTGATGAATACAAATGGTCTAGTGGTGTAGAGTTCTATCTCTAATACTCGATGTCATCACAGCTCTAATTCAAGAAAACATAAAAACTTTCAATGTTTTGCCAAGTATTTCTGGGCATTCTCCTCAATATGGCCTAGGGTTAAAGTATAACGCTAATTCTACATAAGGATTTAATTATGACGATCTCTAAAAACAAAGTTGTGACAATGCACTATCATTTAACAAATGATAATGGAGATGTTCTCGATTCATCTCAAGGCGCAGAGCCTCTTCTATATCTACAGGGTCACAATAATATTATTCCAGGTCTTGAAAAAGAAATGGAAGGTAAAAATGTTGGAGACAAATTTAAAGTAACGATTGAAGCAAAAGATGGTTATGGAGAATATGATGAAGGTCTCGTGCAAAAACTTCCTAAAGAGCAATTTGCACAATTCCCAGAGCTAACAGTAGGGATGAGATTCCACATTGATAGTAACTATGGGCCAATGGTTGTTCAGGTCGATGAAATTACTGATTCTGAAGTGACGATTAATGGGAACCACGAACTTGCTGGAACAAGACTAACTTTTGATGTTGAAGTTGTTGAGATTCGCGATGCAAGCCAAGAGGAAATTGATCACGGTCACGTTCATGGACCAGGTGGACACCAACACTAAAATCTATTGATTATGAAGCCCCGTTATTTCGGGGCTTTTTTATTTCAATAGGATCTATTTGAAAATGGCTCCTTCCATTGACCTATACTCAGACTTGGGAGATGGTTAAAGAAATCGGAGTCTTCATGAACCAAATCAAAAATCCAAATAATAATTTAACTATTTTAATCTTAGGGCTCTTAACGGCCTTTGGACCTTTAAGTATCGATATGTATCTGCCATCATTTGTTTCTCTTTCAGAAGAGTTTGCTGTTCCTATATCGCAGATTCAACTGACTCTTGGAGCATTCATTATTGGTATGGGTGCAGGACAAATTTTCTATGGACCATTATCTGATCAGTATGGAAGAAGAACATCGCTCTTTGTTGGACTCTTTCTTTATATCTGTTCATCTTTTCTTTGTATCTACGCTCACTCGGTTGAGCAAATTATCTTATTGCGCTTTATCCAGGGACTTGGAGGATGTGCCGGAACAGTTATGGCACGAGCGGTTGTTAGAGATCTCTATGATGGAGACGATGCCGCAAAAATTTTTTCAGTTTTAATGCTTATCATGGGAGTTGCTCCCATTCTTGCTCCAACGATTGGTGGCTTTATTTTAAGTGCCTACACGTGGAGAATTATTTTTATCATCCTCGGTTGTATTGGTGTTTTGGCCTTCATCAATGTTCTGTTCTTTTTAAAAGAAACAAATCCAAAGGAAAAACGAAACCCACGAGCTTTGAAGATGGCCTTTTCTACATACAGAGAGATCGTAAAGGATAAATCTTTTATCGGTTACCTTTGTACAGGAGGAATGATTCAAGGGGTTCTCTTCTCTTATATCACAGGCTCATCATTTGTTTTTATGAAGTACTATCATTTAACAGAATCACAATACGGCCTGCTCTTTGGTCTTAATGCATTTGGATTGATCATGGCCTCTCAGGTTAATCGCTATCTTCTATCTAGAATGTCCATCAATCAAATTATTAAGAGAGTGACTCTGGTGAACTTTATTTGCGCTTGCTTTCTCTTATTTAATGGAATTACGGAAACGTTTGGATTCTATGGAATTGCTGTACCTCTTTTCTTTTGTATTGCATCTATTGGTATGGTTTTTCCTAATACGACGGCAGGAGCCCTGTTAAATCACTCAACTCACGCAGGAAGTGCTTCAGCGCTACTTGGAACTCTTCTCTTTGTCTTTGGATCGAGTTCTACTCTGTCGGTAAGTTTATTTGCCAATGGAACTCTCATTCCAATGACTGCTGTGATTTTCTTTTGCTCCCTGATGGGACTTAGTCTTTTTCGTTTTCTCGTACTTCGCAATGATCAATCAGCGGTTGCTGAGAGTTCTTCAAAGTCTTGAGCGTCCTTTTCAAAATTTGTCATTTTGGGAATGAGTGCGACACAGATAAGAACGAGTGAACAGCCAATGAGAGCTTGAATTGAGAGCGTCTCTGCGAAAAAGAGATAGCCAAAGAGTGCTGCAAAAATAGACTCTAAAAGAAAGGCAAGGCTCACAATATGAGGAGGCGTTCCTTGTTGGGCAAAGACCTGAAAGCTAAAGGCGATGATCGAAGAAAAAATCGATAGAATAATAAATCCTAATAGCGGAGAAGGGCTAAGAGTTACAAGTGAGTCAAAATCTAAAAGAGGTTTTAGGTTTGGTGGTCCTTCAAACATAAGTCCAAAAATGAGTCCTAAAACTCCCATATAAAAACATTGAAGAAGATTAAATTCCACGGCCGGTAAGTGGGCAGCGTATTTATCAACAGCTAAAATATGGAGAGCAAAGAAGAAGGCCGAGATAATGGTAATGATATCTCCCATATTGATATTGTCGATTTTAAATTCACACAGAAGCATGATTCCAAAAAGTGATCCCGCTAAGAGAAACCAATAACCTTTCTTAAAACGTTGTTTAAAAAAGAAGTAAGTCAAAATGGGCGTGAAGATAGAATAAAAGACTGTGAGAAAGCCACTCTTTGCCAGTGTGGTCATTTCAATTCCATATGTTTGAAGCTGGAGAGCTGTTAAAAGCAACACTGAACAAATGATGGGACCAATCTTATCTTTGATTGTTCTTCTCATCATGAGAAAGGGCAGTGAAAAGAGTGCAGCGAAAACGTAGCGAAGTGAATTTGACCAAAGAGGTGAGTAGTCTACAAGTGTCCATCTTGTTCCTACAAAACCCATTCCCCAAATTAATGTCGCTATAATTAAAAGTCCAAATCTCATGCTGCCTCCTGCCAAAGAAGGTAACACCGAATCAAAAATAAGGGAAGTTTATTAGGCCTAAGGGATTTTGTTTAAAAGTATCAATGGCCCAGACAGTGATTGCTGGGCCGTTAACTTTCAATTAGTAATGCCAAGGAAATTTAGAAAAGTCTTGATCTCTTTTTTCGAGGAAGGCATCTCTTCCTTCTTTTGCTTCATCTGTAGCGTAGGCTAGGCGAGTTGCTTCTCCAGCAAAGAGTTGCTGTCCTACCATTCCATCATCAGTGAGGTTGAAACCAAACTTGAGCATTCTCATGGCCGTTGGAGATTTTGAGTTCATTTCTTTTGCCCAGCGAAGAGCTTCATTTTCTAACTCTTTATGTTCGACAACTTTATTAACCATTCCCATTTGGAAAGATTCTTCGGCCGAGTAGTTAAATCCGCAAAAGAAAATTTCTCTCGCTCTTTTTTGGCCAACCATTTTTGCAAGATAGGCCGAACCATAACCAGAGTCAAAGCTTGCTACATCAGGATCTGTTTGTTTAAAGATTGCATGTTCTTTAGAGGCAATTGTTAAGTCGCAAACAACATGAAGAGAGTGTCCTCCTCCTACGGCCCAACCTGGAACGACGGCAACGACAACTTTAGGCATAAAGCGAATGAGTCTTTGAACTTCTAAAATGTGAAGGCGTCCAAGCTTTGCTGGATCGACAACACCTTCGCTTCCTTCGTACTTGTATCCATCTTTTCCACGAATCCTTTGATCTCCACCAGCACAGAAGGCCCATCCTCCATCTTTAGCAGAAGGCCCATTCCCTGTTAAAAGAACAACTCCTACATCAGAGGTCATACGTGCGTGCTCAAGTGCGCGATAGAGCTCATCAACAGTCTTAGGGCGAAAGGAATTTCTGCACTCAGGTCTGTTAAAAGCGATTCTCACAGTCCCTTGGTCTTTAGCTCTGTGGTATGTAATATCAGTGAATTCTTCAAAACCTGGAACTTCATTCCATAGCTCTGGATTAAAAATATCTGAAACTTGATTGGTCATATGGTTCTCCTTTTATCGAGCCTATCCTAATGATCGGAAGGTCTTCAGTCAACGCAAGGAGTGCGTTTGTAAGGGATTGAATTTAGATAATTGACAATGATTCGTGTCACTTTTTAAGAAAAAAAGTTGGGCCAAAAAACTGGATAGATCAGTTATAAGTGTTGGTTTTAAAAGAATTTAGAATAGAAATTTGAAATTCTTTGAAAGCGAGATCTTATTTGTTTTTATAATGGACTTTATCACGTTAAGAATCCGATTTTTGAGAAGGGGAAGAGGATGGCACTTTATATCGTTAAAGACGTTATTGTAGATCATTACAGAGATGAAATTAGTTCAGCTTACAGTACAAGTAGTCATTATGGAGTTTTAAATTCAGGTGAATTTGATCATGCCATCACTGAGTTGTGGAAGGCCGCAAGAGTTGACGGTCTTACAAGAGATTTTTTCAACACATTGGTTGAGTACGAAGTGAAGGCCCATGGTGTTGAACCTGAAGTAACTACCTTTTTACAACAGGCCGCTTAAGTTTTTGTCCCATGAATTGGTGGTAGATAAAGAGAATGGTCCATAGGATTGATGATCCAATGTGGCTCCATTTCCAAAGGCTTGTTGTCCAAGATTCGACAGAACTTTGAAGTAGATACCCCGAAAATGTCATCAAAATAAAAAGGGCGGTCATAACGAGGCCGCTTCTTCTTAGTTTTTGATAGCCGCAGACAATTCGAAACCAAATGTGGTCTTGCCATATCACTCCTATACAAAAAATAAGTAGGGGAGATAAAATGATATGCAAGTGGTGAAAGTGAGCTTGAAAGGGATGAGACTGTAGTCCGTAGAGACCTTGAACTTTCATGAAGTACTTAAACACTCCATAGAGAAGCCCAGTGAGTATGCTCGCGTAGGAGCTATAAATAAGGGCATTCTTCTGTCTTGGACTCATTTCTTGTAGGCAACCTTGTCGATTGCGAGAATGCGTCTCGCGCTAATCACTGTTGATTTCGATGTGAGAGTTGCACCACTCACGACATCAATTGATTTCTTTAAATGAAGATCTCCATTTAAAATTTTGCTTTTAAACAGATCGAGCCACCTTTTTGGTGCTTTATATTCCACAGGCTCTTGGAAATTGAGAGTTCTAATTCTTTCAATGGACTGATTTTTGACAGCGATAAGCATTGATTGAGTGTGTGTTCGTACAACTTGCGAATCAATATAGGCGTGAATCATTTCCTTTTCACATTGAACGAGAAAACTCATAACGATTCCCGTATCAATTTTTAGCTCTGAAAGTGAACTTGCTTTTTGTAATTCCTCTTCTGAGAGATAAATCATTTTCTTTTCAATTTTACATTTAGGAAAATGGCCTTGCATAACATCGTTTAATGTTGCTCCACCTGCAAAAGAGAGGTTTATTGATAATAAAAGAGGGAGGAGTAAAACTCCTCCCTTATAAATCGAAGAATATGTTTTCAATTTAATTAGAAATGCCATCCCATACCTAGGTTGAATGAATCTCTACCAGTTTCAGCTTCATTTGTATTTTTAACATAATCAACTTTGAAAGTAATTCTGTCAATTGGCTTGAACTGAACACCGTAAGTGATATTTGTTACTTCTTGTGACTTGTTCTTAGTTACACCTGCTGGAACTTCTTCTTGAGTGTTGTAAGTTTCGTAACGAACAAATGGCATAATGGCCATGTCTGATCCAGACATTACATCATAACCAGCTTCAATGTAGTAACCTTGCATTTTATCAGCAGCGCTTCCACCTTTTTGCTCATTAAGTTTCTTCCCATCAAGATCTGCCCAAGTGTAAAGAGCACGAGTCTTTAGACCTTTCCACTGATACTCAGCGTGAAAGTCGAAGATATTGTGGCTAACACCAGAAACACCATTAAGTTTTCCAACGTATGCTGAAGCTCCAGCTACAAGACCTTGAAGACCTGTATAGTCAACTCTTGCCACATAAGAGAAGTGATCAGCCGTTGCATTTGAAGCCTTTTGACGACCATCTCTAACACCATTCTCTCCAAAGTTTGAAGCAGAACCATCAAGCGAGTTCATGATGTAGAACTTGTAGTTAAAAGAAGAAAGCTTCCCATAAACACCAAGTCCGTGCTCTCTCCAAGTTGTTGGAAGAATTTTATTTTCAATTTCTGGTCTGTTTACTGAAAAGAATGTTGTTGGCTCGTGTGTTTCATTGATCCAACCCATTGGTGTAAGAAGAACACCCGCTCTAAAGTTAAGAGCATCAGAGTGGTGGTAATCAAGGTGAGCAAATTCTAGATAAATTTTGTTAGCGTGCTCAATTTCGATTTCTGTGTTTAGAGTCCACTTCTCATCGAATTTGTAACCAACGTAAAGAATATTTCTTAGCGCATCAGCTGTTGCTGGTTGAGAAGAGCGATCACCCTTTTCATTTTCTCCACTTTTATTAGTGTAAGTAATCTCTCCGTATCCTCCAATCGATAGACCGTTTCCAAGATTGTAAACTTTGTCTTTTGAAAGACCTTGAGTTTGTGCTCCTCCGTGACGAAGTTTAGCAACTTCTGAAGCGAGAACGTCAATTTTCTTTTCTAGTTCAGTAACTGTGGCACCCATCGCGACAGCTGGAACAAGAGCTAGTGCTGCTAGTGTCTTTTTCATGTTGAACTCCTTATTAACATGGTACTGGTCTAATACTAAATAAAATGTTTGACCTGTCAAACAGAATCGAGTCAATAGGAATTGTTTTGATAAAGCTTCCAATGCCCATAGTCAGCTTGAGAGCTTTTTGATAAAACCCTTGCATGGATATATTACGCATAGAAAAACTCTTGAAAACATATGATGAAAAGTCGTTAACCACTGTTAATGAAGTAAGCTTTGCCCTTAAAAAAGGGGAGATCCTCTCTATTATCGGTCCCTCTGGAACGGGAAAGAGTACCTTGGTTAAAATGATTGCGGGTATCGTTGGCCCTAAGTCGGGCAAGATGTTCTTTTATGATACCGAGCTGCCATATGAAAAAGAGCATGAGAAGATCGCCTATGTTCCGCAAGAGCTCTCATTAGATAATGATAAAAATATTTTTGATAATATAAAAACGAAAGTGGCCCACCTTAATGAAGATGAAATTCATGTGAAGGTCAGAGATATGATTGAAGTTTTTGGTCTTCAGTATAAAGACTTTAAAAGTCCAACAGAGCTCTCAACGGGACAAAAGCAAAGGGCCGAGATGGCCAAGGCGCTCGTGAATTCTCCTGAAGTTTTAATTCTCGATGAGCCCTTTTCGAATTTAGATAAAAGTCTTCGTGAACAATTAAAAGCTGAGCTATTTGAAATTCTAGAAGAGAGAGAAATAAGCTGTATTATGGTGACTCACGACTTGGATGATGCCTTTTCTGGTTCCGATCGCGTGATGGTGATGGCCGATGGTATTGTTAAGCAATTGGCTTCGCCGAGAGAAATCTATCAAAAACCAGCATGTAGTTATGTTGCCCGCTTTAGTGGTGCCGTCAATCTTCTGGCTGGCCCTATTACCCCTCTTGAAAATGGACTCTATCACATAAAGAATAGTTTTGGAGAGTTTGAAGCGAAGGCCCATCAAGAAGCTCTTTCACAAGCTAAGTTTGCCTATCTCGTCGTTCGCCCAGAAATGACTGAATTGAATAATAAGGGAAAATACAAAGGAACAGTCTTAAAGAAGCGCTTCTATGGACCCTATGTTGATCTTTGGCTGAAGACTGTTGATCAAAATAAATTTATCATTCGCGTTCCTTATGATCAGGAGCAGGAGATCGGTAAAACTATTCGCTTTGATATAAAAGCGAAAGATCTCTATCTACTCATGATTTAAAAAAATCTAAAAATACTGATCTAGCTCATAGTGGCTTTCGCTAATTCATGTAAATTAGATGAAAGAGGTTTGGGTCTAGGTTGCACAAATTCCGATCTCTAAGACCAGTGAGGTTTTATCCCTATTTTTTTTCCTCACTGGTTTTTTCTATGTTACCTTATCACTATGAGTGACAAAAATAATCCAAAGAAAGATTCAAAAGAAAATTCTAAGAAAGAGCAGGCCCAGCACGAA
The DNA here is from genome assembly GCF_028649655.1 of Halobacteriovorax sp. GB3. Classification (NCBI taxonomy): domain Bacteria; kingdom Pseudomonadati; phylum Bdellovibrionota; class Bacteriovoracia; order Bacteriovoracales; family Halobacteriovoraceae; genus Halobacteriovorax; species Halobacteriovorax sp. GB3. Next base: position 456,229 of record NZ_JAQSLN010000001.1, read on the forward strand.
CTGGATGTCTTTAAAGAGGACCGTGTCGATCTTCAAGGTCTGATCAAATTTGCTCACGAAAAAGGTGGCTTTTCAATCGTTCCTACTGAAAAGGGAATGAGAGAGGGAAAGGCAATGGAGGCCTTACAAGGGCAAACCCAAATGCAACTCGATACTATCTTTGAGCAAATGAAAGTTCTAGCGAAACAGGCCGAGCAACTGCGCTCACGAGTTGATCTCTCTTCACAAGTCTATGATGCAAAGTATAGCTTTGATCCTGTCGTTGGTGATCAATATTATCTCTATGATAAAAAAGATGGTTCTAAGATTCTTTCGATGATTTCACCTGATCAGTGGAATAATGATTCTCTAACTTACGTTGCTACTGTGAAGTTCTTGGCGGATGAAACTTGGGAAGTCATTGCTAAAGAAGGTGATGAGAATTAAGCCGCAGCCATTTCTCCACTTCGATAAAAGAGCACTGCTGATAAGATGGAGTGCTTGAGTTCTTTTTCAATTTCGACTTCATTAACTAAATAGCAGCCACTATCAACAAGCGTTAACAGCCAATTTCTCGTTTCAGTGTTTTTTGGCAAATGATTGATTAAAACAATTGGTGTGCTTGGAACTATGTCTGCGAGCATTCCTTGATCAAAAATTTCATAATTATCTAAGTAAATTATGAGGGCATCAGTTGGAACAGTCCCGATATGTTCAATGCACTCTTCCTTACTCCAAGAGAGTGAGACATCCCAGTTATTGCTTGAGAGGAGAAAGCCTATTCGTGAGGCTTCATGGTCGTTATTTGTCAGAAGGTTAACAGACAAATTGTGAATATTCATGGGAGCCCTCCTAATGGATAGTCTCTATTATAAGATAAATCTCAACTTCAAGTGTTTAAATGTTTTATTAATTAAATGATAACGTTTGATTGGGAGTTTGCGTTGCGTCTAGGGACTCTCAATATTTCCATTATAATGGTTGAACATCACTAAGGAGGGTGCATATGCCTTTAGAGTTTAAAAAGGTTAAAAACGGTCAATTAACAATCTCTTATGCTATTCAACGCCATGGAGAGGGGCCGAATCTTGTCATTTTACCAGGAGCACTGGCAACAAAATGGGACTATACAGGCTTTGATGAGTTCTTTTCTAAAGATGATAATAAGGCACTCGGGACCGTGATCTCACTAGACTTTAGAGGTCGTGGGGAGAGTGAATTACCTGAGGATGAGAAAGTTAAGATTGGCTTTTCTGTCGATGATCATTTAAGTGATGTTGCCGCAGTCATTGATGAAGTTGGTCTCAATAGTTTCTACATTGTCGGTCATTCATTTGGTGCTGCTCTAGGATTGAAATATGCCATTAATAATCGCGATAAAGTTTTAGGATTAATTGTTGGAGACTACGTTCCTTTTTGTCCTCCTTTTGATAGCAACTGGAAGGAGAAAATTGAAAAGAGAGTAGGTCAATTTAATATTCATCCAGATCTTCCGAGTCTTTTAAAAGATGGTTTTAAACCAGAGGGATTCGTTCACCAATTAAGTGAGATCGACGGGCTTCCTCTTCTCATCATTAAAGGGCAATTTCTATCAAATGATAAGGCCATGAAAATGTGGTCGGCCATGAGGAATACCCAAGTGTTTGATGGACCAAAAGACCACGATGTCTATTCAAGTGATCAAACGAGAAAGAGAGTTTTAAACTTCTGTGGTGCGAGCCTTGCTTGAATTGATTGAAAATAATCCTTTTGATGTTGAGGGACTTAAAGAAGTTTATCAAACAGAGAAAGAGTTAAAATTATCTTGGCCTAGTGCGAGATGGCCAATTGAAGAAGGTGAGTGGACGCAGTGGCTTGAGGCAGAGCACTCTGAATCAGTATCGCTCATCTTTGAACTCCATCAAAAGAAGATCGGTCACATCGCTTTTAAACGTTATCTATTGGAACCTAAGATGTGCTATCTGTGCTTTGTTTATATGCAGCCAGATTTTCGCTCTAAGGGGCTTTCTAAAGTCATGCTCGATCAGGCTCTTTTTTATGCCAAGTCGCGATGGTCACTCGATGAAGTTCATTTGCTCGTCGAGAAAAATAATTTAAGAGCACTGCAGTTTTATGAAAAAAATGGCTTTCAAGTTCTCGATACTATGAATGACAAATGGCGCATGAGAAAAATGACAGAGAGTTGACCTATTTGACCTTGACCTTTGGGCCATCGGTATTATCTTGTGAGAAGAAATCATAAAGGAGATAACGATATGGTTAAGCCTTGTAAGATAGGGAAGGTTCATGTGAATAGAATGGGGATTATGATTCCCGTTCCACGAATGATTCCACTCTACACAAGAAATGGCGATGCTCTTGCGAAAATTAAGGCCAAGGAAAAGAGCGAGAATAAAAAGAAGTCTTCTAAAAAAGAATCTTAAAAAAAATAATGCCCCTTATTCAGGGGCATTTTTTATATGTGCTCTAATTTTTCTTCAGGGACTTCAAAGTTGAAGACGCGGTTAGTGACAGGATCAGTCACTTTCAATTTATAAGCGACGAGTTTAATTTCCTCACTATCTTTTTTCCCTCGACCAAATTTACGATCACCAACAATAGGGTGACCTAGATCGGCAAAGTAAGATTTGAGTTGTTGGACTTTTCCTGTTGGAAGAGTTGCTTCAACTAATGTCGTCTTTTCTCTGGCTTCGATAACACGAAAATAGGTTTCGGCCTTCTTTCCTTCTAAAACGGCATCGATAACTTTGTCTTTGTCACCTTCGACAAGATCCCCACGAACTTCAACTAAATACTTCTTTTCAATTTTTGTACTCGCCCAAATATCACTGAATTTACTTGCAAGTGTTTTATCGTAAGAAACGAGAATCAATCCGGCTGTCTCTCTTTCTAGACGGTGAACGAGATAGACATCCTTTTTGCCTAATTGCTGAAGCTGTCTCTCGACTGCTCCTTCATCAGCAAACTTTGTTCCGTGAGATAGGATATTTACTGGCTTATACCAAACTCCCCAGTGTCTCGATTCATAGATCAATTCGATTGGAGTCGATTCGATTTTTTCTAGGTGAGGGTTATAGTAGAATTGGACCTTTGTTCCAACGAATAGTTCGAGACTTGCTCTTCTCGCTCTTTCAAATTTTTTACGGCCTTTTTTCTTATACCAGACGGCACCATTTTTAAGGTATCTTTTCAAGCTTTGCTTTGAAAGCTCAGTTTCTTTAGCGAGTAAATCGATAAGAGTGACTTTCTCTTGTATCGTAAAGTTGTAAATTTTAGTATTTCTCATTGAAGGTCCGATTGATTCAAACTGTCTAGCTGTGAAAGTGTCCAAGGGCAACCTGGACAACCTGACTGGCAACAACCTTCGTCGGCCCAGTCCGATGTTTCATTATTATTTTCGATGTTTTTAAAAGAATAAAAATGGAGGTCATCTTCACTATCAAATTCTTCATAGAGATCAGGAGATTGAAGAGGATCACTCATGGTTTGAAGAGTGAGAGACAACATGTGAGAGTGGGCCTTGTTTTTATCAGAAAAAACGATGGCGAAGCTCTCATTTTTGGCCTTAACAAAGTAGCTATCAAGGTCGATGTTGTAATCTATATAATATTCTCTCATAGGCCCTTTTGTAGCATGAATTAAAAAGGTGTGCTAGCTTTCTCTTGAACCCTGGAAGAGTTGACTCGGTAAAAAGGAAATAGAAAATGTTGAACCAATACTTCTGGCAAATTCTTGTCGTTCTTTGTCTGTTAATTGTTGTTTTAGCGACTGTTGCTTATAGACTTTGGCGCGGCATGGAGAATGTGAAAAAAGCTGAACTTGATAAAAAACAAGAACTTGCTCTTAAAGATCGAGAAAGAGAGGAATTTGTAGAAGAGAGCCTGCGCATTATTGGAAAGGCCGTGCTCGAGAAGCAATGTGAGATTTCAGAGGGCTGTATTCGCATTCGTATGCTTTTAAATAGAACATCTAAGATTGATGTTACCAATCCTAACTTTAATACTTTCTATGAGTTGTATGAAGAGATCAAGCACTTTAAAACTCACCAAGAGAGAAAAGAGCTATCAAAGCAAGCAAGGTTTAATGAAGATAAAAAGAGATTTGAAATTGAAGATCGTTATAGAGATTCAATGCTTGAAGCGACTCGTGAATTACTTAAGGCCTTAGAGTCTTTTAATTGATTCTTCCCAATAACTTTAATGCTCTTTTTTAGAGGAGTTTGAGCTGGCTCCATTTCAATGTAAATGGAGTCATCAGAGAACTTCTTGAGATTGCCCATCATGGCATCAGCACCCCAAAAAACAACATTGATTAGATTGAGTGTGGCCATTGGATTGAATTCTTTTCGAAGAACATAGGTTGCATCTTCAAAACCATCTTTTTTGACCGTAAGTTTCGACTCATCAGGAAGATCGCGACTAATCGAGCGCTTAAGAGGTGTGTCTCCAATGTACTTGTCATTGAGATAGACTTTTGCCCCTTGTGCATTTGTCGATAATTGAATTTTGTCTTCACTACCGCCGATCATTGTCGCACAGCTTGTAAACAGTGAGCAAAAGCTCGCTGTGACAACAGTCTTTTTGACCTTCGATTTGATCTTCATTTTTAAAGCCATAGAAAAATTGTAAGTTTTTTGTATGTTATCTGTAAATAGGTATAATAATCCTAATAGAATCTTAAAATTAGGTGATTCGGTGAGTTATTACATCCATAATCTAGATCCCATCGCTTTTCGCATTGGTTCATTGGCCTTTCCTTGGTACTGGCTAGTCTATTGCCTAGGCTACTTCTGGTTTCTCTTCTCTCTAGAGAAATTCATCGTGAACAAGAGCCTCAAGATGTCCTCTAAGAGCCTCTATAGCTTTGTTTTTGGCGGTTTTATCGCACTTCTCTTGGGAGGAAGACTGGGCTACGTTTTCTTTTATAATTGGCCATTCTATCAGGCCAATCCGCAAAAGATTGTGGCCTTATGGGAAGGAGGGATGAGCTTTCATGGCGCGTTGGCCTTGAGCGCAATCTGGGTTCTTATTTACAGCAAAATAGTGAATATTCGCTTTTTTAATTTGTCTGACCACCTGTGTTTTTTGGCCCCTCCAGTGCTTGCCTTTGGGAGACTCGCTAATTTTATCAATGGAGAACTCGCTGGAAGAGTAAGCGATGTGCCCTGGGCGGTGATTTTTCCCCGAATTTATGGAAATACTCCCAGACACCCCTCCCAACTTTATGAGGCCTTTATCGAGGGGATTCTTCTTTTTGGAGTGATGCTTATTTTGAAAGGGAAGCTTAAAGTCGAGCGCTTTATGAGTTCACTCTTTTTAATTGGCTATGGACTTGGACGCTTTGTCGTTGAATACTTTAGAGAGCCTGATCAGCAACTTGGCTTCATAATAAAAGAGCTGACCCTAGGCCAGCTCTTTTGCTTAATGATGATTTTAATTGGTGTTATTATTTTTATTTCTGGTCGAAGAAAATATCCACAGCATAACTTGGAAGTTTAGAGATATCTTCAATGATTTTTCTTTCATACATGATCTGTTGAACTTTTTCATCGTATTCTTTTCTTAGCTCTTCTGGCAGATCAGGGTTTTGATAGTCAAAGTCATCTTTCAAGAGTTCAAACTCACGTTTATCATCGAGTTTAGAAGCTACAGGAGTGTAGACTTTCTCATAAATACAAAGTGGTAAGTACTTAGGATTGATGATGATACACTCTTTGATTCCATCGATATCCACAGGCTTTCCAGAAACGCTTTGCTTATAAAGTTTAAGAATTTCCTTCTGTCTATCTCTAATATAAGTCGAGTAAGCTCTAAACTTTTCCATCTGTTGAAAGTCACTGATATAGGCATCAAGAATGGCCTTAGGCAGAGGAACTTGTCTAATTTGTTCCATATCCCAAGGGTTGAAGCTTGGATTCTTAATGGCAAAGTTCACGAGATCTGGGAACTCTTCTTGATAATTTACCCAAAGACATTTCGTGTAAGCATCATCTGTTTTCTCTGTCGTACAAAGAATCTTATCTCCATACCACCAGCGAAGAGCATCTTGATAGTATTCACCAAGTTTCTCATCGAGATCAAACCAATAGATTGTCCCACCGAGTGGAATACCACCAGAGATCATAATATAGGCCATTCTCGCTTGGGCCGCATAACCTTGTGAGAGAATCTTTCCACGTGAGAGATCTTTGCTTTCTAAGTACTCTTTAATGAGCTCAGACTTCTCAGTGAAGTTCTTATAAACCTTATTATTTTTAACCGATCGCTTTAACTCTTCTTTTGCTTTTGAATAAGAGATATTTCTTCGTGCGTAAGAAGAAGGTTGAATCGACTCATCTTTTAAAATCTTTGTAATCTTTTGGTAGAGTGCTTGAATTTCTGCTTTTTGCTCCGCTGTCGTGTGAGTAAACTCGGCGCGCTTTCCAATGTTAAGGTAGGCAAATTCAAGTTCTCTATGGAGGATAACAAGCTTGTCTTTTAGCTTTGCTTGATGGGAAATTCTATTTTTAATGACTCCATCAGTGAGAAAATTAAAGTTGATGCGATCGAACTCATTTTGTTTTTTTGGAGCAAAGATTCCACCATCAAAATACTTCAAATCGTGCTCAAGGTGTTCAATTAAGTTTTTAAGATTTTCATCTTCTTTTCTAAAAGTAAAAACTGTAGGTTCCCACTTTCCATTCTTTTTAAATTGAAGCTCAACACGATCAAAATCTTTTGCTTTTTTCTTATAGAGCTTTAAAAGTTCTAAGTTGTATTTAATTGAAACTCTCGTTTCTAGAAGTTCTTTTACTTGATCGTTGTAGGCTTGATAATCACTTAACCACTTTCCAATCTTAATATTCAGTTCTTCAAGTTTTTGTTGTGCTTTAGGGTCTCCTGCGAGCGCCTTTACATAAACAATGACACTTGAAAGAGTTTCTTCCTCGTCAAAAATATAATAAGTAGGAAATTCATTGTCGTTTACAAAGCGAAAAAAACGATAAGTCTTATCGTAGATTACTTTTCTGATACTTTCTTTTGGTTTGTTAACGATTAAACTATCAGTGCTTCGGTGAACGAGCTCTTTATCTTCAGCAGCTTTTCTCAGCTTATCGCTGTAGCCATCTTCCATAAACATGTGCATCTCTCTAAAACATTTGAGAGTGACTTTTGGTTTTGTTTGACTTGCCGGACTTCTCGTTGCTTGAAAGTTTGAGCAAGAGCTAAGAATAAAAGGCGCCGTTAGAATGAGTGATTTTAGTATTTTCATAGAACTCTTATCGGTTATAGAGGTTAAATTATTTAGAAAGAATTAAACCAACAATTCGGTCTAAAGCCCTGATTTTTCTCACAGATCCAATCTTTACTTAAGGGGTCTTTGTCACAGAGGGCCCCCGAGAGAATGGTATCGATGCGACATTGAATATCTGGATAGGAATTGATGATCGTTCTCTCGACATGTTGATGAGAGGGATTTGTTAGACTCGCGAGTCCATCATCTGGAAAAATATAGTAGAGCACATGAGCAAAACTAAGGGCCGCCTCGGCCACATGTTCACAAACACGTTTCATTTTATCCGTTTGATGAAAGCGATGACAGAGATCGAGAATCAAAGGAGGAAGAGCTCCAGGAAGATCTTTATCGAGATCTTTTTGAAGATAATATCTTTTTAAGCATTGAGCTGCTGCAAAGTAGTCGGCCTGCCCTTCGCTAGAAGCCCATCTCATTGTGTCGAGCTCTGTTCTTGGCATTCCTGCGAGGATGTGACCAATTTCATGACAAGCAGTAAAGGCCCAGCCTTTCTCTGTCATTCCTGGAATTCTCGCCATTCCACCCCAGAAGTTGATGCTAAAAGATTCGTGTTGGAGGTCTTGGCCATCTTCTTGAACTGCCCAAGCACTGAAGTAGGGAACATCCCAAAAGAGATTGAGTTTGGTTGGTCGGTTTTGATTTTTAAATTCTTCCTCGTAGAGGTTGTAAACTTCTGTGGCGACTTGTTCAAAAGTTTCTCTACCAAGGTGGGATTGGATTTGTGCATTTTGGTCGATCATGTATCGGCTTGGATCGGACTTCTCCTCAACACAGAAGGGACAAGCTAGTGCTAGACCGTGAAAGAGAGAAATTATCAAGACAATCCATTTCATAAATAATACCGAAATTCCCTGAAATCATTGATACTTTGTATATTTTGGAGTCTAATATGAAGAGTCTTAAATAGGCAGAGAAGTTATAAAATTTATAGATTAAAAAAAGGGAGAACAATCGTGGCAAAAGTTTCGATTCTTTGTGCAACTAGTGGAAATAACTTAAAACTAAGCCATTCGCTTGAAGAGGTTTTAAAAGAACTTGGAGCTGAAGTAGAGCTCATTAACCTCGAGGCACTAGACCTGCCACTTTATTCACCGAAAGAAGAAGGAAATGGTATTCCTGAAAAAGCAACTCACGTAGCTGATACTCTTGCAGCAAGCCAAGGGATTGTTATGGTTGCCCCTGAATATAACGGAAGTCTTCCTCCTGTTATGAATAATGCTGTTGCATGGATTTCAAGAACTGGAGAGGATTGGAGAGCTGCTTTCAATGGTAAATTCTCTGTTGTTGCGACACACTCTGGTGGTGGCGGATCAAAAGTATGTAATGCGATGAGACAGCAATTAGAGCACGTTGGTTCAGTTGTTCTTCCAAGAACGATTGTGACAAATTATCAAAAAGAGTTGAATCCAAAGTCGGCAAAAGCGATTATGACTCAACTTCTTAAGTACTGTTAAAAAATTAAAATAGGGAAGATCATGGAAGGAACTTTTCAAAAGATAAATAATGTTTGCTTGGTTATTTTAACTCTAATCGCTCTTACCGGAGCGCTTGTTTATACGAAAGCAATCTTAATTCCTTTTGTGATCTCTCTTTTTCTCTACGCTATTTCAAGTCCCTCTATCTTGTGGCTTGAAAAGAAGTTTCACTTTCCAAGAATGGTCTGTGCTTTGATTACCATTATTCTCTTTCTCTGCGTGATGAGTATTGTGGTTCTCTTTGTCGTTTATTCTTTAAAGAACTTTATTGCCGGAGCTGATCTTTATACGCAGAAACTTGCGACTTTCTTTGAAGATGTCACGGTACTTTTGAAAACATATGGAATCCATATTGACTCTAGTAATATTCGTGAAGAGATCTTGAGCCTGCCAATCTTTACTTATTTAAAAAGATTTACTGGCTCTATTGTTTCCTTAGTTGGCAATAGTACTCTTATTTTGATTATCACTTCTTTTCTCATTGTAGGGGAAGGGGCAACAAAAGGAGAGAATGCTCTTTTTAAAGAAATTCACTATAAGATTTCTCGCTATGTAATGACAAAGTTTACAACGTCATTCATTACAGCTCTTCTTGTTGGGATACTCTTAGGATTATTCAAAGTCGACTTGGCCTTTATGTTTGCGATTTTAACGTTTCTCTTTAATTTTATTCCAAACGTTGGTTCCATCATCGCCACGGCCCTTCCACTGCCAGTGATTCTTTTACAATTTGGTTTTGGTTTGCCTTTCATTGCGATCTCTCTGGGATCACTTGTTATTCAATTTACAATTGGTAATGTCATTGAACCAAAGGTTATGGGAGAGTCAATGGATCTGCATCCTGTTGCAGTTCTTCTTTTTCTTATGTTTTGGGGTCTCGTTTGGGGGCTGCCTGGAATGTTTATGGCCGTTCCAATTACAGCGATTTTAAAAATTGTTCTATCGAGAATTGAAACGACAAGACCGCTTTCGGAATTACTTGCTGGACGAATTTCAAACTTTTAATTTACTTCCTGCACTCAAGAATTGTAAATTTCTGATTGCTTGCTAGAAGTTCAACGTTCTTAAAAATTCTTTTAAGTTTGGCGTGATAGCCTAAGTGTCTATTTCCAATGACAAGAAGCCTCCCTTCTTTTTTAAGAGCTTTCTTTGCATCTTGAAACATATTCCAAGCAATGAAATCACCGATAGTATTATTTTGGTGAAAAGGAGGGTTGCATAGAACGAGATCAAAGATTTCTTCTTTTCCATCTTCAAAGCAATTGGTCCAATGAAAGTGTGCTTCATCTTCAAAGAAGAGCTTATAATTTTCTCTCGCACTTTTAACGGCCATAAAGGATTCATCAGAGAAAGTGATTTGAGATGCTGGATTGAGCATTTTTGCTTTTAGTCCAACGATACCATTGCCACAACCAATATCGAGTATTGTTGAGTAGTCTCCCTTAGGAATGTGCTCAAGAAAAAACCTTGTACCAACATCTAATTTCTCTCGGCTAAAAACATTTGAGTGATTAATGAGTGCCAGATCAAAATTAGGCATCTTCACTTCTAAAGGGTATGGGTTTTCTACAAGAGAAGGTTGTTCGGCCTTTGAAAAAAGAAGTCTTGCTTTCTTTTTTGCTAAGCTCGTTGTCACTGTTCCAACATATTTCTCTAAGAGTTTAAAACTAACTTTTGGTAAGTGTTTAATCATCACACCGATAATTACTTGGCAGTCTTTTGTCATATTCTTTTGTAGTGAGATGAGAATATCTTCAAAGAAAGACATACTTTTTGGGAGCTTGATTATGATGAGATCATAAACTCCTTCAATCGTATTTAGGTCATTGATTAAATGAGGTGCTTGAAGTTTATTGTCCCTAGCATTTTCTATAATGCCTTTTGAACAGACAAACGAGTCTTGGTAGATGTGGGGATTAGATGAATTTAGATTTAAGCTAAGAGCACCCCATTGATCATTTACGATCAAAACTTTTTCACTCCCAGACAGATTTCTCGAAGAGATCTCTTCTAAGATAAGTTCATCAGCTGCATCCCAGGCCCTGAGTTTCTCATCTTTGATGCGTGGATATCTCTTGAGTGTTAAATCGAAAAAAGGGGAGTTTAAAGTCTCTTCCATTACTTCTTCTTATTTATCGCTTGCTCGTACTTTGCAATTTCTTCTGGACTTAGAGTCGTTGGTTCAATCTTCTTAAAACTCTTGATGGCATCTTTTCTCTCTTGGCAAGTGTGGACCGTTCCATCACCTTCAACAGGAACATTTTTTCTTCCCTCTTTCATCCAAGTAATTTCTTTATTGCAGTAGCGACATTTAGACATTGTTTTCTCCTTTCCAAAAGCTTCACTATACCTTTTCTTGTTCTAAAAGGGTACCGTCATTACACCATGCTGTTAGTTTTTCACCATAGCAACAGCCTGTATCTAATTGGAGAACTTTCTTGTTTTTTCTCCACTTTGCCCCTTCAAAAAATGGTGTATGACCTGAGATCATTAATTTGTCGGGGTGAGTATAAATATTTTTTGCTCGACGATTCCAAAGGAAATGATCGGCCTGCTCAATTGTTTCGATTTTATTTTGTTCCAATGACTCTTGTTGCTCATTGAGTATCAGAGCATGGGTGAGAATATAATTATCACCTTCAAAAATGAGGTCGAGATTCAAAAAAAAGTCGATATACTTCTTATCGAAAGTCCATGTGTCTGGCTTAAGCGGTTCTAGTTCAAAACTTTGAATAAATTCTTTTCCACCTTGAACGATCCAATTCGACAATTTTCCTTCAGTATAATCGACAAAACTTTCTTGCATCTCATGTTTGTGCTCTTCGTATTGCTTTTCTAGATCGTGAACCCAGACAGGTAGTTTCGTATTTTTAGAGAAAGAGTCTTTGGCAAAAACCTTGGCGAGACTAACGAATTCTTGTTCATGATTCCCGGCAATGGCAAAGAAGTTCTCATTTTCTATAAATAGATCGATGACTTCCTTTGATTTTGGCCCGCGATCAATAAGATCGCCACAGGAAATAAAGCGTAGCGTTTCCTCGGGGGCATGCTTTTTATGATGCTCCGTGCATTTTTCTATTAAGGCCACGAGTTCGTCGTAGCAACCGTGAATGTCGCCAAAAATAAAGTCCATTTCATTCTCTTTTTTTATTTATCAAAATTATATTATGGGCCGATTTTTTATTAAAGGGTAAAAATGCGCAGCTTTGGGCAGTAAATATGCGCCAGCTCTTTATAAATGAGGGAAATTATAATAGATTTAAGGGGTAATAGAATGAAAAGGATGACGCTATGCTTGATACTAAGTTTATTCGTGAAAATGCTGATGCCGTAAAAAAGGCCTGCCAATTAAAGTGTATTGATCTTGATATTGATAAGATCCTCGACCTCGACAAAGAGGTAACAGCGCTTAAAACTCAAATGCAAGAACTTCAAACAAAGAAGAATGCAGCGTCTAAGCAAATTCCAAAAGCTTCAGCTGAGGAGAGACCGAAATTGATTGAAGAATCAAAAAAGGCCGGAGCTGAACTGGATAAGATGAAAGAAGATTTTACAAAAGTTGAAAGTGAACTAGCCGAGCTTCTTTGGCTTGTTCCACAAATACCTTCAGACAAAGCACCTGTTGGAAAAGATGATAGTGAAAATGTTGAAGTAAAACTTCACGGAGAAGTGCCAAGCTTTTCTTTTGAACCGCTTGATCACGTCGATATTCTCGAGAAGAACGAGTGGGCCGAATTTGAAAAAGTTGCTAAAGTTTGTGGTTCACGTTCATATTCTCTAAGAAACGAAATGGTTCTTCTTGAAATGGCCCTCCACCGCTTTGCTATGGATAAGCTTAGAAAGAAGGGATTCACACTCGTTTCAACTCCTGCCCTTGCAAGAGAGCACGCTCTCTATGGAACGGGTCACTTTCCAACGGGAAAAGATCAAGTTTACCACTTACCAGAAGACGATTTATATCTTTCTGGAACAGCAGAAGTTCAGCTTAATAGCTTTCACGGTGGAGAGATTCTTTCAGAGTCTGATCTACCAATTTTCTATGCTGGATATTCTCCATGTTTTCGTCGTGAGGCGGGAAGTTATGGGCGTGATGTAAGAGGACTTATTCGCGTACACCAATTTCAAAAAACAGAGCAATATATTATTTGTAAAAACGATATCGGTGAATCTGAAAAATGGCACAAGATGCTATTAGAAACATCTGAGGAAATTGTTCAAGAACTTGAACTTCCTTATAGAATCGTTGAATGTTGTACAGGTGATATGGGAACGGGGAAAGTTCGTATGTACGATATTGAATGCTGGGTTCCATCTGAGCAAAAATATCGTGAGACTCACTCTTGTTCAGCTCTTCATGACTGGCAGTCAAGAAGAACAAATACAAGATACCGCGACAGTGAAGGAAATGTTCAATATGTTCACACACTCAATAATACGGCAGTGGCAACTCCAAGAATCATCGTTCCTTTTCTAGAAAATCACCAACTAGAAGATGGAAGCGTTAAAGTTCCTGAAAAATTAAGACCTTATCTGTCTGGTCTTGAGATTCTAAAAAAAATCTAAAGTAATTTCCCCTGCTTAGCAGGGGAAATATTATTTTTCTTGTATTAGTTAAGCCAACCATTCAAATTGACGATAAGTTTTCTAAAGAAATCCTTTATATCAGCAAAGTTATGTTTATAATGGATGATGAGTTTTTATTTGAAGAGGATCAAAAAATGAAATTCAATCAGGAAAACTTAGTGGCCATGTTTGATGGAGATGAAGATATCTTCTTAGAAATTAGAGATGACTTTGTTTCTACCTATCCGGAAATGGTCGAAGCTATTGTTGAAGCTGCAAAAAATCAAGATCATGAAAAACTTCATATTAGTGCTCATACGATGAAGGGGGTTCTCGCTACTTTTTGTGCTGACGAACTTCGTGAAGTCGCTTTTGAAATTGAGATGATGGGCAAAGATAATAACTTAGCGGGCTCTGTTGAAAAAGCTGAGTTCTTGGCAACAGAAGTTCAATCACTCATTGAAGAACTAAAGAATTTTGATACTACTAAAATGGCGGCCTAGTTATGATGAAAGTTCTCGTAGTTGATGATGATAAGATTAACGCTAAGTTCTTAGCGAAAAGCCTAGCAAAACGCGGTTTTGAAGTTTCAGAAGTGCACGATGGTCGTTCTTGCCTTGAATATGTAAAGTCCAATGAAGTGGATATTATTCTTCTCGATATTATGATGCCAGATCTCTCAGGACAGGAAGTTCTTTCAGAACTTCGTTCAGAGTATTCGGCCTTCGAACTTCCAATTGTTATGGTGACTGCTAAAAGTGATGCTTCTGATGTCGTAAACTCTCTAAGAAAGGGTGCCAATGACTATATTACAAAGCCTGTAAATATTGATGTAGCCGAGGCTCGAATTAAAACGCAGGTCTCTTTGAAGTCTCTTTATAACGACTCTCTTGATAAAAAAGAGCTTGAAACACTCAATGCAATGATTGTGACTTACAATCATGAAATCAATAATCCTTTGACGATTGCTATGGGAATGCTCAATAGGGCAGTTGCCAAGCAAGATTTCTCTTATCTTGATAAAGTTGAAGATGCTCTAGATCGAATTGCTGATATTGTTAGTAAGATTGATGGTGTCACGGCAAAAGGTAAGGTCGATCAGAAAGAGTATACCAAGGGAAAAAAGATGATCAGCCTAAAGTAGGGCCTTTTCAAGATCGCCATGAATTTCCATTAAACCAGATCCAGCGTGATGAAATTGAAATCCTTTGAATTTCTTTAAAAGAAGTTCCATGCCTTTGTTTTCAACTCTCATCGTGCCAATTACTTTTGTGATTCCAACCGCGAGGGAATCTTTAAAGAGTCTTGTTAGTAAGTGCTTTCCGATGCCCATTTGTTGATAACTATCCACTAGAACGATAGCGAATTCACCGGTATCAGACCCCTCAGATTCTCTCACGATACGAGCAACGCCAATACCCAATTGCTTTTGTTCTGTTTCAATACCTGCTGAAATGGCCAAATGATTCTTACCATCAGGCTTTGCATAGAATTCAGCTTCTTTATCGGCCAATTCCTTTTTTGCACTCATAAAGCGAAAGCGCTTCGTTTGCTCTGAGAGCATTTTAAAGCCCTTAATAAAGAGTTCCTTATCTTCAGGGATAACTTGGCGAATGGTGACTGTTTCACCATTTTTGATGGTGATTTTCTCAATATTATTCATTCCTTATAAAATACCATAGAACTCGATAATTTTGACACTTAAAATCTTGGTGAGTAGAATTTGAGTTAGACTTATTATTAGGAGAAGTTTGTGGCCAATCAATACTTTAGCCTCAAAAAAACCGCAGAGATGTTTGGTGGCCAGCATCTCAAGGAAAGGATTGAGGAATTTGAAAAGAGTGGAGTCATTCCACCTTCAAGTCGTTATCGTTCAGGAGCTCTTTTTAGAAAAGGGTGGACGATTAATGACCTACCAACAATTGGAAGCAAGCTTGGCTTCTTTAAAAAATTTAAAAAATCGACTGCAATGGCCGTTTTTACTACAAAGGGCGGTGTTTTAAAAAGTACGCTTGCACTTAACTTAGCAAGAACCGCAGCTCTTCACGGTCAAAAGGTTTGTGTTGTTGGACTAGATATCCAAGGAGATATTACGACAGCACTAGGTTTTGAAAGTGATTTGGATAATCAAGAAGATCTTTTAGAAGTTATTGAAAAACTCAATAGAACAAAAGGTCTCTCTGATCTTTTTAATAATCAAGTGAGATTAACAGAGATTATTCAATCAACTGATATTGCCAATCTTTATTTGATTCCTGAGACTCCAGAGCTTGTCGCTTTAAATGATTCTCTTAGCAATATAAATCGACGTGAATTTTGGCTAAAAGAGAAAGTCGTTGATCTTTTAAAAGAACACTTTGATCTAGTCATAATGGATTGTTCACCAAACTGGAACAAGTTGACAACGAATGCTCTTGTGGCCTGTGATGTTCTTATTTCACCCCTAGAGTGTAAGATTAATAATTTTAGAAACTTTAGAGTCTTTAGACACTTCTTGAAAGAGTTTAAAGATGAGATGAGACTTCGTTTTGAAAATGTTTTCATCCCAACTCGTTATTCTAAAAATAGAAAACTCTCTCAGGATATTTTGTCTTGGTACCGTGAAAATGTTCCAGGATGTACTGATCATGGGGTTAGAGAGAATGTTTCTGGTGAAGAAGCAACTGCTCTTAACCTCTCTCTCATTGAACACGTTCCAGGCCAAGAAATTGCCAAGGAGATGCGTGAGCTTTTAAAAGAAGTACACGGGAGAGTTGATCAATATCATGAGTATGTCGAACTTAGAGAGCCAGATGAAGTGATGATGACTCCAAGAGATCAGTATCAGCATGAAGTTCGTCAGTGGAGCTTTTAGATGGCACTTTCTCTTAATGATGTAAAAAAGAACACAGACAAAAAGAAACAGGATTTATTTGATCAAAAGGAAAAAGTTCTAAGACCTTGGCAGACATTTGATCAAATGGGAATGCAAACGAGAACATCTTCAGCGCAAGAGGCCGTTAAACGGGCCAGAAGAATTGTTGAAAAGAATAACGATATCGTCTCGAAGCTTCGTGATGGCACGGTTGATGACACTGTTATTGAGCAGTTAGACTCTAAAATTCAAGACCGTGACAAAAACTTTGAGGACTTTAGTGAGCAATTTCCATTGAATCACCAAATTACTTCTCAATCAAAATTAAAGAGCTTTTTTCGCTCAGTCTTTGGGGGCCAGTAGGCCCTCTTTTTTCAGTCATTTGGCCATGAAATTTCCCTATAAGTACTCTATTCTCTATTGCAAATATTTCGAACTCATGTAAATTCATCTCTTAGAAAATTTTAAGAATTTGAGGGTCATATGAGAAACTTTATTGTCGGTCAACGCTGGATTAGTGAAGCTGAACCAGAACTCGGTCTTGGGATCATTTGTGAGGTCTTGCCAAAGACAGTCAATATTGAATTTCGAAACTCTGATACAACTCGTGTTTATGGATTAAAAACAGCACCTTTAAAAAGAGTTGAATTTCAACGAGGTGATAAAGTTCAAAGTGTTTGTCAGACGAAGAAGTTTACTGTTGAAAGAGTAGAAGTCGTCGATGAACTTCTCGTTTATATAGGTGAAGAAGATGTTCTTTGCGAAGTCGATATTTGTCACTCACTAAGTTTCAATAGACCACAAGATAAGTTATTCAATAACCTTTCATCTCCTTTAAGCTTATTTGATCTAAGATCAAAAACTTCTGCTTGCCGCCAAGTGTATGAGAGAAGTCCTGTGAAGGGTCTTCTGGGAGGAAGAATGTCACTTCTTCCACACCAATTCTATGTGGCAAGCAAGGTGATAAATGAGCCTTTACCACGAGTTCTCTTTGCTGATGAAGTCGGACTTGGAAAAACAATCGAAGCGGGTCTCGTTTTACATAATCTTATTAAAACTAATCGCGTTGATAGAGCTCTCATTCTGGTTCCTGATTCATTGGTTTATCAGTGGTTTTTTGAAATGAGAAAGAAGTTTAATTTAAACTTTCAAACGATCAATCAAGAGAGCTATCTAGAAAAGGGAACAAACCCTTTCAAAGATTCACAATTTTCAATTGCAAGCTTAGACCTTCTCCGCGGAGCAGAGATGGCCAGAGAGCTTTTAAAGCAATCTGACTTTGACCTCATCATTGTTGATGAGGCCCACCAACTGAAATGGACAAAAGAGGGACCAGATCTAGCTTTTCAGGTCGTAGAAGAAGTTGCATCGAGAACTCCAATGACATTTCTACTAACGGCTACGCCTGAGCAGCTTGGTGAAATGGGTCACTTTGCAAGGTTAAAACTTTTAGATAGCAATCGCTTCTATGACTACGATGCTTTTAAAAAAGAATCGGCAAATTATCATGCAGTAGCAGAAGAGGCGAAAGAGATTCTTTCCAAAGGAGAGTTATCTGAAAGTGATAAGGAGTCTTTAAGATCTTTGTTAGACCGTCACGGTACGGGACGTATTCTCTATCGCAATACGCGAGCAAATCTACAAAATGACTATGACTTTTTTCCTAAAAGAATATTAAATAGTTATTCATTAGACTCTAAACCTGAAGGTGATTATAGAGCGGCCCATAATTTAGATGAGCTTTTCTATGAAAAGGCCAACTGGCTTGTTGAATTTCTTTCGAATAACAATAATGAAAAGGCCCTACTAATTTGTCGATCTAAGAAGAAAGTTCTTGAGCTAGAAGAGTATATAAGAAAGAATTCTTCCTCGATCAAAACGGGAGTTTTTCATAGTGATCTCTCTCTTATGGCCAGAGATAGGCAGGCTGCCTACTTTGTCGAAGCTGATGGAGCACAAGTTCTTCTTTGTACTGAAATTGGAAGTGAAGGTCGTAACTTTGAATTTTGTCATCATTTAATTCTCTTTGATCTACCAATCTCTGCTGATCTTTTAGAGCAACGAATTGGTCGTCTAGATCGCATTGGACAAAAGTCTGATATTCAAATTCATGTACCATTTGCAAAAGAATCACATGAATCTGTTCTCTTAGACTGGTTTCATGAAGGACTAAATGCGTTTGAAAAGTCGTGTAAGGTAGGATCAAAAGTTCTTTCTGAAGTAAAAATTGATTTAGCAAAAGCTTTAGAAAATGAAAGTCAAAGTCATGACTTAATTGATAAGACGAAAACTCTTCGCCTAGAGCTTGAAGAGGAACTTGAAAAGGGAAGAGATCAGTTGATTGAATACAATTCCTATCAGCATGATCAAGCCTATGAGATTGTTAGAAATGTAAGAGCAATGGATAACTCTAGTGAACTCTATTCTTTTTTAGATCTCGTTTTTCATAGTATTGGTGTTGATGTGGAAGAGATCGAACCTTTTGTCACTTTTATTAAGCCTTCTGATAATATGTATATCCCTCACTTTCCAGGACTACCGTCAGATGGTATGAGAATTACATTTGATCGAAGAGTGGCCCTTGAAAGAGAAGATGTTTCTTTTATCTCTTGGGATCATCCAATGGTTCAAGGCATAATGGAACTGATTGAAAGTGAAGGTCTTGGAAACGTAAGTGTTGTAACTAGAAAGGGTGGAAAGCCTGGAAAGGTTTTTCTAGAGTGTTTTTTCAAGTTAAGTGCACTTACTAAAAAGGGTGTTGATACATCAAGATATCTTCCAACACAAACGATTCGTGTTCTTGTGAACCCACAAGGAGAGGACTTCAGCGAAAAGTTTCCAAAAGAACTTCTCGATGAGAAGGTCATGGATTCAAGCGCTGAACAAAAGATGAAGGCCTCGAAGTTTCCAAAAGATAAAGTAGAGCAAGCTTTAGATCAAGCGAGAAGCCTTGCACTATCAAAAGCAGAGACGATTAAAGAGAGCGCGAAAAAAGAGGCAATGTTAGCTCTTGGTCAGGAAATATCGAGACTTGAAGAACTACAAAAAATTAACCCAAGTGTGCGCAGTGAAGAAATAGAATTCTCAAAAATCGCACTCAATGAAGTTTTAAATTTTATAGAGATAAGTGATATTCAATTAGATTCAATTCGTGTGGTCGTTTAATTAACGACCATACTTATTGAGTTCTCTCTCATTGAAACATTGTATGATTCTCTCGCCAAATTTCGCGATGAGTTCTTGCTCTTTTTTACCTTGTACGAGTTCATTAAAAGCTAGCTGACAAGTTCGCCTACTGTAGCGAAGAACCTTTCCCTGACAATTCTTTTTAAATTCTGAACCGTAATTAGGAAGACCTCTAAAGTCTTTCATCGCGAGTTCTTCACAAGATTCAATCGTATACTCTTTCTTTTCAATCTGACAGGAGAGACAGAGTAGAAGAGTAAAACTAGTCCAGAAAACCTTCTGTTTGAAGGACTTCTTTGAATTTGTTGATAAGATCGAGACTATAGTTTCCAACTTCATCAATGGTCATTTCCTTGATTGTTTCCTTAGGAGTCTTTCCCGTGGTGATAATTCTTTTATCATAGTTGTTAACGAGCGAGAGGATCTCTTCAGATGGGCTAAGTTTTGATTTCTTATTTGGTCCCTGTCCACTGAGAACTTCTTCGTGATTGACGACAAGTTCGATAATCGCTTGAGTTACCCAAGGTTTATCTTTTAAAACTTCAACAGCATCTTTGACGTGGAAACCATAAAGCCTCTTATCATCAGTACCATACTCGGTACGAGGTTTTTTAAATAGGGCCTGGTCTTCTTTTGGCATTCTTGCAATTCCGACATCATGAATGAGAGCAGCTGTTGCGATGTTGTCGATTTCTTCATCAGGAAGTTTACATTTTTCAGCAAGCTTTGTTGAAAGGGCCGAGACATTGAGTGAGTGCTTAATAATTAAATCAGCATCAGATGCCTTTTTACCAAAAATCTTTTTAAGTGCATCAGGATTGCCGGCAATCACTTGTCGCAGACTTTTTGCTGCATTTTGAGTCATTCTATATGAACTTTCACTCTCTGGATCTTTTTGCATTCTTTCAACAGCTGTTCCACAAGCTCCTTCTACAAGATTCACTTTCTCGTCAACAGTCGCTGTTGGAGAGTTCATCGTTTCTTGAAGAAGATTATCGAGAAATTGTTGATAGAGGGGTTCATCATTTTCTGTAATATAGAATTTAGCTATCTTTTGCTTTTTAAGTTTGTTGTACTTTTCATCAGCAATTTGTGTGCCTCTTTCCGTATAGCGGAGATATGTCTCTTTGAAGAATATGTATAAGTCAAAAGACAACTCTCTGTTTGGCTTAACAGTTGAAATTCTAAGTGGTGTATAGCCCATCTTCTACCTTTTGATGTGAATTCTTTAATAGAGAAATTTTAGGATCAATTGGGATATTTTTCAATGCGGTATAAACGAAACTTTCTAGAATCACAGACTTATTTAGTCTTTCTTTAGAGAAATATTGGCATACGAATACGTATCTTCTAAAATACAAGAAAACTAGGCGATTTTGTTAATTTTTCTTATAAATTGCCTCCTGATCTTAATAGGCAAGGGGGAGTCCTCTACCTTAAGAATGTTTGGATACGATAATGAATGATAAAGTGATTAAATATTATTTTGATTTTCTCTCTCCCTATTCTTATTTGAGTTGGACGTGGGTAAGAGAGAATTATAGACAATGGATTTCCTCGGGTTATTCTGTCGAGTTTTTGCCTGTCACTCTTGCTCCTTTAATAACTCAGTTTGAAACAAAGGGGCCCGCTGAGATTGCGCCAAAGAGAAATTATCTTTTTAAAGACTGCTTGCGAAAAGCACAAAAAAGAGGTGTGCGCTTTAACATTCCAAAACTTCTCCCTTTTAATTCTCTCTATTGCTTAAGGTTAGCTCTTGCAGTTGAAAAAGAGCGTCAAGTTGAGTTGATTAATCTTCTTTTTGAAGCAACCTGGGTTCAGTCATTGGATATGGAAGATGAGGATGTTCTTCTAACTCTCTTATTAGAAAACCAATTTGATGGTCAAGCTCTGATGGATAAAGTTACTGATAAAGAAATAAGAAGAGAATTGAAGACGAATGTTAATGAGGCCAAAAAGAGTGGGGCCTTCGGTGTTCCTACATTCATTGTTGGCGATGAACTCTTTTGGGGGGATGATTCAAAGGCGGATCTTGAACTGCATCTTTTTAATAATGATCTTTACAATAAAAACCAATATCAACAATTTGTAACAAATTATCCCTTTAGAGGGGAAAAGGAATGAATATGAAGAATTTTATGATTTTAATGTCTCTCATTTTTTCATTAAACACACTTGCAAGAACTCAAGTTGTTATGGAAACAAATTTTGGTAATATTGAAATTGAACTCTATGATAAAAAATCTCCTAAAACAGTAGAAAACTTTCTTAAGTATACGGACTCTAAATTCTATGATGGAACAATCTTTCATAGAGTCATTGATAATTTTATGATTCAAGGTGGAGGCTTTACTCCAAGTTTAGAGAGAAAAAAGACACTTGATCCAATCGTAAATGAGGCGAGTAATAAAATTGGAAATGAAACGGGAACAATTGCCATGGCAAGAACTCCAAATCCAAATTCGGCCACAAGTCAGTTCTTTATTAACGTGAGAAATAACTCTAACTTAAATTATGCAGGTCCTGGTCAAGAGGGGTATGCTGTTTTTGGTCGCGTTATTAAGGGGATGAGTGTCGTTAATAGAATTAAAAAGGTAAGAACAATGAGCAATGGAAATATGAGAAATCTTCCATCTGAAAATGTTGTTATCAAAAAAGTATATAGAAAAGCGACAAAGTCTTAGTTTCTTTAGTAGAGGCCTTGGTAGGCCTCTACATCCAATAGTCATAAGTGACAATTGATTGAATCTTTTGTTGCTGAACTCTCAAGTCTTGAATCAGTGTTTGCCAGTAATGTGGTGTTTTAAAGTGGGCAAACGCATTTTGAAAAGAAGGATCTTCAAACCTTCTTACGACCCATGTTGTGTAGTGAATGTAGCGAAGGGCGCGATAAATTTCAATCAGATTGAGTTCTCTTCGATCAAATTCACGAAACATCTCATAGCCTCTAAGAAGCTGCTCTCTTTTTTCAATGGCCTCTTCTCCTTCAGCAGGTAGAAGTAACCAAAAGTCTTGAACAGCGGCACCCATCACCATGTCATCAAAGTCTACGATGGACATACCTTCTTCTTCGCGCCAAATGAGATTTCCCATGTGGCAGTCTCCATGGAGTCGAATTGTTTTAATATTGTTAAAATGCTTTTGCGATAAATCAAAAATTTGATTAGCAATTACTTCTAAATGAGGTTTAAATTCATCAGGAGTTAGATTGTTAGAGATCAGGTGAGATAGATTGCTTCTTCCATAAGTTTCGATATCTAGATGGAGTCTATGCTCAGCAGTTTCTCTCTGTCCAATATTATGAATTCTTCCAAGGAGTCTTCCAATTTGAGCATATTGGTCATCTGTTAACTCGCCAAGGGTTCTCCCTCTCTTTCTAGGGTAGAAGCAGAAATAGAGATTCGTTACTTCATCGTAAAATAGAGATGTCCCATCTATTTCAATAGGAGCAATAACAGGAATCTCTTGTTCGAAAAGTTCGAGAATAAATTTATGCTCATCAAGAATTTGCTCTTTGCTCCATCTACCGGGACGATAGAATTTTGCAACAATATGATCTATTTTTTGCTCTAGATAAGGATAGGGTGTGTCGAGTTCAATTTCATAAACACGATTCTCCATACTATTGAGTGCAAGGCAGCGACCTGTTGTTTTAAGCCCTAGATTTTCAAGTGCACTAAGAACATTATCAGGGGAAAGTTGATAGAAAAACTTGGTCTCTTTGTTTCCCCACATATTATTACTCATTTAGTCTCCTTATTGATGTGAAATCATAAATTCTAAGTGGGCAAAAGTACAGATTTGCGGAAAAATCATTCATCTTTACCATTGGAGGGAATCGATTGGTTATAATGGAGCTAGAGGTTAATAATGACTAAACTTGCTAGAAAAATAAACAAAAATTATCAGGATAAAAACTATCGCTACTCTAAGTTTAAAAAGATAGATGGTAGTCACCCTTTTCAGGATGCCTGTCCTCATTCATGCGTTCTTTACCGAGCACGAAAGAGAAAGGGAGGTAAAGTTGCTTTCTTTAATTTCGAACTTGCAAAAGAAATGGGGCTCATTTCAAATGATCATCCAAATATCGTGACTGAGGAGCTTGAGAAATCAATTCTTGAAACCTTTAGTCTTGTCATCATCAATGAATATGATGAAATCAATAATATTCAATTTCCTAAAGAAGATATTTTACCCAATAAATATATGGCCACAAGATACTTGCAATTGCAGCATCCAAACAAGCAGGGAAAAACCTCTGGTGATGGAAGAAGTATTTGGAATGGGCAGGTTTCTAATAAGGGTGTGACTTGGGATATTTCAAGTTGTGGAACTGGTGCAACAAGGTTAAGTCCAGCAACTCATATAAAGAAGAAGTTCTTTCAAACGGGCGATCCATCAATTTCATATGGATGTGGTTACTCTGAGAAAGATGAGGGATTAGCAACTCTCTTTTTTAGTGAAATATTAAATCGCAATGGCATGTCGACTGAGAGATGTCTTGGAATCATTGAATTTCAAGGTGGGATTTCAATCAATATTAGGGCCCACGAAAATTTAATTCGACCTTCTCATATGTTTAGGCATATGAAGTTAGGGGAATACTCTAGTTTAAGAGATGTCGTTAATTACTACATTGATAGACAGATTGAAAATAAAGAGTGGAATGATGTTCCTAAAACTGAAAGGGCAAGATTTAAGTATTTTTTAGAGAAACAAGTTGAAGTTTTTGCCAAGCTTTCAGCAGACCTAGAGGATCAGTATATTTTTTGCTGGCTCGATTGGGATGGCGATAATGTCCTCATGGATGGTGGAATTATTGATTACGGCTCAATAAGGCAATTTGGCCTATTTCATCATGAGTATCGTTATGATGATGTCGAGCGTTATTCTACAACGATCAAAGAACAAAAAGAAAAGGCCAAACATACAGTTGCAACATTTGAGCAAATTTATGATTTTCTCACGACCAGAGAAAAGAAATCGATAAAAGAATTTAAATCAAGCGATGTTCAAAAGAAGTTTAATGAAATATTTGAACAACGAAAAAATGAGAACCTTCTTTATAAAGTCGGACTAGAAAAAGATTATGTTGATTATCTTTTGAAGAATAAAACACAAAAAGTATATCAATTTAGAAAAGTTTTCTCTTACTTTGAAAGGGCAAAATCAATTGAAGGACTTCATCAAGTTGCCGATGGAATCAACTGGTCTGCTATTTTTTGTATGCGAGATATCTTAAGAGAACTCCCTCAGATCTATCTGGCAAGAGGTGAGGCCATTGACCAAAATGAGTTCATCGAAATCGCAAAATCAAATTATGCGACACCGGCGGACCTAGAAATTAACAGCTATCGTGAGAGAATGATCTCAAAATTTCAAAATACATACTTAGAGCTTCTCGATTGCATAGAAACGAAATACTCCATTAGTACGACAGATCTTCTCTTGAAAATAACGATGCGCTCATCTGTTATAAATAAATACGATCGAGTGACGGGTGATTCCATAACTAAGATCGTTGAACAGGTTCTAAAGAGAAGACCAAAGTTCTCTCCTGAGGAGTTGCAGGAAGTTCTTAAGGATTTTACTGAGTATCAAATGCTCGATCCCGATCATAAAAAGAAAGCAAAACCTCTTAAAAATCACTCGCGATTTATGAAAGGTATGTTAAAAGTTGTTAGGGACTATAGAGAGGGACTCTAGTCTTAAGAGTGTCGTTGAAAGAGAGGGAATGTTGAAACTTGTTTTCTACAGTGGGGGAGATGCTAAAGATAATACCAGTCTTGATAAAAGACTGTTAAAACTCGTCGAAAAAAAATCTCCAAGAATCGCTTTCATCCCTTCTTGCTCCTATGATAGCGAAATGTATTTTCAGGATTTCGTCTCTCAATATCGAAAATACGGGGTAAAGAAATTTCTCCATTTTCCAATTGATGTTCCTTTCGATGCCATTATGCTTAATGAAGTTTTAAAAAGTGATATTATCCATCTCTCTGGTGGAAATACCTTCTATTTTCTCTTTCATTTACGAAAGGCAAAGCTTCTTTCTAAGCTTAAAGACTTTGTTAAAAGAGGTGGAATCTTAACTGGCCTAAGTGCCGGTGGTATACTTATGACTCCCGACATTGCAACGGCAGGGTTTCCTGAGTTTGATCGAGATGATAATGACGAAGGAATCAAAAATTTAAAATCTTTGAAGCTCGTCGATTTTGACTTTTTTCCACATTATCGTAATTCAAAGCGCTATGATCAAGAGTTGCTATTGCACGCTCGAAAATCGAAACGACCTTTGTATGCTTGTCCTGATGGAAGTGGCATCATTTTAAATAGAGGCTCTCTCGAGTTTGTCGGTAAGTGCTATCTCTTTGTTGGGAATAAAAAAATTAGGCTCTCTTAAAAGGGTTAAGTACTTCTAGATGCTCAAATAATCTCTCTAATTCACGTTTTTCTTGCGCGCAAAAGCCTTGAATCGCACGATCAAATTCTCTATCTTTTATAAAATGTAGGCTATGAGTGTGAGTAGGTAAAAAACCTCTTGGTATTTTATGCTCGCCCTGAGCACCGGCCTCAAAATAGTGAAGGCCTTTCTCAAGAGTGAATTCAATTCCTTGATAGTAACAAAGTTCAAAATGAAGACCCGCAATGTCTACATTAGACCCCCAATAGCGACCATACAGCTTTTGATCGTCGTAGAAAAATAGCGATTGTGCAATCGATTGGTTCTCTCTTTGTGCTCGAACAAGAAGAATGGAGTGCTTCATTGTTTTAAAGATTTTTTTAAAAAAGTTCTTAGTCAGATAGGGATGGGCATTTTTTTTGTCGATTGTTTTCAAGTAGAAGTTATAAAAAATCTCGCCATCACTTTCACTCAGTTGCTCTCCTGTGAGCCGTTCAATATTCAACTTCTCTTTTTGCAAAGAACTTCGTTCTTTTTTGATATTCTTTCTCTTGGATTTTCTAAGTTGTTCTAAAAAGGAGTTAAAGTCTTGATAGTGATCATTGTAGAAATGATATTGCATGGAATGGCGATGAATCCAAGATGAAGGAAAATTATGGTTTAAGATAGTCTGATCGACAAATAATAGATGGGCACTACTTAAACTCTTTTTTGTAACTTCACTTTGAATGAAGGTCAAAAAGTGAGGAAGAAGCTCTTGGTCGCCAAGGATTTTTGGAGAACTAACCGGACTAAAGGGGATCGCACACGTTAACTTAGGATAATAATCTCTTCCATATTGAGCGTAGGCATTGGCCCAAGACCAATCAAAAATATATTCTCCATAGGAGTTTACTTTCAAATAAAGCGGCATAAAAGCAAGTATCTCTTTTGAGTCTTTATCTTTTTTTGCTACGAGATAGTAGGGGTACCAACCTGTATTTTCAAATAGACATTGCTCTGTTTCAAGGGCCTGAAGAAACTCATGAGAACAAAAAGGATTTTTTGTCTTAAAGGACTTTGTCCAAGAATCTTTTGAGATCTTCTCGAAGCTGTGATGGATTTCAATAATCATAATTCTATTATACTCAAAGACTTAGGTGTATGGCCGCCAAAAAGATGTGGCTAACTCAAAAGAGCTAACTTCATGAAGTTTCGTTAAGGATTGTGAATTTGGCAAATTATCTTAAAGTATATAGGTGAGTGATCCGATCAGATAAATGGTTACCTACGAGTTTTATGAGAGATTATGATTAAAAAAACACTTTTATTGCCCATTCTATTTGCTTTTGGCTGTGTTCAAAATGGCCAGCAATTTCAACAAGGTGTTTATAACGTCAATAATCCCCAGTCTCCAAGTTACTACGCTAATTTAGGCGAAAGAGATGAGGAGCCAGAAGATCAATATACTTCAGAAGAAATTTTCTTTTTAAATGAAGTCTCTACAATCACAAAGGATTACCGAACTTTTCCAGATGCTCCAGAAGTTAATGCTTTCATTGATGGGATGGTTAGTGCAAAGAAGACAAGATGTCACGAAGAAATGGCAAGGGCCCATCGTAAACAGGCCCAGGCGCAAAATCCTGCTGCTTTAGGAGCGAGAAAGCTTTTATCGTCTTTCTATCAATCTTGTGATGCTTTGGATACGGCCATAGATAAAGATACTCCTGTTGCAAAAGGAGTTAAGGTTTCAAGTTCATCAAGTGCACCCGGAAAGGTGAGAACTCTTGTTAATAAAGATCGCTATATCTCTAGTCACTACTTACTTTCAAAATTAGACAAACAACCAGGTTATCCTGGAGAGCAATGTCATAGTGCTTTAGAAACACCGCCAATTTATGGGTATGGTTCTAGAAAATTACCAAATAGTAGTGGGGATATTCGACTTCGCTCCAAAGGTGTTGGAGTGACATCTCGATCACAAAGTGCCGCAGGAATTGATTGTTCTTCATTTGTTTCTGTTGCTATGGCCACGCATGGATTAAAAATGACTCCCGATTCTGGAGCATTTTTTCCTGTGACGACACGCTCACTTGGTGACCTTGTCGATCGATCTCCGGCCTCGCGATCATGTGTTGAACGTAAGTCTTTTGATAGTTCTAAGTCTCTTGAGTCTGGTGATATTATCAATTACTCAGGTAAGCATGTCATAATGGTCGACACTGTCGGAGAAGACCCTCTTGGAATTAAGAAAGCCGTTGCCAGTGGACAGTGTTCAGATATAACTGTTGCTAGTTTTGATTTTACTTATATTCACAGTGGAAGTCTTGGTGGTTCGGTTGGACCATCACGTGTTCACTCGTCTAGGCACGTCAAAAGTCAGGACTCAATGTTTAATAACCTCGTTCTATCTGCTAGAAAATCTTGTAAAAGTATTTTAAAAGGTGAAGAAGAACTAGGTGGGAAAGATCTCGTTGGGACAAAGAGATTTTCTGTCATGAGACACAAAACAGAGAATCCAGAATGTCTTTCTGACAAGAAAGTGACTCTTGAAAATGAAGAGTGTATTAATAGCTGCTACGCTAAAAATAATGGAGCCTCTTCATGAGTCTAAATAAGTCGCTAATCTTTCTATTATTAATGAGCCTTACAAGTCTTTCAATGGGATTTGAGTGTAAAAATATTGAGCCTTTGGAATTTGCTAAAGAGCTTATTCGTCTCGATCTCTCTGGAGCACGACTTGATAATTATGAAGATTCTCACTGTTTGAAAAAAGAAAATTATAAGCATATCGTAACCGTCTATTCTCCGGCAGAAGACGATATCAATAATGCTCAATATATCGTTGAAGACTTCAAACAAGTAAAGATGAATAAACCGACATTTGTTGATAAAGATAACTTTGTCTATGAAGTGAAATATTCTTATAGTGGAACGGATCAAAAGACAAAAAAGAAAAAAGCTATTCAAGACTCGATTCGTTTTTTCCTCAATAAGTCTGAAAACTCTCAAAAGACCATGGGTTGTGCTAGCTTAATTCAAGCTCCACAAGTTAAATCAATTCTTAAAAATTGTATTGTTCAATAATTTGGTCGAGAGAGAATAAAGCCTAGAACGGCAAGCCCTGTTAGAAAGACAATCACCTTAATCCAAAGAGCAACATTAACGAAAATCAATGTATAAGAAAAGAATGTCACAATCAAGAAAGTCGACAGGATTTTTGCTTTCGGCTTAATTGCGCCTCTTTCGTGCCAATCTCGGATGATTGGCCCAAATGTCTTTTGATTCAATAGCCACGCATGAAGTCTTTCACTTCCTTTAGAAAAGAGAAAAGCAGCCAATATTAAAAAAGGAGTTGTTGGAAGGAGGGGAAGAAAAATACCAATGACTGCCAGAACAATGCAGATCCAACCTAGTGCAAGAAAGATGAAACTTTTAGTTTTAGAGATCATCATTCTACTCCAAGAAGAGGTCCTTTTTTCTTTTTCATCTTCAGGCAAAATCTCACTGGTGCTGGGTAACCTTCAACTGTCTTTGTTGGATCGTCTTGGTCGAGAAAGTCTTGAAGAGATTGATGAGGAGGTGGACACCATTTGGTCAATCTTTGCTCATCAAAAGTAGTCTCTTGAACAGAGAGAACTTCAATATCAATAAAGCCCGCTCTATTGGCCCAATTCTTTAAGCAGGATAGAGTAGGGAGAAACCAAACATTTCTCATCTTGGCATATTTATCTTCAGGAAAAAGCGCCACTGTTTCATCTCCTGGTATACCAATTGTTTCAAGAATCAATTGGCCTTCCGGAGCGAGGGCTTCTCTCATTTGAATAAGTTGTTCCATCGGGTGGCGGTGGTGATAGAGTATTCCCATTGAGAATATCGTATCCCAATAATTTCTAAAATAAGTGAGATGTTCAACTCCAAAGAGTTCAAATTTTAAATTATCTAATTGGCTGAAGTGATTGATAAATTCAAATTGAGCTAGGTTGTGAACGACAGGGTCAATTCCTAAAACGAGTTCAGGATTTTGAGCGGCCATTCTAAACATGAAGTAACCATTATTACAGCCTATATCGAGAACTTTCTTATCTTTTAAGCTTCCAAGACTTTTTTCGAGTCTTTCCCACTTAAAATCACTTCTCCATTCAGCATCAATCAATTCTCCAAAGAGGCGAAAAGGTCCTTTTCTCCAAGGAATGAGCGCCTTGGCCTGCGAGAGGATTTCTTCTCTTTGTTCACAAGGAATCTCATCTTCATGACCAAGAGTGATTTCACTATTTTCAAAATCGCTGAACTTGGCCTTTAATTTTGGGAGATTATTTAAAAGGTCTTTGTATTCTTTATTTGAAGGACGATCGATCCAAGTGTCTCGTTCGTCTTTTAAAGCGAGAAGTTTCTCTTTATTAATGAATTTCGAATCAAGATCTAAATAGGATAATTTCATTATTTAATTCCAACATAACTGGCAAAGTTATACCATCTAAAAATAATGTCGACTTTTTTAAATCCAGCATCCTTCAAAAGTTGAAGTTGTTCATCTGGGCTAAGAGGGACGAGTACATTTTCTAGTGCCTCTCTCTTTTGTGAGATCTCTAGCTCTGAATAACCATTTCTTCTTTTAAAGTCGTAATAGAGATCAGTAATAAGATCGTTAATTCCTTCTTCGCGACAAAGTAATTTTTCACTTAGAACGAAGAGACCGCCTTCTTCGAGATTGTTATAAATCTTTTTAAGAAGTTCTAACCGCTGAGACTTTTCGATGAATTGAAGAGTGTAGTTCATGACGACCATAGAAGCATCGCTGATCTCTGTTTCACAGACATCCTCATCTCTAAGTTCGAAGTTTTCAACACCGTGCTTTTCTAGTTTTGTCTTCGCCTTTTCAAGCATTGGTGCAGACATATCAATACCAAAATATTTTGGTGTTTGCTCATTTTTGCTCTTTAAATGGCCATCTATGAGAGCAAAAGTTGTTCCCGTTGAACAACCTAGATCATAAATTTTACCTTTATTTTTTAATCCCCGATCGATAAGGTCGAGAATTATTCGGTGAATTTCATCGTAAAAAGGAATTGATCGCGAAACCATATCGTCGAAAACATCGGCAACTTGTTGATTAAACTCAAAACCTTTAATAGTTCTTAATTTCGTTCTAAATACTTCGTCTCTGCTCATAAATTTGTCTCTGATTTTTATGCGCAGTCTAATAACAACTACCTTACTTTGTAAAGGAATCTATTGTATCATTGTAAGATAAGAATACCTTTAATTTTAACAACATACCGAGGAATGATGTATGAAAGAGAGTAAAAATGTTCTAAAAGAGCAAACTCTCAGAGTTGTTGAAACGGCTTCGAAGTTTTCTCACGATATTTCAGGGAAAGCTCACATATTGCAATTTTGTTTAGATGAGGTCCTAGAAAAGAGACCTGAGCTTGGAAATGA
Organism: Halobacteriovorax sp. GB3; assembly: GCF_028649655.1. Lineage (NCBI taxonomy): Bacteria > Pseudomonadati > Bdellovibrionota > Bacteriovoracia > Bacteriovoracales > Halobacteriovoraceae > Halobacteriovorax > Halobacteriovorax sp. GB3. The sequence goes on from NZ_JAQSLN010000001.1 coordinate 487,400, forward strand.
TAAAGTCTTTTCAAAACTCGTCCAGTCCATGGAGGACCTTTGTGAGATTGTTGCCTTCTTTCGCGACTATCTCCCACACGAACTAGACCTAGAGTCAAATGAGTCGGTTTTAGAAGTTTGTGACAAAGTGAGGAGGCTTCTTAAAGTCTATCACTGGAAAAAAATGCCATCGATTATCTTAGAGTTTCCTGAAAATGATATCCTTTGTAAAAGTTGTTGGGAACTTGGGGAATCACTTTTTTCAATTTTTAGCTATTGTTTAGACGAGCTAGATTTTAGTCAGGCTGAGCCTCTTGAGGTTATGACTTCGATGGAATTGCAAGCTGAAGATGAAAAGCTCTTTGTGCAAATCGATGTGAACAGAAGCAGTATTTCTCTGGATTCAATCATTTCATATTTTGAAAATGCCAACTATCGAACTAAAACCATGCGAAGTTCACTTGGTTTTAAATTAGCTGGTCTAATGGATGTGAGAGTTGTTGAAAAAGATGACCACTCGATTTTAAGTTTTATTATTTCAAACAAAATAGATTAGAGAGAGAAGGAATTTATCATGAATACGATGTTAGCAGACAAAACAATTTGGGTTTTAGAAGACGATCAGGGATGTCAGTTTGTTTACGAACAGACTCTCGATTTGAGATATCAGACAAGATATTTCTCTTCTCTAAAAGACTTTGATGCTGCGTTAAATGATGATTCAATCATCAAGCCATCAATGCTCATTGCAGACTTAATGCTTGATGATGGGAACTTTCTTAATTATCTAACAAACTCACATGATGAGAGTGTCATCAATATGCCTTTCATTATTGTTTCAAGCATTGATGATGTTGATGCTTTAAGATTTTGTTTTAAAGAAGGTGCACTCGATTACTTGACTAAGCCATTCAAAAAAAATGAGCTGATTGTAAAAGTTGAAAATGTACTTACTAATTCAGGTCCTCTAAATCCAGTTCCTACAATTGATGTTACGGGAAAAGCAGTTGTCCTTGATGGTCAAGAAATTAAAAGTCTTACAATTAAGCAAAGACAGCTATTGAATCTTTTCCTTTCTTCCGAAGAGAGAAGTGTTACAAGACAAGATATTCTCGAAAAAGTATGGGAGAGTACGAATGTTCACCCTAAAACGGTGGATGTTCACTTATATAACCTACGCCGAAAACTGCACGATTATGGATATATGATCCGCTCTGATGGTGGAGGAAAGTGGTCACTTTTATCTGATCGTAAAGAGGTTTAATTAATTCTAAGTGTTGTAGACCGATATGTTTGAGGCAAGGTGAGTGGTACTTATCTTGCCTTTTTTTATTTGAGTTAATGAAAGATTTTATTCGATATGAAAAACAATAAGAAGTTTCCTCATTTATAGGAGTATCAAATTATGAGTAAGGTAAAGAAAACCCTTAAAGTTGGTGATAAGAATTATTCGTATTACTCGCTAGAAGAAGCAAAAAAACTTGGACTCGGAAATGTTGACAAACTACCGAGGTCATTAAAAGTTCTTTTAGAAAATCTACTTAGAAAAGAGAATGGGCAAAGTGTAACTTGGGCCGATGCACAGGCAATAAATGATTGGGCCAATACTCAAAAATCTGATCATGAGATTGCATATAATCCAGCAAGAGTTGTTCTTCAAGACTTCACTGGTGTTCCTGCAGTTGTTGATCTCGCTGCCATGAGAGATGCTATGAATGTTTTGGGTGGAGATGCTCAGAAGATTAATCCTCTCGTTCCTGTGGATCTCGTTATTGATCACTCTGTTCAGGTTGAGCATTTTGGGAATAAAGAAGCTTTTGAAAAAAACGTAGAACTTGAATATGAAAGAAATGCTGAAAGATACAACTTCCTTAAGTGGGGGCAAAAAGCATTTAAAAATTTTCGCGTGGTTCCTCCAGGAACGGGAATTATTCACCAAGTAAATCTTGAGTACTTAGCAGATGTCGTTTGGACTAACGATGAAAATGGTGAAACTTTCGCTTATCCTGATACATGCGTTGGAACAGATTCCCATACAACAATGATTAATGGACTCTCTGTTTTAGGCTGGGGAGTTGGTGGTATCGAAGCTGAGGCGGCCATGCTTGGGCAACCTGTTACGATGCTTATTCCAGAAGTTGTTGGTTTTAAAATGACAGGGAAATTACAAGAAGGTGTCACTGCAACAGACCTCGTATTAAATGTTGTAGAAGCACTTCGTAAACACGGTGTTGTTGGTAAGTTTGTCGAGTTCTTTGGTCCAGGTATGAGTGATCTCTCCCTGGCCGATAGAGCGACTCTAGCGAATATGGCCCCTGAATACGGAGCTACTTGTGGCTTCTTTCCAATCGATCAAAAGACAATTGATTATTTAAAGCTTTCTGGTCGTAAGGACGAGACGATCGCTCTGGTTGAAGCCTATGCGAAAGAGCAAGGCCTTTGGGCCGAAAAAAATGATACAGACCCTGTTTTTACAAGTATTGTTGAACTTAATCTCTCAGATGTGACGCCTTGTATTTCTGGTCCGAAGCGCCCACAAGATAAAATTATTCTCGATGGTGCGAATAAAGAATTTACAGAAGTGATTTTTCCAAAAACTTTTGGTTATTCGCCATCTGATTTAAACAAAGAGTTTGATGTCGAAGGTGAAGATTACAAAATGAAACACGGTAACGTTACAGTTGCTGCCATTACTTCTTGTACAAATACTTCTAACCCCTCTGTACTTATCGCTGCTGGACTAGTTGCTAAAAAAGCAAATGAACTGGGAATGAAGACTTGTCCATGGGTAAAAACATCTCTGGCCCCTGGTTCTAAAGTTGTTACAGATTATCTCGTTGAATCAGGTCTTCAGGAGCACCTTGATGCTCTTGGATTTAACCTCGTTGGTTATGGCTGTACGACGTGTATTGGTAACACTGGACCGCTTCCGGCTCCAATCTCTAAAGCAATTAATGAGAATGATATTCTTGCAACATCTGTTTTATCGGGAAATAGAAATTTCGAAGGAAGGATCTCACCCGATGTGAAGGCCAATTTTTTGGCCTCTCCACCGCTTGTTGTTGCCTATGCTCTAGCGGGAAATCTCAGTGTTAACGTTGCAAATGAATCACTTGGAAAGGATAAAGATGGTAATGATGTCTTTTTAAAAGACATTTGGCCAAGTAACGCTGAAATTGAACAATATGTTAACAAGCACATCTCTTCTCAAATGTATCAAAAACGCTATTCAAATGTTTTTGATGGTGATGAAAAGTGGAGTGCAGTTAAGGCTCCTGAAGGCGAGTTATACTCATGGGATTCAAGCTCTACCTACATTGCCCATCCAACATTTTTTGAAAATATTAAAGATGGAATCATCGATCATTATGAAGTTAAAGATGCAAGTATTCTTGCTCTACTTGGCGATTCGGTAACAACCGACCATATTTCACCAGCTGGTGTAATTAAAAAAGATTCTCCGGCAGGCGTGTGGTTAACTGAAAGAGGTGTAAAACAATACGATTTCAACTCTTACGGTTCTCGTCGAGGTAACCATAACGTCATGATGAGAGGGACTTTTGCCAATATTCGTATAAAAAATGAAATGCTCGATGGTGTAGAGGGTGGTTATACAAAACATATCCCATCAGGCTCACAATTATCTATTTACGATGCGGCGATGAAGTATAAGGCCGAAGGGACAGAGCTAGTTGTTATTGCCGGAAAGGAATACGGAACAGGATCATCGAGAGACTGGGCGGCCAAGGGAACAAACCTTCAAGGTGTTAAGGCGGTTGTAACAGAATCATTTGAGCGAATTCACAGATCAAACCTTATTGGAATGGGAGTTCTCCCTCTTCAATTTCCAAAAGGAGTCGACAGAAAAACTCTTGGATTAGATGGTACTGAAAAAGTGAGTATTAAGCCCGTCGGTGAACTTGCGCCTAAGCAGAAGTTTCAAATGACTGTGACAAAAGCGGATGGAACAACACAGGAAGTTACACTAGATTCTCGAGTAGATACTCTCGATGAATTGAATTACTTTAAAAATGGTGGAATCCTTCAATACGTTCTTCGTAATCTAAATTCATAATAAGAAAAAGGCCTCGTCATGAGGCCTTTTTTTCATTTCTTTTTAGCTGATCATCTTCATCCTGAAAATTCTCAACAAAAGAATTAAATTGATTCTGGATATTTAAAAAATAATCACCTTGTCTAAAGTGCACTTTTTCTAGTTTCTTATTTGAGATCATTTTTTCTAAAGCATTCTCTAGGTTGTAAAGAGGTCCTGCAATTCTATGAGTAATGAGAAGTGAGGCCATCGTAAAAAAGGCCGTTAATGAAATAAAGAGTAGACCCATCACGAGTAGGCCATAGTTTTTAAAATCTTCCACAATTAATAAAAGCTCATCTCCTTGAGGAAGATTCATCGATTGGATATAGTCCAAAAGGGGAGAGAGTAGCCATATATTTGCTAGGACAATCGTTGCAAAAATAAAGCTTAAAAAGAAAAAGGCCTTCTTTAAGAAATTCATTTGAAAGCTTTTATTGATAAGTATTGTTGATCTTCTATTGTTCATAAGGAATCCAATTTAAAAATGATAACTTCTACCTATTTTGCATTCTGTAAGTTTTGGTCCAGGTTTTAGCTTTGTATGGAAAAAACGAAAGCTTCTGATTAACTTTCCAGTTCTCGTATTTTTAAAGAAAATCTTATGAAGTACGGTTGCATCTTGTTGATGGCGATCAACAAGTTGAACAGACATATCGTAGAAAAGAATATTATTTGTAACCATACTTCCCACTGTGAGCTCATTAAAGTTATTTTCTGACTTAATAGAAGCTAGGGAACGTGATTTCTTTGAAATCTGTACAGATGAGAATGTGTTGAGACAGGCCTTTTCTTTTGACAGTGTCTTCTCGGCCATGGAAATAAAAGTTTTAAGCGCCTTTATCTCATTGCTACTTCTACTTGAATATTTGCTGCTTACAAACTTGATCATACCAAGAGAAATGAATCCAAGTATTCCTAGAATAAGAGAAATGTCTTTAACATTAAAGCTCGGTCTTTTCATATGGGCATTGTAGAGATTTATGAGTTCATTTCTAGTGAAATTGGGAAATAATCTTCATTCGCTAAAGAGATGAGATTTATTCTGGGTAGTTAACTCTTCAAAAAAATGGTTTTCTTGATGATCGTAGATATGCGAAAAATGGGCACTTTTATGCCAAAGAAATGAGTCAGAAAAGTGATTCAAAGGAGTTAGTTTAAATAGAATTCAAACTCTTCGAGATTGCTTGCACTACTTTGTAATACATCAACGACTCTTTGAAAGTCATATCCCATATGGTCTTTACTAATATCGTGATTGGTCCAATTCAGCTTTATTCTTGGGTCGATATAGCTATTGAGGCAGTCCCAAAGTCCGTCGAGAGTTTTGTCGTAGTAGTGGGGAAAGCTTAGAAGCTTTGCTATTTCTTCATGGAAATCTTCTAGGGATAGAATTGTCGCACCTGTTAGCTCGAGTTCTCTTTTCATTGGGTTCCTTTTAAAAGGGGTCGATGAGATAGAGTATACCATTGCTGTCGACCAAGAAGTTTTCATCATGAGTCCAAATTTGTATCCCCTCTGACGTCGTTAAGTCAATATTAAGCTTCTTCGTGAGATATTCTCTAGGAAGTATCCCCGATGTCGTTTCTAATAGGTGGGCGCGTCCATTGATTGTTTTTAAATCTCTAAATTGAGAAATATGCCCATTTGGAAAATCTGCGAGTTCTTTTTCGTAGTATTCAAAGATCTGATAATTAAATTCATTATAGGTATTGAGTACCGCAATCTTTTGGGCGGTAGAAAAATCGGGATTATTGGTTAGGCTTAAGACGGTTATTCCTTCAATGTAGTCGAGGACCATGGCCTGTTTTGATTCATAGAGAGTGGGTTCTAAAACGACAACCGATGAATTTTGAATCTTTTCTCGCAACTCTTTTAAAAGATGATAGTCGCGAACGAGTGTGGCCTGTTCATAGTAAATTTTTAGAACTTTGGAATGACCACTTTTGAGCTGGACTTTATAGATATCGCCCCCTCCAAGACCGCTATCGACATACTCAATGGCCAAGTAATCTTTTTCAAAAATTTCTTTTGCTTTAACAATTGCCTTAGCTAATTGATTTTGATCTTTAAGGGTAGCAAATCTTTTTGAAAACTTAATAACGAGATCAAAGCACAGGGGCTCATTGGCCCAGCTCGGACTAAAGATTAAGCACAGAAGAATTGGCAGAAAAAGTATGCGCTTCAAAAAGGATTTCCTATGTGTCTAAAAAATCGACATTCCCAATATTTTGAGAAAATAGCTCTTCATTTTGTGATGAGTTACTTTCAATTCTTTCAAGAAAGATCTTTGCTTTTATAAGACCTTCTTTGACCATGGCCTTATCTTCTTCGCAGGCCGTGATCTTTTGGAGTTTATCTAATTGTTCAATATAATTTTTGATCGACTGTGTCTCAAGCTCTAAAGTGATTTGCTTATTTTTTACACTCTGTGCAAAGAGAGTCGTTTCTATTTTACTGTATGAACGAATAAGCTTATTTTGAAGTCCTTCGATTTTCGCAGTCTGGTCTTTAGGGCAAATAGAGAAATAGCCCAATGCCGAAAAATTTAATGTAAAAATAAGAAGGAAAATTAGCTTTTTCATGTGACCTCATTTATTTTCTTATGCATGATTTAAAGCAAGTTGGATGCCAATAAATGAGTCTCTTTTCTCTGTAGAATTGACTGATTTTTTGACATATAGCGCTCAAGTGTAAAAATTTGCGACGATAATGTCATTGTGAGGTAAAATTGTTTAGTTTTGCTGCTTTATCGTTTACAATAAGACTGCTCTATTATGGCGACGAAGTTAAAAAGGAATCGAGTTGAATAAGCGAAGTATCATGGATAATCCCAAGCAATTTAAAAGTTTGAGTTTTAAAGTCCTCGTCTGGATTCTTTTGACGAGTTCTTTTTTAACGACGCTCTTTACCTGTTTTTCTCTCTATCTTGACTATAGAAATGAGATGAACCTAATGGACCTAACGATTGAACAGGTTAGAAAGAGTACCGTTTCTTCTCTAGGACGATCTCTTTGGGATATTAACCTCGAGCAGGTTCAGGCCCAAGTTGATGGAATTATGAAAATTAATGACGTCGTTGCTGTGGTTGTCTATGACGAAAAAGGAGAAAAACTCATTGAAGAGGCCAAAAAGTATAAAACGACATTTGCCACAAAAACTCGATTCAACCTAACGCACTTAACAAGTGAAGGTGAAAAGAATTTAGGTGAGCTATTGATCGTCCTTACTCAAGAAAACCTCTTTGATCGATTAAAGACCAAAGTTATTTTCATCTTTCTAACTCAAGGGCTTAAAACCCTGACGATTTCTTTTATTATTATTTTAATTATTAATAAGTTTATTCTTGGATATCTGGTTAAGCTTTCACTCTTTTTTAAGAATTATGATCTGAACTCTATGGAGATTACAGAGCTTCCTGACCGTGGAAACCCACCAGATTATTATGACGAGCTTGATATGCTTCACGACTCTATTGAGAAGATGAATGTCGTTGTTGGTGAGTACAACAAAAAGATGCGTGAAGATATTGAAAAGAAGGACGTGGAACTTCAAAAGCAAAAGGCCTATGCCGAAAATGCGAGTCGACTAGCTTCTCTTGGTGAAATGGCCGGAGGGATTGCTCACGAAATTAATAATCCACTAATGATTATTTCAAGTTCTTCTGATCTAATTAAAAGAAGCTTGAAAAACGATCAGCCTGATCTCGACAAAATCGAGGCTATGAATGAGAAAATTAAAAACACCGTTCGTCGTGTCGTTGAAGTTATTCAGGGATTAAAAAGAATTGCACGCAATGCAGAGAGTGACACTCTCAATCCAACTTTTGTTAACGAGATCGTCAGCAATGTGACGGCACTTTGTACTGAGAAATTTAAAAGCTCTGGTGTTCAATTTGACCTTGATATTAGCAATAAGCAATTACAAGAAAGAGTTCTCTGTAAAGAGGTTCAAGTAGGACAAGTACTCATCAATCTCTTAAATAATGCCTTTAAAGAGGTCCAAGATCAAAAGAATCCTTGGATTAAATTTCAAATTGAAGATCGTGGAGATGAATTAGAATTCTCTATTATGGATAGTGGTCGAGGAATACCTCAGGATATTAAAGAGAAGATTTTTGATCCTTTCTTTACGACAAGAAAGCAAGGTGAGGGAACAGGGCTTGGACTTAGTGTTTCATCGAGTTTGATGAGTCAGCAAGGCTCTCAGCTAATCCTTGATGAAGAGTGTAGCAATACTCGATTCTACTTTAGACTTAAGAAAATCGTTGTAGCATAAATAAAGAGGGGCCTTAAGAGGCCCCTTTTTTTATTCTGTTGGCAGTTTTGGTGCCTTTAAGTTTGGCTTCTTTTTAAAGTCTGGCCTTAGAGGAGGGGTTTTCTTATGCTCTTTCATAATGACTTCAATCGATTTATCAAGTTGTGAATCAGTCTCTTTTGCCCAATCTTCAGGACTTATCTCAACTTCAATATCAGGGTCTGTACCGTAGTTCTCAACGTTAAAACCTACATCTTTAAACCAAAAAGAAAATTCAGGTTGAGATGTTAAGCTATTATCATTGAGATAGTGACGAGGCCAAATACCGATAACACCACCCCAAGTTCTCTTACCAACGAGTTTACCAAGGTTCTTAAGTTTAAAACTATGAGAGAAAATATCTCCGTCTGAACCTGCGTGCTCATTTGTTAAACAAACCATTGGCCCATTTACAGCGTTTCTAGGATAGTTGTCATGCCCATACCATCTTGTCGTATTGAAGCCGATGACTTGCTGATTGAGCATTTTAAAAATTAACTGACTTACTGATCCTCCGCCATTATAGCGAACATCAACAATCAATCCCTCGCGATTAGACTCTGAAAGATAATTTCTAAAAAACTCTGAGTAGCCAAAAATCCCCATGTCGGGAACATGGACATAGCCAATCTTTCCTTTGGTTTTCTTGTGAACATATTCTTTGTTCTTATTTACCCACTGTCTATAGAGAGGGAGAGTTGGATTGGGAATCGTTTCAACAATGACATTTTCAAATGTTCTCTTGTTCTTTCTTTTAATATAAAGAGTGATTCTCGTTTTTGGTTTTCCTTCTAGTGAGAAGTTTAAACTTTGTGAGTTCGAAAAAGCTTCTCCATCAATAGCATAGATTTTGTCACCAATTTTCAAATCGACTCCTGAAACGGCGAGGGGGGAGCTAAAAAATGGATTCCATGAATCTCCATGATGGATTGAGGTGATTTCAAAAGAGTTATCTTTTCTTTGAAATTTGAAACTAGCACCAAGGTGCCCATTTGGAAATTGAGGAGGTCTTCTATTGTAATCACCGCTAAATTCATAACAGTGACTCGTTCCAAGTTCTCCCTGCATCTCCCAGATGAGATCACTAAATTCAAGCCTTGTGTTTACCTTTGAAAGTAGGGGAAGGTATCTCTTATAAATTTTTTCCCAGTCAATTTTTGACATATCTGGCGTCCAAAAGTGCTCTCTTTGAAGGAGCCATGCTTCCTGATACATTTGTCGCCATTCTCGTCTTGGGCATATTTTGATATTGATTCTTTGAATATCGATCCATCCATTCTTCTTATCATAGCCTTGATCATCAGAAGGCTTTGATGATGTTTGAACTAATCGCAAGTCATCACTTTCTAAGAGAAGATACTTTCCGTTGTCAGTGAGCATAAAGCTATGTGTATCGTCATGAAACTTTTCAAATTTCTTTGTTTTGAAGTCAAAAGTATAAAGAGCGCTACTCGTTGTCTCCATCGCCGACATAAGAGGTGAGATGGTCTGTGCTTCTTTTTTTAAGATAAAGAGTCTTTCATCAGTTGCTTTTGTCTCGATATATCCACCCATAGGAAGATCGAGAGCATAAATTCTATTTTCGATGCCATTGAAGTCAATGATTGTCTCTTCAGTTAAATCTTCATCATCTTGATCTTCATTATCATCTTCTTCTTCAAAGTTTAAGTAACGCTCCATTGGTGGTGGAGTAGAGGGCTCAAGACAAAGAGCATAGACTTTACTTGCGCTTGGAAATGAGAGGTCGTAGTGCGTTTCACATTCAACTGGATGAAATTCTCTCATTGAGTGGAAGTAGAGATATTTTCCATCAGGTGAAAAACAAGGACTACCATCTCCAAGAACTGGCGTTATTAGTTGCCTAAGCTCTTTCTTTTTGAAGTTATAGACCATGAGGGCCTCTGTACCTTGTTTAAGTGGTTTTGGATAAACAAGATAGTTACTATCTGGGGACCAAGCAACATCACTGAAGGCAATTGGCCACGATTTACCTTCATCTATCAGTGAAAGTTTTCGCTTTTTAAGATCAAGTGAGAAAATCTGATTTCTATTATTAACTACACAGATATGCTTTTTATCTGGAGAGAGGGATAGATCGCTAATGATCCCCCAATCTTCTTTGAGAGTGATCTCTTCTTCTTGCATATTTTCTAAATTAAATAGTGAGAGACCTTCAGTGTTGTTTTCTAGACGAATCGCAAGGAGCTTTGTTTCGAATTCTTTTTTCTTTTTCTTCTTTCCTTTTTGCGCCTTTTCTACTTTCAGCCAAAGGGGGCTTTTGTAGCGAACATTATCCTTTCCAAGTTTTATTGGAGCCCCTCCCCATGGAGGAATGATGTGTATCTGCCCTCGAACAGTGAGGGCTAATTTATCCGCATTTTCATTGATAATATATTCTTGAAGATAGTTGTATGCATTTTCAAATCGCTCTTGCCCTTGAATGGCCGTTGTTTTAAATTCAAATTCAACAAGCTGATCGGCGCCTGTCGACAAATCATGAAGATAGAGATCTGCTCCGCATTGGTAACAAATTCTATCGCCGTGAATAGAGAAGTTTCTCACATAGAAATCTTGGTGATGGGTCACTCGCTTAATTGAGCGACCATCTTTTGTACAAGAGTAGATATTTCCAATCCCTTCGTGATCAGAGATAAAGAGAATACGATTATTCCACCACTTTGGAGAAGCTAAATTTCCTTTAATCGATTTTAAAATTTGTTTAAAACGATTACCCTTGCTCTTAGCTTGAGAAGTCCAGATTGTTCCAGCAGTTCCGCCTCGATATCTTTTCCATCTCGCTGGGTCTCCATTATTTCTCCCAAGAAGAGTTTCGCCTGTTTCATTTTGTGCATAAGCGGCAGCGGGGCCAACATCAATTCTTTTTAAATCAAGCGACTCAATATTGAGCTCATAGATGAGACGTTCTCTTGCCGTGAAATGCTCATGTGATGAACTTACGATTAAAGTTTTCTCGTTTTTCCATCCAAGAATCGTAGGCCAAAAAAGATTGGATACCTTGGCGTATTCACCTCCATAGGAGTCCATGAGGTAAACATTCTTTTGTCCCAAGTCTGTCGCTATAAATGCAACAAGTTTACCATTTGGACTAAAGTGAGGACTTGTCATTGCTCCTCGTCCTGAAGTGATTTTATAGGCATAGGCCCTTTCGTTGAGGTCTAATCTCCAAAGGTCGTCATCTGATTGAAAAATGATTGAATTTTCGTGAATAGTTGGATGTTGGAAGTAGCCAAGTCCTTGCATATATTCCTCTTTTTTAAGGTATAATAGAAATATTTATAGAGTTTAAATTATATAGAATTTTGCATATGTCACAAGAGTTCCCTTTTGACCTAACTCGTTGACATATGGCGTTGGTATGGGCATTATTCGCTCTTTAAGGTTAGGAGTCATTCATGTTGTATTTTGACTATGCGGCAAGCACACCTTTAAGTGAAAATGCCCTTAGATCATTGAAAAATTCTTTTGAAAGCGATTTTGCTAATCCTCATTCTGCGCATAAATTATCAAAGAATATTGCGAAAAAAGTTGAGGGGATTCGTTGTTCATTTTTGGATTTTCTTAAAGCAAAAGATCAATATGAACTCTATTTTCTTTCTTCTGCCACTGAAGCAAATAATACAGTCATTAAGGGATTGGGACTAAATAGCGAATCAAAAGTTATTTTCTCTAATTCTGATCATCCAAGTACCGTTAATCCACTAGGTTTTATTGAAAAAATGACTGGGGCAAAGCTTTTTGAAATGCCTCTATGTCATGATGCTACTATTGATTTTGAATCTCTAGAGAAGCTCGTTGATGAAGCTACAAAACTTGTCGTGATCACTCACGTTAACAATCTATCGGGATCGCTTCAAAATATTCTTGAGATTGCGGCCCTTATAAAAAAGAAATCACCGAAATGTCATGTCCATGTTGATGGTGTTCAGGCCTTCTCTAAAGTTGAATTTTCTCTAAAAGACTCTCAAATTGATTCATATTCAATTTCAGCTCATAAAATTTGTGGGCCTAAGGGGATTGCAGCTCTTTATTTAAAAAAGGGTGTAACTCTTGAGCCTCTCTTACATGGTGGAAATCAAGAACACGGTATGCGTTCATCGACATTGGCCTATCCTCTTGTTGAAGCTTTCTTTAGTGCTGCCAAGGATCAATTTGAAAAATTAAATGATGCTTATATAAAGGCAAAAGAATTGAATCTTTTCTTGCGAGAAGAACTCTCTAAACTTCATCAGAATATCTCTTATCCATTCTCTCTTGAATCAACGAGCCCTTATATTTTAATGATTCAATTTAAAGGAATTTCCAGTGATATTCTCCTTAGGCACCTTGAAATGAAAGACGTTTATATCTCTTCATCTTCTGCCTGTTCATCAAAGGTTAAGGGGTTGAATCCTAGCTATTTGGCGCTTGGGATCGATAGTAAATTTCACAAAAATATTTTGAGACTATCATTTGGTATGGATACTACCAAAGATGAAGTCGAATCACTTATCAATGAATTTAGAAGCGTTATCAATGAAATTGGAATGCTCATTAAGTAATAAGGAATGTCATGTATACAACAATTGTTTTAAATGTCGATGAGCTCTGGCTTAAAGGAAAAAATAGACCTCACTACTTTAGTGCTATGAAAAAGCATTTGAAGTTCTTGTTTAAAAATTTACATGAAGCTCCTGTTACAATCAGAAATGAGCAGCAACGACTTGTCGCAAGATCTGAAGTTGCGTTTGGCGAAGAGATAATTGATGCACTTAAAAAAGTTCCTGGATTAAGTTCCTTTTCTCCAGTTGTAAGTGTGGCCCTTGATCAAGAGGCGATTCTTCCTGCTGTAGAAAAAGAATTGAAGAAAATGGGTCTTGAAAAGAAGACGTTTAAAGTTCAATCAAAGAGAATTAACAAGCGTTTTTCAACTCCATCGATGGAGCTTAACCGCTTTGTTGCTGGCCATGTTTTAAGAAATTTTGAACACTTTAAGGTCGATGTACATAAACCTGATTTCTATATTGATATCAAAGTAATGCCGAACTCAATCTATATTTCAACTCAGACAATTAAGTGCCCTGGTGGACTACCTGTTGGAACAAGTGGTCGTCTTGTAACGATGATCTCTGGTGGGTTTGATTCACCTGTAGCCAGTTACATGATGTCAAAAAGGGGAGCTTCACAAGATTTTATCTTTTTCTATGCCTATCCTTATGTTGGTGAAGAAGTAAAAGAGAAGATTCTAGATATGTGTAAAGTTCTTTCATGTTTTCAAAATGGATGCCGTCTGTATGTCGTTCCGTTTGGAGAAGTTCAAAATCATATTTCAAAAGTCTGTCGAGAAGAGTACAGAACTCTACTTTTTAGAAAATATATGATCGATATTGCCAATTTGCTCGCTGATCGAAATGGCGCCCAGGCCATCTTAACTGGAGATGCTCTTGGTCAAGTATCGAGCCAGACAATTGATAATATGAGTGCACTTGATAAAAGTTCTGATCGCCTAATCATGAGACCTTTAGTTGGATTTAATAAATTAGAAATTATTGAAACGGCAAGAAAGATAGGAACTCATGATATCTCTATTATCCCTCACGATGATGCTTGTTCTTTATTTGCGCCAAAGCATCCTATCATTCGCCCGCAATTGAAGTACTGGGACGCATTTTTGGCAGAAAATGACGTTAACGAGCTTCTGACAAAGGCCCTTGATGATGCAGAAGTGTACAAATTTAACAACGTTGGAGAGATAAAGTTCCATAATGTTGAATAAAAATGTCAACTTTTTGTAAAATTATGAAATGACTCAATTTTGCCCCTTTATTGATAAGGATAGAGAACTTATTATAGAAAGATAGATTCTCTATATATCGTTATAAATAAATGGAGCTTAAATGAAGTATTTTTTAATTACAGGGATGATGCTTTCTCTAACATACCCTTCTTTTGCAGAACAGAATAAGGGACCTGATTTAACGCCAAATCCTAAAAAAGAAAGTTTTATTGGGAATATGGTTAAAGGTGCACTAGAGCAGGGACATTACAGGAAATTAAAAGTTAACGACTCTGTTTCAGTAAAAGCTTTTGAAGAGTATCTAAAAAGAATTGATTACGCTAAGCACTTTCTTACTCAAGCAGATGTGAAAGAATTGAGAAAGTATCAGTATAAAATGGATGACCAGATGAAATCTGGAGATCACGTTCTTTTAGGTAAGACAATTGATCTTGTTACTAAAAGAGTGAAAGAAGCTGAGAAGTATAGAGAAGAGTATTTCAAAAAAGGTTTCGATTTTTCTAAGGATGAATCTCTAGAACTTGATCCAGAAAAAAGAGAATTTGTCGCAAACGCAAAAGAACATAAAGAACTTTGGAGAAAGATTTTTAAACAATCTGTCTTAACTCGTTATTACACATTGGCCGAAGATCAAATTGAATCTCAAAAAGAAGATAAGAAAGATAAAAAAGATAAGAAAAAAGATAAGGCAAAGAAGAAAGAGAAAATTTTAACTGATGCCCAACTTCAAGAAAAAGCAAAAGAGCTTGTAAACAAAAAATACAAAAGATACTTTGAAAGACAACTTCAGGAAAATAGAACGGACTATTTTGAAAAGTTCTTCAATTCAATCGCTACAATCTTTGACCCACATACAGTTTATCTACCACCAAAGAGAAAAGAAGACTTCGATATTGATATCTCTGGTCAATTAGAAGGTATTGGTGCTGTTCTTCAAGAAGATGATGGTTATATTAAAGTCGTAACAATCGTACCTGGTGGAGCTGCTTGGAGACAAAAAGGGCTTGAGGTTGATGATGTTATTCTAAGCGTTTCAGAAGGTGAAGAGGGGGAGCCCGTTGATCTTGTTGGAATGAGAGTACAGGATGCTGTTCGCTACATTAGAGGGAAAAAAGATACTGAAGTAAGATTAACTGTTAGAAAGGCCGACGGTGCGAGAAAGGTTATCCCTATTATTAGAGATGTCGTCCAAGTTGGTGAATCCTATGCGAAGTCTTCAGTTCTAAAGCTTAAAGATTCTGATTATAAAGTTGGATATATTCATCTTCCAAAGTTTTATAGAGACTTCGAAAATAATACGGTCAACTGTACGAATGATGTTAAGAATGAAGTGAATCGACTTAAAAAACAAAATGTTGATGCTATCATTCTCGACTTAAGAAATAACGGTGGTGGAGCACTTATTGATGCCACAGAAATGTCAGGTCTTTTCATTAAGCAAGGACCAATCGTTCAAGTTAAAGATAGTCGCGGTTACACAGAAATTAAAAAAGATACTGATCCATCTGTTGAGTATGATGGCCCAATGGTTGTTATGGTTAATAGATTTAGTGCCTCGGCCTCTGAGATTCTTGCAGGAGCTCTACAAGACTATAAAAGAGCCGTTATTGTTGGTGGGGAATATTCTCACGGTAAGGGAACTGTTCAGGCCATTTATAACTTAAACCAAGGTGCACTTGTTAGCTTCTTTGGTCCTGTTGTTGGGGCCTTAAAAGTGAC
This sequence comes from Halobacteriovorax sp. GB3, assembly GCF_028649655.1. Taxonomy (NCBI): domain Bacteria; kingdom Pseudomonadati; phylum Bdellovibrionota; class Bacteriovoracia; order Bacteriovoracales; family Halobacteriovoraceae; genus Halobacteriovorax; species Halobacteriovorax sp. GB3. The sequence continues at coordinate 503,281 of NZ_JAQSLN010000001.1, forward strand.
AATTCAAAAGTTCTACCGAGTAAATGGTGATTCAACACAGTATAAAGGTGTAACTCCAGATATTATACTTCCAGACCCATATGCTTATGTAGAAAATAGAGAACAAGACCTTGATTACTCTCTACCATGGGATAAGGTACAGCCTTTAAAGTATGATACTTGGAAGAGATTTAGTTATGATCTAAATACACTAAGTTCAAACTCTCAAAAACGTGTTTCTAAAGATCAGTGGTTCAGTAAGCTACAGAAAAATATCGATTACTTAACGAAGAGAAAAAATGAAACAAATGTAACTCTTAATTTCGATAAATTTAAAAGTGAAGAAGAAAAGAATAAGAAAATTGTAGAGGAACTTAAAATTGAAAAAGAATTTAAAGACCTTGAAGTAACTAACTTTGAAGCTTCTTTAAAGGCCCATGAAAAAATTAATCCAGGTGATGAAAAGCACTGGAAAGATGACTTTAAACAACGTAAGGATGAATGGGTATCGACTTTAAGAAAAGATATTCAGCTAAGAGAGACGATGTCTATTGTAGGTGATATGCTTAAAGGTAAATCTGTTAAGCAGTATAAACTGGCTGCAGATAAGTCGAATAAGTAAGTTGGAGTTATAGTTTGAGCGAAAAAATTGAAACGTACGTTGATAATAGCGAAATAAATGAAGTTATGTTGATTCTTGAGGAGCTGGAGGACGAGCAATTAGCCGTCCAACTCCTTAAGGAATTAAATGATAAAACAAGAGCACTAGGTGTTGTTCTTATGAATATGGACTCTTCACTTTCTCATGACGAATGGAAAAAAGAATGTGATAAGGCCAAAAAAGAAGTTGATCTGCTAGTTAAAAAAATTAAAAGTCTATAGAAAAAGGGCCACGGATGGCGGAGAAAAAGAAGAAAGACTCTCAAGACTGGAGTTTTGAGGTTGAGACTAGTGACGGGGCAAAATCTGATGACAAGACAAAGACTAAAAAAAGAGTCGTTGCCTCAATCAAAAAGCCTAAAGAATTAGAACCACTAACAAAAAAAGAAAAAAATATTGGACTCGATTATAAGAGTCTTCCTAAACGTAAAACTCGAAGTCAAATGGCCAGAGAAGAGCGTGCAAGGGAGAGGCAACTAAATGATCGTGCTACTCCTGTTCGCTTTACAGTTAGAACAACTGCTTTTTTTATTGATCTTATTTTAACTGGACTTATTGTTGGCGGAGTTTATCTCTACGATTCGTCTCTTTTTAAAATACCTCTTAAATGGTTACTTCAGCTTCCACATGAAGTTCGACAAATTGATCAATTTCATTTAGCAGTAGCGGCCATGACTTTAGTTGCGTATCATATCGTTGTTATCATCCCAAGTATTCTCTTTGCGGGAAGTTTGGGAAAAAAGATGAAGAGAATTCGTATTTGTAATTTCAGTGAAAGAAGAGCTGGATTTTTACAAATAGCTTTACGAGAATACATTAAGTTCTTTTCTATCGTATCAATCATAGGCGTTCTCATTCTCTTTACAAATAGAAGAAAGAGAACACTCCATGATTTATTATCTTTAACGGAATTACTCTACAATTAGTTTTTGCATAAAATCAGATTGAGATGAAACCGATTCAAGGGCAACTTGCTTAGAGATAATATTATTTTGGTAGAGACTCATTATATGTCCGTCAAATGATTGCGAGCCACTTGTTTGAGCAATGATTGAATTGATTCTTGCTAGTGGTTCGTCGCCAAGAATACACTCTCTAATTCCTGGATTTGACTGGCAGATTTCCTGTGCCACAACAATACCTTTTTCATTTCTTGCCTTAAGCATTCTTTGGCAAATGACGGCCTTGAGAGATTCTGAAACTCTCTTTCGAACTTCATTTTGCTCTTCACTAGGAAACATTGAAATAATTCTGTTAATAGTACTGATAACATTTGTCGTGTGCACAGTTCCAATGACAAGGTGACCTGTTTCAGCAGCTTTGAGTGCCGTAGAAATAGTCTCTTGATCTCTTAGTTCACCAATGAGGATGATATCAGGGTCTTGTCTAAGAGCAGACCTTAGAGCACTTTTAAAGTCGTCTGTATCTTTACCAATTTCTCTTTGAGAGATTCTCGACTTTTTTTGAAAGTGTAGATATTCAATAGGGTCTTCAATGGTAACAATATGTGTTTGTTTATTTTCGTTGATATGATTAATCATAGAGGCAAGAGTCGTGGTTTTTCCTGAACCGGTTGCACCAGTAACGAGAATGAGTCCTCTCTTATAATCGCAAATATCATAGAGACTAGAACTTAGGTTGAGTTCAGCTATTGTAGGAATTTGTGTATTGATAATTCTAAAGATAATCCCATAGCGATCGGCGAATCGAAAAACGTTGTACCTTAGTCGACAGAGCCCTTCAATTTCGTATGCGCCATCCACTTCGTGTATTGTAGTGAGATCGTCATCATTCTTTTTAATAGCACCTATGATATGAGCGATATCTTCAATATCTGAAAGAGAGAATTGTCTGTTAGACTTTACTGGGTAGAGCTCTCCCTTGATTCTTAGCGCAGGTGTTTCCTCGGCACGAATATGAATATCACTGGCCTTGTTATCCATGGCCACTTTAATTAAGCTTGCTAAATGTTCTTTTTTGAATGGCATTGTTTCCTCCGAAGTCTATTTTCGCATTGAAGTGAAAATCAATCAATATGGTCTGGACATGATGCAAAATGTCTAAAAATTAAAAATAGTGTAAGGTAGTTTGGTGAGAGAAAAAATATTAATTATTAGATTTTCAAGCTTTGGGGATATTGTTCAAACAATGTCTGTTTTAAATCCCTTGAGAGCAAAATTTCCTCAGTCTGATGTTCACTGGGTTACAAGAAGTGATATGAGCTCACTTTTAAGTTACAATCCAATGATCGACAAGCTTTGGAGCTTTGATCGAAAGGAAGGGCTTGTCGGCCTTATTAAGCTCTCATTTAAACTAAGAAAAGAAGGGTATCGTTATGTTTATGATGCTCACTCAAATATCCGCTCTAAAATAATGTCTTTAATTTTATGCCCGCCATTTTCTAGAGCACATTTTGTAAGGCGCTCAAAAGATCGTTTAAAGAGAATTCTACTATTTAAATTTAGAAAGAATACCTATGATTGGCCTTATCGTGGAATGCTCTCTTTTTTAAAACCTTTAAAAAGTTGGGGAGTTGAGTTTAGTCGCGATGATCTTTCACAGACATGGAATTTCCGTGAAAAAGAAATTCAAAATGTTAAAGAGAAATTAGGTGAATCACATTTTGTTGAGTATGACTTTATCGCTCTTGCTCCTTCTGCGGCGTGGGAAATGAAAAGGTGGCCACTGGATCATTGGAAAAGCCTTATCAGGTTAATGGAAAATGAGAAATTCGTTGTTCTTGGCGGACCTGGTGATGAGTTTTGCCAAGAATTAGTTGATCTTGCTCCTGGTAGAGTTTTAAATCTTGCTGGGAAACTGAGTTTGATGGAGAGTTCTTTTTTAGTAACTCTCTCTAAGGGCCTTATTTCTGCAGACACAGGGGTTTTACATGTCGCCGATATCCTGGGCGTAAAAGCTTTAGCTCTTATTGGACCAACGGCTTTCGGATTTCCTACAGGATCTCAAATGAAGACATTAGATATTGAGCTACCTTGTCGCCCATGTACTAAAGATGGGCGAGGTAAGTGTGTTCAAGATGTTTATCAAAAATGTATGGTTGATATATCGCCAGAAAGAGTAGCCGCGGAAGCTACTCTCTATCTTCGTTAAGAGATTTTCTCATCTCCCATAGTAGGTGAGAAATAAATGGTCTTCTATCTTCTTTTGTCGAAACCATAAGTAGTTTTGTAATCTTTAAATTATATGGATCAGAGACTAGGAGAATAAGAAGCTCTTGGATATAATTTGTCGATAGCGTTACATAGTTATCTGTACCAACTCCAAGGTTAACACCTTTCTTTTCCCACCATGAAAATGGGTGGTCTTTATAATCAGGGAATGAACCTGTTAACTTCAAGTTTGATGTAGGAAGGGCAACAAGCGATACTTTTTTATGGATCATTCTGTTGAGGACGTCGTGTTGATAGTGCTCAATCTCCCTTGCTGTATGGAATTTGGTTTTTAAAAAGAGAGTTTCCTCTCTCTTATTTAGCGGTTCACCTTTTAAGAGTTTCTCCAGAACTTCTGGCTCATACCAGTCCATATTTTTAAGCTCATTTTCTGTTTGAGAACCCTCTTTAACTGGGCGAGAGGCCTTATTCTCTTCCATGACTCTTTGAAAAAGACGGTGGAAGTAGAAGTTTGGGTTAATCCCTAAACTGAGTCCATGTTCTAATGTGTCGATATGCCAAATATTCATCGCATTATCTACAGACTGAACACCATTTTTAAGGGTCTTCCAAGTTTCACCGTGGTGAGATCGAATGCTAAAACCATTGTATTGAAGCTTTCTTAGACCACTGCGCATTTCACTGAAATGTACTTTTCTATAAAGCTCTTTCTCATCTCCAACGGTATCAACTTCACAAAGGTGATAAGCAAGCTCTGGTCTTTGATCGATAATATCGAGAATTTTATCGACTTGATCCATGAAGTGATCTTTTTTAGAAGAGTAATTCTCTGTATCGTAAAAATTTAATTCCTTTCTAAAACTAGGAGAGAGAATGAAGTCAAAAAATGGTTTCTCTTCTTGAAATTTTTTAAAACCATCATAGAGACCAAAGACAACATCTTCTTCTGTTACATCATCGAGTCCTGGAATTTGTTCTGATTTAATACCAGTAGATCTTGAAAGGGTGAACTTTAATCGAATTTTTCCTACGTTATATTTCTCGTAGAGATCTTTGGCCATGTGATAAGCAGCATCGAAGTGAGCTTGTCTCGAGTTCAAAATGAGCTTTGGAAGATAGAGAATCTTCAAGTATTGCATGAACTGTTCGCCATCTTTTAGACGAATCAGATTATCAACATCTTCAACAGAGTTGATTGGTAGGGAGTCCTCACCATAAACTTCTGCAATTTTCTTCTCATAAATTTCTTTATTCTCTCCTTCAAGAAGAACCTTAAGCCTAGGGTAGATAAACTCTGCTGTTAGAGATCCCGTTAAGTGAATATGTTCTTCATGATATGGAAGAGGGAAGTCTCTAAAGAAGCGAAAAAAGGCCTCTGAAAAAGGGTGATTCAAAAGAGTGTCGATTTCAACTTCATCGCTATGAAAACCAATTAACAGGCGGTGAAATTCATTAACTGATTTCTCTACCATAGGATTTTCTTGTACTGCAGGTGAGTGTTGGAGAAGTTCGATTGTATCTGCTAGATTGAGACCATTGGTCTCACTGATAATATTGACAACTTGCTCGTAGATCATTTGAACAATTTGTTCGTGCTTTCTTTGCATAATAATTCCTATTTATTGTTTTGTTTGATTATATCATAGGCCATTTTCACTATAGTGAAGTTCTCGCTGGCTATCTTTTTGCCGGCTTCATTGAGACCTTCTCCGGAGAGTACATCTGGATGGAAAACCTTCGCAAGTTTTCTGTAAATTTTCTTTGCTTCTTCCTCTGTTGACCCCTCGGCTAGTCCTAGAACTCGGTAAGCCTGCTCAGTAGTGGACTTTTTATTTAATTCTTCGAGAGGCGTAATCGCCTTTATCAAGTAGAACGTGTTTTGAATGTTTTTTAAAAGAGATTTTGTTTGATAGTTTTCTACATCTTGAATGATCTTAAAATAGCGACTCATTATAGGAGAATTTCCAACAGGTTTTGGTACTTCAGTCTCTTGAATTTGTGCAAGACCTTTCGCTCTATCATTCTTATCAAAATAGAGATGAAGTGCGATAGCTTGCTGAAGGGTTAAAGAGTTTATAGCATAAATCTTTTCTATAATTGGGGCCCTTCTTCCTTGTTCAAGAGAGTCAATGACAACGTATAGTTTTAAGATCGAAGTGACTTCTTTAAAGCTGAGGGGTTGTCTTTTGAATTTCTCATAAAACTTCGATTGGATTAATTCTTTAAAAGCGCGAGAAATCTGATCAGTTGTAAGTTTTAAAGCAAAGTCGCGCTCTATTGATTTTGCCACTTCTTTAAAGGTCGGATGATCTCCCCACTGAAGAGATTCAATTAATTTGATGGATTTCTTTAAATCCTCTTCATCTCCATTAGCAAGATGAGATTTTAAAATCTGAAGAAAATCTTTTGAATCACTCGATTTCTCTCGCAACTTCTTTGAGGGGGCGAATTCTTTTTGAGAAGCTCCTTGATTCCTTAGGGCATTTTTTTTCTTTTCAATTAGTGAATCAAAATTGTCGCCTTTTTTAAGCTGCCTACCTGTTACTTTCTCGTAGAGCCACTCATAGAGAGCTGGTCCCAGTGTTTTGATAAAAATATAGCCAAAAACAACACTTACAAAGGCATTGATAATGAGATCGATTCTTAAGTTCATAATTACCTGATACCAGCTTTTAATAAAAAGGGATAAAATAATAAAATCTGGACATCCAGAATTGTATATTGATTATCATATTAAAAAAGGCGAATCTTTTCTATGAAGTGGAATATTAGACCGATAGAACTCAAGTTAAAGTTTGACTGGAAAATTTCAAGATCAACGAGCTTAGAGAAAAAAAATTTCATCATAGAGATTGAAGAAGGTGATTATAAAGCATTTGGCGAGATAGCTCCTAATCTTCATTTTGAGGAAACTCCAGAAAGAGTAATTGAAGAATTTGAATTATTTTTAAATGAGAAACCTGAAAAATTTGAATCGATTGAAGAGTTAACGAAATTTTTAAAGAGTTGCTCTTATTGTAATGCTTTAAAGTTTGGTCTTGAATCAGCGTTCGTTGACTATATTGCAAGAATCAGTGATCTTTCGAAGCATCGTTTACTTGGAACGAATACTATTTCACAGATTGAAACATCTTTTTCTGTCCCGATTATGGAAAAAGAGAAAGTTGAATCTTTTATCGCGACACATGATCTAAATCGTTTTTCTAGCTTAAAAATTAAAGTTGAAAAAGTAGAAGATAGCACTTTTGTTCATGAGGTTTTAACTCATTATCAAGGACGCATTCGCATTGATGGAAATGAGTGTTTTAAAAGTGCTCATGAGGTCATCGAATTTCTTAAAGGCTTTGATTATTCAAGGCTTGATTTCATCGAGCAGCCACTTCCTGCTTCTGCCCATGAAGAGGCCCTCGATCTTAAGGAAGTTGCTCCTGTTCTTATCTTTGCAGATGAATCTATCACAAATAATGAAATCACTGACTATTACAAAGAAAGATTTCACGGTGTGAATATAAAACTAATGAAGGCCGGAAGTTATTTTCAGGCATTAAAGCAACTTAGAAGAGCTAAGGAAATGGGTTTAAAGACAATGCTTGGCTGCATGATCGAATCATCTCTTGGTATCTCGCACGCCTTCGCTATCGCTGAAGGTTTCGACTATATTGACCTCGATGGCTCACTTCTCCATGAAGGGGATGAATTTGGTCTCATTACGGAAGAAAAAGGTCGCCTATTTTCATCTGAACTGCATTAAAAGAATGCAAGTATAGCTGTGTTGCGTCAGGAAGTTTCGTCCGATTCTTGAACCTAATTCTTAGGACTTTAGAATATTGATAGAGATTGTATTAAGGAGTTCAATTTGCGCCATATAAAAATAGTCGGATTAAGTTTACTTGTTGCTTCATGTTCAGGGATTCAACCTAAAAAACCAGGTTCGCAAAATTATGTAACGAAATCTGAAATAAGAGAGATCATTCAAGATGCAATGAGACCTCAAAGTGTTGCTGTTGCCACTCAAAATACAGTTTCCAAGCCTGCTTCAAAAGAGGTTGAAGAGAATGAGCCTGAAGAGCAAGCATTTGATGTTGATAACACGGAAAGTGGGACTACTCATTTTGATCCAAAGAACGAGCTGAATCTAGAGTACTCACCAAAGCTTTTTAATTTCTGGGTGAATTACTTCACAAAAAGAGAGAAAAAGAGATTTGCTCGTCACATGAGAAATGGTCAGCTCTATCGTGAAATCGTTCGTGAGACTTTTAAAAAGCATGGTTTACCAGAAGACCTCTTCTTTGTTGGTCTTATTGAAAGTGGATTTAACACTCATATCCGCTCACACGCTTCTGCAGTTGGTCCTTGGCAATTTATTAGAGGAACGGCTTTAAGATATGGACTAAGAGTTGAAAGATCGGTCGATGAAAGAAGTAATATTCATAAGGCTTCAGAAGCAGCTGCTGGATACTTTAAAGATCTCTATAATATTTTTGGTTCTTGGGAACTCGCTCTTTGTGCTTATAATGCTGGAGAGTATCGAATTATCAATGCGATTAGAAAAGGTAATACAAGAGACTATAGAGAGCTTGTTAGAAAGAAGCTTATTCCAAAAGAGACAATTTACTACGTTCCAAAAGTTGCGGCCGCTAGAGAAATTTACAACAATCTTTCAAAGTATAAATTTACCAATATCACTAATGATGGAACGATATTCACTGAAAGTGAAATTCAAACAATTAGTGGTTCATTTGACTTAAAGTCTTTAGCATCTCATCTAGGGCTTAGTTACAACGAGATGAGAAAACTCAATCCCGATTTCAAGTATCGTCAAGTAAGATCAAGAAGAGGGAAGGTTCGCGTTGTTGTTCCTAAAAATAAAGTCGAAAGAGTTGCTAGTTTTTCTCCAAAGAAGGGACGTTTTTATACAGATCTTCCAGAATATCACTATGTGAAAAGAGGAGAGTCTCTTTACTCGATTGCTAAACGTTATGGAACATCTATTAAAACACTCAAAAGAAGTAACGGTTTAAAGAAGAGTTTTATCTATACGGGACAAAAGTTGATTCTTCCTGGATCTGATTCTAGCTCACCAAAAAAAGTTGCAAAAATAAAAGTTCACAGAGTTAGATCAGGTGAGTCGTTAACTGTTTTAGCTAAGAAATATGGAACTTCAGTTTCAAAAATTAAGAGCATTAATAGACTTAAAAGAAATACTCTTTATAAAGGCGAGAAGCTTAGAGTTCCAGCTTCGACAGTTTCACATGAAACATATGTTGTACGAAGAGGTGATAATCTTTTTAAAATTGCTCGTAAATTCAGGACATCGATTCAAAAAATTGCTAGTATAAATTCTCTGAAAAACAATAGAATTTATTCGGGACAAAGGCTTTTTATCCCGAGAGGATAAAAAATGAAAATAGGATACGATGGTAAAAGGGCCTTTCATAATTTTAGAGGTCTAGGAAATTACAGTCGACTTATGATTGAGGGGCTTGATCAATTTGCCCCTCAAAATCAATACCATCTCTTCACTCCTGATTTTAAATCTAAAAGGGCCATGGATTGGCAAAAATCACTTAGCGATCAAGTCATCACGCATACTCCTAAAACATTTCTTTCAAAAATCTCTCAAAGCCTTTGGAGAAGATCACAACTGGCCTATCTGTCAGAGAGTTTAGAACTTGATATTTTTCATGGACTGTCACATGAATTACCAATAGGCATAGAAAGAACGAAAGTTAAGAGTGTCGTTTCTATGCACGATCTCATTTTTATGAGATATCCTGAGTTTTTCCCATGGATTGATCGCTTTACTTACAAGAGAAAGTTCACTCATTCTGTAGAAGTTGCAGATTGCGTTCTCGCTATTTGTGAGCAGACAAAGAGAGACCTCATTGAGTTTTTAAATGTACCTGAGAGTAAGATAAAGGTGCATTATCAAAGTTGTGATCCTCATTTTTATAATCGAGTATCAGACGAATTTAAAGAGGATGTTCGTAAAAAATATGAGCTTCCAAGAAGCTATATTCTCTCTGTTGGAGCAATTGAGCAGAGAAAGAATGCTCTTTCACTGGTTAAGGCATTTGATAAAGTTAAAAATAAAATTAATGAAGATTTAGTTCTTGTTGGAAATGGTAAGGCCTATAAAGAGCAAATTGTAGATTATATTTCAAAAAATAATTTAGAAAATAGAGTTCGTATTTTACACGGCATCCCTTTTTCTGAGCTACCGGCCTTTTATCAAATGGCCAAGCTATTTTGTTTTCCTTCTCATTTTGAAGGATTTGGGATACCTCTTATTGAATCACTTTTTGGTGGGACTCCTGTATTAACATCAATGGGAAGTTGCTTTCCTGAAACTGTAGGTGAGGATCAGCTTTTTATCGATCCAAACCGCATTGAGAGTATTGAAGATGGCCTTTTGCAATTACTCACGAACGAAGATCTAAGGCTAGAAAAATTAAGTCTTGGAATGAAGCATGTTGAAAAATTTAGAATTGAAAATACGACGAAGAAATTATTAGACCTCTATAGAGAGGTCTAATAAATTTAATTTTCAGTAATAAGTGAGATGTTGGCCAAGTTATTTGCTTTAAGCTTGTCCAAAAGAATGACGACTCTTTCGTAACGAACATTCTTATCGACTCTAAGTTCAATTGGAGTATCTTTTTTAGTTACATCTTTTAACTTTGAATCGATTTGCTCTAACGGCATTTTTGCACCATTATAAGCAATTTCTTTCTCTGAGAGCTCAATGTAAATATTCTCTTTTTTCGTCTCTACCGATTCACCTTTACTTGCCTTTGGAAGATTGAGCAGTAGTGCCAATTCATCTTTTTTAAAGACCGTTGAAGTCATAAAAAAGATGAGTAGAAGAAAGACAACGTCAATCATTGGGGTGATGTCTGGAGGTAAGACTTCTCTTGTACGCTTGCGCATTAAAGTACCTTTTTAATGATTTTCTTTTCTAGAGTTGTCTCTAAGTTATCAAGCATTCCAATAAGGTAGTTGTGTCCAATATAATGTGGAATCGCAACGATCATTCCACCAACTGTTGTTATAAGGGCCATTGAAATCCCTTGAGCGAATGATGATGGATTATTGAGTCCTGTTTGAGACATAACTCTAAAGGCAATGAGTACACCAAGAACTGTTCCAAGAAGACCTAGAAGAGGTGAAATGGAAGCGATGATCTTAACAGTATTTAAACCTCTTTCCATATTAGAGATATATGTTTGTAGTTCTTGTTTTGCAACTTCGATAATTGAATTAGAATCTTTACTTTCGTAGTCATCTCTTACTCTCTTTCCTAGATCGTCTGAGATTTGTTCAGTCATTTTCTTTTCTTTTGCAAAAATGATGAATTTTGTAAGCATGATAGCAAGACCGACAATATTGAGGGCCAAAAGAATATACATGATAACTCCACCTTGGTGGATGTAATCGATAACGCGCATGAGTTCTCCTTAACTTTAAGTTCGGCGTGCAAAATAGTAATTCTATTTTTCTACAGTTTTACTCGCTTGGCAAATTGTTGAAGAGAACTCTTTTGCTTTTAAAGGTGATTTTGAATAACTTTCAGGGCATCAATCCATGTGAAGATACCTATTAGTTGACCGTTTTGTACAACCATTGCTGAGCTCAGTTTCTTTTCGGCCATGTCTTTGCATACATCTTTTACAAGGGCCTCTTTGATAACAGTGTAGGGATCATCAGTGTAGGCATCATCTACTTTGAGATCTTTTAAATCTATTTTTTCGTAAGACTCAATAAAGCGAATATCTCTTTCTGAGAGCATTCCTGTTAATTTTCCACCTTCCATAACCGGTAGGTGTCTTACGTTATGCTCTTTCATTTTCTCTAGCGCAAAAGATAGGCTCTGTCCGCTGGCAACTGAGAGTGGAGCCTCTGTCATAACTTGTTCAATTGTAATCATATAATCTCCCTTTTATACGAGAGAATTTTACATGTTCTGTGATTGAAGAAATATGATCTAGCTCATAATAAGAGTTAATTGAGGAGGGGCTAGGAGTGGATAAACATCATTTCATAATTAGATACAAGATAGGGTTGTATGATAAAAAATTGATACCATATTTATAGTGAAAAGGAGGACAATAAGGCCCTTCAAAAGGAATCCAAAATAGGAGGTTCTATGAAAGTTCAAGTTGCCTATCATGGTGTCGATCACTCACAAGCTCTTGATTTCTTCGTTAGAGAGAAATTAGATAGAGCAAAAAAACTCTTTAGTCGTGCTAGTGATGTTGATTGTGTAGTAGCACGTGATGGCAATAATTATAGTTTTTCACTCCACTATAAAGGTCATGGATTAGATGAACATGTTAGAGCTAAAGGTAATAGCGTTCATCGCTCAGTTTCTGAAGGGGTTCACAAACTGAAAAATAGACTTCGTGGCTTCAAATCTAAAAAACATTCCCACCGCTAAACCCCCCACGCCATATATCTAGAGGGCCCCGCAAGAGGGGCCCAGTCTTTTAAAGTAAATTAGTCAGTCTTAAATCTCTAAACTTAGGGGCAAATATTTCCGTAGAGAGATTGAGGGACAAGGTAGTCCCCATATGAGCGAATTTTTGGGATTCAAGGATGAAAGTCAATACAAATCCGCTCTCTTTACTGGCCCAAAGAAGGCTGGGACAAGTTGCCCGTAGGCAAGAAGAAGAGAGCCTAAGATTATCTAGTGGAAATAGAGTTTATCGTGCCGCATTCGATCCGGCAGGACTCGCTATATCTGCAAAGCTCAATGCCAAGTCAGTTTCCAATCTTCAAGCACAAAGAAACGTTAATGATGGAGTTTCACTTTTACAAGTGGCAGAAGGAACTCTGGATACTCTTCATAAAATTGGTGGTCGTCTAAGAGAGCTGGCCATGCAAGCAGCTAACGACACAGTTGGTGTTCATGAAAGAGAAATTGCAAATAGAGAGTTTGTCAGTCTTAAGGATGAAGTTAAGCGACTGACAAGTTCAACAAAGTTTAATGGAAATCATATCCTTAATGGTAAGGGCAGTGTTTATGATATCCAAATTGGTGTGAACAATAATAATCGTGAAGATAGAGTTAGTTACAACTTAGAAGATGTTTTAAAGTCGGCGAATAATTTTGGTCTTGCTAGTGTTAATATCACTTCTAAGGTTGGTGCTCAAAATTCTTTTAGGGCCATTGATGGTATGCTTGAGGAGATTTCTTCTAGTAGAGCGAAACTTGGTAGTGCGATGAATCGCATGACATCATCTTTGAATAATCTACAAATTCACCGTGAAAATGTTGAAAAGAGTAAGAGTAAAATTCAAGATGCAGATGTTGCTAAAGAGGCAAGTGATCATGCAAAAGATGAGATCATCAAAAATGCTACACTGGATATGTTAAGACTTGTGAATCAATCACCTTCACATGTTGCCAAGTTGCTTGGTTAATCAATCAAGATAGGTACTGAGGAAAAGTAGCGGTAAAACTAGTTCCTTTGCCAATTTCACTTTCTACTTTTATTTCACCTTTATGTTTTCCAACAATATGCTTAACAATTGAAAGACCAAGACCTGTTCCACCTGATTTTCTATCTCTTGCTTCATCAACGCGATAAAACCTTTCAAAGAGCCTTTCATGGTGTTTTTTCTCAATTCCTGGACCATTATCTGAAATTTTAAGAATGATATAGCGAAATTGCTCATCGACTTTTTGAGTCCATGAGATCTTAATCTCTCCACTATCTCCAATATATTTATAAGCATTTTCAACTAAGTTTGTTATAACCTGTTCAAGAAGAGCAGCATTCGCAAATATAGAATCAGCTTCGTAGTGAGTATCAATTGTTACTTCTTTATCTCTGTATGATTGCCTTACATTTGAGATAACTTGTTCTGTTATTTCAGGAAGTGGAATATCTGACTTATCAATCTTTCCCTTTGACTCAATAACAGAGAGATTCAAAATATCTGAGAATAGGTGGGTGAGCCGATCGCTATTGTGCTCAATTTTAGACATGCACTCGTTGGCCAACTCTTCATTTTGCATACCGAATTGTTTTAAAGTTTGAACATAACCTTTCATTGCTGTCAGAGGGGTACGAACTTCGTGTGAGACATTAGCAACAAAATTTTCTCTCATTTGCTCCGTTAGTATACGATCAGTTACTTCTCTAAAAACACAGACGACACCATAGATATTGTCTTCACTAATACTAATTGGTGAAACCGTGATGTCGAAGTAGGCATCGTGCTTTTTTCCTTTGATTTGGAGAAGAGTTGAGTTGAGATGATTCGTACTCTTCTTCTCAATAGACTCATTAATAAGCATATTAATGTCTTCGTGGTTAAAATAGTCTTGAAGAGAGTTTTTCCTAAGCTCATCAGGGCCCATTCCAAGATGCTCAACAGGTAAAAAGTTTTTAATAAAGTGTTTGTTGGCAAAGAGGATTTTTCCATCGTGCCTAACGGCAAGAATAGATTCTGAAATTGATTCAAGAAGACTTGTTTTGATAACATATTCACGATTCAATTTGAATGAGAGTCTGTTTCTATCCCATTGAGTGGAGTCGATCGTTTTAGAAATTAACTCCCATTCATCATCATAATGAGAGTTTTCATTGATCTCTTTATCTGTCGTTGAAATTTTTGAAAGAATCTTTTGTAGTGGTGTTGATGCTTTTAGACTCCCATAGAGCGAGATAACGGCGATCGCAATCAGCACTGGCAAAAGAAAGAGAATGATAATCATATCTAACTTTGCAACGGCCTCATGAAGCTTAGCTAGTGGAAATGAAAGTCGAAGAATATACTCTTGATTTGAAGCATTTCGAAGTCTGATGGCACTATATATTCTCTGGTCTTTCATTGTGTCACTATAGCGTACACTTGAACCCTTACCCTTATTAAGGGCCTCGATAAATTCCGGCCTATCTTCGTGGTTGTTAAGATGAGATCGCGTAACTTTAGAGTCACACATAACAACACCAAGGGTGTTGATGAGAGTCACTCGGTTATCATTTTTTTCACTTAACTCACTACACCAGACTCTTGGATTGAGATCTGAGTAATAAAATGATTGCTTAATTAATTGAAGAGAATCTTCAAGCTGTTCAATACTTTGATTCGTAATGTAGTTTTTTAGATAGTAGCGAGCAACTCCAGCCGTTACTAAAATAATAAGGACAGCTGTGATGATTTGAATTAAAGCAATTTTTCTAAAGAACTTCCAAGGAAGCTTTTGCTTTGTCTGTTCGCCGTTAAGAAGTTGCTCTAGTTGTGGCATAGTTATTCTTTAAAGTCGCTTGATACTCTGTAACCAATCCCTCGTATCGTTTCAACGATCTTAGAGTAGGGACCAAGCTTCTTGCGTAAACCAAAAATATGAGTGTCAATAGTCCTGTCTGTTACATGCACTGGACCATCTTGAATTTCAGAAACGAGTTGATTTCTTGTCATCACTTTTCCAGGCTCTTTCATAAAAGTGCAAAGAAGCTTGTATTCAGAGAGAGTTAGCTCAACTTCATTGCCTTCAAGCCAGACTTTACATTGATTGGTATCAATTTTTAATTCTTGAATTTGAAGAACAGATTCATCAGTAGGCTTTTGTTCAATTGATTTAATATGATCAACTCTTCGGGATAAAGAGCGAACTCTTGCCATGAGAACATTGATGTCAAAAGGTTTTGTTATATAGTCATCAGCTCCAGCATCGAGCCCTTCAACAATTTGTTCAGGCTTTGTTAGTGCTGTAACCATGAGGATTGGTTTCTTTTTGGTTCTTTGGTACATTCTAAGAAACTTGCAGATTTCCAAACCGTTTGTTCCAGGTAGCATACGATCGAGAATAAATAGATCAATGTCTTCCTCATCTGATTGGATGTAACTAAGTGCTTCGGCTCCATCGGAAATAACTGTGACTTTAGATCCTGTCGTTAGAAGTTGAATTTTTAACAGGTCACTAATATCTTTTTCATCTTCAACAATAAGTACGTGCTTCAAAGTATTCTCCCCGCTGTCGCAGATTAATTGTCCGGATTATGCCTGATATCATCACCTGATTCAAGGAATATAATATCTTCTGCAATATTTGTAATATGATCGCCAATTCGCTCAAGGTTTTTCGATATTCTCATAATGGCCATGGCCTCTTCAAAAGGAAGTTCGTTAGCATGAGAGACGATTTCTTGAATGTTTTCTTTGTTTATTTCATTGATATGTTCATCGAATTTAATGACTTCAGTCGCAAGGTGAGTGTCCTTTTCTTTAAAGGCCTTAAGGCAACTCGTGTAGTTGTTCATAACATTGTCATAAAGACTTTTAAGACCTGGTCTCTCTGATTTTATCTTGCGAAGGTAGCGTTTAATATTGACGGCTTGATCTCCAATTCGCTCGAGTTCTGAGTTCATTTTCATAACGGCCAAGGCCATGCGAAGATCTTTTGCGTGTGGGTTCATTAGGGCAATATATTTGAAAACTTTATCATCAATGTCTTTGTGATATTGATTGATTCGTCTCTCTATTTCGAAAAGTTGTTCTAAAGTGACATCCGCTTCTTGAGATGCTTTTAGAATCATCTCAACTTCACTGGCCATGTCTAAAGCAATTTGTTTAATATCGTTTCTAGTTAATTCCATAAAGGCCTCTTATCCAAATCTTCCCGTAACATAGTCTTCAGTTTTCTTTTCTTTCGGATTGGTGAAAATATCCGTACTCAAACCATTTTCAATTAATTCTCCAAGAACGAAGAAACTTGTATAATCTGAAATTCTCGCAGCTTGTTGCATATTGTGAGTTACAACAATAACGGTATAATCTTCTTTTAATGCACTCATGAGATCTTCAATCTTAGCTGATGCAATTGGATCGAGTGCCGATGTTGGCTCATCCATTAAAAGTACTGGAGGGTTTACTGCTAGAGCTCTTGCGATACAAAGTCTCTGTTGCTGACCCCCTGAAAGAGAAGTTCCATCTTTGTTGAGCTTATGTTTTACTTCTTCCCAAAGTGCAGCTTTTTTTAAACATAATTCAGCTTGCTCTCTAAGGTAGGCTTTATTTTTAATTCCTTGTAGACGAAGACCAATCACGACATTGTCAAAAATACTCATGGCCGGAAATGGATTGGGCTTTTGAAAAACCATTCCAATCTTTCTTCTTAAAACAACGGGATCCATCTTTGGGTCAAAAATATTAACACCATCAAGAATGGCCTCGCCACTTAAACGAGCCCCCGGGACTTCCTCGTGAATTCTATTGAGACAACGAATGTAGGTTGATTTACCACATCCAGATGGTCCAATAATTGCGTTAATCGTATTTTTCTTATAGTCGAGACTAATACCTTTGACGGCATGAAAATCTCCAAACCAGGCATTAAGGTCTTTAACTTCTAAAATATTTTCGTCATTCATTTTTATTTCCTCTTGTAATCTTTAATCTCAAAGACAAGTCGCGCCGTGAGATTGAGGCCAAGAACAATAAGTATTAAAACAAAGGCCGCTGTCCAGGCCTGTGCTTGCCAGTCATCAAAGGGAGAAATGGCATAGTTATAAATTTGTACTGGCAGTGATGCCATTGGTTCTTTGACGTTGTAGGAGAGATAGAGACTTCCAAATGCTGTAAAGAGCAGTGGAGCTGTTTCTCCTGCGGCCCTAGAGATAGCGAGAATAATTCCTGTAAAGAGCTTTGATAGTGATCCTCTTACAATGATAAAGAAGATAACTTTCCAGCGTGGGATTCCAAGAGCAAGTCCGGCTTCGCGAACATGATTTGGAACGAGTTTTAAGATTTCTTCCGTAGATCTCGTTACGATTGGTAAAATAATAAGTGAAAGACTTAAAGCACCAGCTAGAGCTGAAAAGCTTTTAAAGGGAACGACAACTAAAAGATATCCAAAAATTCCAATAACAATTGAAGGCACTCCAGCTAAAAGATCTGTCGCAAAGCGAAGAGCCGTTTGAATTGGTCCTTTTTCAAACTCTGATAAAAGAACACCTGCAAGGATTCCAACAGGTATTGAGATGAGTGAGCCAAGAGTGACCATAATAAATGTTCCAACAATGGCATGAAGCATCCCACCACCAGGTTCTCCAACTGGTTTTGGTATTTCTGTAAAAAAGTCGAGGTTTACTCCACTTGCCCCTTTTCCAAGAAGATAGAGGACAACGAGAAAGAGGGGAGCAATGACAATCAATGCACTTAGGACGAGGGCCATGTGGAAGAGCTTGTTTTTAAGTTTCCTTAGCTTTAAGTCTCTCATTGAGTCTTTCATTGGTTCTTTCATTTTTTCACCCTCCTGTTATTTCTCCAAATAACCATTCTCGCGACAAAGTTCACGATGAAGGTGACAAGAAAGAGGACGATGGCAATAAGGCAAAGGGCCGAAAGATGAAGTTCTCCCTCAGCTTCAGCATACTCATTAGCGATAATACTGGCCATCGTTGCTCCTGGAGCAAAAAGTGACTTAGAAATAACTGGAGAGTTTCCAATGACCATAGCAACGGCCATGGTTTCTCCAAGGGCTCGACCAAGACCTAGAACGCAAGCTCCAAGAATTCCCGAGAGGGAAGGCTTAAGGATTGCAATCTTGATCATTTCAAACTTTGTGGCCCCAAGACCTAGTGCCGCTTCCTTTTGTAAGGGCGATATGGCCTTGAAAACTTCCCTTGTTAATGAAGTAATCGTCGGCGTAATCATAATGGCCAAAATAATTCCAGCTGTTAAAAGTCCGATTCCAAAACTTGGTCCCTGAAACAAGGGAAGAAAGCCAAGAGTCGTCTTGAGAAAGGGAGTTAAACTATTTTTTACCCATGGTGCGAGATAGAAAAGACCCCATAGACCAAAGACAATACTTGGAATTGCTGCAATAAGCTCAACAAGAAGTCCTAGAAACTTTGCTAGAGCACCTCTTAAAACAACAGTTAAAAACAAGGCCATGGCAATACTCAAAGGAGCAGCAACAACAATGGCAATAGCTGAAGTAACGAGTGTTCCGTAAATAAAGGAGAGTGCTCCAAATTCATCCTCAACAGGGTTCCACCAGTCGGTCTTGATGAAACTTGTAAGGCCATATTCTTTGAGCGCCAAAGAAGACATGTCAAAGAGTAAATAAATCATGAGAGCGAGAATAAAGATGATAAAAAGGCCGATTCCCTTTAAAAGATAAAGGGCCAATTTATCCTGGCTTTTATAACTTAAAAGTGGACTAGACCCAGAAGAATCGAAATTCTTTTGGGCCTTATCTATGGGTAAGTTTTCTTTCAATTCAACTTCCAAGGTTTTTACCTATTTTATCTGCTTTAAAACCTCTTTTGCAAATTTGTTAGGAAGCGGAGCATAGTGAAGTGCTGGCGCATAATTTTGGCCTTTAGTTAGGGCCCAATTTAAGAATTCCTTAACAAATTTAAGGTTCTCTCCCTGGTGAACAGGAAGGAGAATATATGTAAAAGCTGCGATCGGGTAAACTCCCTTACCTGAAGCATCTACAATTGAAGTTGTTAGTCCTTTTGAGGCATCAACATTTTGGGCCGCAAGAGATACACCTTGAACTGTTGGCAACTTATATTCTCCAGCTTTATTTTTAAGAGAAACAACTGAGAGCTTGTTCTTAATAGCGTAAGCTAGCTCGATATAACCAATAGCCCCATCGTTCTGTTTTACAGCTCCTGTTACACCACTATTTCCTTTCGCTCCAATTCCTGTAGGCCAGCGAAGAGACTTTCCTCTTCCTACTTTATCTTCCCAGTTCTTACTAACTGTTGAAAGGTAGTCAGAGAAAATCGCTGTGGTACCAGAACCATCAGCACGACGAACAACGAGGATATCTTTTGCAGGAAGCTTAAGCCCCTTGTTTAGAGTTTGAATTTTTTCGTCATTCCACTTTGTAATTTGACCTAAGAAGATTGCTGAAAGAGTTTCTCCATCTAGCTTGATACTTCTTGTGATTCCTTTGAGATTGTAGGCAATCGCAACGGCACCAAGAACAGTTGGAATATGCTTAACTGGCCAAGCGGCTTTTTTAATATCTTTATCTTTCATAGGAGCATCGCTGGCGCCAAAGTCTACTGTCTGCTTAATGAGTTGTCTGATTCCGCCACCAGATCCAATGGCCTGGTAATCAAATTGAACATCTTTATTTAATTTTGAGTATTCACTGAACCACTTTGAGTAAATTGGGTAGGGAAATGAAGCTCCCGCACCATTAATTTTTGTAATCGCATGAGCACTTAGGCCACAAAGCATGAGAATTGTTAGAACAACATTTTTCATTATAAGCATCCCTTTCCTGATTGTATTGATATGTTATTTAGTCATTTTATAACAAAGTTGTTTGATTTTTATTGTTAGGGTTCTGTTAGGATCATGTCCTAGCTTTATTAGTTGCAGCTTCGTTAACGGCTTGATTTAATTAAAGCATTAAGAATAAATTATGGAGTAAATATGAAGAAAATAGTTTTTATTTCCATGTTGGCACTTGGTTGCTCACATATGGAGGCACCTTTAGAAAAGGAAGTGCTTCTGGTAAACCCTGGTAAGGGGCAAAAGAGACAAGATCACGAAGCTCAATCTAAGAAGTTCATGATCACAACTCAGGGTGTTTACGCCACGAAGGCCGCTGAAAAGATGTTTGAGCTAGGTGGAAATATCGCCGATGCTGCAGCTGCGGCTTCCTTTGTCATATCAGTAGAAAGACCTCAGTCAACGGGAATTGGTGGAGGAGGCTTTCTTCTCTATTTTGATGCTGTTAAGAATAAAGATTCCAATCCTTGGGCCTATGACTTTAGAGAGAAGGCACCTCTTTTAGCGCATAATAAAATGTTCCTAAACCAAAAGGGAGAAGAGATTAAGGGGAAATCTCTCGATGGCATTTTTGCTGCCGGTGTACCTGGTCTTGTCGCTGGAATTGTTGATTTTCAAAAAGAGCACGGGAAGCTAGATTTATCAAAAGTTATTGCTCCGGCCATTGAGTTAGCTCAAAATGGATTCATCATTTATCCAGAGTTGGCAAAGGCACTCAAGTATCGTGAAGATGTTCTCTGTCGATTTAAGGCATCAAGAAAAATTTTCTGTCACAAAAATAGAAAGGCATTAAAAGAAGGTGAGAGGCTTGTCCAAAAGGATCTTGCAAAGACATTGAAAATTATCTCTAAAAAGGGAAGAGATGGTTTTTATAAAGGTTATATTGCTAATCAGATCATTAAAGAAAACAGAAGACTTGGTGGTCTTATGCAACAGAATGATCTTGATCAATATGATGTAAAACTTAGAAGACCTGTTATGGGGAGTTATAAGGATTACGAAATCTATTCAATGTCTCCTCCTAGTTCTGGTGGTGCCCACGTTGTTCAAATTTTAAATATTTTAGAAAATGATGACTTAAAATATTATGGAGTTCATCATCCAAAAACAATTCACCTCACTGCTACTGCTATGCAGTTGGCCTTTGTTGATAGGGCCAAGTATATGGGCGATAGTGATTTTGTTAGTGTCCCTCTCACTGGTTTAACTTCTAAGAAATATGCAAAGGACCTTCGTTTTTCAATCCCTGAGTCAAAGGCACTCAATAAGATGTGGGCAGGAAATTTAAATCCTTTTCTCTATCAATCGCTAAAAGTAAAAAATGAGCACAAAGAGACAACACATTTTACAATTATGGATGATCAAGGAAATGTCGTTAGTTCTACTCAAACGATTAATGGTTACTTTGGTTCAGGAGTTGTTGTTCCAGGAACGGGAATCTTGTTGAATAATGAAATGGATGACTTTGCAACAAAGCCAGGTGCAAAGAACCTCTTTGGAGCCGTTGGTTCAGATAAAAACCTTGTTGAACCACAGAAGAGACCACTAAGTTCAATGTCTCCTACGATTGTCTTTAAAGATAAAAAGCCTATTCTTGCTCTTGGAACTCCATCCGGTACAAGAATTCTAACTTGTGTTGCTCAAACCATTCTTAACTACATTGAGCACGATCTTTCTCTTTATGATTCTGTTCATGCTCTACGCTATCATCATCAGTGGATGCCAGATGAGATTCGCTTTGAGGAGGTCTCACTTCCAAAGAGAACGAGCGATAAGCTCAAGAGAATGGAGCATCAGTTAAACTTTAAAAATTTTGGTTGTCGTATTCAGGCCGTTGCCAAGGAAGGAGAGTTCTTAAAAGGAGTCTCCGATGCCAGGGGGCGTGGATTTGCTCGCGGACTTTAAATAAATTAAAAGGCCTTCTACTGCGAAGGCCTTTTTTATAATTGTTTTTCTATTTCTTTGATCATGTCTTCAAATTCTTCAATTTTTATAAAACTGCGATTTGATTTTCCTTCGCGATTATATATTTTTTCAATAATAATTTCGATTCCTTCTTTTTGCGTAATACTTAGAACCTGAGCAAATGAAAGAAGGGCGAGAGGGTCAATGGATTCGGTCTTTTCTTTTAAAAACCTAGAAGCGTCGATATTTCCAAGTTCTACTGCATTTGGAAACTTCTTATACAACTTATCTAGAAATTTTTGATAAGAAATCATTTTCTCTTTTAACATCGCATTGTTTTCTACGATGTAGATGAGTTTAGCTTTCTCTTGATCTTGATAATGCTTACCTGCAACTCTTTTTGCATCATAGGTTTCAATAATTGTATCCTCTTCAAAGGGAAGGCCCTTTTCTCTAAAAGAAGCAACACTACTTAAGAGGCTGTCATCATCTCCACGAAAGCTTCCTGAAAAATTATTAAGCTTTTGAATATGTCCTCGATAAATTTTTAGTTCACCAGCTCCGATGACAAAGCGATCAGAGTTTAGTCCCTCTAAAAGAGATCTATGTGAATTGTATTTCTCTATTTTTGGGTTAAATTTTTTATCAATAAAGAGTGAACCATCACTTAGAGTAAGATAAATATATTCACCATCATCGAGTTCTTGAGATTCGTAGAAATAACCTGCCTTATCTGTTTCAAAGGGGAGTCTTTGTTGATCAGACCTTTCAATTTTAAATTCTGACTTTTTTAAATCGGCAGGAAGTGTTGAATAGGCGATACGATGAGTTGATTCAAAGAGAGGGTGTCTCTTTAGGACATTGAACTCACTATGTTTTTCAAAGCAATCTATCTTTGATGAAGGAGCTCTTCTGATTGAGAACTCAGAACAACTAGTGACGAAGAGTAAAAGGATTAAGAAGAGAGATCTCATACTAATCTTGTCGGAAATATTAAGAGAAAACTTGAGTTGAATTTAAGAAGGTCCTTGGCCAAAAGATGATGACCAAGGAGCTAATTTTACATAAGTGTATTTGTAATATAGAGGTAGAATGTCTTGTCTTTCGATCTTCTGATCGTACATCTTCCGTCATTCTTTTGATCAATGAGATAATCGTAAAATTCAGGAAGAGTGTCTTGGACTTCAAGAACTGACTTTCCTTCATGTTCACCAAAGTCGATAACAACTTGTTCTTCGGCAATAATTCCTGTGATTGGACTAATTTCCTGTTGTAACATATTCCCTCCCTAGAATTATGTTTCAAATTTTATATATATCTAAAATCGAGTTAATTGCATTCCTTTGCGTCTCTATAATTATGATGATTTATGAAAAACGAAATGTAAAACATTTTAAACTGGAACAAATTAGTCGGAGGTGGGACCAAGTTTATTTTCTCATCGTTTTAGCAAAGAAATTTTTAAAGTAGGTAACAATCAGACGAAATTCATTTGGATAGCTGTCGCTGATGAGAATTTTAATCATCTCAAGAGCTTCAAAAAGGCTTGTAGAGCCTCTGTAGGGACGCTCTGATATCATTGCAGAAATAATATCCATACAGGCAACCATAACTGTTTCAGTTCCTGTAATGACCAGACTGTTTTCTTTTTTCACTTCACTTAAGTCATCAGAGAGGAGGGAGAAAGCATGGTGACCTTCAATGATTTTTAAATGATTTGGTGAAATCGGCAGACGACCTTGAAGAATATCTACAGAGATATCGGCATGCCTTGATAGAAGTTTTTTGTCATGTTCGGAAAGTTCTTTTTCATTATATTTTTCTATTGGTACTGCTGACATCCCAATATCTTTGAAGTAACTCGTAACAAAGAGATTCTCTAATTCTTTTTCAGAATAGACGTGTGACATTTTCAAAACACCTAGAAGAAAAAGTGAACTTAGAAATGGTTGAGAAAAAATATAATGGTGCTTGTACTTTTTAAAGTCGAGATAAAGTTGTTCATGAATACTCGTGTTTTCAAAAAGAAAGCGAAAGAGATTCACAACACTTTGATACTGAAGTTGAAGAAGATCATCTTCCATTGGAAACTCATAGAGATAACCCATGTTAATGGCCAAGAGATTCGTTTGCTTTTTCCCCTTCTCAAGGGCATCACCAATCGAGAGAGATCTCGTTACTTGACGTAGGTTTTCTTGTTGTACAGCAATCAACTCTTTTTTGTCGTCAGCGTAAATGAATAAGTGAATTTGATTATTCTGGATAAGCTCACGAATAACATCATTATCAATGTAAGTATTTTTTCTTAAGAGTTCTACATAGAGTCCATTTTCCTGAATGTAAAAATCGCAAGGAGTCGAACTCAAATAGAGGAGTTGGCGAATTGTAACGGGAACAAGTTTATAACCCAATCTTGCTTGCTCGAGGGCCTGTGCTGCTTTCATCTCATCTATTGTACCTCAAATTTGAAAAATCAAAAGAACTGTCAAAAATGACAGGCACTTATCAGGGGCTAAGAAAACATTAATTTTCAATAAAAAGTGGATCTAAGTACCTGATAAAAAGCTAAGTGGAGAGAAATGCTCAACTAACTCTAGAAAAAACCGATAAGTATCCTAAAGTAAATGTATATGGAAAAAGAAAAAACAAATATTCACAAATTTAAAGACTATTTAAACAAAGGCAATCTTTGTCAAAAGCACGAACTTACAAAGAATGGGAATTTATATTTCCACTGGGCCAACTGGGCCGAGAGTTGTAAGTATCAAAAAAGTTTGCTCTATAAAAATAGTAAACAGTCTAAGCGTCTTAAGAATCTTGAAGCTGAGCTAGAGAAATTAAAAGACATTCCAATCTGGCTTTCTATTAAAAATGAAAGACATGAAATTTGTCTCTATGATCTTTATAAAGCCTATTTAGATCCTCGACTTAAAAGTGCCTGGTTTGATGTGCATTCTGAAACATTGGTGTCTTCTCAGTCAATATCTGGCCCTTATGTTACGTTGCATTCGATGAGATGGTTTGAAAAAGATACTTATGAGAAATTTATCTATTTAAAGATCTTATCTAATTATGTGCCTTTAAGAAGTTTTCGACTAGGGGTCAATGTTCCTGTTAAGGCCTTTGGTGATGATTCTCCATTGAAAGATATTGGCATGACTCTCTACCAACTTTCAAAAGATGGATGCGTTTTTAAGATTAAAGGACAATTGAAAATTGCTAATCTTCTCAATAGTGAGAAGTTAACGATGAAAATGAGGATACGTCCTTTTAAAAATGTTATTGATGCTGGCTTTGATGATGTTATTAAGGCCTTTTCTAAAATAGACTTTTCAATAATTAATGATGATGAGTTGAGTGTTGTTGAAATTGATCGAGATGTTATTGATCGCTTTGGAAAAGATGAGGGTGTTCGCTTCTCTAATGGAGATGAATTTTTTCTCTATGTTCCTTATCATCAAATGAAGCTAGTAGATGATAAGTATAAAATTTCAGAAATTTTCACTTCACTCGTTAATAAAGTGGAATTCCACTTACTCGATGAACTACAAGAAGATCTAATCGCAGCATAAAAAAAGGGAAGCAATTTGCTTCCCTTTTTGTTTATTTTCTAAGTCTAGGATCGAGAGTGTCTCTAAGTCCATCTCCCAATAAATTAAATCCAAGAACACATACTGAAATACAAACACCTGGTAAAGTAACTAGCCAAGGTGAGCTTTCGATATAGGCCCTTGCATCTGCAAGCATAATTCCCCATTCTGGAGTTGGAGGTTGAGCTCCAAGTCCTAAGAAACCAAGTGCTGCGGCATTAAGAATACCGTCACTGAATCCAAGAGTTGCTTGAACAATCATTGGCGCCACACAGTTTGGTAGAATTTCAATGAACATAATTCTAAAGTCTGAAGCACCAAAAGATCTTGAAGCTTGAACGTACTCTTTACTTTTCTCAGTGAGAACACTCGCTCTTACCAGTCGGATAAAACTTGGAAGAGAGACGATACTAACTGCAACGATCGCATTCATAAGTCCTGGTCCCATAACAGAGACAACAACAATGGCCAGAAGAATACTTGGAAAGGCCATAAGGATATCAACAAATCTCATGATCACTTTTTCAATTTTTCCTTCATAGTATCCAGCGATGAGTCCTAGAAAGCTTCCTATTGTTACAGAAAGAAGAACAACAGCAAAACCGATGAAGAGAGAAATTCTCGCTCCAAAGATTAGACGTGTATATAAATCTCTTCCTAGATCATCTGTTCCTAGAATAAAAAACTTATCCCCAGCACTTTCAAATGGAGCGACTCTAAGAGCGCCCTGGATAATTTGGTCTGGAGTATAAGGAGTAAGCATTGGCGCAAATATTGCTAAAAAAAGGAAAAGAAGAATAATAATGAGACCACAGATGGCCCCTTTATTCTTTTTAAACCTTTTATAAAAATCTTTATCTATTAGTTGAATTGACATAATTTCCTACTTTCTAAGTCTTGGGTTAATGACAAGGTAAAGCGTGTCTACCATCGCATTAATAAAAACGATCATTGAAGCAATAAAGAGAAGTCCACCCTGAATAACTGGGTAGTCCCTCGCAGTAATACTTGCAACAAGCCATTTTCCAATTCCTGGCCAAGAGAAAATTGTCTCAGTAAGAATTGCACCTGTAATGATACTTCCAAACATTAGTCCAATAATGGTTACAATTGGAATGAGTGCATTTCTAAGGGCGTGATTGACGACAACTTTAACTGGAGAAAGACCTTTGGCCTTAGCAGTTCTAATAAAATCTTGTCCAAGAACTTCTAGCATACTCGATCTTGTCATTCTTGCGACGATAGCAAGAGGAATCGTTCCCATGGCAATTGATGGAAGAATAAGGTGTCTAATTGCACTAAAAAATGGTGCAATTCCTTCTTCACTCAATACCGTTGGGCTCAAAGTATCGATCAGATAAAAACCTGTAAGATTAGGAATATCGTAGATAACTTCAATTCTTCCCGAAACTGGTGTAATTCCCATTTGTACAGAGAAGATAAGAATCAGAATAAGGCCCCACCAAAAGATTGGCATTGAATATCCTGTTAGCGATCCTCCCATGAGAATGTAATCTAGGGGAGAGTTTCTTTTTACGGCCGCAATAACTCCAAGAGGAATTCCTAGAATAATGGCAAAGACCATTGCACAGATTCCAAGTTCAAGAGTTGCCGGAAAACGAGAAAAGAATTCTTCAACGACAGGTCTCTTAGAGACAATCGATAAACCTAACTCACCTTGAAACACTTGAGTGAGGTAGTTGAAGTATTGTTTATAAATTGGAAGGTCAAGTCCAAGGTTTCTTTTCATTTCCATGTAAACAGCAGGGTCTGCACCCCTTTCTCCTAACATGAGAAGAACTGGATCACCTGGAATAAGTCGAATAAGAAAAAAGGAAATGACCGAGATCCCTACAATTGTAGGGATCAGCGATAGCATTTTTTTTAGAAAGTGAGTCAACATTATTTAAGCTCTACGTATTTTAAAATATCATTACCAAGAGGATCAATTTTATATCCTCCAACCTTATTGCTCATAGCTCTAAAAACAATTGAGTGTGCAATTGGTACCCAAGGAGCTTGTTCTTTGAAAACAACTTGTGCTTGTCTGTAGAGTTCAGTTCTCTCTCTTACATCAGTTGTTGTCTTTGCTTTCATTACTAGGTCGTTAAATGGAGAGTAACACCACTTCGCATAGTTTGATCCAGCAGCTACTGCTGAACAACCTAGAAGCGTATTGAGGAAGTTGTCAGGGTCTCCATTGTCTCCTGTCCAACCCATCTGCAGCATTTCGTGTTCACCATCAGATGATTTTTTCAGGTAAGTTGGCCAGTCGTAACTAATAAGTTCAACTTTGATTCCAATCTTCGCAAGGTCAGCTTGCATAAGCTCACCCATCTTCTTTCCATTTGGGTTGTATGGGCGAGTAACTGGAAGGGTCCAAAGAGTCGTCTTAAATCCATCAGCATATCCTGCTTCTTTAAGAAGTTCTTTTGCTTGAGCAATGTTGTACTCATCATCTTTGATATCGTCATTATATGACCAGATCGTTGGAGGAAGAGGGTTCTTTGCTACTTGAGCGTGACCAAGGTAAATAGCATCAATATAGCTCGACTTATTTAGTGCCATTGAAATCGCTTTTCTAACCTTTACATTATCAAATGGCTTTTTCTCAGTATTCATTGCTAGGTAACCAACATTGAACCCTGGAGCTTGCATCAATTTAAGGTCTTTATTCTCTTTCATTGCTTGAAGATCTGCAGGAGATGGTTCAATCACAAGGTGACACTCACCAGTCTTTAGTTTTTGGTAACGAACTGATGCATCTGGTGTGATAGCAAAAACGAGACGATCAACTTTAGGCTTTCCTTCAAAGTACTTATCAAAGGCCTTGTACTTGATGAGATTGTCTTTGACATACTTTTGGAAAACATAGGCGCCTGTTCCAACAGGGTAGTTGTCGATGTCTTCTTTTTTGTCTTCTTTAACAAGCTTGTCAGCATACTCTTTTGAAAGAACACTCATAAAAGGCATGGCAAGGTTTGCTAAGAAAGGAGCTTCTGGCTTTGAAAGGATGATTGAAACAGTGTGCTCATCAACTTTTTGAACATCTTTAATAATATCGCCCATGGCCATACCGCTAAAATATTCATAGTTCCCACCACCAACTTTATGGAATGGATGATCTTTAGATCTCATTCTGTTAAAGCTGAAAATGATGTCATCTGCATTCATCTTACGAGTAGGCTTGAAGTAGCTTGTCGTGTGAAATTCAATGTCTTTTCTTAGGTTGAATGTGTAAGTTAATTTGTCATCAGAGATGGCCCATGAGCTAGCTAGAGCTGGAGTCAGTTCTGTTGTTCCATATTTAAACTCAACAAGTCTATTGTAGATTGTTTGTCCTGCAGCGTTGCTAGAAGTTCCATCTGTTGTGACTTGTGGGTTGAAGGCCGTAGGGCTTCCCTCTGAACAATATACAAATGTCTTGTTATCTGCTTTCTTTCCCGAACAAGCACTCAGTAAACCTGTTAGTGCAAGCAAAAGTCCGATATTACGAACCATTAGTTCCTCCCATTGTGTTGTGTGAATATATTATTTTTACAAGCGGACTGTAAGAAGACAACAACTTATCGCCGAAAAACCGATCTTTTTTGGCCAGTATTGCCGCACTCTCTTCTCTTGAATTGGATGCTGCGCTGCTTGGAAAAATAAAAAATGTGTGTGGTTTTATATCACGACTCAGCGACTCCTTGAGTCGTAAGAATTATTTTTGTCAACTTATTTAAAGAAATGATATTTATCTACCTGAAAAATCGAAGGTTATTAAAGTTTTTAGTAAAAAATGGTGAAAAATAATCATGCAAATAGACCAGAGAAAAGTTTTTTATTTGTAACTTTTTCAATAACGTCTATTTTTATGCCACTTTTTTTTGGAGTTGTGTATTTTGCCCTCACATACAGCTTAATAAGCTCGTGTTCACATTTTTGGGGGGTATAAAATGAGAAACACAAACCTTATGGCATTAGGCGTTAGTGCGCTTATTGGTCTATCTACAGTTGTAAGCCCTATGGCCTACGCACAATCTGAACAAATTGAAAATCAAAAGGAAGCTGAGGAAGGTCTTTCTCTTGGTGAGACTTACTATGTTACGGCGAACCGTCTAACTGTAAGATCACTAAATAAAACACCTCTTGGTTACCTAAACCGTTCTGATAAAGTTGAATTAGTCGACAATTCATCAGATCTTCCTGAAGGATATGTTCTTGTTAAAGTAACATACTCATTCAACTACGATGCTAAAGGAAAGAGAATTAGAGGGAATCAATACCTTGTTAGTTCTAAGTACCTAAGCGGTGAGAAAAATGACTACAGAAACTTTGATGGTAAGTATTTTGTTATTCAAAACTTAGCAACAGAAAGACTTAGAGTTTACGAAAAGCAGTGTAACGAAGACCAAGCATGTAAGCATAAGATGATTATGGAAACAGAAATGGTTGTCGGAGAAAATACAAGTGATGGTGGGACAAGAACTTATGTTGGATCTTACCGTCTTACTGAATGGGTTAAGTTTTACGAAGATGGTAAAGGTGAATACCCAGCTTGGTATAAAGAGGGATATCCATTTCCTCCTGGTCCAGAATCAGGTGCTATGACTTGGTTTAGAGATAAGTATATGCCAGAAGAAAATGGAAAGCCAAAAGGAAGTATGAGAGGTGCTTTTGGATGGTATGCCGCTCTTGTTGGTCCAAACCACAATTCTCAGTGGACACACGGAACGATTGGTTGGGGAGAGAACAAAGATGAGTTTATTCTTAAGACAAAGAAATTCTTTTCTAACGTTGTTTCTGATCCACGTTCACACGGTTGCTCAAGACTTAATAACGAAGCGATTGCTTTTTTAAGAGAGAAGCTTCCTGTTGGAACACCATTTATTAAAATCTATGCGAAAGAAGCACTTCTAGATGGCGATAGATTAGATTACCCAGAGAGAACAAATACTTGGGACTACATTCTAACAAAAGAGAGAACTTCAAAGGCCTACAGTTCTGATGAGCAAAAGGTTTTAGAGAGAGGTGTTTCTCAAGATATGTGGTTAGAGCAAGGAAGATTTGAATACGATGCGTATCCAAACCTTGTTTATTACACTCCTGCTAAGTCCCTTTGGGGATGGAGAGCGAAGCTCAAAGATAGAGGAAATGTTTATAAAGTGAGAAAGAAAGCAATGAGAGGGGTTTACTTCGTTGATGCTGGACTTCTTTTTGATTATCAGCACCCGATTGACTCTGAAAAGCACAACAAAATTGAAGTTGGTGGATTTAAAGATGAAGTTGCACCAAACTATATGTGGCTAAACAGAAAAGAGATCTCTCTAGACCGTATGTCTTGGGATGATCCTGAAGTGAAAAGAAAATATTACCAAAAGTAATCCTTTTTGAGAGAGGGATTATTTTATACCCCAAATGACTTAAGGTCCCGTTTATACGGGGCCTTTTTTTGTTCTAAAAATCAACACTTCTTCAGCTTTTCTTTTATATCCCGATAAGTTTATTGATATATGAGAAGAGGAATAAAATTCATTACCATATTGGCGACAACTTTCAGCTTAGTAAGCGCCCAAGCAAGGAATTGTTATGACACTCCTAAGGCCGCCTTGCGTGTTACTGATTCGGGCCTAGAGAAAGTGATTCGAAATTCTCTCGTTAACGGTAAAGAAGCGATGGAAAAAAGTCTATCCGCAGGTAAGCCTTTCGCTTTTCAAGTGAAAGCAAAAAGAGATAAGTGCACACGCGAAAAGTGGGAGGCCATGACTATTGGTGAATCATGGAAACACTGTGCTGGCTATCCTATGGCCCTTTCTGGACTGCCTGTCTCTATTAAAAAAATGCAAGACATGGGAAAACCTCTTCCAACTGATTTTGATTTTAATAATTTTAGAATAGATGAACTTAAACTTAAAGAGCCTCTAGTTAAGTGTCAGGGGCGATTGTGCGATATTGAAGTTCCCATTGAAAGAGTGAAGCTTAGAACGGATCTGAAGGGGAAAGATCTTTTTTATGATAAGACTTTTGTCGATATTGATGATCTTACGATAACGATTGATGAGAGTGAAAAAACGACACCTAAAGTGCGTTTTCAAGTGAAGCTAGGCGACGACAACTCAATTGAAAATTTCGTTTCATTTCCTGCTGATTTTTTAGGCGGAGATATGAAGAGTGAAAATCTAAAGTTAGGAGTAGGTGGAAAAGACTCTCTCTATGACTTTACAAGTGATAGGCTTAATAGCTTCTTGAAAAATGATTACTTCGTAAACGTTGTAACTGACTTTTATAAGTTATCAGAAGAGAAGTTTTCTCCTGATGGTGAGTTTAAGCACCTCAGTAAAGAGGCAAGAGAACAAAAGCAAAAAGAGTGGCTAAAGCAGAAAATCGAATTCGTAGAAAAGCAGATTATCGACTCTTCTGTTAAAAAGGGTCTTGAAGATGCAAATAAGTATTTAAAAAACGATGAAAGTAAGGCGCTCTTTTTTATATCAGATCAAATTGCTGATATGCAACTCCCAGTAGTAGATCAACTTTTCGGTAAGTTGATTCCAAAAATGGCCGAGAAAATTGAACCAAAAATTCGCGAGAAAATGGAACCGGCCATGAATAATCTACCTTTCATTCATAAGGATAAGGATTTTGTTGTTCCAAGTGTAAAAATTGAAGACCTTGTTAATGAGAAGAAAATTATTCAACTTCAAGAAGCGATAAAAAAGTCATTTGATGCTTGTATGGTAGAGTATCGAAGAAAGTATTGCCGAAATGATATCTTTGATGATCTGGATACTTTTTATAAGAAATCTTCGCATAAAAAAGTTCTCGATTTGATGGATGATTTAGGAGTTTATTTTGCTGATCTGCAAGAGAAATTAAAGCGCAATGAACAGGGAAAAGGCTTCTCAGCGAGAAAGAAAGAGCGATTAGAACTTGATGTGAAGAAGCTCCATTCGCGCTTAATTAATAAAAGAAAGCGAGTCTTGCAAAACATTGAAAATAAAGATGCTCAATTTGCAGTTAAGCTTGCAGTTGATTCCATCTTATCGAGTGATGAGATGATTGATTTCTATGTTGGGGTTTGTAATTCAGATTGCCAGGAAGTCGATATTCAAAAGATCTCCAATACTAATATTGTAGACATGGGGCTTCCTTACGACGTTGCACTTAAAGTAAATATTGGTGTGATTAATGATTACTTAGAGAAATTGCAAAAGAATGGTCTTCTCGATGTTTGCATGGTCCAAGGAAGTTTATCTCATTGTGATGAGTTTAATCTCTTTGAAACGGAACATCGCTTTCGATTTAAAAAGGCCCCTAAAATTCTTTGGGATGAATCTAAAAATGCCTTTGTTCTTCATGCTCACGATATTTTAAGAGAGCAGGACCTGATAGGACTTCCATCTTGGATGATTGGAAATAGAGAGTACACTGACCTTGAAGTTCCCTTTCAATTTGATATTCATAGTGATGGAAAAGGCGTTGGTCTTAGGCCATTAGGCGATATAAAAATGAATTATGATGTTGATGAGAAGAGCTTTATCCTACCGACAATTCTAACCTTTGCCGTGGCCCCATATGCCGGTCTGGCCTTTGAAATGATTCATGCATCAACTCATTCAATTGTCTCTAAAGGGCAAGAGAAGCAACTTCAAACGAAAATGATTCAGGGTGTTCGCTTAAGTGACAATGGCCCTATTCGTGAATTTGTTGGAATGGATGTTGAGAATCAAGACATAACAGTGTTTGTTAATTTAGAGGACAATTAATCTCTTGTGACTTTAATCTTTTAAAATTATAAGCACTCGAACGCCATAGCACATCACCCATATCATCTTTTTTCTGACAGAGGGCTTCTTCCAATTCGATTGTCGATTGATTTTCTAATTGTCCATCTTTCATGTTTTGTAGAAGATATTCTAAAGAGCTTGAAGGGCTTAATCCAGCCTTTTCGTTGAGTGAATGGATTGTTTCACTCGTTGATTTTTCGTCGCTTAGAAGCTCTGTGAAGAGGCTAGAGAAGCCTTCTTTTGTTAAAGAAGGGGCAACGTTTACAATCAACTCTTTGTTAAAATTCATTTTCAAATAAAGTGAGATTGCGGCCACATCTATTTCACTTGTCTTTATACTTATAGCGTTTAATAGGGCCTCTTGATCTATTTGTGGTTGAAATCCTTCTTCTATAAGTGAAGACATCATTTCAAATACGCGAACTAAGAGTTGGTGAGCGACGGTTCGATCACTTTCAAAATATCGTTCTCCCTTTTTCCTTTTTAGCCCACAATTATCAATCTTTAAGCAGCTTGTTAGTTCATCATTAATTTGAGGAAGAAATTCATTTAACTCCGTAAGTCTTTTCTGTTCTTTGAGTTGATCAAATTGGACTGTGAAATTTAAAATTTCCTTCATCATTTTATGTGATGACGACTTAACAAGGCTCTGAGCGATGAGTTGAAGATCTTCGTTACTCTCTTTGAGAATGTCTTGGTCTTCATTTTCTTTTTGATTATCAAAATCAAAGCGCTCATCATTGTTATCTGACTGCTCTTTGAAAATACTTACTTGCTTTGAATCATCAATATCTGATTGTAAGTAAGTGTAGAGCGAAGCTCCAGCGATAATAAGAATAGAGAGAACGATTATTTTTTTCATAGATTCTAAAAGAGGGTCTAGTTATTAGACCCTCGATATTGGAGATTATTTAGAGAGAACTGATCTTAGATCGCTATAACCTTTTGTTGCAATCTGAGAACATTTCGCTTGTACTTTTTGATCAAACTCTTGAGCTTCTTTTTTGTCATCAATCGAATCAGAAAGCTTCTTTGTATTGTAGTTGTAGTGACAAATGATTTCATCAAGTGCACCTTTAACTTGCCTAGAAGGAATAAAGCTTACATCTTCTCTATAACCTAGGCTCTCTTGGAAAAGGAAACCGTAGATCTTTTTGATGTTGTTGTAGAACCACTTGTCAGCTGAAAGATCTTCTTTCTTAAAGCGACATGCATTGTAGATACTACCTGAGTTGTAAGTCCCGGCCCAAGAAGCTCTGATAAGATTTTCGAAGTTAAAATCTCTATCGAAGAAACCATTTCTTAAACAGCTCTTTGTTTTCTTCTTTACTTTCTTCATATAAGTTGAATCAGGCTTTTTCATATGGAAAGCTTGGTAAAGTGGTGCAAAAGATTTATCGTGAAGAAAGTTAAGTCCGTAGGCAAAAGTCTTTCTAAGGGACTTGTAGCTTTGCTTGGCAAAGAATTTATCTAAGTGCCAACGAATTGATAATTGCATGGCCCCAAGGTCTGATCCATCGTAACCACGAATAATATAACGAACCACTTGGTCGTTTCTAATTTCATCACAATTAGCAAGAAATGGTGTTGATCCTGTCTTAAGTGCCTTATTGAAGTTTCTAAGAGTGATCGCTTCTTTCTGCTTTTTCTCTTCAATTTCTTCATAACTCATTTTTCTGTAGTCTTCTTCCTTTGGATTAATCATCGTAAGACCACTTTGAGCATATGGGTTACAAACGCCAGGAATATCTGTTGTCTTTCTAAAGTGCATCCAAAGTCCCTCGTGTAGAGGAACAACAAGAGCTGTCATCATAAAAGCGTAGTAAGCTTTAAGATCACCTTGTCTTTTATATGAAGAAGCGATTTTGTCAGCTTCTTGCATGAGAGTTTGAAGATATTCTGTCCCATAACGTGACTTATTAATTGGCGTGTTGTGAAACTCTGGCCCATCAAGTTTTTGACCTGGAGTTAGTGCAAACGTCATATTGTCTAGAAGGGGAACACGATTTCCTGCTGCAATCTCTTGCGTATTTTCATCAGAAAAGTCTGCTGTTAGATCGATCAGACTCTTTTGCAGCTTTCTGTCTTCACTTTGCTCTGCAGAGTTAGAGTTTTTTGCATTTGCTTTTGCAGTTTGTTCTTGATTCGTCTGAGATGTTGGCTCAGTACTTGTTTCTGTCTCTTTGTCGCTTTGGCACGATACCAAAAGCACAGTCATAAGAAAGAGAAATCCTGCGGATTTAATTTTCATTGAATACCCCCAATTGTATAAATGACTGGGGCGATCCTATTAGGATATTGATAACGCGGCAAGTTAAATTGTTGAGTTGTGAAAATTCTATAGGCTTGATTTTAATAGGTTAAGGCAAAAAAAAAGGGCCCATGAAAGGCCCTCATATTAATTTAATCGACAGTCGCGACCATGGTATTTGTATTCTTCAACTTCATTTAAAGGAACAACCTTCACGCGTTCTCTTTGGGCCCACTTGAGAAGAAGTTCAGTGGCCTTAATCGAGCGCTCATGAATATCGTGCATAAGAACTACACCTCCACCTCTAGGAGATCGAATCTTATATTTTTCGACTTTGTGTTTTGTATTTCCAAAAAATGTGCGAACCGTTTTATGTTTATAGGCCGTTCCACCTACGATGTGTGCTTGAATATTAGAAGCGATATTTTCCGGCGTAAGCTTTGCAACCCAGTCCTCAGAATCAATATCCCAAAATGCAAAGTTAATGCAGTTTTCACCAAAGAGCTCATCCGAGACATCTTTCATAACATTAAAGTGGTGATACGCTTCATTTGATCCGTAAGCACCATAAGGAAAACGGTAATAAGATTCATTTTGAATAATCCCTAGATCGTTTTCGATATCTTTGATCATTTTCACTGATTTTTTTAAGTCACTGTGAAAATGGGCCCTACTTTCATTGTTATTGTTACCATGATCGTGATCGTGGCTTGCAAGGATATGTCCTTCTTTAAGAATTCTCTCAACAATTGGGAGAGTTCTCTTGTTAACATTTTTAGTAAGAATGAAAAACGTCGCTTTTACGTCATATTTTTTAAGAAGATCAAGAACGCGAGGAGTCCTCGTTGCGTGCGGTCCATCATCAAAAGTTAAAACCATCTTCTTTGTCCCGCGCAAAGAGTTTGATTTATATTGATCAAAACCTCTATCAACTTTTGGACGATAGATTTTATTAAGTTCTGGAAATTGTTTTTGAGCGGAAAAAGCTGAAATACTCAGCATGAGTCCGGCCATAAGAATAGACTTGTTCACGATAGTAACCCCCCACAAATCATGAAAATTTTTAAATTTTTAGCATAAGATGAATGAGGGGCCACGATAATTGTATTTTTTATAGCTCGTAAGGGAGGAGTTTTTCTACTTGAACTCCATTTTCATCAATCAAGCACTGGTAGGGAAGTATCTCTACGCCTGCTTTATGGGCTTCTTTTAAGAGTCTGGCATACTCGGGATCAATTTCTATTGCAGGTGCAAAAATTTCAACATCACGTCTTTGAATAATATAGAGCATGCAGGCCCTAATTCCTTGCTCTTTCAAGCTAATAAGCTCTTTAAGGTGTTTTTGTCCACGCTCACTAACTCCATCAGGAAAGATTGCTCTTCTTTCATCTTGAAGCATCGTAACGTTTTTAACTTCGACATAACATTGTTTGGTCGGCGCTTTTTTGTCACCATCATAGAGATAAATATCGATTCTACTTTTTCCAATCTTTGCTTCTGGCTTTATTGTCTCATAGCCCTGAAGTTCTTTGATTGTTCCATCAGCGATGGCCTCAACTGATATTTTATTTGGAATTGCTGTATTGACGCCAATCCATGTTTTTCCATTATGAGTCATCTCAAGAGAATACTTAAGTTTTCTTGTGGGAGAGTCGTTGAAGCTAATGAGAACTGGCCAGCCTGGTTCCCAGCACGTTTTCATGCTCCCTGTGTTGGCAGTATGGGCAGTAATGACCTCTCCCTTCTTGTGCTCTCCATGATCTTCACTTAGTTCAATATCGGCCAAAAACCTTTTATATCTCTTTAAAATGACGCCTTTAACGATGGGCTTATCAAATTTCATTTAGTCCTCCTATCATTCGGTTTGGCATTTTATGAAATAGGTTAGAATCTGGCCCGTTTTTTTGTTAAAATGTTCTAACTTGCTAATAATTCAAAAGGATTTTATGAAGAAACTTCTTCTTATCAGTCATAATGATATTATTTGTTCGTTGTATAAAACGAATCTAAAAGTTTACGTAAACTGTGAACTGGATGTTTCAAAGGGCTACCAAGAAGCTCTGGATAAACTTGAAGATGGTGAGAGCTATGATCTTATTCTCTGTGAAAGTTCTCATGGCGAACATGCGGCCGGTGCGCTCATCTACCAATATCTGGTAGAGCATGATGTTAAAAGTGAACTGATCTTACTTGGAAGAAATGATGATGTTCCTGAAGATGTTGATGCCATTGGGGATGTTACAAATATTCCCGATCTTATTAAGATGATTGCTAAGAAAGTGAATATCACAGCTAAGGACATGATTGCCCTTGATGTTCCGGATATGTTTCCACTCTCAATACGCCTATTTTATAGCCTGAAAACTTCTCCTTGTAATGTTTATTGCAAGACAGAAGATAATTATCAACTGATCTTTTCTAAGGACGGACCAGTCTGGCCAGAAATTAAGCAATACCTCGATCAAGGTGTTGGCGAGTTGTACGTTCATGCCATGGACCGTTTAAAACTTGTCAATGAATCAACGTCAGTGCTTCTTAAGATTGTGAAGAATAAACGAGATGGTGCAAGTGCCGATGAAAAAATCGATGTCACTGAGCAGGGCTTTGAAGCTGTTGCTCAAGCTTTCTTTGGTGGAGATGAGTTTAATGAAGAGCTTCTTCAGCTTTCAAATGAATGTATGTCGATGATGCAAGATGTGGTGAAAGAGATCCCAGATCTTAAAAACTTGATTCTCCTTTTAGCTAAGAATAAATCGAGCTTTCTTTTTAGTCACTCTGTGATTGCAACTTTTGTTGCTGAACATATTGTTACTGAAATCTCTTGGGGCTCTGATGCTCATAGAGAAAAGCTTAAATTTGTCTTCTTCTTTCACGACATTTTCTTAGCTCCAATCTATGCCAAGTATCCTGATCTCACTTATGAAGATTCTCTCGTTCTAGATAAGAGACTTTCAGAAAAAGAAAAAGAACAAGTCCTCTCGCACGCTAAAGATGCAGCAGAAGCGCTATCGCGTTATCCTAAAATTCCTATGGGTGCCGATACAATTATTCGTCAACATCATGGAACGACAAATGGACTTGGATTTGCGATTCAATACAAAGACGATATCTCGCCACTTTCAAAAGTGATGATTATCTCAGAGGCCTTCACTGAATCAATTCTTCGTGCTCTCAAAGAAGAGGGGGTGAAACTTGATAAGAAAAAGGCAATTGAAGATCTCAAATTGCGTTTTAGAAAACATACATATATCAAGATCATTGAAACACTTGAGAACATTCCTGTTTAAAAAAGTGTTCTTTGAAGTGAATTGAGAGGCTCTTTAAAATTTCCAACATTATAAAGAGTCTTGATCTCACGAAAGATCTTAATGAGGTTCCCTTGCTCTCCATTACTCATCGCAAGCCGAGTGGTAAAGGCGGTCGCTAAAATAAAGGCACAGCTGTGAGCAGTGAGCTTGTTGGAAGTGAGTTTTGCCGGGAATCCATCTCCTCTTGGACGTTCGTGGTGTTGAGCAATGATAAAGTCAACTTCAGAGTAGCCTTGGAAATGTCT
Source organism: Halobacteriovorax sp. GB3 (assembly GCF_028649655.1). NCBI lineage: Bacteria > Pseudomonadati > Bdellovibrionota > Bacteriovoracia > Bacteriovoracales > Halobacteriovoraceae > Halobacteriovorax > Halobacteriovorax sp. GB3. Next base: position 542,385 of record NZ_JAQSLN010000001.1, read on the forward strand.
GGCCATTTGCGCAGCTTTTGCTGGATGAAGTCTAAACTCTTCCTGCTCCTGTTCAGTAAACATCGCAAGATTTCTATCGTCGAGAGATCGAATTTTTGAGAGGTCTTCATTTGTTAACATGGAATCATAGAGAATACTTGCAAGCCCAAGTTTTTTTCTCGAAGTATCACTGGCCCAACCAAGGCCAACAAGCATGGCCTCACAGAGATAGGCGGTGAAAACGGCTTGTTCTGAAGTATCGAAATTATTAAAAGGAAAATCTACTAGTAGAGTTTTCATCTTTCCATATTGTCTAAAGACGATATTGGTCGTCTCGATCAGTTCTTTGCAAAGAAGGTTCAGCTCCTTTGTAACACCAACTTTTTGAATGTATTGGTGGGCGAGAAGAACGCCCTTAATCTGTGTTGCGATTAATATCTTTGGTGTTTGCTTATTTTTTTGTTTTAAAATAAAGAGAATTCTCTTCATTCCCTCTTCGAGTAATTTTAGAAAATCGTCTTTAAATAAGTAGAGGTGCTTAACTCCGCGCTTAGAGAAATTACTAATTTCTGCCTGAACGTATTTCTTATCTTTTGTTAGTACTTTAGCAAACTTTGTTTGAGTCAGTTCCAAGTAGGCATCGTAGGGGATTGTATTGTAGAGATAGAAATTTCTAATTCTCATAGGAAGAAGCTCTTCCTTATCGATTTCAATAATACTTTGTTCAAACTCTTCTTTTCTAACCCAATCGAGACCGGCCTTAACTATTTTTTTAAAGGAGTGAATATCAAAAGGCTTAATAAGGATCTCGTTGACTTCACTTTCTTCAATGAGCTGCTCATCGATTCTAGAAGAAATGTGAACTTTCTCGCCAACAAAGATGATAGGTCTTTCTCCGGCGAGATCGATAATATTTTGAGCAATCTGACTAGGTTCTTCATTTTTTAGACCGGCTTCAATTAAAAAGAGAGAAAAGCTCTCTTCAGAACCAATCTTTTCTATGGCCTCATCTCCATGTATGCAAAAGACAACTTCAAGCTTCGTGAAGTGGCTTGCAAAGAGATTTCTATAATAAGTCCATAAATCTTTTTCATCGCAGACAAATAGGGCCTTCAAATACTTTCCTTTATTAGGGAGTTTCTCTATGTATCTTATCACTATTCGAGTTATTAAATTGATAACTTAAGGATTACGGAGTAAAGATTTATTAACTCGTAAAAATTCAGTAGTAATTCGCTTTCTAGGAAAAAGAATGTGGCAAAATTAGATCTATTTACAACGCTCATACAAAAGATCAGCGAGACTCAATCACAGGCTCCTCACTCTTACAGGCTTTTTCATGGAAGAGGTGGACGCTATGAGGGGCTAGAGCATATTTGTGTCGACCAATTTGGCGAGATTCTTCTGGTAACACTCTTTAAAGAAGAAGAGTGTTTTAATCTACTGCTTGAGATGCTGAGCAAAACCGATCACAAAAAAGCCTATATTCAAAAGAGATATCTTCAAAGGGCCGAAATAGAATGTTTTAAAGGGCAAGAAGTTGAAGTTGAAACTTTTGCTAAATGGAATGATTTAAAATTTCATTTAAACTTCCACGGTATTCAAAACCTTGGCTACTTCCTCGATATGGAAAAGGGCCGTCAATACGTTCATGATCACAGTAAAGGTCGGAAGATTCTCAATCTCTTTAGCTTTACTTGCGCCCTTTCTGTTATTGCAAAAGATGCTGGGGCTGAGTCAGTTCTCAATGTTGATATGAGTAAAGGGGTTTTAAAAAGAGGAAGAGAAAACCATCAACTCAATGGTCACGATCTTCGAAGCGTTAGCTTTCTCTCGCACGATATTATGAAGTCGATGGGAAAGCTTACTAAGCTTGGTCCCTTTGATGGCATTATCCTCGATCCACCAACCAGTCAGGGAAAGAGCTTTCAAATCGAGAAGGACTATCCAAAAATTCTTAGACGAGTTTCATCAATGCTTTCTCCTGGCGCTTGGCTGATGGCCTGTGTGAACTCCCCATTTCTTGAGGTTTCCACGATAAAAGACTGGTTTGAAAGTAATTGTGAAGATTTAGAATTTCAGGAGGTTTTTTATTCCTGTGAGTCCTTTGAAGAGCTTCGTGATTCAAGTGGCTTAAAGGTTCTGATCTATAAAAAGACATAATTTAGAGGCAAAATTGAATATTAACATTAACCTAATTTTAATTAGTTAATCCTCAATTAATTGATTCTTAAGACTAAGCCTATAATAAATTTCAGGATTGGTCGTTGCTTATGAAAAAAATTGAAATTAATGATTTGGACGAGATTTCTCGCTCCTTTAGAGAAGAATCAAATCTGGCCTTGTGTCTGGATCGAGTGGCTCCCATTTTATGTGAGTACCTCAAGGTTCATCGCTTATTTTTGATTGAAATCGCCGGCGATAGTGGTGGTGTCTTGATTTTAAAAGATCAATTCGAACACGCCGTTGATGGAGTTGAAAAAGTTCACAACAACATTAACCTTCAAAAGTCGGATTCCCCATTAGTCTCTAATATTTACTTCGACTACTTTTGCGCAGGAAAGTCTTATATCGCTAGAGGTGAACAAGTTCGTCAATTTGGAGAGGGAATCATTGAATCTTATCAGCAGTACAAAAATAAGATGACAGCTCTTTGTCCTGTTCTCGTTCAGGGGGAACTTGTCGCTCTTTTAGGTGTCAATGACCTCGATGATGAAAGGCATGAATTTGAAGAGGAGCAAAAATTCTTAGAGTTTATTGCAAGAAATGTAGAGTCAAAATTAGAGGGGATGAATTATCAATCAAATCTTGGATCAATTGATGAAAATACAGAAAGACTTGCTACGCTTGGTAAAATGACCGCTGGAATTGTCCATGAAATCAATAATCCCATGTTTGTCATCTATGGCTACTCAAGTAAGATTCAACAAATGCTCGAGCGCAATGATCTTAATGAAGAGAAGCTCGATGGTTACGCCTCTATGATTCAAAAAAACTGTAAGCGGATCAATGGAATTATATCTGGACTTCAAACTCTATCGCGTAATTCAAGTCGTGATGACTTTGAAGTGACGAGTTTAAATAATATTGTGGAATCGACCTTAGATTTTTCTAAGGAGAGGATTAGACTTGGTGAAATCAAGCTAGATGTAGAGCTAAGTGAGGATGATCTTCCAATTGAGTGTAAATCGGGACAGATCGTTCAAGTTCTAACAAATCTTTTAAATAATGCCTATGATTCACTTGAAGGACAAAGTGGCCAGAGATGGATAAAGATTGAGAGTGAATCAAAAGATGATCGTGCGCTCGTTCGCGTAACGGACTCTGGAGAGCCTTTATCAGAAGATCTTCGAGAGAAGTTGATGGCCCCATTCTTTACGACAAAAGGTCAGGGAAAAGGCACAGGATTAGGACTTCATATATCGAGAGAAATTTTAAAGCGCCACGATGGTAGGCTTTTTATTGATGAAGATTCAAATCATGTTAGCTTTGTGGTTGAACTTCCCATGCTGCAATATGAGTGATAAATTAGATTAAAAACTTCTCGAGGTTTTCATGTCTGATTCTTCAAATCTTGTTGCTAAAACTCTTCTTGAACTTAAGTGTGTCCAATTTTCTCCCAATGAACCTTTTACCTATGCTTCTGGTTTAAAAGGTCCCATGTATTGTGACAATCGATTATTACTCTCACATCCAAAAGAGCGCTCACTAGTGATTGATCTCTTTATCAAAGTGATTGAAGAAAATAATCTTTCTTATGATCAACTTGCAGGTCTTGCAACAGCGGGAATCCCACATGCTGCCTTTATTGCTGATCGCTTAAAAAAGCCCATGCTCTACATTAGAAGTAAGGCCAAGGGACATGGAAAGGGCAACCAGATTGAGGGAAGATATAAAGAAGGGGAGAGATTGCTTCTAGTCGAAGACTTGGTTAATCAGGGCTCAAGTCTTGAGAAGGCGGTTTTGGCCGCCAAGGAAAGTGCTCTGGAATTGAGCGGGTGTCTCTCTATTGTCGACTATCAAATGGAGCAGGCCCATGCTCGTCTTAAGAAGTTCGATCTTACTCTCTTTTCGCTAACAGATTTCACCTCACTTGCCGATACGGCACTAGAAATGAAGCTCATTGATAGGACGGGACGTGAAATTTTAGAAAAGTGGCATGCTGCGCCGGCAGACTGGCAAGCTCCTCTATAAATTTCAGTTAATTAGACGCACCTAATAACGACAAATCGTATATTTGTTAGTAGGTTAGCGATAATGACTCCTTTAGGCTTGGCCCTGTGCTAAAATTTGAGCCTCATGTAAGACCAAAAACCTTTGGAACATTGAACGATAGATTAAGATTACAACGACTTGTCGTAATATATTTCTCAGAAACCTATATTTGGAGGATTTTTTATGTCCAATGTAAAATTAGAACTCGATGGTAAAACGATTGAACTTCCTGTGATCGAAGGATCGGAAGGGGAGAAGGCCATCGATATCACGAAGCTTCGTGCTGAAACTGGTTATGTCACTATTGATAGTGGTTATGGAAATACTGGATCTTGTACTTCGGAAATTACTTTCCTAGACGGTGAGAAGGGAATTCTTCGCTACCGTGGATACCCTATTGAACAACTTGCAGATAAGTCGAACTTTGTTGAAGTTGCTTACCTTTTAGTTTTTGGAAAACTTCCATCTGCTAGTGAACTTGCTGAGTTTAACAAGCTTATCGCTGATAACTCTGAACTACCGGAAGGTGTTAAGAAGATTATCGATTCATTCCCATCAGATGCTCACCCAATGGGTGTTCTTTCATCTGTAACTGCTGGTCTTTCAGCTTTCTATCCTGAGCTTCTTGGTGCAGAACTGAGCGCTTCAGAGCAAACGAAGGCCATTGCTCAACTTATGGGGCAAACGAAAACAGCGATGGGTTACTTCTTTAATAAGACTCAAGGAAAAACTCCAAAGTCGACAGATGCTAACCTTGATTACTCAACAGATTTCCTAAGCATGATGTTTAATAAAGACGGTGAAGTGGATGCAGACGTTGCAAAAGCTCTAGACGTTCTTCTTATTCTTCACGCTGATCACGAGCAAAACTGTTCAACTTCAACAGTTAGAAATGTTGGTTCATCACACGCTAACGTTTTTGCAACAATCTCTGCTGGGATTGATGCTCTTTGGGGACCACTACACGGTGGAGCAAACCAAGCTGTTCTTGAAATGCTTGAAGAAATTCAAAATGACGGTGGAGATTACAAGAAATTTATCGGTAAAGCGAAAGACAAAAATGATTCATTCCGTCTTATGGGATTTGGTCACAGAGTTTATAAGAACTTTGATCCAAGAGCTAAGATCATCAAGAAAGCATGTGATGTTGTTCTTGAGAAGCTTGATGTTAAAGACCCACTTCTTAACATCGCTAAAGGTCTAGAAGAGGAAGCTCTTAAAGATCCATACTTTGTTGAAAGAAAGCTTTATCCTAACGTTGATTTCTATTCTGGGATCATCTATAAGGCCTTAGGAATTCCAACAAACATGTTTACAGGTATGTTTGTTCTTGGTCGTCTTCCTGGTTGGCTAGCTCAGTGGAAAGAACTTCGTGAGTCGGGAGCTAGAATTGCTCGCCCACGTCAGATCTACACTGGGGCGACAGAGAGAAACTACGTTGATCAAAACGAAAGATAATCGCTAAATTGGCCCTCTTCTAAAGTGGGCCTTTTTTTTTTGGAAAAGAAATGAACGGAAACACTTTAAGGCCTTTGCTATTAAATCCCAATCTTCCAGAGACTAAACTCGTCGATAAACTCAAAGAGGTGAGTGCTAATTTTACTTCTTCGCGTGATCAGATTGGAAAGTACGTTTTAGATGAGGACATGGTTAGTGCCTATGCCGCATTTTTTCTTCCTACAAATATTCCGAAATTTCACTTCTTAATGAATCAATTGAGTGAAGAGGTTAAGAGTTACCTAAAAGATGCAACCTTCATTGATATTGGTTGTGGCCCTGGAACTTATTCTGTGGCCTTTTTAGAGGCCTTAAATGCCAAGGGACGAGTTCACCTTGTCGACTCTAGCCCTTTAATGCTTAAACAAGCTCAAAAGATCATTAGTGCTCTCTATCCAGAGGCTAATGCCACGTACAGCTCAGAAGTTCAAGTGGAAGATTCTAAGCGCGTTCTTTTTTGGGGTAATAGTCTCAATGAGATGGGGGTTAAGGCCGCTAAAAAGATCTTAGAAAAAGTTCAAGCAGATATGATTCTCTTTATTGAGCCTGGAACAAAAGAAGTCTTTGATCAGGTACATCTTTTAAGAGAGAGTTTAATTGAAAAGGAATTTGATATTCTCTATCCTTGCCAAGATTCTAAAAAATGCCCTGCTGCTAAAAATGATAAGGAGTGGTGTCACCAAGTTCTTCGCATGACCCATGAATTATCTATTGAGCGATTGGGACAAATGGCAAAAATTGATCGAAAGATCATGCCTTTTATTGGCCACGTCTACTCCAAAAAAACACTCTTTGAACATGGAAATACATCGGCCCTCCTTTTTCGCTTTCTACAGGAGACTAAATTTTCTTTCAATTGGCAATTGTGTGCAAATGTTGAAGGAGAGTTAAAGCTTATTCATGTTGAAGTTATGAAGAAGGATCTCGGCAAAAAAGTAGCAAAAGAATTCAAGAAATTAAGTGTCGGGTGTCGAGTTGAATATGAGGTTTTGAAGGTATTAAAGGACAATCATTTAAGAATTCGTGTGCAAAATTTAGACGATCTCTTGAGTTTTTCTTTGAATACTTAGGGTTCCCAAAGCTTCTGTCATTTTCTTTGTTATTTGCCAAAATAATCTTTTGAATAAACCGATAGTGTCTCCATAATCAATGTTAGTGGAAACATCTGTGAATCAAAGAAAGTCTATATTTACAGTCTTTAAAAGAAGGTTGGCTTTTGTCAGCTTAGCCTGCTTTGTTGTGCTTGCTTTCTTCTGGATGGGTGAACTTTATTTTGGTTACCAAGGTCACTACGAAGAGATTAAAAATGATGTTTATCATGACAAAGAACTTTTGATTCGATCTCAAGTAAATAATGCCATTCAATTTATTTCCAATAAAAGACAGAAAGTAGAAGTCCATCTAAGGGAGAAGTTAGAAGATAAAGTTTCAAGTGTTGCTAAGTCGATTGAAGGACACGACAAGGCCTTTAGATCAAAGGACTCACTCGAAGATTTTATTATTAAATCTCTTCGTGGTCTCGAGTATAAAAATAATCGTGACTACTTCTTTGCCTTTTCTAGAAATGGGAAAATGATTTTTCATGGAAATAATAAAAAGCTTCAAGGTAAGCATGTTCCTTTTCTAAAAGATGAAAAGGGCAATCTTATTATGGAAGAGTTTATAAAAACGGGAATGGGTGGTGGAGGATTCTACGACTACTGGTGGAAGCATCCTCAGACTCATCTGGTCGATCGAAAATTTTCTTATGTTAGAAGAATTGGGCTCTCCGATTATTTTATCGCAGCTGGTGAGTATTACTCAGATGTCGAAAAAAGAGTAAAAGACGATGTTATTGAGTGGTTTCGATCAATTCGTTTTGAAAATGGTGAAGGCTACCTTTTTGTATTTACTGAAGATGGACATCAATTATTAAATCCTGGAAGTCCTGAAATTGAAGGAACTTCTGTTGTAAAACTCAAAGATGCGAGGGGCCGAGAATTCGTCTCAGATATAATGAATGCGGCTAAGTCCTCTGGGGGTGGAGTCACTAAGTATTTTTGGAAGAAACCTACAAATGGTATTGTCAGTGAAAAATTGACCTTTGTACGTTTTGATCCTATGTGGAAATGGGTTATTGGAACGGGGATCTATCTTGATTCAGTTGAGAAAATTCTCGCTGTTAAAAGATCACATCAAAAGAAAGAGATCTTTTTAAAAATTATCTTGATTGTAGTTATTGCAGGACTGCTTTTCTTTCTCTTTCAGTATAACAACCATAAATTCTTTAAAAAGATTAATTCTGAAACAAGTAACATCATTCAGTACTTCTCAAAAAGTCATGAACTAGAAGAGAAGTTAGATATTGAAAATATATATTACGAAGAGTTTTATCATATTGTTGAAGCTTACAATCAAATGATTGAAAAACATGTCAAAGTGGAACAAGAAAAAGAGAGTCTCCAAGTTCAGGTTCTCGAATCTATGGAAGAGAGTGTTAGGATTAAAAATGATTTTCTAGGTACTGTCTCCCATGAACTTAGAACTCCATTAAATGGGATTAAGGGGATGTGTGAGCTCTTAGAGGGAACAGAATTAAGTGATGAACAAAAAGAATATCTTGGAACTCTTGATGGTTGTTCTGAACGATTAAACATTCTTATTCACGATCTACTAGACTATTCACGTCTAGAGACGGGAAAATTTAAGCTTTTCAAAAAGAGCTTTTCTTTAAATGAGATCATATCTACTCTTGAAAATATTTATAACTTTCGTGCAAAAGAAAAGAGCATCGAATTCTCTATTACGACAAATGCCAAAAAGGATGTGAATATTATCGGTGATGATATGCGTATTCTTCAAATCGTAATGAATCTTCTCGATAATGCTTTCAAATTCACTAATACTGGAAAAGTAGAGCTTGTGATTAATGCTTCTTCAATAAAAGATTCGATAAAGCTTGATTTTCAAATTCAAGATACAGGAATTGGTATCTCCGATAAGAAAAAGGCAACTATTCTCGAGTCCTTCTCTCAAGAGGAATCCACAAACTCTAGGCGTTATGACGGTTTGGGCCTTGGTCTAAGTATCTCTAAGAAGTTAATTGAGATGATGGGTGGAACGATTGGGTTTGAAAGTGAAGAGGGGACAGGTTCTGTTTTTTACTTCTTTGTCGTTGCAAAGCTCGACCATACTGTGACGAGTGTTAATGAGCAGTGGGAAGATCAAATTAAAGGCCTTCGCATTCTCATTGCTGAAGATAATCCTGTTAATTTGAAATTGATTAAAAAGCTTCTTGAAAAAAGAGGTCTTTCGCCGGATATCGCCTTGAACGGACAAGAGGCCGTGGATGCTGCTCTTTTAAATGATTACGATATGATTCTTATGGACATTCAAATGCCGATTCTTGATGGAATGAATGCTTCTCTTAAGATTAGAGAGTTCGTTGGTAGTACGCCTTTCATTGTTGCCCTAACGGCCAATATGGAAGAGGTTACAAAAGAAGAGTGTTACAAGAGTGGAATGAATTACTTTGTTTCAAAGCCAATTAAGAAAGATAAATTGAAAGAGATTGTTGAAGTTTATACAAAAGAAAAAGGCTCCTGACGGAGCCTTTTTTGATTATTTCTTTTTAAGAGCAGCGTAAGAATTTCCAAATTTCTTCTTGAACTTCTCAATACGTCCTTCAGTATCAAGAACTTTTTGCTTCCCAGTATAGAATGGGTGTGAAGCTGAAGAAATATCAAGCTTAACCATTGGATACTCTTTTCCTTCGAAAGTAGTCGTTAGGTCAGTCTTGATTGTTGATTTTGTAAGAATTTCTTCTCCACAAGAAACGTCGTGGAAAACTACTTCTCTGTACTCTGGGTGAATACCTTTTTTCATAATAAAACCTCTGATTTCGTTACATTGCTTGATACAATGATTCTTAAATATAAGTCTTAGGAATTTCGCTAATTTTCGGCCTGTTGTCAATAGGCAAAGCCCGAATTAGTAAAGTTTAGTGGGCGCTACAGCTTGAGCAACCATCGCCACTTTGTCCATTCGTAGCATCAACAAATTCCCATGAGTCGTAACGAGAGTTGAGAGCGTCCATGGCTTCTTCAAGAGAGTAGTGTTCAGATTGAAAGAGTTCTTTATCGTCAAAATCAGTTACTGTGACGAAGAAAAGCTCTTGGATCTCATTTTCATCACTTGGCTCAGCTCCAAGACTGATAAAGGCCTTGAGTTTTAAGTTCTTGAAATGACAATAAGTCCAGTTTTCATTTGTGATCATATTTGCTCTCGAGCACCATCAAATGGGCCATCTAACGTTTTTTTTTCATGTTTTATCAGTTTTTGGTTGTCATGCCAAACGGAATCTAGTAAGTTTTCCAGACCGCTATTGGTTTAGTTATTAGTTAATATATTGATTTTAAATAGTTTATATTGGAGGCTGTCGTGGCAAAGGGACCTAGAGTAGTTATTACACTTGAGTGTACAGAGGCGAGAAAGTTAGGAAAATCTCCTTCACGTTACACTACAACAAAAAACAAGAAGACGAACCCAGATCGTCTAGAGATTAAGAAATACAATCCATTTCTTAAGAGACACACTGTTCACAAAGAAATTAAATAATTTCTCGATATAAAAGGCCCTTCTTCTAAGAAGGGCTTTTTTTTGCCTTTTTTTACTTTCACCCACTTACTCATTCAATTTTTCTTTAGATTTTTAGGATAAATACCGATCTGTGTTAAAGTAAAACCTAGCTAATAGGGGATAAACTTTGGCCTTAAATGTACTGCTTGCTGATCCTGATTCCGAATGGTTGGAAACAGTCGGTAAGTTTCTTCGAGATCAATTCTATCAAGTAAAATGTGTTACCAATGGTAAGGACGCACAGCTGTCTTTATACAATGATAAATATTTTGCTGTGATTATCAATTGGGACTTGAAAAATCATGCAGGAAGCCAGGTTTTAAAGTTTATTCGCACAAATTATCCCTCTCAAAAAGTCATTCTCGTTCTAGAAAATGATGGGCTCTATGCTTCTGGCCAATATGATGAAGAGAAGTTGAAAAAACTTGGAGCAACAGAAATCGCTCTAAAGCCATTTGAAATCTCACATTTAAAAGAATTATTAGAAGGTCACCAGAGTCTTGGAGATCTCGTTTCTTCTCTGCCAAAGAGGGAAGGTCTCTCTGAAGAGGAAGAAGTTCAGCTTCAAGATGAAGAGTTTACAAGTGTTAACATCAATAGCTTCTATTCTTCAAAAGCAGTTCTCTTTGATATTTATATTCGCCTTTCAAGTGGACGCTATGTAAAGATCTTGCATGCTGGAGATAACTTTTCAAAAGAGCGAATTGATAAATACAAAAATGACAAAGGTGTTGAGAATCTCTACTTTCATAAAAGTGATAGAAGAAAATTCATTCAATATAATAACTACTTAACAAGAAAGGTCGTTGGAAATAAACAACTTCCTGGTTCTGTTAAAATCGATATGATGAAAAATGTGGCCGATAAATTCGTTGAAGAAATTCATACGCAAGGGGTAAAGCCACAAGTTGTTGATCAAGGAAAAGAAGTTTGTAAAACCCTCTTTCGTCTGGTTGAAAAACAAGATGATCTCTACAAAGTTTTAAAAGAGCTTGAGCAGGACGATCCCAATATCTTCACTCATAGCTTCCTTGTTAGTCTCTATTCAACGGCGATTATTAAGCAATTTGAGTGGCAATCTCAAATTACAATCGAATCGACGGCACTTGCTTGCTTACTTCACGATATTGGAAAAACAAAGCTTCCAAAAGAGCTTATTTCCATGCGACCTGAAGATATGAACGATGAGCAGCTTGAAGAGTACCAAAATCACCCACAATACGGTGCTGAGATCGTAGAGCAAAATAGAATGATTAATAACTCTGTTAAGCAGATTATTTTACAACACCATGAGTGTTATGATGGAAGTGGTTTTCCATTTGGAAAGAGGGGATCAAAGATTCTAACGCTTGCTAATATCGTTAAACTTGCCGATGACTTCACCCACATCATGCTCGATGAGAAAAAGAGTCCGACAGAGGCCCTCAAATCAATTCTCATGAACCAAGAGATGGTGGCCCGCTATAACTCAATGATCGTTGAAAATTTCATTAAGGTCTTTGTTGATCCTGCAAAAATTGAAAGGGAAGCAAAAGTTCTCCCTTCAAATAGTCGCATGGTTAATAAAAAAGCTTCTTAATTGTCAGTGGAGGGAAGTTCCTCTGTCTTTTCGAGAAAAGCTCAAGAGCATTCTTATGAACAATGAACGGGTGTTGTCTATTAGATGCTCGAATGATGAAGTTCTGCTTTTTTTCAAGCTTGATATCAGGGAGAGTTGTGAAAATATAAGAGACATCGTAATTGATGCTTTTATTTTCTTTTGTCTCAACAACAATTCGATAAAGTGGTTTGCTTAGATATTGATCAATCTTTTCTTGTTGCTCTTGGGTTCTCGAGTCTAGGATATAATTACTCTTTGTCGTTAGAAGCTCTTGCAGATAAGTTTCAACTGTTCCTGAGTTTAACTTTCCCTTAGGGCCACTCCAAGTGGCATCTTCATCGCGAAGAATTTCAAGTCTTGTTTTACTTTGTTCGTTTTGGCGAAAAATCTTGAAAGACTGAATATCTGTAATATTCATTGTAAAAATTCTCGAGTCAACAAAGTCGGGAAGAGATAGTCTTTCTAACTTTGGAAGAATATTATCTACGTGATAAATTGCATCGAGTCCTTCAAGCGTTAAGTAGGTCGAGTTATCAATTGAGTTAATAAGACCAAAGTGAATGGTTTTCTTTTCCGTTTTATTTTGTAGCGTTAAAGAAAGAGAGGGACTCTCTAATTGGAAGTTAGACATATTGATCGTATCTTTTGGATAGATCTTTCTAATCTTTAAAGATCCAATGGCATTTTTAATGATATCGATCGTCTTGATGTTTGCATCAATTCTTCTTGGAGCTGTAAGTAGCCAGTGGTCATTCTTTTCTAAGTTAAATTGACCGAGGTTATTTTTAAATTGAATGATACTAAAAGTGTCTAGTTGTTCTGAAGTTAGGAGTTGACGGTATTTTTCAAGTTCCTTTGTCGTCGTCACAGGAGCTTGGAAAAATTCACTAGCGAGCCCACCAATAATGAGTGAAAAGGTAAAGAGGGCAAGTACCCATGAAGAAATCGTATTTTTATTGATTTGTAAGTTTACTAGCATATAAATGTCCTATTTTAAGAACATTTTAGCTTCTAAAAACTACGAAGTCATCCGAGAAAGCTAGATTTCCATGTCGTCAAGACTGTCAAAGAGATCGTCCTCATCATCCTCTTGCGCACTCGATTGAGCCTCTTGGGCCGGTGCTTCTGGGATATCTGGTTCAATACTCTCAACAAAATTTCTTAAAAGAGTTCTTTCTCCGTCTTTTAAAAAACTGAAGTTGGCGCCGATGCGAAAAGGCATCCTCTTCTCACTAATGATTCGGCTTTTCATATTAAAGGAACGACAGAATAAGATATTAGCGTTCACGATAAAACGCTTTGGAATTAAAAATTCAATGACAATTGACTGACCAGAGAGAAATTCTTTCGTTGAAAAGAAATAAATCTCACTCATATTCACTTCAGAAAGTATCGTTTTAGCGTGATAGACTTTATCTTCAGAAAGGGCAGGTGAGCGCTGGCGAATAAGATAGTTGTCGCCTTGCTTTAAGGCCTGAGTCTCAGTTGCCCCAACTTCACTACTTGACTCCTCTTCAGCTTGCTCTTGCTCAGATTCATCTTCTTCCTCATCATCTTCAGCAGCTTGCATTGCAGCTAACATGGCCGCTTCGCCATCATCTTCTTCGGGAAGATCTTCTACAGCTCTAAGACCAGTTTCTTCTTGCTCTTGGCCTTGGAAGTGGCCTTGTGAGCGATACTCTTGAATGAGGTCTTCGATAGAAGGGGCTTCTTCACCTTCTTTAAGGTTTTTGATTCTCTCATTAATGACAGCTTCGATTTCATCTCGAAGGAGCCATACTTTGAGGGCGATCTTTTTAATTAAAACTGGGTCTGGTGAGCTTCCGTGTATCATGTCTAACATTTTCTCACAGACTTGCGGATTTCGGGAGCTTAACTAACTTTGGAAAAAATTGCCCTCTGCGTAAAATGAGTCGCTGCGCATTAAGCTTATATTATCGATAAATATTTTGGGAATATTAATCAAGTCCTCCAAAAGAGGCCATTGGGGAAGGAGAACCTTATGAAAAAAAGCTTAGCGCTTAGCGCACTATGTGCTGTAACTATGATGGGAACAGCTAGTGCAAATGAAATCAAAGTTGTACCAGGAGAACTTATTGTTAAGTTTAAAAGTACAATGAATAAGAGTCTTGTTAATGGTTTAACAACTCTTGGTGTTGATATCGACAGAAAAATTGAAGTTTCATCTGACAATCTTTATGTTGTTAAGTTTCCTCAAACAAAATCAATGAAGGGAATTCAAAACCTTCTTTCTGATCACCCTGAAATCGAATATGCAGAGCCTAACTTTATTTATGAAATCGTTAAGCCAGTTTCTAAGACAGATGATATTCAAGGTCTTATTAGCTCTTATAGTGATGTAAATGAAGAATATAACTATACTCCAATGGATCCAAAGTTTGGACAACTATGGGGACTTCAAAATACTGGTGAAAATGATCCAGGAAGAACTCCAGGTGTTGTTGGTGCCGATATTGATATGATGAAGGCGTGGGAAATCACTAAAGGTGATAGAGCTGTAAGAATTGCTGTTATCGATACAGGGATTGATTACAATCACCCAGACCTAAGAAATCAAATGTGGACTAACGAAGCTGAGCTTAATGGTCTAGATGGTGTTGATGATGATGGAAACGGATACGTTGATGATATTCACGGATATGACTTTGCTTCAAATGATGGTGATCCACTAGATGGTAACTCTCACGGTACTCACTGTGCTGGAACGATCGGTGCTGAACACAATGATCTTGGTGTTGCTGGGATTATGGCCGATGTAGAATTTGTTGCGGTTAAGTTCCTTTCTGATAGTGGTTCAGGAACAACTGAAGCAGCTATTAAGGCGATTGATTATGCAACGAAGCTAAACGTAGATATCATGTCAAACTCTTGGGGTGGTGGTGGCCGCTCAGAAGCTCTTAAAGAAGCAATTGAAAGAGCGAATGACAAGGGAATCATCTTTACGGCCGCTGCTGGTAACTCAAGCACTGACAATGATACTCGTCCACATTACCCATCGAACTATGAAGTTGAAAACGTAATTTCAGTTGCTGCGACAACTTCTTCTGATGATCTAGCAAGCTTCTCTTGTTACGGAAGAAATACTGTTCATATCGCTGCTCCTGGGCACAACATTCTTTCAACAGTTAAAAACGGAAAGTATTCATCATTTTCTGGAACATCAATGGCAACTCCACACGTAACTGGTGCTATTGGACTTCTTCTTGCTCAAGAGGGAAGACTTCCAACAAGTGAAGTTAAAGAGAGAGTTATGATGACTTCTGAGCCTCTAAGCAGCCTAAGAGGAAAGACAATCAACAGTGGTCGTCTAAATGCTTACAACCTTCTTACTGATACTCGTCCAGAGAGAAAAGAGCCAAAGCCAGAACTTTGGGAAGTTATGTCAGTTGATCAGTGGCTAATGGATGGATACTCAGAGAATATGGATGAGTCGAGAACTTATGAAGCTCCAGGTGCGAAGTACATGAGACTTAAAGTTAAGAGATATGACCTAGAGTCAAAATATGACTTCTTAGCTGTTAAAGATGCAAATGGAACAGTTTCTGAGAAAATCAGCGGTAAAGGTGAAGACTATACTTCAATGTTTATCGAAGGTGACTCAATGACTATTCAATTCAAGTCAGACCGTTCTGTACAGAAGTGGGGATTTGAGATTGTTGAAATCGAAGTTCAGTACTAAGATTATTTTTCGAAAATAAGACGAAAAAAAAGGCCCTCAATTGAGGGCCTTTCTTTTTTTTAAGTATCTTTAAACTTACACTTCAAAAAGGTGCTTGTACTTTCTAAGGAACTTAGAAAGTGATCCAACTTTATCAAGTGTTCTAATAGCACTTGTAGAAAGTCTTAGCTTAACTGTTTCACCAGTTTCTGGATCGTAAATCTTCTTCGTTTGAAGGTTTGGTTTTTGAGTCATTTTCGTCTTGTTGTTTGCGTGCGAAACTTTGTTTCCAACAAGTCTTCTTTTTCCTGTCAAATCACATACACGTGCCATAACATCATCCTTATTTAATATGCAAAAATTATCACAACTTTAAAGCTTAAGTATACAGGTTGCATAATATATATAAATTCCGCCCAATTAGCAAGGGGTTTGACTATTTTTCACAACCTTCGCTTAAAGCTCTCGCATAATTCCAGTAAATACTCAAAATTTCAAGAAAAAAAATGATGCAAGGCCAAAGTTTTAGGCAAATTTATTACATTGATAATATTTGTTGATAGGAAAAAAATAGAGGGAATAAATCTTGTTGAGAAAGGAGTTCCCCATGGATTTAGGTCCAAAGAGTTTTATGTATGGAAGAAAGGGGCCATGGCCTCAGCCCTCACCGGCCCATCCACAAGGTGAGGCCTTTGCCGTTATTCACTTGCCCTTTATTGAAAAGTTAGATTGGTGGATTCATATCGGTTCCCGTTATATGTATTCTCTTGGAATGGCGCCTTTTATGCTTTTAAAGGCCTTATTCTTCAATGGACTCTCTCCTGTGAGTGATACTGAGTTTCACGCCATTTTAACTAATTCTATGATGAGTAAATTTCTCTGCCCAAAACTTGATGAAGATGATCTGATCAATTTCAAAGATGTCCTTGAAGAGGGTGAGCGCTATATGATTACTGATTTGCAGGCGGTGCAAACAGTGAAGCCTTACAAAGGAATCCACGTTAGTGCGACAAAGACTCTCTTTAAAATGAAAATGAACGATGCCAATGAAATGGAATATGAAGTTGTCGCCATCTATGTTTTTAAAACAAATGAGCTTTTTAGGCCAACAGACGGAGATGCTTGGGAACTTGCTAAATACTTTGTTCTACAGGGGGGCGCAATTTGTGCAACTCTAGTTGTTCATCCAAATCTTCATTTTCCCCTTGATGCCATCAATGCGATAACCAAGACATCACTTCCAAAAAAACATCCTATCGTTCAACTATTAAAGCCGCACATGCGTTTTACTTTGCCCTTAGAAAATGCCGTCTTAACTTTTGGGCTTTCAGTCTTAAAGAATAAACCATGGATGAGTTACGCTCCCTATCCAGGCCACTATGATGGATTAAGAGACTTACTCGTTGAAGGCTTCACCGGAATTAAGGGCAATGATAGTTATCCTCCTTATGAGTTTCCCATGAATCCTCCAAAGATATATTCAAAGTATGGAGATTTTCAGCAAGCTTACTTCGATGTCATGTACACTTTTGTTTCTAAAGTGCTTGAGAAAGTAGATCCAAATGATCGCTACGTCATTAGCTGGGCCAACTATATTAGTGAGCACGTACCAGGCTTTCCAAGTGGAAGTGAGATTTTTGAAGGTGATAACTTAGTAAGAGCGGTAACAAGTTATTTTTGGAGTATCACAGTGGCCCATTCTATTGATCATTATAATTATGGCGAGATGGATGTTCGAAAAGTTCCCATGCGCTTAAGGCAAGCGCCACCTGTGAAGGGAGTTAAAATGAACCCTTTATCAAAGCTTGTTACTCCGATTGATCAAATGAAATATCTCATGTGTATGAAGATGTTTTTTGGTCCAACGAATGTGACAACACTATATAAATCGAAATATAAGTTTGAAGTAGAGCATGGACTTGAAAGTGCTGTGCAAGAATTTAAAAAAGAGATGGAAGATCTCGAAAAGCTCATGATCGAAAAAGGGATGAACTACATTCCTTTAAAAGAGATTGCTGCCAGTATTCAATACTAAAAACTACACCAACCGGCATAGGTTAGGCGCTCTCCGCGTTTGACCTTGCCCACACGGTGCTCGTATCCGTCCATACCCGTACAAAAGACGACGAGAGTTGCAAATTCTGGGGGGTGAATGGTCATTATTTGATCGCTCCCTTTTTTTCTAAAAAAAAGTTCCCCACCTTCGATTAATTCTGGATTGAGGTTGAGTGACCATGTGAAGGCGAGGTTTCTTGATCCATCACAGTGCCAAATTCCTTCTTCATCTGTTTCAGCTTTTCTAAGAGCGATGATGTGTTCAATGGAGTTAAAATTAGCATATTGCTTGAGTTCATCAAAAAGAAGGCCACCTTCTTTGCAAGCTTCTAGCATCCATTGGTCAAGGAAGTTAAAGTTTTTATCTTTCACTTGATCAATGATTTGATCAGGAAATGAAAAAGATTTGATTAAAATACCTGATTCGTTTAATTCCTTGCACTTGATTTCGTGTGTCATCTCTTTTCAAACCTTTCTCTGCTTCTCTATAATTTTAGTACACAACAAATTAAGCAAATGGGGACAAATTGAAAAGTATTTCATTTTTAATGGTATTTTTATTCATATCGATTAAGTCTTTCGCTGCACTTTCACCGGCTGAAACTCTCTTAAGCGCTTATTCATCACAGTGTCCCGAAACGATGACCTCTACAGTTCGAGGGTCACTGATAAACGTTAAAAAGATAATATCTGTTGTAGAACAGCTTAAAGAGAATTCCCAGTGCTATGGTGGTAGTGATTTCTCTGGAGTCTTTGGCTCATTCCATTCAACTTACTCTGAGTATGAGATTTATCGCCAGATGAAGGGAGATAAAATTGCACTTGAAAAAAAAGTAAGAGATCACATTGTTGCTCTTAACATGCCAGGTCTCAGTGAATCGGAACTTGAATACTTAAAAACCTCAGTTTTTGAATCGCAAACTGGAATTATGAGCTTGGAAGCTGATATCTCGCGATTTGAATACCTTTCAAAAGACTTTGGGCTAGGGACGGCCCAATTTTTAACAAGTATGAACGGCTTTTTACAGACCTGGGCAGAGGGCCCAATGTGTTTTGACAAAAAGACATCGACTATTGCAAGTCTTGTTGGCAATGGTCTCATGGCCGCGAGTTCATTTGCCGACCCTGGAACAGGGATTGCTCTTGCTGCAAGTGGCGTTCTCGTAAACTCTATTTCCCAGTTCATAATGAACTTCAAGCATAACAAGCTTCTAGAAAACCTCGATGACATTCAAATGCCGACGGCCATTAGCTGTGTGTCTGAAGCTCTCTCAAAACAGTATTGTAACGCTATTGATACTCTCGATTTAATCGAAGCTTATAAAGACGATCTGGGTAAGAATAAGCATAGCTTCGAGGGGGTTGATCTACTTTCTAATCACATGGGTGAATTGAAGAGATGGCTTACTGAAGTGCACGCTGGAAGTCCTATGACAGATGAAGGAGAGATGCAAAGAAGGCTCAAGCCATTTGAGCAGTATAACTTTCTAACAAAAATTAAATGGAGTATTGAAACCTATCAAACTCTACGCAATGAGCTTATTAAAGAGTCAAAAAACCCTAGTGAGAAAACAGAAATCATTGCTTCAAGTTTAGTAGGACTGGCCAATATCATGTTTGTACCAACTCTAGAGCCAAATACTGAGATGGTTCAATCGAGTTGTTATGGTGATGGATGTCCAAAGTTTGAAAATCCAATCTTCACTAAAAGATCGGCGAAATTAATTGCGTATCAAATTTTTAATCCTACATTAAATGACATACCTATTTGTACGGCCGGAGAGAATTCTTACCCGTGTTCTTCCTTTAAAGAGTATGTGAGATCTCTTGAAGTAAACTTAACTGGTAGTGATTGGACTCGCCTTGTCGCAAATTCACTACTCATCGTTGAAGAGGCTTTAATTGATGTAAATGAAAAAAGAGCAAAAACGATTTCTGCTGATCCCTTTCGCGTTCTCGCTGGAGCCAGAAGAGACACGGGCAGTCTAGGAAGAACGAATGCTTATAATGCCTTAAAAATGATTTCTAGAAATGCAACGAGAATAGAGGACTATCTTACCTCTCTTGCTTGTTCTCGCGATTCTGAGGAATGCGAAAATGGAGAACCTACGTATTTTAATACTTATTTTGATCGAATCAAAGATGTGAAAAATACTAAGGCCGTGAACGATACCATTGTCTACTTATTAAAAAGCGCCCTCTCTCACAGAGATGTCGCTGAAGATCAGTGGCCAACAATTTGTCGTGAGAGTTTTGTGAAAGAAGCTATCCCTGATATCGATTATGACATTGATATAAGGGCACAGCGCGTTTCGAAGTGTATTTCAACGATTTTAAAACTCAATCAGAGGGGAGTGAATTATTTCTTTGCTAAGATTAGAGCAATGGTAAGCTATGAAGTTGAAGGCCTTTTAGTCGATAATGATTATCGCGATAAAATGCAGGCCATACTCTATGCAACGAGATCGGATCTTGTAGACTCTCTGACAAGAACATATGGGTCAAATGGTGATTTACCACTGGAAGTCGTAGAAACAGGACTTGAGAGAACTCTTGGAATTACTGTCGAGACACTCGATATTTTCTTTGAAACATTTAATGATCAAATTATGAAATCTCTTAAAAAAGCTCAAATGACTGATCGTGTTTTTAGTGAACTTTGCTTTCGTCTTCTTCCTTATGCTGGAGACGATACTGTTTATCGAAAGTTTTTAAAAGAGATTTACCCAATGTGTAGAGGCTCTGTTTTACAGCAATATAAGAATGGCCCTAAATTAGTTTGGGATGACTTTGTTGAGCATCGCTCTAAAGTTGGTCGCTATAATTATTTTCCTTTGAAAACACAGACTGAAAATTACTGTGCTCTTTCTAAGTATAGATTGAAGAATCAGGTTTTTAGAGACCGCTCAAGAAAGAAGGATCTTCTGAATTCGCAAGGTAAACTTAAGCTCTATTCTTCTGAGTATTGAGAGTTTCCCCATTTGGCGCTATGATAGATAGGTGAACTTAGATTACCGAAAAGTACTTATTTTCTTTATTGTTGTAGGAGGGCTTTCTCTCTATTATTTCAATGTTGTCGCACCAAAGAGAGCGAGAGATCATTATTCAGTAATTCCTACTGATCAATATCTTGGAGAAAATGGACCCGATCTCAATGAAGTTCAAGATACATTTGAACGGGTACAAGAAAATGAAGTTGATGAAAGACTTAAATATCGCTTTCAACAAGATATGCGTGAACTCAACACGCTTGAAAACCAAGTGAAATCTAGGCAGCGTGAATGTAAGGCCGAGATGGGAAAAATTCTTGGAAGTCGAGATTTTATTGATCCTGAAAATGTGGTTTACGAAGATGTCGTGTCTGTTTATGAGAAGGCGTTTCTCGCTTGGACTGAAACTTTTAGTCGCGCTCCAGCGGTCATGGCCTTAAAGAAATTGCGAAGTATTTTAGATCAAGATTATCCCATTGATCCTATTGCTTATCGTTCGAGATTAAAAAGTTACTTTATTTGTTGGGATTCAAAGATGTTCAATTTCTTTGAAACAATTCTAGAAGTTCAAGAAAATAACAATTGGTCCCCAAAACAAAAACTTGGTCTTAAAAATCTACTTTTAACAGGAATTGTCGATGCCTTGAGATCAAATATAGGAATGCCAGACTCTGTACAATTGACTCTAACATTTCTTGGCTCTCTCAGGTCTTCAGGTTTTATTAGTGATTTTCAAGCTAGTGAACTGGAACTTTTAAAAGAAGAGATTAATGAATTTGAAACACGTTTTATGGATCAATTCGGGGTTCGCTCACAAAGAGAGCAAAATCTCTTTTTACTGCGGGATTATCTAGCACGCTACCAGACCTTTTCTGAACAGCTTCTCGTTATTACTGAAGGGCTTAAAGAAAATTAATCTTCCATGCAGAGATAGATCTTTTCAGAGTCAATTCCGGCCTCTAGACATAATTCTTTGATTGTTTGAAGAATCCACATTCGCATGGCCCTTGCATAGCGAACTTTTCCATCTTCAGCTTTAATCAACTCTTCTGCTAAGAGTTCACTTTCAGGGTAATTCATCTTAACTTGCTGATAGACATCTTTGGTAAAGCGAACAACTCCAATTGAAATGTATTCAATCTCATTTGCACTGATTGCCTGAGTAAGGTCTTTCAGAAGATTCGTATACTTCTCTTTAAAGTCATGGTCATAGATAACTGGATCAAAGTGAATTCCAATAGGATGACCGTGTTTCGCAAGCTTTGAGATCGCCGATAGTCTTGCTTTAAGAGAGGGTGTTTTTAAGTCATTCTTCTTGATCTTATCCGCTGGAGAGAGTGAGAAGCTTGTTATGACATTTGGAAGTGGGCTTAGCTCTAGAAGATTTTTAACATTCGCTGATTTTGTTCGAAATTCCAATTTTCCTTGAGGAAGATTTTTAAAGACTTCAAAGTAAAAAGGAAGTTCTCCTGTAATGTGCGAGAGGGCCAGTGAATCACTGAATTCTCCGGCGTGAAACCATGGCGTTGTTGTCGGGTTCTTTTCTATTTGCTCTTTTGCAATTGCTTCTATTTCATTTGCGATCTCTTCATGGTTTAGAAAGAGAACAATATCAGGCGAGTGAAAATAACCTTGAAGATAGCAATAATTGCACTCATAAATACAATTATAAGCGTGAATAAAATAGTAATGGGGATCACCCGAAAGGCCATAAGCATCGGGAGCCTCTTTAACTAATTTACCTTTCTTAGTTCCAAGAAAGAGATTGAGATTATCTCTCTTTTGAAGATAGGGCTTTTTAACTTTTTGAAAGACATCATCAATGGCATCGATTTCTTTAACTGGAAGAGAGGAGAATCGATTTAAAATCGCTTTAGCTCTTGGATTATCTCTAAGGTCTTTTTCGATGAAGATGCGATTGAACATTACTTATTTCCCTCTAAGAGTGATTTGTATTGTTCAAAATCAAACTTTGATAATTGAGAGACTTTATAATTAAACTCTTTTTGATCTTTTGCTTGAATTTTAAAAATTGTCTTCAAGCTATCGAGGTCTTTATCAATCTTTATATTGACCTCGCTAGATTCAAAAGAAGTTAGGTAGTTTTGGATATTCTTTAAGACTTGTGCTTTGTGAGGATTGAGAAGATGGGAAAACTCTTCTAAGACCATTTGCGCTTTTTTCTTAGGAAGACATTCTTTTTCAAGAATTGTATTAATTTGAATTTTCTTAAGGGCCTCTTCAAGGTCGTAATTGTATTTGACTTCCAAGCTGTGCAAGAGATTATCTAATTTTCTTTTCATGGAAACAGAAAAATGTAGTCCACTAGGTAAGTCGAGTTCTTGAGTTGGCCCCTCAATCGCACTATTTTGAGTCTTTGTAAGATAGAATTTGTAGAGTTCTTGTGAATACTCTGGCGCTTTCTCTTTTACAATCTTACATATCTCTTCATCTCCAACTTCATCACTGATCAAGCGATATGAGTAAAAGGGAAGAGAGAGCATTTTAGCAACACTTGCAACAGACCAGCATTCACGATCAACAAGTGAAGCGAAGTTTTCAAGATAATTGGCATAGGTAGAGTCTAAAACTCTTTTGTTGGAAGAGATGAGATCGATCTTTGCCATATCATCATTTGAGCTAAACGATTTAAAGCTCATCTGTCCATCTTCTTCGCGATAAATAGTTCTTATGGAATGGATGTCGCCTTTTTTGGCCTCCTGATTGAGAGAACCGCTGACTCCGAGGCTTAGAACACGAGAGACTTTATCTTTAAGAAGGCCAAGGGCGAAGCTTGTCTTTTGCATAGCATTTTGCAATCCCTCACCAGTGAGAAGAAGAAAGTAGTTCTCTGACTCATAGAGACCTTCAATATTTTCAACTGGTTTTGGGCCATCCTCTTTTAAAAAACTTTGGGCCTCTTGTCTGTGTGCAAAGACTAATAAATCCACATATACCTCTTTGTCTCAACATAACCTGAAAGCTTATATGTGGCCACTTTATGCCATGCTTCTATGAAAGAAATGCTTTCTAGGCCCTTTACTACTTTTAGTCATAAAGGCATGTTAATCTCAGGACTTAAGGAGAGTTTATATGGCACTTTTAGATAAATGGTCAAACATTCCACTGGGCTTTGGTGGCGCTAGTATTTCAGGAGAAGGAGCCGGCTATGGCTTTGGTGATATTACTGAAAGCGATGCAATCGATTTACTAAAGCAGGCAAAGGATTTGGGGATTACAATCTTTGATACGGCCCCTATTTATGGTTTTGGACTCTCTGAAAAACGCATCGGTATGGCCTTTAAAAATGAACGTGAAAATGTTCACATTATTTCTAAATCAGGTGTGACTTGGCATCCCAATATGCGTGTGGATATGACAAATGATCCAAAGGTAACAGCGAAGATGCTCGAGCAATCCCTTCGCGATTTAAATACCGAATACATTGATCTCTACATGATTCACTGGCCAGATAAGAACGTCGATATCAGACGCCCTCTAGAGGTTTTAGCTAAGGCCAAGCACGAGGGGAAGATTAAACACATTGGTTTATGTAATACGACTAAAGATGATCTCATTCTAGCTAGTGAAGTAGATAAAGTTGAGGCCGTGCAATCGCAGCTCAATGTTTTTGAGCGCGATGCTGTGGGTGATCTCTTTGAATATCTTGCAGAAAAAAATATCGATTTTATGAGCTGGGGAACTCTTGATAAAGGGATTATCACCGGTCGAGTCAATGAGAAAAGAAAGTTTGATCGCTCTGATTGCCGTTCGTGGGCACCGTGGTGGAAGGCCATGGATAAAAAGCCTCGCTATGACAAAATGAATCGCATCCTTCCTCTTCTTGAAGAACAAGGCCATAGTGGGCTTGAGTTTGCTCTTTGGCATAATCTTCAATTTGAGCAAGTGAAGCTTCTTCTTTGTGGGGCAAGAAATAAAACTCAATTAGAAGGTTTGATCAAAGCGATTCAAAACAAACCGAATCAAGAATTACTAGAAAAGTGTATTGAAATTGCCTATGAAAATTAGTGTCATCATTCCTACTTATAATCGCTCTTATTGCTTAGAGCGCGCTATTGAATCTGTTCTAAATCAAAGCTATAAAAACTTTGACTTGTGGATTGTTGACGATGGATCAACTGATGAGACTCAGGCTCTTTTAAAGAAGTATTGTGAGCATCCTCAAGTTCATTTATTAAAGACTGAAAACCGTGGGGTTAGTGCTGCTAGGAATTATGCGGCCAAGCTTTCCGATGGGCAGTGGTTGAGTTTTCTTGATTCCGACGATGAATGGTTAAAAGACAAACTACAAAAGCAAGTGGATTTTATAAAGGCCCATCCTAATATTCGACTTGTTCATGGCGAGGAAATTTGGATTCGAAATGGTAAGAGAGTCAACCAAAAGAAAGTGCATAAAAAATCTGGAGGAATGATTTTTAAAAGAGCACTTGGACTCTGTTTGATTTCACCTTCAGCTGTGAGCTTAAAAAGAGATCTTTATTTTGAACATGGTGGTTTTGATGAAGAGTTCGTCGTCTGTGAAGATTATGATCTCTGGCTTAAGGTGACTCATAAAGAAGAGATTGGCTTTATCGAAGATCCTATTATTAATAAGTACGGAGGCCATGAAGATCAATTATCAGCTAAGTACTTTGCTATGGACTATTATCGAGTCAAATCGATGATTCAACTGGCCGCCAACTACAAATTAGAAAGTGAAGATTATCTTGCGCTTTTAGTGATGGTTCAAAGAAAGTGTGAAATACTACTTAAAGGCTATGAAAAACATCAAAACATGGAACATCATCCGCAGGTGAGCTCTTGGCTCTCATGGGCCATTGGGGAGCTAAGGGAAGGGAACCCTCAAAT
Organism: Halobacteriovorax sp. GB3; assembly: GCF_028649655.1. Classification (NCBI taxonomy): domain Bacteria; kingdom Pseudomonadati; phylum Bdellovibrionota; class Bacteriovoracia; order Bacteriovoracales; family Halobacteriovoraceae; genus Halobacteriovorax; species Halobacteriovorax sp. GB3. Next base: position 567,886 of record NZ_JAQSLN010000001.1, read on the forward strand.
TAATCGAATGCACTGAAGATACCCAGACATCTTCTTGAGGATTGCGATAAGGTGTTTTAAGTCCATAAGAAAATTCAAAATACTTATAAGTAATCTTCGGAGTGAAAGTTAGAAATTGATTCGATACTTTTGTAATAAATGAAAAGGGATATTTCTTAGTCCCTTCAAATCGAGCACCAAGATAAATTCCATCAGATAAATCGTAGCGCTTTCTATAGTGAAGCCCTAGAAAAGGGGAAACGGCCATATTGAGAAAGCTCTTATTCCATTCATAGCGCCCATGAATAAGAGGGGTTCTTCCGTAGATCGATTTTTCACCAGATTGAGTTAACTTCAAATCGAGAACCTCTAAGAGGTAGGAGTAATCATCAAAGTGACGTTTATAAGAGAGATCAATAGCATAAGAACTCTCTTTTTTATCAAAGTCATCTGTGCTTATGATCTTTTCATCTTCAGCAATGGCCTGGGCCGTACTTTGAGTGAGAAAGTCCTTTGTTTCAACTTTATAAAGAGCGAGATCTAGGGATTCTCTTTTTTTATCGTTCCACTTCATTCGCGTGAAAAGCCCATAGCGCATTTCTTGTTTTAGGTAAGTTTGCGCTTTAGGATTGAGGCCGTCTTCTTTATTTGAAATCGTTAAGCTTCCTCCAAGATTCATTCCTATAAAGAGACTAGGAAGAAAGCGATAACTCCCATACTGCATATAGGGGAGAGGAAGAGCAAGTTCAGCGCCAATGTCGATATATCTTTCTGTATTGATATTTCTATTTAAAACCGCCAGAACATTACTGGTTTTTGTCGATGAAGAATTCGAATCATCTGTTGACGTATTGATATCGCCAATTAGCTTCTTTATGCCGCTACTTATATTGATTTGCAGATCAAAAAATGACTGATGGGCCTGACTTTTAAGGCCGTGATCTACAATTGTTCTATCGCGAAGAAGAATGTAGCGACTGAGCTCACTTCTTAAGTTATTAGCGGCGAACGCCTTGGTTGATAGGATTAAGAAAAGAGCTGGAGTTATGATTTTTAGCATAGTAAAAGTATACTAGAGCTCGATTGATATTACCTTTGGAGGAAAAAGTGATCATTTATAATGAACAAATGGACCAGAGATTTAGTGATTTTGGAATCATGATTCCCATTGTTGATGATCGCTCTCAAAAGGTTGCTTCAAACTTAAAGATTGAGCAAACTCCTCTGGATAAAATTCCTCTCATTTCACGTGATGACTTACTTCTTGTTCACTCTAAAGATTATGTTGATTCCCTTTTTGATGAACTTCGAAGAGAGCAGTCGATTTTTAGAACTTATGAACTTATTAATCTCGATGGTAGCTATCATCGTTATGAGCCACAGAATGCGCTCTATAGTTTAGATAAGCTTGTTGATCGAATACTTCTTCAAGCAGGAGCTAGTTTACTTGCAATGAAAAGAGCGATCGCTGGAGATGATAGCTTTGTGCTGGCAGGAGGAATGCATCACGCGATGAAAGACTCTGGAAGAGGATTTTGTCTGATTAATGATATCGTCATTGGAATTAGAAAATTACAAAATAGTGGCGAGATTAAAACGGCGTGGGTTATTGATGTTGATGCCCACAAAGGCGATGGTACTGCTGAGGTGTGCTTTGGAGATGATTCGATACGCACGATGAGTATTCATATGAAAAGGGGATGGCCTCTTTGTGAAGGAGAAGGCAGCGAGCCCTGGTTTCTTCCAAGTGACCTTGATATTGAAGTAGATGTTGGACAAGAGAGTGATTATCTCTTTTTTCTTTCTAAAGCATTAGAGAAAATGGAAAAGGGCTTTGGTTTACCTGATCTTTGTGTTGTCGTTTGTGGAGCTGATCCTTATGAAAAAGATGAACTTGAAAGTGCGAATCTTTTAAAACTCACAAAAGAGCAAATGTTAAAGAGGGATTTGCTTGTCTTTGATTTTTTTAAGATGAGAAAAATCCCCCAGGCCTATGTCATGGCCGGGGGGTATGGTAAAAGTTCTTATGAGATTTATGAACAATTTATTAAAGAGTCTTTTCTTTAAGTCTCTTTAAATACAGTTAGAGTGAAGTCGTATCTTCAATCTCGTGAGCAAGAGTTCTCTTGATTGGTCTAAAATACGTTCTTGGAGAGTATTCAAGAAGATCAGTTACCTTTGTCATATAGATACATGCATACTTCTCAACTTGATCGGCAATACGCGACTCTTCAAGACCAGCTCTCATCATCTCTCCCCAATATGGGTTAAAATGCGACTTGAACTCTTCAAGAAGTTCTGAGATTTTTGAGTTGATTTTGTCGATTTCCATATAACATTTGTTGATGTCTTCTTTATTAACTTTTTCTGGTTCTTCGTGTTTAAGAAGATCAAGAGTATTCAACTTATGTTCAAGTTTCTCTTTTTCAGTCATTAATTTGTCGATTTCTTTTTGACAAGGTCTCGAGTTTTGAATGGCCTCAATTTCAGCTTCTAGAGGATCGAGGATAAGGGCCGTTCTCCAGTTAAAAGTCTTTTTAATTGAGAGAACGTCTCCATAGATATGGTCACCAAGATAGAGAATTTCATCGCCTTCAACACCAAAATCTTTTTCAAGTTTTCCGGCCCAACCACCTTGATAGATTCCTGGAACGAGTGGTCCTTCTAGGTTTTTCATCATCTCTGTTTCTGGGTCAATCACAAGATAGTCATTGTCGTGAGTGAAAAAGCGTGGCTTTCGCGCTAGAACTGTTGTTAGTTCAAAGAGTTCACTCCAGTGCTTGTGCTCTTTAAGAAATGGATTGATTGTATAATCGAGAAGAAGCTTCGCATAGTGAAACTCCGAGTTCGTAATAACCCATAGCTTTTTACCAAAACGCTTAAAGCGCTCAAGAAGTTGAACAACTTCTGGGTCTTGAATAATGTATTGGTCAATATTATCGCGAACCTTATCTTTAATAGAGCCATCACTGTGGCAAATATCGATGGCCTCTTTAATATCTACAGCAAGAGTTTCATAATCAGGTAGTTCATGACCTTCTGATTTTAAATCAACGAGCTGAGCATAGATAATACCGTTGGATACAGAGAAGTTTGTATCAAGAGATTGAATGGTCTTATCGTTAAGATCGATAATTTCGTTACCATAGAGTTTTTGCATTTCTTTAAAAGGAATTTCCTTTGTCCCATGGTAAGCAATTTTCACTTTTCCAAAACGATTTGTTTGAAGAAGGTTTCCTCTCATCTTATCGATACAAAGACCTTGAATAACTCGGTTAAATTGAAAAGGCATGTCAGCTACCTGCGCTGGATATCCTTTAACTTCAACAAGTTTTTTTACAGTTTCTCTATGAGCAAGTTCTTCAAAATTTTCTGTTTTATAACGAACTAGTGTGTAGTCCATGTCAAAGCCAATGGCCTTGATTTTTTTCATGTTTAAAGTTCTGTTTACAAAAACTTTCACAGTTAACTCCCTTTGTTTTTCTGCTTTAGCTTGAACCTCAAATTAGGGGCAAAGATTAGTTTACTAAACAATGAGAAAACTAGTCAATTCTTAGACCCAAACTTGCTTTTCTGGCCAAGAAAAAGCCGTTAATCTATGATAATTCATAAAAATGACTTGGAGAGTTGTGATGAAAACGTTGGTTAAAATCTTTATCTTATCTGGTTTGTTTCTTAACGCACACGCTAAGGAATCTGACCAAAAAGGCCTAGAGATCGCAAAAGAGATGCAGCGCAGAAGTGAGGGGTTTCTTGGCGAGACCTCTAAAATGAAGATGACTCTGATTACGGCTTACGGCGAAAAAATCGAGAGATTGGTGAGCGGAAAAGTCCTTGAGATTAAAGGTGATGGTGACTGGTCGCTCTCGGAATTTTTAACTCCTAAAGATGTCTCTGGAACAAAAATGCTAACTAAGGCCTACAAAGAAAAAAGTGATATGCAATGGCTCTATCTTCCATCCATTAGAAGAGTGAAGAGAATTTCTTCTAGTTCTCGTTTTTCTTCTTTTATGGGGAGTGAATTTAGTTATGAAGATTTGGGAAGTCAGGAAATCGAAAAGTATAATTTTAAATTAGTTAAAGAAGATAAGCTCGACAAAGAAGATGTGTGGGTGCTTTCACGAGTGTCTAAGGAAAAGTCTGGGTACTCTAAGCAGATTCTCTATGTGACTAAGAATGACTACAAAACACTTAAAGTTGAATACTTTGATCGAAGGGGAGAACTGTTGAAAGTTTCTACTCAGGATCAATTTAAAACTTATAAAGTTGGAGAGAGATCATTTATTAAGGCCAATCGAATTTGGATGAAGAATGTTCAAACCAAAAAAGAATCGATCTTTGAATGGGTTGAGAGAAAAATAGGGGTTACTCTAAAAGAGAGTGATTTTTCTAAAAGGGCACTTAAGTAATGAAGATTATCACAGCTATTTTATATTTTATTTCTCTCTCTTCTGTGGCCTCTTATAAAGGTGAGTTGAACTTAGAAAATCGCTACTTTCATAAAGATGATAACAAAGAACTTTCTAATGAGCTGGGTAATGCCGTTGCTCTTAAGTTTTCAGCAGACTATCAGGGGAAGAATTATTTTTTAAAGGGCAGCTTCTTAACTCGCTTTGATCTTCAAGATGAAAAGAGGCGCTATCTCTATATCGAAGATCTCTTTGTCGACTATGACATCTCTAATAAAATTAAACTTGGAGCAGGATATCGCATTTTCAATTGGAGAATGATGGAGCTTTTTTATCCAAGTGATAATGTGAACTCTAGAAACTTCGATGGAGATCTCGAGAGTTTAGAAAAAAAGGGAGAACTCACTTTTGATCTCAATTATAGAAAGAACGATCATCAATTTTCATTCTATTATTTTCCTCTTTTTGAAAAGGCCATTTTTCCTTCTTATGAGTCTCGCTTAGGTGAGGGCTATGATTTAACTAAGTACACCTTAGTGACAAAAGATGAAAATAGAAAAGGTCGAAAGCAAGCTTCACAGTATGCTATTCGCTACAGTGGCCTTATCGCTGATACCGACTTTCAATTGCAATATTTAAGACATATTGATCGCAATACTCCTGTTTTTGGATTTAGTGATTACCAAGTCGTACCTGTTTTAAATTCCTTGGCACCAATTGATTCAAAAGATGTCCGCTCACATTTTTATGAAGTCAATGAATTGAGTACGAGTTTTACGAAAGAGATAGGAGAGACACTTTTTAAGTTCATTGGAGTGTATCGCGATTATTTAAGTCGTAGGGATATTTTAGTTTTAAATGAAAACTCTAAGTTTGAACTTTATCGTCCTAAGGACCACTACACTCAGGCCCTTGGGCTTGAGAAAATGCTTTCTCTAGAGCGTGGGCACGATGTGACTTTTTTCATGGAGTGGCAAAAGGTTTTTGATCGAACGAGTAATGCTCTTTTTCAAAATGATTTAGGAGTTGGTGCTCGTTACGCTCTTAATGATATTGAAGGAACAGAGTTCTATAGTTTCTATCTCTTTGATCTCTCTGGTAGAGATGAGGGGATATTAAGTTTAAAGGCAGCACGAAGACTGAATGAATGGATGCGCTATGAAATATCCTATCGATATATTTATGCGGGGGAGTCAGACTCTTTTGGTCTTAATTTATTTAAAGATGATCATTACTTCACTTTAAATATCAAATCTTATTTTTAAAAAAAGAAAGGGCCCAATTTGAGGGCCCTTTTAAAATTATTCGCTATAAGTTTCAAAACTTCCTAGGTGTTCACAAGTTGCGGGGTCTAGAGCAATCGCATACTCAAACCAACCACTGTAGTAAGAACCTGTCCCACGATAAACGACAACATTTTGATCAAATGATTTGATGTCATTTTTGTAGAGGTCTTTAATTGTTTCTCCGGTTTTTAGAATGTAACCGTTTTCAACACTTCTGGCTCCTCTCGGACCATTTTTTCCAAGAAATGATTTCTTCGCTTCTCCTAGGCAGAGATCAAATTGTGGAGCGGCAAATGAAGAAAGAGAAATAAGAGTAGCAAGAGATAAAAGAACTTTCATGAGTTATCCTTTTGTGTGTTTTTCTTGCTCAAACTAATTATATCAGGAGCTTCTATTGGTCAATGGAGAATCGATTAAAGAAGTATTAGGATTTTGTTAGCAAAAAAAAAGGCCCTCGTTAAAGGGCCCTTGTCTTAGTCATTTTTATAATTGATTTCATACCTTGGTAAACCATCTAATTCTAAAAGAGAAACATCAGTGTCTGGAAGAACTGTCGTTTCCGATTCTATCTCATATGCAGTTCCACTTTTAGTTTTTGCAATAGTTTTCGATTTAAGATTAAATTTAAGCATTGATCTTTCGATGCTGACGATCGATTGAAACTTACCATTGTAGCCATTATTAAGAAAAGCTCCTTCAGCTCTAAGAAGTTTTTCACCATTCTTAGTTCCCTGATAAATAGTCATTTTTTTCAATTCTTCTAAATCTAAACCATAGAAGTCTTCATACTTATGAATCTCGACATACTTACTTTCACTTGCTGTGACTTCATCTTTGCAGTTCTTTTCTTCTTTTTCTTCAACATAGAGCTCTACTTTGTCGGCTACTTCATTTAGAAAAACCCTCTTGTACTGCGTTTTAGTAATACAGTTGTCATAGGTACTAGTCTCTTTCTCTAATGCTGTTTCACCTGTAGAAACAGTCGCCGTCGTTTCTTTATACTCATTATATAAAGCAACAACTTTTTCATAAGAAATTTTCTTTTCTCCATCTAGCTGATCTAATTGGATTGAGTTACTCCCATTACCCGATGAGCTGTCTGACCCGCAAGAAACTAAAGTAAGCCCTAAAATGGCCATAAGTAGCATTTTCATTTTTCCCCTCTCTGTTTGTTGTGCGAGGGGTTTTTTACCAATTTAGCACTAGTGCGTCAATGAAGTTTGTTGAGCGATAGACTAATCACTTGTCAAATAGTCTCAATTTAAGTATATTTTCCGAACCAATTCACATTGGGCCCTTAGCTCAGCTGGGAGAGCGCTTCGCTGGCAGCGAAGAGGTCAGCGGTTCGATCCCGCTAGGGTCCACCATTTCACCCCAAACATTTACAACACACAACCCTTTGAAACACCAAAGATCTAATTCAGTGTAACTATTTTGGTGGACCAAAGCGGGATCGAAGATCCTGCTAGCCTCGCGCGATAAAATGGTCCAGTGGACCTTTTTGGCGAGCAGAGGTATGTGACGAAGTGAAGCTAGCCGAAGGCGCGGCATTCACGGGAAACAAGCGACATATTTTCTTTATACAACTATAACAATGGTGATACCTTATAACTGGAATAATATGACAAATTGTATAATAGAGACATTCGTAAAAACAAAGAGCGACTATCCTTACGGTCATTCTATAAAGTCAGTACAAAAAAATAGAATAGCTTATAATTATAATGAAGATTTTAAACTTAACTTTCTACAAATATCATCTGTAGATGAAGTTGAAATTCAAGAAGAAATGTATGACTTCGTTAAGGGAGCTATTGTACTAAAAGTTGGCAGTGTCATAGTTGTTGATTGGGAATGTTGGGATGAGATAATTAGCTTATGGTTAAAGCTATATTTAAATGCCCGTAGGACATCGTTTAAAATAAACTATGACCTGGATTATTGCGAATCTTACGGAAAAGTCACTTTTGAACCAGATGAATCCGAAGATATCATAGAGCTATATTTAAATAAGTCATATAAGGCAACTGTTAGAAGAAAAGAATTGTTAAAAGAGGTCGTAAGAGGAGCCGACGAATTCTTTAATTTTTTATGGAAGATTAGGCCAGAGCTAAAAGATGAACTCAAGTGGTTACTTCCAGATCTAAAAGAAGATGTTAAAAATTATCTCTAGATTCACTATTTACGAAATTTACCCATTAAGTTCAAATTCCCACCATTTCTTTTACACTTTAATTTCAACATATTAAAATCATACAAAACTCAAGTAATCGAACGCACAAGGTTCTTTATGGAAAGAATATTAATTACAGGTTCATCAGCTGCTGGAAAAACAACTCTAGGTAAAGAGCTTTCAAAAAGACTTAACTTAAAACTGATTCATTTGGATAAGTTTTTTTGGAAACCAAATTGGGTAAGACCTGAATTAGAAGAATGGCGTGAAACAGTCACGGGTTTGGTAGAAGGAGATAAGTGGATAATCGAAGGTAATTATGGAAGTACTTTCGATATACGTTTTCCTAAAGCTACAATGATTATACATTTTGATATTTCTCCCTATGTTTGCCTTTATAGAGCAATAAAAAGATCTATCTTAACTGGAAAGTCAGTAAGAGAAGATATGGCCGAGGGCTGTATCGAACGAATTAACCTAGACTTTTACAAGTATATACTCTCTTATCCAAAGAAGTTTGGACCAAGAGTTTATCAAAGTCGTGATGATTTTTTTAGTGGGGAGTTTGTTGTAATCAGAAACTCAAATGATCTAAAAAAATTATACTCCAGACTTGGAATTTAAGATAATAGTTCGATTTGTGTGGGCGGAGATCATCTACCTCAATTTTTTATACTTTCATTCTAGAATTGATATAAAAAAAGAGCACCTTTTGGTGCTCTACATTTATTGTAAATTTCTCTAAATATATTCGCTAAAGGTTAATTATCTTTTTGAGATTCCTATACTACTTATTTTCTTGAAATAATAGTATCCATTTTCAGTTTCAACTAGAACACGACGCTTTTTAGAAAATAGTCCTGATGGCCTTACCTGTATTCCAATGATTTCGCCAATCTGCCCATAAACGACAGCTTTGTCACCAATACAGACTTTAAGGCCCTCGGATTCCGATACATAACAAAGGTCAGGATCTTGCGAATAAGCGCTTTTTGCACCATAGTTAAATTCCATTTTATTGCTAAAGACATAGTCAACGTTTCCCTTTTCCTCATAAATGTCTAAAACTTTTTCATTAAGATATGAGGTACTACCTTTACCATAGCTAAAGTATTTCATATAAACATTCTCTCCGATTTCTAACTCTACATCTCCTTTGTCTCCAATCGTTTTTGCTGAACAAACTCCCGAGAGTACAGTTAAAAAGACCGTCAATGTAACACAAAATTTCTTCATAATTTCTCCTTCTAAGCGAGCTAAAAAGTATAGTGAGAATACTTTTGTAAAGCCTGAATGTTATTCTCTATCAAGTAATGTTTTTTACAATATTTTCATTTTTTTGGAATCTCAGATGTAATTTTGATCTGTTGAAATTGAAAGTGTCTAAACTTTGTACATTTTTTTAAACTAGACACTGCTTTTTAAACAGGAGTGGAGACTATTAAAATTATAAGGGTTAATAATTTACATAATCTATCCGATAACTTTGAATCCCAAGGAGAGAATTATGAAATCTGTTCTGTTATTAACTTGTCTGTGCTCTTTAATTACTAGTTGTTCGCAGATGGAAGGCCAATTTCTTGAGCGCTCAGTGGCTTCTCTAGAAGAAAAAGCATCTTCGTCAAATTTGGTAGTTATGAATGCAACTGGATTAGGTGACTCTTTAATTTTTGAAAATGAATCTTCATCTGTTTATAGGAAAAGAGCAGTAGAGATGGCAAAGTTTAAACTTGAAGAAAAGTTAGCTGACCAGTGTCTATTGGAAGGCGGAATTATAAAAAAACTTATAATCGATGATAGATCTAAATCATGTTATAAAGCTCCTAAAGGTGTGTTTTATTCATCTCGTAGCAGTTATCAGTGTTCATTAAGTGGGCTAAGTACTTGTGATACTTTTCCAGTTAAGGCCTTAATGAAATCAGTAGATAAAGATAAAGTAGATTCTTGTCTTTCAAATTTAGAAAAAAAATATAAAAAAATTGGCGAATATGGTGAATCAATACAGACAGTCTCTTCTGCACTTAAAAGAAATGCTTGTGTTCAGTTTATAGCATCAAACAACGATTCAGGTCTTGAAGATTGTATTGATAGAACACTTCAGAACACAAAAAATCGCCCTATAATTGGCTCAGTAGTAAGTCTATGTTTTAGAGCAGAGAGATTGAACGAAACTTCAAATTGGCTTGAATCATTGCCGTATTTAAAAAGTTTTTTACCATCTGCTTTTAACGTGCGATTTGGGTTAGAAGAAAAGTAATTTTAATTTTTAAGGCCCCTCTAGTCACGAGGGGTTTTTTGTAAAAGAAGGTATGGGAGTATATCGACCATCAACTTTTATAAGACTTTCTGCGAAATCACCCGATTTCCCAATGAATTTCCATTGCAATGATAAATGAAAATAGATATATCGCTTACGGTGGTAAGTGGTTTTTCAATGCAGTTATTTTGGAGTGTCGAGTTCTGTGAAGAAGTGAAGCTAACCGAATGCGCGGAATTTACGAGAACATTAAAAAAATTATTTAAACAACTAAAAAAACAGAGATAGGATTTTTTACGGAGTCGAAAGGATAAAGATGGATCGTTTAAAAAAGATAGCTTATCTATATTATTTTATTTTCATCACACTAATGAGCTTTGTCTGGTTTTTAGATAATGGCCTTTCAGGCGAATACTGGTTATATTTCACCGCCTTTTCCCTCTCTTTTTTTATTGCATTTACTCTACCTGTAAAACTTGGCTTTTTTGAGTATTATCAATTTAATCAAAAGTTGAGTAATTTTAAAATAATCTATCTAGCGATACTTCTTCTTGTTTGCGTACTTCTTTTTGTAGATCCTATGAAAAATTTAAATGTAGTAGGTAAGGGTGGTAAGTATATAATCGTCTATTTAATGAGCTTTCTTGTCTTTTTGGAAAAGAGAAATTGAATTACTTGGTAATTTGAATCATGATTTAGTTAATATAGATTCCATCTAGTTTTGGGTATTCTTCCTCTGAGAAATAAATCGTTATTTGTTTTTTCGAATTAGTCTCTAATATGAAAGAATTAGGCCCTATTTTTTTACATTTAGAAAAGTTATTTATTTGTCCATTTTTATGAAACTCAAAAATAAGTTGATCATATAACTTTTCTTCACCGCCCACAGCATTAATAAAGGCATGAGAAAATAGACTCCGATAGTTTTTAGACTTTGTGTTAATTATTGGTAAAAGAACTTTCAGGTGATTGAGGATTTTTTTCTCCTCAATAGTCATATTTTGTATTCGTAAATCACGAACTATATTACAACCGATATTAAATAGATCAATTGATGAGGTATTAGATAAGATAATTACACCTAATTTATGATCTTCGAGTAAACCAAAAAATGTTGAAAACCCACCTGTTTTTCCATGATGACCTATATGATGACTCTCTTTATTTAGTGTTTGATAGAGTGCTAGTCCTGTGATTTTTGTAAAATCATGATCTATTTTTGAAAAGTTAAATAGTTTTTTGAATTGTTCTTCTTTGAGAAGATTATTCGTATTATAAAGTAAAAAGGCCATCCACTTTTTGAGATCTGAGATTGTTGAAATCATTCCACCTGCTGCTCTATAGTAGCCAAAGCTTTCAATGGGAACAGGTATTTGTTTATCTTTATATCTCATATGCCCAGTACGAAGCTTACTAGAATGTTCACTCGAGATTGTTGTTCTTTTCATATTTAAGGGATTTAAAATATGTTCATTTAAAAAATCTTCAAGTTTTTGCTTCGAGACAACTTCAATTAGGATACCAAGATATGCATAAGCCAAATTTGAATAATGAAAATGTCTACCTGGCTCGTAAAGATCATCAGAGTTTATTTTTAATTGAATTTTATCATAGTTTAATAACTTAACAAGTTCTTCTCTCGAATTAATATTTATTTTTGATTGAGTTATTAGTCCAGAAGTATGATTTAATAAATGCTCTACTTTTATGGGGACTTTTGTATCAGTTAGTTTATTGAATTCTGGAATATAGTCATGAAGATTACCTTTTATATCAATCAGTTTTTTTTCTTCAAGAATTAACATAGCAACAGCGATAAACGTTTTAGTTAAGCTCCCAATACAATAGGCTTCATCTTTAATTAGACTGTGCTCCTCAAGGATATCAAAACCGTTGGTAATTATTGCTGAAGTAAAAAAAGAATCTTCTTTTGAAAAATAACTATTCATAGAAACCCTAACTGAAAAATGAAGCATATGTTTAAAATTATAAGTCTTTTTTTCAAGGAAGATAAGTCCTTTGAAACTTTCCTAAGAAACATATCGAAGTTTTAATGCAGTATTTCTTTTATATTTTGTCTCTATTAATATCAGAAAAGATAGTCTTTAAAGTGATATATAGTTAATCTTTTCTAAAGATAAATTAGAGAAAATTTACTTGTGTGAACGTTAAGAAAACTTGATTGGTTGGTGAGGTAAACGATGGGATGGTCAAGAGAAAGTTTAAGAAATGGATTATCTCGAATACTGTTTCAGCTAGGAAGTATTCCATTCCAAAAGGATCTTTGGGAAAGTAAACTTCCTGGTTATTGGTCATGCTTTGATGAAGTCCTGATTGGATTAGATTCATGTTCTATTCCGGATAGCTTGGACTTCTTTGTAGAGGAAGGCTTTTTGTCTGAGATTGAGGCAAGAAAACTTTCTGAATTAAGTGACCTTGTCGATGCTGTTATAGAATATTTTGGCGTGAAAAGTGACCCTCCTCATGAGGATATTTGGAATACTGAAATTTGGAAGCAATTTGAGAAAGAGTCATGGAAAATCTTTGAGGCCCACTTTTTGAATGACTTTTTAGTTAGTGGTGAGCCCTCTAGTGAATGGTATGAGAAATATTCGAAGAAAAAGAGTCTCTAATTTAATAGGGCTTGTGAGCTGCACCCGTCTTTGCTTCCACTCTATTGTATACACTCTAGGACTTCCGCCTTCTCATAACTCGGCAAAATTGCCAAGGGAACAGGAACCCTATACCCCAAAGAACTGTGTGGTCTAAAGTGGTTGTACTCCTTTCGCCAGTTCTCTGTTAAAACTTGAGCCTCTTTCAAACTGTAAAAAATCTCTCCATTTAAAAACTCATCTCTCATTCTTCCATTGAAGGATTCACAATACCCATTCTCCCATGGTGAACCTGGTTCTATGTACAAAGTCTTAACTTCAAGACTAGAAAGCCATTCTCTTAATTTCTCCGCTATGAACTCAGGACCGTTATCCGATCTTATAAAAGCAGGTTGTCCTCGCTTTAAAAATTCTTTTGCTAAAAACTCTAAAATATCAAAGGAGTTGATTCTTCTTTGAACGAGGCAGCCAATACATTCTCTCGTAAATTGATCTACTACGTTTAAAATCCTAAAGGCCTTACCGTCTTCAGTTCTGCACATGACGAAGTCGTAAGACCAAACATGATTTTTATAGAGGAGCCTATGTCTGATACAGGAGCCGTCGTTTAGCCATAAGCGACCTCGTTTTGGCTGTTTCTGAGGCACTTTTAGTCCTTCCTCCCGCCAGATTCGGTAAACCCTTTTATGATTTACATGATAGCCCTCTCGATTCACTAGAGCAGTGATTCTGCGGTAACCATACCGTCCATACTCACTGGCCAGCTCAATAACTCTAGCTCTCAATACTTCATTGAATTTACTTTCGTTTTTCTTATAGCGCTGAGTTGTTCTGTATTGGTCAAAAATCCTGCAAGCTCTTCTCTCTGAAAGCTCGTACTTTTTCATAGCATTTTTAATAACCAATCTTTTTCGCTCAGCGCTTACAAGTTTCCCTTAGCAAAATCCTTTAGGACACTGAGATCAATCGCTTGCTCAGCGACGATCCTTTTCAAACGAGCGTTTTCTTTCTCAAGGTCTTTAAGCTTTTTCGCTTCTGACTTAGTCATGTTTCCGTATTTTTTACGCCATCGTCCAAAAGTTATTGGAGAGATTTCAAGGGCCTTGCAGACCTCTCCTTTGGATTTCCCCTCAGAAAAGAGAAGTTCTGCTTTCCTTAACTTTGCAATGATTTGCTCTTCGTTGTAGCGAATGTTTCCCATGATTTACCTCCATATTTGACAATTTTATCGTCATTATTTCTGGAAGCAAAATTGGGGGGGGCAGGTCATAAAGCTGTTGCAGAAGCTCTTGCTGAAGCTATTTTGGATGGAGATAAAGAAGCTTTCCATGAAATCTTTGCTGGATATCTTAGTATTATTAACAAAGAAGAACTATCAAGACGATCTAATGTTCCTATTGCTACAATCAGAAGAATGGCAGCTGGAGCAAACTTTAATAACGACAATATGCTTAAGGTAACTTCGGCTATCAAGAATGAGTTGGCTGTCTAAACTAGATCGACCAACCAAGTCATAAGTGATTTGAGTATTGGGACATCTTCACAAAAATTTCCTACTCGAAGCACTGCGTACTTTCCTATAAAATCTAATTATGAAAAATATAAATTATACTTTAAGAAATGCACAACAGGATGATCTATCTTTTGTTTTGAATCTTCACCATACAACACTACGTGAATATATAGAACCATTGTGGGGATGGGACAAAGAGCAATGGGACAAAACTGTAACAAATTGGTTTCGTCCAGAACGTATTCAAATTATAACAACTAACGAAGTTGATATTGGAATACTAGTAGTCCAAGAAAAAGATAATGAGTTCTTCTTTGAAAGTATTTCCATTCAGCCTGAGTTTCAAAATAAAGGAATAGGGAAAAAGGTAATTTCTAATATTGTAGAAAAATCAGATTTAAATAATAAAGCAATCTCTCTACATGTTTTAAAAACTAATTCCTCAGCAAAGAGATTGTATGAAAGCTATGGATTTCATCAAACAGGTGAAGATGGAGCAAATTATACTTTAAAAAGAGAGCCTAATTGTTAATTAATATAGAATAATTCAATGAAAACAAAAAATGTAAAACTTAGATTTAAAGATGGAGAGCTTAACTCAGGTAAAGTTTTTCTAAGTGTTACTATCGATGGAACCGAGACTGAATGCTTCTTTGATACAGGAGCAACATTTACTGGCATCAAAAATGCTTCGATTCTTAAGAGTAATGAACTTATTGGAAATCACTCATTTCAAAGTGCTTCAGGTGCAAAACTAAATGCAAAAAAGATGATGTGCGAGAGCCTTGAGCTTGGATCGCTGAAGTTAAAACAAGTACCAATCAGTATTTTACCAGAAGAATTTGAACATGATACAACAATTGGAATAGATACTTTAAGTGACACATTTTTTACTTTTAATTCACTTGAGCAGAACTTTTCATTTAATGGCAAGAATCAAGAATTAGCACACAAATTTAGCGTCACTAAAAAAGGACATATAAGTATTGATTTTATATGTAAAAGTAAGAAATATGGCGGAATTTGGGACACTGGAGTAGAGCTAACTGTTGTCAGTAGAGAATTAGTTGAAAGTTTTCCTGAGTTATTCTCTGATCCTCTAGATATAAATAATGGTTCTGATAGTACTGGAAACAAAGTGAGCTTCACCCTTTGGAATATGAGTTATTTAGAAATCTCAGGAACCGTATTTAATGACGTAAAAGTATTAGCAATGGATTTCACTCCTCTCAAAAACCACTTTCCCTCCAATACTGAAATGATATTTGGTTACAACCTTATCACTAAGGCAAATTGGAACTTTGATATGAGTAAAGAGCGTTTTGATTTAACTTTGATATTGAAAGAATCACAAGATTAAAACACTTTGCTCAAACAGATAGATTGGGCAATCTTTCAACATAAACTAAGCTTTTTTCTTCTCACTGTGACTCGACATAACACGAGTTCGCTACTGTTGTGAAAGAGCCTATTATAATGGTTGAATATGCGTTAAATACGCAAAATCCACCATTTTTCGTTAGGTCTTCTTTGAGGGCCTTTTTTTTCGCCCGAAATTCAAAGAAGACATCGTTGACACCATTCCAAACACTTAGAGAATCAATAACTTAATGACTATTGATATCGAGGGTTTGATTCGCGCTTCGACTGTTGCCAAAACTAACCATTGTGACTGGACGTGACCAGAGTTGGCTATTCGTAGCCAAAAATTGTGATTTTGAGCTGACTTGACTTTAACGAGTAAGCAGAAACTACTTACGCTTAGTATAGCAATAATTATAGATAAAGAGAAAGGAACTATAAACCTATTAGATAATCTTCAAATGAACCTTTTAGGTTCTCCTTCACAAAAGGAGTAAGATCATCAAAGCAAAATTCTTTATGATTTATTCCAAGGTTTGTTAATCCGAATTGGAGTCCTGAACGCTTACACAGAGAGTCAGACCAAACATATTGAGTCCATTCAGAGACCTGCTCATTTAAGCTATTTTTAACAAATAAGTCTCGATAAACGAGACGCTTATTTAATGAATTATCAGTATGAAACAGACCTATTACTTTAGCGAACTCTTTGAAAGGCAGCGAATAATTCTCAACACTTAAATTGAAACTCCTAAGTATTTTCATCGCCAAAACATCAATGTTTAGGTGTTGAAGGTCACTTGAGTCTATCTCATTACCGTAATCGCTTGGAAATTCTTGTTCAAGGTAGTGTGAAACATGATTATCTACTTCACTTGGCCCATAGAGAAGATGCACTGTTTCGTGAGCAAGAATAAATAAGTGAAAATCCCTTGCCTCTCTTTCAGTATAAATATCGGTTAGGTTTTGAAGATAGTCAGTACAAACAATTGCATATTTTCCACCGTTCTTAAATTCATATCCAGGAGGCCTATACTTCATAAATGAGTTGAACTTTGCACATTCTTTTTTGTCATCTATTTCAAGAATAATTTTATCATTAAAAAGGGTGTTTATTTTTGAGACGAGGTCTTTTGATTGTTTTATCAACTCATCAACTTCACTGGCCAATGAGTTAGAAGAAATTAACAAAACAGAGAAAATGAGTAAAATGACTTTTTTCTTCATAATTATACCTTATTGCTAATTCCCTAACACTATATAGAAACTTAGGTAAATATCAATAGTTATTATGGTTTAGTGAAGTGTTTATATGTCAAAAACTTATACAGAATCTATAAATACCTTTAATTAAGCTACCAGATCATAAAACTCTAAGTATCGTGAGAATTTTTGTATTTCGGTTCGATATAAGGGAACTAGGGTCCACCATTTTATTTCTTTAAAAACTCTAATACATTACTTTTCCAAAACTCATAGCCCTCTCTTCCTTTGATATTTTCTGGATCTTGAATCTCAGATAACGTCGGGAAGCCATGCCCCCAGTCGTGTAAAATAACTTCAACTTTTTCTTTTCCTAAGGCATCCTGAAATTGCTTTGGTGAGTGCACTGAAGTGTTGCCTTGAAGCTCTGACTTACCTGTTAAAGCTAGCAATTCACCTTGAAAACCTTGCTTATGATGAAAAGGGGATTGGTTAAAGTAAGCTTCGGTATTACTTAGTGGCATTTCTTTTTCATAATTTTTTCTATGAAAGCTTTTGAATTCCTCTGTTTCAATTTGTTTTACTTGTTCCCATTGGGACTCTGTAAACTTTCCTTCTGGTCTAAATGAAAGAGCTCCATTAGTCCAATCATCATCAACAAAGTCTAGGTTTTTATCTTGATCAAGCTCTTGATCTAGATCATTGTAATAAGAGTAATAACCATCAATAGTATTGAAGACGCCACTACTTGCAACCGTTTTACTGATTTTGTATTTATTTGTATGTTCTGATAGACGAGTCGCCATCAGTGCTGCCATGTGGCCTCCGCGTGAGTGACCAATGATATTTAGATTTTCTTTGTCTATAAGTACTTTGTCAGAGAGGCCTTTTAGGGATGTTAATACGTCTTTTATCCCATGATTATGCATTTGCCCTGGTCCAGTTAGCCTAAATTCATTACTTAATTTTGCCTTACCACGAAAATTTGCAAGAAGGACTGTATAGCCAGCATCTCTTAGAAAATTAATTGTAGTAAGATCTTCGAAGTCATCATATACAGGTTCACTATGATAAGACCCCGTTCCTCCTTGAAGAAGTATGACAACTTTTTGCTTCTTCGAAGAATTATAGTCTTTTGGAAGATAATAAAATGAGTAAAAATCTATTCCATCATGAGTCTTCAATGGTAAGAGTTTTCTTTCTGGATCATGAGTTTCTGTTGGGTCTTCGTTCCAGCTTATTTTATTAGGCCACTTAGAATGGGAAGATATTTTTGCAATAAGTCTTTTTCCGTTTTTAATGTTATTTTTTACTAAATACTGGTGGCCATCTCTTTCTTCGAACCAAGCTCTTGTATCAGTATTAATAGGGATATCTACGGACTCGTTATTACTGAAAACTCTCAAATAAAGCTCTCTTGCTTTTTTATCAAGTTTTTTCTCTATCAGGTAATTCAATTCACCAACTTCATTTCTCCATTGGCATCTGACTTGATGGTTTTCTTTTTTAAGCTTTATTTTATCGTTATCATTCCATTTACAGTTTATGGTATTTTCGAGTTTTTCTTTTTGCTTAAAACAATTATTTTCATTAGCCTGGTTTAAATCATTTGAAACGGCCTTGATTTGGGAAGGAATTTTCGTGATTTCTTTAAGAGAATATTCTTCGGCGTTTGCCTTATACAGACTGAAAATAAAGCATACAATGTTTAAAAAATAGACATACTTTCTCTTCATAAGTCCCTTTTATCAATAGGTTATCTTGTTTAATGAGTAAGTTACTTATTTTATAAGCAAGTAAGATGCCATATCTAAAAGAATGGCCTATTTAACTCGTAATTAATTTTTTGGCGAGCAGAGGTACGTGACGAAGTGAAGCTCGCCGAAGGCGCGGCATACACGGGAACAAAGTAAGGGAAGTAATACGGATACTATAAAGACAATTGACCCTAGTCATCCAGATCTTTAACATACAAGTGATATTAGTCCGATTAGATATGTGCCAAATGGTGGATTTGGTGATTCTCCATCTAAAACCAACAAGTAAAGGATTTTCTTTGAAAAATAGAAGAAAAGAAAGAATTCTATTAAGTTTCTACATAGTTATAAATTTAATAATAGCTATAATTTTTTATTCGAAATTGAGTCTTTGGATATTTTTCGGATCTGTCATTTTATATTTTCTTCCATATCTGGAAAGAGGTGTCGTCACATATAGATATTTTAATGAAGTAAGCTTAAAGTCTTATCTTATCAATATTTTATTATTTTCATCTGTCGGCGCATATCTATATAGCTTAATGATTAATGTTTTTGGCCAAGAAGTGGCAATGAACTTTCTTCTATCTTTCTCTTTTTCTTTTTGCTTTTTTACGCTCTTTCTAAAATTAATACGTGAGCCGAAGAAATAATGTATCTTTTTTTTCAGTCAAAAAAGTTCGATATTTCGGAAGTAAGGTCCACCATAACAGCTTTGTATATGAGTCTCAAATTTAATAGGGCCTGTTCATATTCAAATAGGAGATTATAAATATCATTGCTAGGAGCTTCTATGGAATTGAAATTTGAAGTTTTTAAAAATGTTTTCTATGAATATGAAGTAACTTTTAATGATGGAGAGTATCTCTTAGGAAGTGGTTTTTACCTATCTGATAACAAATCCTTTTGGGAGGATTATTGTAATAATAAAGAAGTTACCTCATTAATGTATGAGTATTTCTATGTCTATGGAACCCCCGCCGGATTTAATAGTTTATTATATCAAGCAATATCTTATTTTTTAGCACGAAAGAAGGATAAACTAATTGTAGGATCTTTTTTTGGTGATATGGGAATAAGTTCTTCAAGAGCAGATGAGACTACTACGTATCTAAAGGACCGTTTGTATTTATCCTCCAAGTGGGAATATTTAGAGAATAATGTTTTTGAGAAAAGTTCAGATGAGGCTCTCTTAGAAATCTCCAGTTTTGGGGAGCTTGTAAATGCTGTCAGAATAAGTTCATCAGATGTATCAGGAGCTACACTTTATAGAACTTCATCTTTTCAAGAGTTAGCTTTAAACTTCGACAAAGCCAGTAATACCCCAGATTTAACTGAAATTCTTAAACAAGATGATCTCTTTGTTCATTTTTATATAGATGAAGATGGCGATTATAAAGATGGAATTATAATAAAATCAAAGACTGATATTAGTGACATAATAAGTGAAGTTGAAAAGAGGACGAATTTATTTATTTCAAAGTTTAAAGAAGATTTCCATAAAAAGAAAAATGTTCTTGAGGTCGTGAAGTTGTTGGAAGAGCTACTTTTAAATTGTTTTGATATTAAGACAAAAGGGACATTAGATTTATGAAGAGGCTTGTTTTGATTTGGAATTTTGATCCACATTTTGTCTACAAGGAATTCAAAAAAGATAGTCATTAAAGTTATATAAAGTTAGTCTTTGCTAAAGTTAATTCTGAGATATTTTACTTGAGTGATGTTAAGAAAAATTGATTGTTGAGTGCGCGATCAATGGGCCGGTCAAGAATAAGTTTAAGAAGAGCTTTATCTCGTATACAGTTTCAAAACATTTTGGTCATATATAGTTACTAATGAAATTAATTTTCGAGGAGAACCGAATCATAAAGTTATAGATGGATTTCAAAAAGCTAGGGAATCATCAGATGTATTCGAAATTAAAAATTTTGGGGAACTCATCTCTCTTATGAAAGCTAGTAATGATATTGTCTTTAGCGGATATTTTTTTAGTGTAAATTCTCCGGAAAAAATAGCTTCATCTTTGTATAGTAAAGAATCTAGTCCTAATTTCAATGTTTGTCTGGAAGATGATGAATTATTTCTTTTTTTAGAGATGGGTACAGAAGATGAATTTGGTGACTCTATTGTTATTCATTCTCGTTCTGATATTGACTTGAAAATTAAAAGAATTGAAGTGATGGCCAACAAGTTTATCAATAAGTTTGAAAAAGAATATTTCCTCATACAAACAAGCAAAGAATTATGTGATTTTCTTATTGATTTGCTTAAAGAGTGTTTTGATATTGAGAGCAGAGGAGCTGCTGATTATAAGTATAAGACTTAGTGAAGAGCCGTTCGTGTAGTAATAAATAAAGGTATTATGACTCAATTATTTCCGTTAAAATAGAGCTTATGAAAATTGTTATAGAAACATATATTAAAACTAGAGATGATTATGATTTTTGTTATTCAGTTAAAAAAATCATTAAAAATAGAATTTTGTATAATTATAATAGTGATTTTAAATACAACTTTTCTCCAATCGACAAGGTTAGTGAATACCCCATTACAGAGGGAATGTATGATTATATAGAAGGGGCCATTGTCTTCTATGTCAATGATGTGAAAATTACTGATTGGGAAAATTGGGATGATCTAGTTTATCTCTGGGCATTTTTATATAGGGAAGTTAGTCAGAGTTCTCTCTTGAAACGTTGTGATCATGAGTACGCTGATACCTATGGTATACTTACTTTTATTCCATTAGATAGTGGCCTCGTAGACATTTATTACAATGAAGAAAAAAAAGCTTCTGTAGATAGACTATCGTTAATGAAAGCTATTATTTTAGAGGCAGATCGTTTTTTCCAAGTTCTTTGGCAAATTCGCCCAAAATTAATAGAGGATTATGATTGGGTTGTTGAATTTCTTGAGCAAGACAAGAGAAAGTTTTTTTAATTTTTTCGTTCTTCTGTTATTTGAGTATTCATTGTTTTTATCGCCGCATAACTACAATTTCCAATAGGGGAAATGAGCACCATTCAATTAAATAATTAAGTTAACTGAACGAATCGGCAGTGATAAAGTTTCAGTACAAATAAATAAGGGTGTAATTACACAATTATATCCAATGGATTAAAAATGAAAAAAATTACTTTAAAAACTTTTATTCAGACAAGTTGGGATATACCGTTTGCTTACAGTGTAAAAAAAATCGAACGTAGAAGAATTATTTATAATTATAATAAAGATTTTGAAAACAATTTTGTAAAAATGAAGGATGTCCATGAACTTCCAATTCAACATGATATGTATGACCATA
This sequence comes from Halobacteriovorax sp. GB3, assembly GCF_028649655.1. Lineage (NCBI taxonomy): Bacteria > Pseudomonadati > Bdellovibrionota > Bacteriovoracia > Bacteriovoracales > Halobacteriovoraceae > Halobacteriovorax > Halobacteriovorax sp. GB3. The sequence goes on from NZ_JAQSLN010000001.1 coordinate 589,741, forward strand.
TTCAAGGAGCAGTTCTTTTTAAAATTGGTGATAGCGTAATTGTGGACTGTGAAAATTGGGATGAATTAATAGGTTATTGGACATTTTTGTATATAGGATTAAGTGAAAGTCGTTTTGAGAAGGACTATTTACATACTTATGCCGAGACATACGGTTATCTTGATTTTCGGGTGAAAAACTCAGAGGAAGTAGATATCTTTTATAATAAAGAGTACAAAGCGACGGCCAATAAAAAAGAGTTAATGCGAGAAGTTGTTTTAGCAGCTGAAGAATTCTTCAATTTCCTTTGGACTGTTCGACCAAAGTTAAAAAAACAATATTCGGTTGAATTAGGAATGATTAAAAGAGATAAAGAGATTTACTGCCAATAATTTCATTATGTCGAAATTCAAATCTAGTTTAAGTTTAAAGAGAAACGATCTCTGGAATTTGTGAAAAGATAGAAAGGTGCGATGGAAAGAAACGTTCTTTCTGCTCTTGTAAGAACTGTCAGAATAAGTTCATCAGTTCACGATTTGTGAAAGTTATCCATTAGCTCTAAGCAACCTTCATTATTTTTTGGAATCCATACCTTTGGGTAATCATGGATTTTTATAATTCTTCTAAAATCTATTAGCTCTTTGGCAATTGGTGCCTTTTCACTTTGGATCGTGATTCCATTTTCACTTAGTAGATCATTGAGAAGATAGCCATTAAAGCCTTTATAGTAGGAATCAACGACCCATGTCTTTCCTTTGTGTTCAACTGTGACAAATCCGTGGTTTTCAACAATATTATAATCTTCGGCATTGTTAACCCGTCGTATTTCAGCGTACGTATGTTTATTTTTTATTCCTGCACTATTTAAAAGTAGATGAATGAGTAGAGCGTGTTCACGACAAACACCAACAGAGCAGTCAATGTATTCGCTTAGTGGGATATCAAGTTCACTATCTTTGTAGTATCTGGTTAGGTTTATATAGCTAGGGGAATCATAGTCGCGCTCACGTAGGGCCTTCTTAGAAACTAGATCACTTATTTTAGAAATCTTTGTCCAAAAATCGGATTCTTCTTCTCCAATTAACTTCGCTTCATTTAGGTATTGCTTTAATAGAGGAGTATCAAGATCGATAATGTAGTTGGGTTGCATACCATCATATGCTAAAGATCCTTCCACAACACTATTATTGGGGATGTTCTCAATGCTACCGCCATCAACCTGATGATAAGATGAGAAGTCAGTTATCTGTGCAGGTTTCCTAAAGTAAGAGTTATCTACTGATAAAAAACTTAAACTGAATAGTGTCGCTAAAGTGAGAGCGAATATAGATACTTTTCTCATTCTTTTTCGCTTGTCCTAGAGCCTATCTGAAAAATGTCATTTCGTTGTAAATCATAGGCCCAAACGTTGGTAATCGCTTCAACTGGTATTGTCTCTTTTAATCTTCCTGCAACCTTCGGTCTGTCGGAACTTGGCCAAGGTAGTTTATCTGCATCAAATTGGAAGATTATATTCAAAATGAGGTGATCTCCATCAACTTTTAGAATATTTCCTCGAAAGTTTGAGGCCGCAACGCCGTAGTTGAGTCGAACCCCTGTAGAAATATAATGACCGTCCCATGAGGATGCTTTTTCAGGTTCAATTCCATTTCTTAGAATATGTTCTAAGCTATCCTTATCTAAGGTCATAACACGATAGTATGTCTGAGCTGGATTATGAGGGAAAATATCATGAAATTTTTCCCAAGGTTTATTTGTATTGAAATATTCCTTTCTAATTTCTAAGGCATATTTAACTTGAGAGGCGTATTCTAAGACTTCTTTCATCGGAAGAATCTTTAGCCCCTGAAAATCAGTTGTTTTGACTACTTTTCTATGAAAAGCCTCTAAGAGGTCATGACAAGACTTTTCTGCTGAAAGGGTTTTTTGCGCAGAAAGAATAATTAATATAAAAGTAACTTTTTTCCAAAATGAGTTCATTTCTAACCTTACTTGTTTTGTGTCGAAAAACTTCTTTATTGTATAAAGCTTATACAAATCAAAACAATTTATTTTTGCTAACTTATAAGAAATGCAATGCCATCTATATGTAGGTAATTAAATGCATTTTTTATGCCAAGCCTCATCTCCTGATAGAGGAGTGTATTTCTTTCAACTTGTCCAAGCAAAATGACTTTTCTTGATATAAAGGTCCTACATTATTCAAAGATAGGCCCATTATGAATTATTTAATTAGCATTCTTTTAATGATTTCTTTTAACGTTTTCTCTAAAGAAAGCTCATCATATCTTCTTGATTCTAAGAAACAATGTTTTGGTTACGATCAAGTGCCTGTCTCTAGTATTGATTCTAGTTGTGTTGGAATGATCATTAACTCAAACGATGGTCTTAAAAAGCCACGAAAAGTCATTCAGCTTGATAATGGTGATTTTTATATCACTGATATGGTTAATTGGAATAAAGGCAATGGGATATTGTGGCGTTTTTCAAAGGGCTCTCTTAAACAAGTTTTTTCAGGTTTAAATTTGCCTCATGGTCTTAGAAAAGGCCCAAATGGTCTCGTGTATGTTGGCGAATCAGATAAGATCTTTCGATTCAATCCTAACGATCCTAATGGTACAAAAGAAATTGTGATCTCTAATTTACCATCGGATGGAAAACATCCGCTAAGTGAATTTCTCATCACTCGTGATCAACGTATTCTCGTCAATCTTGGTGCACCAAGTGATCAGTGTTTAAATTCTAAGGGAAGACCTGTTTATCCTTGCCTTGAAAGCGATAGAGAAGCAGCTCTTTATGAGTATGAGATCAGCGATAATGGAAAGGTTGAGTTTACAAGAATCCTTGCAAGAGGACTTAGAAATTCAATGGGAATCGTAGAACTTGAAAGTGGTGAGATCATTCAATTTAATAATGGAATGGATTTTAATGATGAAGAGGGTCCCCTTGAAGAAATCAATCTCATTATTGAAGATTCTCATTATGGTTGGCCATATTGCTATGAGAAAAATAAGTTGAATAAGGCCTATAAGAGAAGCTTTTTTAATCGCTCTGTACCAAAAATAAATTGTGAAAAGTATGAATTACCCATTGGTCTGTTGCCCGCCCACTCGGCACCGTTAGATGCGCTTTTGTATCAAGGCGAGATGTTTCCTGAGCTAGAGGGGAGTATTATCGTTTCACTTCATGGTTATAGAAAATATGGTCAAAGACTCATTCATTTAAATTTAAATACACAGAATTTAAGAAACGAGCATTTTACGAATCTGGTTTTTGATTGGAATGCAAGAAAGGGGCTTCGTCCAAAGGGTGCTCCAGTTGGATTACATGTTGGGAAGCTAGGAGAGATTTATTTTATCGACGATAAAAATAAAACTCTAATGGTGCTTGCAAAAGGTGAGAAGTCTCTTTACGAACAAAAGGCAGAAGTTCAACTTCTAACCAATTATGCTCTTTCAAGTTTTCAAAAAGTTTCGAATGAAGTTTTAAGTAAACATTGTCTCAGTTGCCACTCTGAGTTTTTAGGAGAAGATAAGTTAGTCATTGATCGCCTTGTGGAGTCAGGGCTTGTCGAACCCGGAAAACCTCTTGAAAGTGATCTTTATCTTCGCGCAATTGGAAAAAGCTCTAATATGGCCATGCCACCAGCTCGTCCAGATGCTCTAAGTGATAGAGATAAGGAACTTATTCGTCAGTGGATACTTGAGATCAAATAAATTTTACAGAGCAAAGACATTTCACATTTATTGTGAAAGATTTTGTGATACTTCTTTTTTATAAATTGAAACAACTAGGGAGAGATTTATGAAATCATTAATGGCCGGTTTATTTTTACTGACATCAATTACTTCTTTTGCAACTGATCTATCAGTAGATTACTTTCTTGGAAAAACTTATGAAGGTGATAAGTATATCGTAGAATTTGCATCTGATCTTAATTCAGATGGAGAAGTAGAAGCTGTCATCGAAGAGAAGAAACTTCTTCTTAATGACTCAAGAGATATCCCTGTTGTAAGAATTAGCGATGGGTACATTAAGTTTTACTTCGATAAAGATGTTGATAATCTACAGTTTTTTGGTGTTTCAGGTCGTTTAGAAGAAAGCAATGGTGAAGTTCAATTTTGTTTTCCACTTCCAGGTTACAAAGTAGATTGTTTAAGCGAAATTTAATAAGTAAAAAAAACTTTATAGAAAGGCCTTGCATTTGCAGGGCCTTTTTTTTGGCCTTATTTGTCTAAATGTTTCTTGTGTATCTTTTTCCTAAGTTCCAAATAAATAATGCACGATTTTCTAATCATCTTATTCTAGGACTCCTTTAAGTTAAATATAGGAGAGTTTATGAAAAAAGTAATTATTTGTTTATCTATTCTATTTTCTTTTACATCGATGGCAGCGACAAGAGATTGTAAAGAATATGCAAAAACTGAGCTATTAGAGAGACTTTCAAAAATTGAAAAACAATTTGATACTCAAGTTGAAATTAATGAAATTATAAAAAATGAAATTTTCGAGGCAACGGATTTAAATCAACATAATAAACACGAAATTAATTCGTATGCTATTCTCTCATTTAAAATAAGAGAGTTCATTCGTATAGGATATGAAGCAAATCTAAAAAGCGAAAGATATTTAAATCAACATCTAAAATCGTTAACTGTTGGATTAACTCGTCTAATAGATAATTGCCTTTAATAAAGTTTACTAAAGATTAGTCCATAGCGGGTAGTATCCAATGGTATCATGTACTTTTGAGTCATGAGTAGGTACTACCCTAAATTTATATTTATCTCGCAGCCTCTTTATTTTTTCTAGTGAAGTCGTAAGTTTATTTTTATCTCTGTCTACTAAATATGATGGGATTAAGGCCTTGTGAGAGATAAGATCGAGCTGTTTTTCTAACCATATGGCATCACCAACAAAAAAGACTTTTTCTTTTTTTCCATTCAGAATAAGGCCAATCGATCCATATGAATGACCTGGAAGGGGCACGAGAATAACAACACCATCTCCAAATAAGTCATAATGCTTTTCAAATTCTAAATATTGTTTTTCAGTCCATTGAAATGAAATTGGGTGATTATCTTTGAAATGAATAGGAAATGTTCTGTGATGAACAATATGATTACCTTGAATTTCTTTTATTTCATCAGGTCCAATCAGTGGACGTCTACCTAAGTTGTCGGTCAATCCACCGGCATGATCCCAATGGGCGTGACTTAAAATAATATGATCATATATCAGTTGGGGGGCCTGTGACTTTATTCCTTCAATGAATGTGAAATGAAAAATTGGCCTTGCCCAAAATGGCATACTTTCTTTGAATTCCTTATGAATATTAGAACCAATACCTGTTTCAAAGAGTATTGTTTTCTCTTTATGTTTAATGACAAACGCCGCATGATTGAATCTAACTTTTTTAAAGTTACCATCACTTATACTAATCATTTCTAAAGATTCAGCATGCCCTGTGTTTATGATTGTAAACGATGTCTTTGCTGATGAATGGAAACAAAATATCGCAATAAAAAATATGAGAATAGTCTTCATTTAATCTCCTCTTTCAATTAGTATAAAGGTTAAAGTATAGTTTAAGGTCAAGGAGAACCTATGCTCATTGGTGAATTATCTAAGGCCCTAGGAATTCCTAGTTCAACGATTCGCTACTACGAAAAAATCAATTTAATACCGAAAATGAGGGCGAATAACGGATATCGCAATTACCCTGATGAGATCGTTCATTTGTTGAAGTTGATTATCCAAGCAAAGGAGTTAGGATTTACTCTTTCTGAAATTAAAGAACTTTCTTCGCTAATCCAAGATCTGGGACAAGAGAGAGGAAAAATTCGATTGAAACTTGAAGATAAACTTCATGATTTAGAAAACAGAATTAAAGAACTACGAACGTTTAAAAAAAATATTTCAGCACTTCTCAATGCCAAGTGCCCTTTATAAAAATGAATAAGGAGTATTCATGAAAGAAAATGAAACAAAAGAAGTACAAGAAGCTGTTATTGAAAAGGCCCAGGATATTTTTACTTCAATGAAAGAAAAACTCTCTGATGTTGAATGTCCAACTCATGGAAAGGCGCTTTTGTTACTAGAGCAAGATAAGGTTAGGGGTGGTGTTAAGATCGAGACATGTTGTCCTGAAGGGGAGAAGTTAGTCGCAAAGGCCATTGAGAATCTCTAATGTCTCATGGCCTTAAATTAATTTTAAATAATATTGTCTTCAATCATCTTTTCACTGATTCGTTCAGCTAGCGCACTAATTGTTAATAATGGTGTGGCACCTAGAGATCGCGGGATAATTGAAGCATCGACAACATAAAGTCCTTTGTGTATTCCTGTTCTTCCATTGAATACCTGTCCTTTATGATTAACGACTCCTTTTGTAGCATCATCTCCCATAGGGCATCCCCCAAGTGGGTGTGTGGCCATCATTTTATCTTTGAAGATACTTGTTCTTGGATTATCGAGATAATGTCCACCTAGTTTTTTAGATACTTCCTTCATATGAGAAGTGATATTTTTATAAAAATATTCTTTTACAATATCTGGATAGATAACTTTTATCTCATCGTTTTCAGTTAAAATATATTTTCCACCTGAAGAGTCATGTCCACAGGCAAGAAAGAGAGTTGAATAATTGAGTGCTCCATCCTGTTCGAATTTTCCAAAATTATTTGTAATATTACTGTCTCTTTCAACTCTATCCCATTGCTCAGTTGAAAAATTAAAATCTTTCTTATTTGCTTTTGCAAACATAGAAAGGCCATAAGCTAGAGTAGAAGCAAGAGGAGAGGGGATGGCTCCTTCTAAAAGTAAAAATTGTTCTTCGAGAGCTCGTTCCTTGTTGAGATCCCTAAAGTTTGCAACTGTTGAAATTCCTGTACCTACAGAACCCTGGACTAATTGTAATCTCTTATTGACTCCTGTTCCAACTGATTGCGTTTTTTCGTGTCCATTGTAGCAAAAGCCAAGAACATCAGCGTTTAATGAAAGGGACTCACCAATTTTTTGAGAAAGTCTGATCCCATTCTTTCTCGCTTTTAACAGAAGTTTTGTACTTCCAAGAGATCCTGCTCCTAAAACAATATTTTTTGCATTTATAATTTTCTTATCAAAATTCAGATTAGAAGATGATTTAATCTCTATTCGATAACCTGACTTTGTTTTATAAAGATCAATGACTTCTGTTTCTGTAAAGATAGAACATCCACTTTCTTTAGCTTTGTAGAGATAGTTATAGGGAAGTATGTTTTTTGCACCTACATTACAACCTGAACAACAATCCCCACAAAGGGTGCAATCATTTCTATCTGACTTAATATTTGACTTGTAATTTATATTTAATTTTAAAAAACTAAGCTTTACTTTGGCCTTTTCAAAAGCTTTCTTAAATGCAATTGATTTCTTAGTTTTACTTAATTGATCTTCTTGATAGCTTGCTCCTAACTCTTTATCGGCGCGACTGTAGTACTTTCCCAATTCGCCAAGTGTATGATCAGGTCCTTTCGATGCACTCTCTCTAATTTCTTTTGGCCATTCTTTTTGTAGGAAGACTTCTTTTGTTGGAGCGATACTAATTGCTGCATTTATAAGAGAAGTTCCTCCGAGCCCATTAGCACCAATAATATCTAAATCGCAATCCTCTTCTGCCCCTAAATTCTGACTAAGAAGTCCAAGAGGGTTTGCTTTAGAGTGCATTTCCCCAAGAACATTGGCAAATGATTTTGGAAAGTCTCCTGGAAAAAACTCTTTACCTCGTTCTAAGACACAAATTTTTGAATTTGGGTACTCTTCACTCATTCTAGCAGCAATGACACTTGAGCCGTATCCAGAACCAATACAAATGAGATCATAGTAATCTTCTATTTGATCAAAATCATTTGATGATAATCCTTGAGGCTTGGATCGAAAGATATCAAATAAAGTAGAGCTAGGAGAGCGTTTAACTTTCGAAGCACAAGATGAAAGAAATAATGTCGTTGATAATAGAAATGATCTTCTTTTCATTTTGATCCTTTGAATACTTCACAGTTCATTCTATCTTTCGTAGAAATCGCTTACAACAGTAGGAAAAATCGGTTTTTTTCTTTGAAAAATTAAAGAATGTAACTATTGATTTTTTAAGTGTTTATTATATCCCATCTAACTTTCTTACTTGAGACTATGGCCCTGACTCTAGAATTCTTACTTTAAAAATGACAAAGAAATTGAGCTTTAATTAAGAAATTCGGTTTATTTCAGTGAGTATAATAATTATAAGCGAGGTGATTAATGAAATTCTCTTATCTATTACTATTTCTACTTATGGGGTGTGCTACGACGAGTTCCTATATTGGACCAGTTGAAAAAGAGCCTAAAAAAAAGAGTGATCTCAATGCAGAAATTCCTGCTGAAAAAACTGTTTTTTATGTAACTCAACAAAATAGAAGTGGAAGTTGTAAGTTGTACGTGAACAAAACCTATATTGGTCAATTGAATAATGCTCATGTTCTAAGGGTGGAAGCTCCGGCCGGAAAGCACAAGTTACTTTGTTATTTCGGAGGAAATGCTACTACATATTGGTTCAATAAATACTACGATAGCTTCAAAGAAATTGATTTTGACTTTGAGGGTGGAAAAAAACACTTTGTTCTTTATACTTGGAAGTATTCTAAGAAACACAAAATGAATCGTCCTTTTTTGACCGTTGATATAGATCCAGATATTGTTGATAAAAAGGTTGCTGAAAGAGGTCAATTGCTCCGTTCAACAAAGTTTGTAACGACTAATCACTTTGATAAAGAAGAACAGAAAGTTTTAGCTAAAGCGAAAGAAGATGACACTATTTCTGGTTATAAGAACTTTCTTTTTCAATATCCTTCTTCTAAGAGTGCACCAGAGATCAAAGAGAGACTGAGTGAGCTTGAAAAAGAAGACGATATGGCCTTTTCTAGAGCATCTAAAAACAATACATTCAAATCTTACATAGGTTATATTGAATCATTTTCTAAGGGAAAGCACATCAGTTCAGCTGTTGCTAGTGCTATTGATGTTGCTAAAGTAAAGAAGAAACCAATTCGTTTTTCCCATTATCGAAAATTAATCTCAATTAATGCCAACTATATGTCCCAGATTCCAGCTAGTGATGCAAGAGAAATTGAATTGCTAGAAATTGGTCCTGAAAACTTTAATGTAGCAAAAGTAATAGAGCTCAAGAAAAAGGGGCATTCATCTTCAATTCTCTCTGCCAAAATTAAGGCAACTAATGAAAGATATAAAAACTTTACGATGGAAGAAATAGGTTCGTTGAAGGGAATGGGTCTTGATGAAAAGATTATCGAGGCGATGATAACAGTGACAGCAACTTATGATTCAAGAATTAAAGCGATTACTGAAAATAAGGAAATGATGGCACAGATTCAGAAATTGATTAAATCTAGTCAAAAATCAGCGAATAAAACCTATTCTAGAAGAACACCTTCAAACTCAAATAACAATAATACGCTTACGAGTTGTATAAAGAGAAAAGCTGCCTTAGAAGCTTGCCGCAATGTGAGCGGATTTCTAAGGTCAGCTTGTGAAATGACTGCTAAATCAACTTACCCATGCCGATAAGAATTACTTATAATTTGATTTAATTTTTTCAACGGTACCATCGTCAATCATCTTTTTAAGTGTATCTTGAAGCTTTTTGACGGTGGCTCCATCAGTATCTTTATGACAAGCAATACTCATTACGGTCTTCTTAATGGTAAAGAGCTCTTTGAGATTAGTAATGTTATTCATTTTAGCTAAGTAAGGACCAACAGCACTAGAGGTTGCCCAAATATCAATCCTTCCAAAACTTAATTTCTTAGCATTTTGAGTATCATTGGCCGCTTCGTCGACTGTGTGACCATTAGATTTTAAATACTCAGCAAGAGCATCTCCAATGTAGCCCCCAATTGGTTTTCCTTTGATCTGACTTAAGTCTGTTGCTTTAATATCTGAATCATTTCTAACCATGATTACCCAGTCGTTTGATACGAGAGGTCCAATCCATTTGAAGTGAGGCATTCTTTCTTCAGTTTCTGTTGTGGAATAAACACAATTGTTCACATTCTCTTTTGCAGTGTTAAAGGCTCGCGACCAAGGGGCCATTTCGTGAGTGTATTTAACGTCTGCTCTTTTCATTAGCTCTACAACAATATCAGAGGCCATCCCTTTGATCTTGTCATTTTCTTTATATTGAAAAGGAGCAGAATCTTCTGTGAAAATTTTTAGTTCAGCCGCAAATGAATTGGTGAGTAATGG